>JBIOUX010000178.1:0-66159 GCA_044867425.1 Acidimicrobiia bacterium | reverse complement strand
CCCCGAGGACGTGGCCGGGGTGGTGCGCTTCCTCGTCTCCGAAGCCGCCGGCTACGTCACCGGGCAGAAGATCTACGTCGACGGCGGTGGCGGCCAGTCCCTCATGGAAGGCATCGCCCGCCAGTAGGGCTACGCCGCTTCAGGCGGCGGCGGGTGTCCTTCGCTCCGGAAATGCCGGAGCAGCTCGGCGACAGCGCAACAGATGAGCGTGGTCACCGAGAAGGAGACCATGGTGATGATGGCGGTTGTGCCCTCGCACATGAGCGCCTCTTTTCGTTGTTGCTGTGTGCTCTAGGCGATGAAGTACTTGGCCTCGGGGTGGTGGACGACGATGGCCGACGTCGTCTGCTCGGGATGGAGCTGGAACTCCTCGGAGACGGTCACGCCGATGCGGCCGATGTCGAGCAGATCCGCCACCTTGGCCTGGTCCTCCAGATCCGGGCAGGCGGGATAGCCCCACGAGTAGCGCGACCCGCGGTACTGCTGGCGGAACAGGCCGGCCAGGGACGGGCCGTCCTCGTCGGCGAAGCCCCACTCCTCCCGCATGCGCCGGTGCCAGTACTCGGCCAGGGCCTCGGCCATCTCCACCGACAGGCCGTGGAAGAACAGGTACTCCTGGTAGCGGTCGCCGGCGAAGAGCTTGGCCGAGTGCTCGGAGGCGACCTCACCCATGGTCACCACCGAGAAGCCGGCGTAGTCCGCCTGGCCCGAGGTCACCGGGCGGAAGAAGTCGGCGATGCAGTGCCACGGCTCCTTGCGCTGGCGGGGGAAGTGGAACCGCATCCGCTCGGTGCGCCGGTCCTCGTCCGTCCACACCACCAGGTCCTGGCCGTCGCCGTTGACCGGGAAGTAACCCCACGCCACGGCCGGCACCAGCGTGCCGCCGGCCTTGGCCTTGGCCAGCTCGTCGCGCAGCACGGGACGGATGCGGGCTTTGAAGTCGGCATCGGGCTCACCCCCCTCGGGACGGAACTGCCACTGGTTGCGGAACAGGGCGGTCTCGTTGAGGTAGCCGGCGATGTCGTCGAGGGAGATGCCCTTCGACACCCGGGAACCGAGGAAGGGCGGGGTGAAGATCCGGTTGTCGGTGGCCACCGCCGAGCGGTCCGGGGCTTCGGCCGGTTCTTCGCCCTCCCGCTGCGATTTCCGGGGCGGGAGCTGGCGGCCACCGGGAGCCCGGCCGAACTCGGGGTCGAGCTCCCCGGTGCGCTTGCCCTCCATCAGCTTCTCCATGGTGCGCAGGCCCTCGAAGGCGTCCTTGCCGTAGAACAGCCGGCCTTCGTAGACCTCCCGCAGGTCGCGCTCCACGTAGTTGCGGGTGAGAGCGGCGCCGCCCAGGAGGACGGGGATGTGGGACAGGCCTTGGGCGTTCAGCTCCTCGAGGTTCTCCCGCATGATGAGCGTGCTCTTGACCAGTAGGCCGCTCATGCCGATGGCGTCGGCCTCCCAGTTCCGGGCCTTCTCCACGAAGTCGTGGAGCGGCACCTTGATGCCCAGGTTGGCCACCTCGTAGCCGTTGTTGGTGAGGATGATGTCGACCAGGTTCTTGCCGATGTCGTGCACGTCGCCCCTGACCGTGCCGATCACCACCCGGCCCTTCCCCCCGCTTTCGGCCCGCTCCATGTGGGGCTCGAGGTGGGCCACCGCCGTCTTCATCGTCTCGGCCGACTGGAGCACGAAGGGCAGCTGCATGTCGCCCGAGGCGAACAGGTCCCCGACCGTCTTCATCCCGGCCAGCAGCACGTCGTTGATGATGGACAGGGCCGGCCGGCCTCCGGCCAGGGCCTCGTCCAGGTCGGCTTCCAACCCATCGCGCTCCCCGTCCACGATGCGGGTCTCCAGGCGCTTCTCTACCGGCCAGCCGGAGCGGTCCTCCCGCTCGACGGCCGTCGCCTCGGTGTCGGCGAAGGCGGCCATGAGCTCGGTGAGCGGGTCGTAGTCGGGCCGGCGCCGGTCCCACACGAGGTCGAGGGCCAGCTCCCGGGCCCGCTCGTCGATGCGGTGCATGGGCATGATCCGGGCGGCGTGGACGATGGCGGCGTCGAGGCCGGCTTCCACGCACTCGTGGAGGAACACCGAGTTGAGGGCGTGGCGGGTGGCCGGCTTGAGGCCGAAGCTCACGTTGGAGACACCGAGGACCGTATAGACGCCGGGCAGCTCGGTCTTGATGCGCCGGATGGCCTCGATGGTCTCGATGCCGTCCCGCCGCAGGTCCTCCTGGCCCGAGCCCAGGGGGAAGGTGAGGGCGTCGAAGATGAGGTCGGAGGGCTCCAGGCCGTAACGCTCCACGGCCAGGTCGTGGATGCGCCTGGCCACCCGCACCTTCCAGTCGGCCGTGCGGGCCTGGCCCTCCTCGTCGATGGTGAGACAGATGACGGCCGCCCCGTACTCCCGGGCCAGGCTGAAGACCCGGTCGCAGCGGGAGCCGGGGGCGTCGCCGTCCTCCAGGTTGGCCGAGTTGAGCACCGCCCGCCCGCCCACATGCCGGAGCCCGGCCTCGAGGACCGGCGGCTCGGTGGAGTCGAGCACGAGAGGGATGGCGGCCTGGGTGGCGAACCGGGAGGCGATCTCGTGCATGTCGGCCACCCCGTCGCGGCCCACGTAATCCACGCACACGTCGAGGACGTGGGCACCTTCCTTCACCTGCTCCCGGGCCATCTGGGTGCAGGTGTCCCAGTCCTCCGCCAGCATGGCGTCGCGGAACTTCTTGGACCCGTTGGCGTTGGTGCGCTCGCCGATGGAGAGGAAGGACACGTCCTGGGCGAAGGGCACGGCGGTGTAGATGGAGGCGCAGCCCGGTTCGACCACCGGCTCCCGGCGCTTGGGCTCCCGGCCCCCGACGCGCTCCACCACCTGGCGGAGATGCTCCGGGGTGGTGCCGCAGCAGCCGCCGACCACGTTGAGGCCGAACTCGGAGGTGAAGCGGTCGTGGGCGTCGGCCAGCTCCTCGGGGGTGAGGTCGTAGTGGGTGCGGCCCTCCACCACCGAGGGCAGTCCGGCGTTGGGCAGGCAGGACAGGAATGTCCGGGCGTAGCGGGAGAGGTGCCGCAGGTGCTCGGTCATCTCCTTGGGCCCGGTGGCGCAGTTGAGCCCGAGGACGTCGGGCCGCATGGGCTCGAGGGCGGTGAGGGCGGCGCCGATCTCGCTGCCCACCAGCATGCGTCCCGTCGTTTCCATGGTCACCTGGACCATGAGCGGTACCTCCCGGCCGGCGGCGGCCATGGCCCGCCGGCAGGCGACGAGGGCGGCCTTGGCCTGAAGGAGGTCGTAGACCGTTTCCACCAGCAGGATGTCCACGCCCCCGGCCAGCAGCCCGTCGGCCTGGGCCTGGTAACCGTCGCGCAGGGCGAGGAAGTCGATCTGGCCGAGCGACGGCAGCTTGGTGCCCGGCCCCATGGAACCCACCACCCACCGGGGGCGGTCGGGGGTGGCGTAGCCGGAGGCGACCTCCCGGGCGATGCGGGCGGCGGCCTGGTTGAGCTCGAAGGTGCGACCTGGGATCCCGTATTCGGAGAGGACGACGGGAAAGGCGCCGAACGTGTCGGTCTCCACCGCGTCGACGCCGACGTCGAAGAAGGAGCGGTGGAGATCGGCGATCACGTCGGGCCGGGTGACGGCCAGCACCTCCATGCAGCCCTCGAGGGTGGACCCGCCGAAGTCGTCGGGCCCGAGCGGCAGGGGCTGGAGGTTGGTGCCGGTGGCGCCGTCGAAGATGACGACGCGCTCCCGCAGCGTGTCGAGGAAGCTGGCCATGGTGCAACGAAGGGTAGTGGGCACCCGGCCGAGCTCCGGCTCTGGGGTCGGCCGCCATGGGGGGGGCGGCGTAGACTCCCGGCCCTGCCATGAAGGTCTACACCCGCAAGGGCGACGACGGATCCACCGGCCTCCTCTACGGCGGACGGGTGGGCAAGGACACCGCCGGTCCGGCCGCCTACGGCGAGGTCGACGAGGCCGTCTCCGCCCTGGGCCTGGCCCGGGCCGAGGCCGAGCCCGGCTCGGAGCTGGCCGAGCTCCTGATCCGGCTCCAGCGGGAGCTCTTCGTCGCCGGCGCCGAGCTGGCCACCGCCCCCGAGAACCGCCGCAAGCTGACCCCCGAGGTGTCCGTGGTCACATCCGAGATGGTCGAACGCCTCGAGCCCCTCATCGACGATCTCACCGCCCGCTACACGCCGCCCACCGAGTTCGTCCTCCCCGGCGAGAACCGGGTCGCCGCCGCCCTCGACCTGGCCCGCACCGTGGTCCGGCGGGCCGAGCGGGCCGCCGTCGCCGCCGCCCGGGACGGATGGTTGCCCGGGGGTTCGGGGGTGTCCCCCGATGTCGCAGTAAGCCATGTCGTGCCCTACCTGAACCGCCTGGCCGACCTCGTCTACACCATGGCCCGGTGGCAGGAAGGCACGTTCCGCCCTGTTCGTATCGGGGACACCCCGACCCCGGGTCGTACCGGGGACGCCCCGACCCCGGGTCGCACCGACTGAAGGAGCTCGCCGTGTCCGTGACCTTCTCCCTCGCCACCACCTCGCCGGCCAAGGCCAGGGCGGACCTCCTGGCCGTCCCCGTGTTCGCCGGCCGCACGCTGGGCGCCGGCGCCAGGGCGGTCAACACGGCCCTGGGCGGCCGGCTGGCCGAGTTCATGGCGGAGGCGGGCTTCGACGGCAAGGCCGACGAGGCGCTGCTCGTCCCGGCCAACGGGCTCGGCGCTTCGGCCGCCGTCCTCGTCGGCCTGGGACCCAAGGACACGCTCACCCTGGATGGACTCCGCCGGGGGGCCGCCGCCCTGGCCCGCAAGGCGGCCAAGGCCAAGACCGTCGCCACCACCCTCCTTGATGCCGCGCCGGCGGGTACGGACCCCGGAGCCGCCGCTCAGGCCCTGGCCGAGGGGTTCGCCCTGGGCACGTACCGGTTCCTGCGCTACAAGGGCAAGGGCGAGCCGCATACCACCGAGCGGGTGGTCGTGCTCGGGACCCGGGACGCCGCCGTGCAGGCCGGGTTGGAGCGGGGGGCGGCGGTGGCCCGGGCCGTGGCCTGGGCCCGGGACCTGGTGAACGAGCCGGCGGGCACGCTCACCCCCACCGCGCTGGCCTACCAGGCGCAGCGGGCGGCCGAGGAGGGCGGGCTCGACATCGAGATCCTCGACGAGGTGGCCATCGCCAACGAGGGCCTGGGCGGCCTGCTGGGCGTGTCGCTCGGCTCCGAACAGCCGCCCCGGCTCATCAAGCTGACCTACCAGCCCAAGGGCCGGTCCCGGGGCACGGTGGCGCTGGTGGGCAAGGGCATCACCTTCGACTCCGGTGGCCTGTCCATCAAGACCGCCGAAGGCATGGAGACCATGAAGACCGACATGTCGGGGGCGGCGGCCGTGATCGGGGCCATGTCCGTGCTGCGCCAGGCCGGCGTCCACACCAAGGTCATCGCCTTCGTGCCCACCACCGAGAACATGCCCGGCGGACGGGCCATCAAGCCCGGTGACGTCCTCAAGATCCGCAACGGCAAGACGGTCGAGGTCCTCAACACCGACGCCGAGGGCCGCCTCATCCTGGCCGACGGGCTGTCGCTGGCGGTGGAGGAATCGCCCGATGCCGTCATCGACCTCGCCACCCTGACCGGAGCGTGCGTGGTCGCCCTCGGCCTGAAGGTGGCGGGGCTCATGGGCAACCACGATTCCTGGGTGCACCAGGTGGGAGCCGCGGCCGAACGGGCGGGGGAACCGGTGTGGCACCTGCCGCTGCCCGAGTCCTACCGCAAGGACCTCGAGTCCGAGATCGCCGACCTGAAGAACATCACCGGCACCCGCTACGCCGGCGCCCTCACCGCCGGGCTGTTCCTCTCGGAGTTCGCCGGCGACGTGCCCTGGGCCCACCTGGACATCGCCGGGCCCGCCCGGGCCCCGGCCGACGACGGCTACCTCGTCAAGGGCGGCACCGGGTTCGGGGTCCGCACCCTGGTCGAGGTGCTCTCCAGCTTCGAGAAACCTGACGGAAAGCAGGAGCCGGCCCGGAGCCGGCGCCGCCGGAGCTGATGGCGACGATCAGGTGGTGGACGCCGCCGGGTGGCGGGCCGACCAGGCGTTGTAGCCGCCCTTCAGGTCGGACACGTCGGGGAAGCCGACCGCCCGGAGCAGGCTGGCGGCGATGGAGGAGCGGAAACCGCTGGCGCAGTAGACGACGGTGGGCCGGTCCCGGTCGAGTTCGCCGAGCCGGGCCTTCAGCTGGCCGAGGGGGATGGGCACCGCCCCCGGGATCAGCCCGGCGTTGACCTCCCCGGGGTTGCGCACGTCGACCAGGGCGGGGTCGACCTGGGAGCGGGCCGCCGCCAGCTGGTCCACATCCAGGCGGGACGCCCGCCGGGCCGCCTCCGGCGTGGTGGTGAGGGCGGCGGCCGGCTCGGCGAGGTGGCCGACGACCCGGTCGAACCCGATCCGGGCCAGGCGGGTCTTGGCTTCCGCCTCCCGGCCGGGGTCGGTGACCAGGATCAGGTCGGTGTCGGGGTCGAGCACGGAACCGGCGAACTCGGCGTAGCGGCCCGACAGGCCGACGTTGATGGACCCGGCCACGTGCCCGGCGGCGAAGTCGGCCGGCTCCCGGGTGTCGAGCACCGTCGCCCCGGCGGCCTGCAGCCGGCACACCTCGTCCAGGGGAAGCGCCGGAGGTGGCGACTCGTCGAGCAGCGGGCGGTCCTGCTTGTTGCGGGCGGCGTCGTAGCCGAAGTAGGCGGGGGCGGCGGGCTGGTCGGCGGTCACCGCGGCCACGAAGGCGTCCTCGTCGGGGAAGGCCAGGGCGTAGTTGGCCACCCGCTGCTCGCCGATGGTGGACACCGTGGCGCTGGAGAGGTTCTTGCCACAGGAGGAGCCGGCGCCGTGGGCCGGGTAGACCCGGGTGGCGTCGGGGAGGCGGAGGAGCTTGTCGTGCAGCGACCGGTAGAGGTGCCGGGCCAGGTCCGACGAGCTCAGGCCGGCAGCGGAGAGGAGGTCGGGGCGCCCGACGTCACCGATGAAGAGCGTGTCGCCGGTGAGGACGCCGAAGGGCACCTCGTGGTCGACGTCCTCCCACACCACGACGCTGACCGACTCGGGCGTGTGGCCGGGGGTGGCGAGCACGTCGAGGGCGACGCGGCCCAGGACGATGCGTTCGCCGTCGGCCAGCTTCCGGTGGGGGAAGTCGGGTTCGGCGGCGGCCCCGTAGGCGATCTCCGCTCCCGTCTGACGGGCCAGCTCGAGATGGCCGGAGACGAAGTCGGCGTGGAAGTGGGTCTCCACCACCAGCTCGATGGCCAGACCGGCGGCGGCGGCGTCGGCCAGGTACTCGCCGACATCCCGGCGGGGGTCGACCACCGCGGCCCGGCCGGAGGCCTCGTCTCCGATGAGGTACGACGCCTGGGAGAGACAGTCGAGGTAGTACTGGGTGAAGATCATCGGTGCCTCCGGGGTTCGGCCGTACTGTATTGCGCAGCGTGACCGACCCGCTCGACTCCCCGCTCGCCTTTGCCCGACTTCGCCCGACACTGCCGCCCGACAGGTCACCCTCCCGGCCGTGAGCGAAGGGGTCCTGCTCCTGGCCGTCGGGTGCCTCACCGGCGTGCTGGCCGGCCTGCTTGGAGCCGGCGGCGGGTTCGCCACCGTGGTGCTGCTGCTGGCGGCGGGCGCCGATCCCCAGGTGGCGGTGGGAACGGGCCTCGTCTACCTCATGGTCATGGGCGGGTGGGGCACCTTCGTCCACCTGCGCCTCGGTCTGGCCGACCGGCGACTGGTGGTGTTCATCGGGGTGGCGGCGGCGGCCGGGGCCATGGTCGGCGCCGGGCTGGCCGAAGCCCTCGCCGACCAGGCCCTCACCCTCGCCCTCGGCCTGTTCACCGCCTGCGTGGCGGGCATCTCCCTGGCCTGGCCCCAGGCCCGCCGTCCGCTCACCGTGCCGGCCGCCCCGCCGCTGCAGGTGTCAGTGGAAGGCGTTGAAGCCACCGCCGCCGAGCCGGAGATCGAACCGGTACCCCGGGTCGAGATGGGCCCGACCGAGCTGTCGGGGGCGGTCGGGGGCGGGGCCGTGATTGGGTTCCTGAAGGGCATCTTCGGGGTCGGCGCCGGCTTCCTCATCGTCCCGCTGATGGTGAGCGTGGGCCGGATTCCCCGCTCGATGGCCATCACCAACTCGCTCTTCGCCATCCTGGTGGCCAGCCTGGCCGGCAGTGTCCTGCACCTGTTCCTGGGCAACATCGACTGGGTCGGGCTGGCCTGGCTCATCCCCGGCGGGCTCTTCGGTTCCTTCGTGGGCGCCCGGGCGGCCCGGTCCATGTCGCCGGCCGCCATCCGCCGCCTGTTCCTGGCCGTGATGGTGTCGTCATCCGTCTACCTGATCGCCCTCGCCTCCAGCTACAAGTGAGCTCGGGGGCTCTGCCCCCGAGTGCCCCCGACTGCATGGCGGCGCCTACGGCGCCACCACTTTCCCGTTCCGACGGGCTGTTCCTCGCTTCGCTCGGGCCCGTCGGTCAGTGGCCGACGGTGCTTCCGTCGGCCAGGGTGGCGTGGGGGAGGCAGTACTCGTCGTAGTCGGCGATGGTGATGGTGGCGCCGTCGCCACAGGCCGGGCAGGCCGGGTCGCGGTTGACCTTGAACGTCCGGAAGGTCTGCTCCAGCGAGTCGTAGGCCAGGAGCCGGCCGATGAGGGGCTCGCCCAGGCCGAGCAGCACCTTGATGGCCTCGATGGCCTGGATCGAGCCCACGATGCCGGGGAGCACGCCGAGCACCCCGGCCTCGGCGCAGGAGGGAGCCAGCTCCGGGGGCGGCGGCTCGGGGATGAGGCAGCGGTAGCAGGGCCCCACGTAGGGGGCGAAGACGGTGGCCTGGCCCTCGAAGCGGAAGATCGACCCGTGCACCACGGGGATTCCCTTGAGCAGGGAGGCGTCGTTGACCAGGTAGCGGGTGGGGAAGTTGTCGGTGCCGTCGACGATGACGTCGTAGCCGTCGATGATGTCCAGCACGTTGTCGGCGGCCAGGCGCACGTCGTAGGCCACCACGTCCACGTCGGGATTGAGCGTGGTGATCGTCTTCTTGGCCGAGTCCACCTTGCGCTCGCCGAGCCGGTCCATGTTGTGCAGGATCTGGCGCTGGAGGTTGGAGGCGTCCACCGCGTCCATGTCGATGATGCCGAGCGTGCCCACCCCGGCGGCGGCCAGGTACAGGGCGGCGGGGGAGCCCAGGCCACCGGCCCCGAGCAGCAGCACCTTGGAGGCGAGCAGCTTCTGCTGGCCCTCCTCACCCACCTCGGGCAGCAGGGTGTGGCGGTGGTAGCGGTTGCGCTGATCGGGAGAAAGCGTCTGGGGGACGGCCCAGCTGCGACCCTCGTTCTTCCACTGGTTGAACCCGCCGGACATGGAAACCACGTCGGTGTAGCCCAGCTCGCCCAGTGTCTGGGCGGCGAAGGCGGAGCGGGCGCCGCCGGCGCAGTAGACGACGATGGGGGCGGCCCGGTCGGGGACCTTGCCCTCCACCTGCGACTCCAGGAAGCCCCGGGGGATGTGGACGGCCCCGGGGATGGCCCCCTGGTCGTACTCGTCGCCCTCCCGGACGTCGAGCAGGACGACGCGGCCGAGATCGGCCTCCGCCTGGGCGGGGGTCACTTCGCGGATCTCGGCCTTGGCGGCGGCGAGTAGCTCGCGGAAGCTGGACATGGTGCCTTCCTCGGGTCGCAAGCGGTAGCCAAAAGGCTACCTGTCCGGTCGGGTATTACCAACGGCGGCCGGCGGGGCTCTCATTCCCGCCTGGCGGTGACAAGTTCCACGAGACGGGGCAGGACGTCGCCGATGGGCTCGGTGAACGTAGCGTGGGCCCGCCGGTCGTAGGGCGTCGGTTCGGCGTTGACGATGACCAGCCGGGCCCCGGCGGCCAGGGCCTCCTCCGGGAGGTAGGCCACCGGGTAGACGGTGAGCGACGTGCCCACGGCCAGGAACAGGTCGCAGCCGGCCGCCGCCCGCTGGGCTCGCTCCAGGTCCTCGGCCACCAGGCTCTGGCCGAAGGAGATGGTGGCCGATTTGAGGATCCCCCCGCAGGTGCGGCAGGGCGGGTCGTCCTCGCCGGCCCGCACCCGGTCGAGCGCCCGCTGCATGGGGGCCCGCTCCCCGCAGGCCATGCACATCACGTCACGGATCGTCCCGTGGATCTCGACCACCGTGTCCGGGGAGGAGCCGGCCTGCTGGTGGAGCCCGTCGACGTTCTGGGTGACCAGGGTGTCCAGCCGCCCCATCCGCTCGAAGTCGGCCAGGGCCCGGTGACCGGCGTTGGGCTCGGCCGTCCACGCCGGGTGCTCGAGCCGGCCCTGCCAGGCCGCCACCCGGATGTCGCGGTCGGCCATGTAGTAGCGGAGCTCGGAGAGCTTCTCGGCCGCCGGGTTGGTGGTCCACACCCCCTTGGGGCCCCGGAAATCGGGGATGCCGGAGTCGGTGGAGATCCCGGCGCCGGTCAGGGCGACCACGGATCGGGCCCCGGCGATCCACGTGGCCACCGTCTCGAGCCGGGGATCTGCCGTCACCATGGCGCGGCAGGTTACCGGCCGCGCCGGTCAGTCCCAGTCGGCGCTGGCGGCCAGGTCGATGGGCCGGGGCCGGCGGTTGAGGTAGGCCGCCTGCATGGAGAGGATGAACACCACCAGACCGCCGGCCAGGACGCCGACCAGGGCCCGGCGCTGCTCTTCGTTGGAGTCGAACCGGGCGACGGTGCCGAGCAGCCGGGGTGGGGGCTCGGGAGGTGGGCCGATGTCGAGGCGCACCTCTTTGGGGTAGGGGAGGGCCAGCGAGAACCCCGGGTCGTAGGCCTGCTCGGGGGGGACGGGCGCGGGCAGGCGGGGCGGGTCGGCGTAGCGGGTCTGGACGGAGCCCGGCGATCCGGGCTCGATGGCGGACAGGCCCGACGGCGCCGGCTGGCCGCCTTGGGCACCGGTGGTGGAGGTGGAGGCGGGATCGGCGCCCCCGCCGTAGTTCACGATCACCGACTCAGGAGGCGCCGTGGACGAAGTGGTGGTCTCCGGCTCCTTGGAGTCCTCCCCCTTCTTCTTCTTGTTCTCCTCGGCCTGGTCCTGGCGCCTCCCGCTGGCCGGTGTCGTCTCCGGCTCGGTCGACTCGGAGGTGTCCTTGCCCGGATCGGCTTCGACTTTTCGGAGGCCGGACTGGGGCTCCCGCCGGGGCCCTTCCTTGATGCGCTCGGGGGAGCCGACGTAGCGGGCCGCGGCCACCCGGAACCGGTACGTGCCCTTCTCGTCCAGCCGTCCTTTCCAGCTGGTGTCCGTGGTCTTGGCCACCAGCGACCACTCCCCCGAGTCGAAGCGTTCCTCGACGATGTAGTGAGCGATGTCCGGCTCGGAGTTGGGTTCCCAGGAGACGGTGACCTGGGACGCCTTCTTGTCGTAGGCCAGGGCGACACCCTCGGGTGCGGCGGGCGGGTTGGCCACCACCAGCGTGCGGAACGGGCTCTGATGCTTCTCGCTGGCGCCCGAGCTCCCCTGGGTCGTGGTCGTGGTCGTGGTGGTGGTGGTGGAGCTGGTGGAGCTGGTGGTGCTGGTACTGGTGCTGGTGCTGGTGGACGACGTGGTGGTCTCGTCGCTCTTCGATCCGCCACCGGAGCCGCCGCCACCTTCGCTTCCACCGCCGCCCTCGGGGGGTTGGTCGTTGGAGCCCTGCGGTGGCTGCTCTTGGGAGGCGGAGGAGCCCTCTTCGTTCCAGGCGTTGACCCGGGCCCGGTAGGCGTGATTGCGTGACGGCTTGCCGTCGGGATAGGTGGCGGAGTTCCACTCGCAGGCGATCTCGACCGTCTTCGAGCGTTCGTCCTTGTCCAGGCTCTCGCACACGATGCCCCAGCTGGGCATGGTGGCATAGCCGTCGGGGGGCAGGATCTCGAGCGACCACCGGCTGACGCGTTCCTCGAAGGTGACCTTGGCCCGCAGCATCACCTTCTGGCCCGAGACATCGGAGCTCTCTTCCGGCTCCCGCCATTTGAACCAGTTGGTGTGGCCGTCGTGGGCGGTGGCGGCGGGCGCGAGGACGCACAAGCTCCAGAACAGGAGCACACCCGCGATCGCGGCCAAGACTTTGCGCACCGCCGCCTCCCCTAGCTGGCCGGCACTCCAATCTAGTGGACAATTCGGCGAATTTTCCTCGCCGAACGCCCAGCGCGAGCGCGCTACCGCCGGCGGCGCGAAATCCGTTTCATCAGGCCGCCGGACGGCGGGCGACGGGCGGCTCCGGTTCGGTCCGAGCCAGAACCTCGGCCTGCGCTCGCCGGTGACGGTCCCACGCCCAGGCGCTGCTCTCGCGGCACACCGTGGGGTGGAACCCGGCGGCGCCCAGCGTCCGTTCGGTGGTGCCGAGATCCTCTCCCAGCTCGACCAGCGTCAGGGCCAGGCGCCGCGAGTTGCGCCGCTCCGCCTCCCGATGGGGCGCCGCCAGCTGAGCCGCCACCCACTCTTCATGCGCCCGCTGGATGGGGAGCGGCAGGCGGCGGACATGGCGGCGGTTGACGGGCGGGAGCTTCCGGCGCACGGCCATGCACCCATCGGCCTCCTGGGCCAGGTCGAACTGCACCAGGCGGCCGAGGGTGCGTCCGATCGGGCCGTTGGGCCCCATGGCCGGGCTCAGCCCGAGCGAGCCGGCCAACTCGGACAGGTCGACCTCGGTGCCGGCCGGATGCTCGTCGAAGCAGACGGCGAACCGGCGCATCAACAACAGGGCCGTGGGCCCCAGGGTCGGCAGCCAGAACTTCTCGCAGTAGATGGAACGGGGATCGAAGCCGAGGGTGTCGATCACCTCATCGGCCCACGGCTTGATGCGCATGGTCTCGTTGCGCATGGTCTCGATGCGAATGGTCTCGGTCACGGAACCTCCACGAAGCGCGACGACGCTTGGCATGGGGGGAAGCGGCGCGGGGGAAGCGCGGTGGTCCGTCGGGTGGCGCAACGGAGAGCGGCGAGCGTTGGAACCAGACAACCCAGCGGGCCAGAGGGTAGGCAGGGCGCCGGAAGCGCCGCAACCGATTTGATGGGGCCGAAACCTTCGACGTTTTAGTCGACGGTTGTCTCGCAGCCCGAGTAGACGTCGGTCCCCGGGCCACCGAGGCACACGTCGTTGCCTGCGCCGCCGGTGAGTTCGTCGTCGCCCCCGCCTGCAACCAGGCAATCGTCTCTCCCCCGCCCAAGCACGCGGTCCGAACTCGGGCTGGTCAGGATCAGGTCGTTGGCCGATGACCCCTGCACCGTGCCGGCCCCGACCACAAGCGCTTGGAGATCGAGGCCGACACAGTCGCTCGGCTTGAGGTCGTTGGCGCGCGCCGGGCGGGTGATGACGTCGAGCTTGGTTTCCGGCACCAGGACCGTGGCCGTCAGCGCCAAGGTCACCAGGGCGAGGAGGGCCCCGATGCAGACGACTGAAGTGAGGATGAGGCGGGCCCTCATGGCCTGGCCGTCAGCGCGGCCGGTGCCATGGCTCCCCCGCTCGGATCGCAGACTGCGGCCAGCTAGGACCAGAAAGGAGGCGAGCCCGACGATGAGAGCGGCGCAAAGTGGCGCTCGCAGCCACTCGATGACCAGGCCTGCGTCGACGATGCGCCACCGCAGTCGGCCGACAAGATGGCGGCGGGTGGGGAGATAGGGGTCGACCCAGGAATTGTTGTCGCCCTGGAAGACGTAGCCTTCTCCGACCCGCCCCATGACCCGATGCAAGACCAGGTTCCCAGCTGCCGTCCGGTAGCCGACGATCTGCCCCGCGACGTAGTTCGGAGACCGGCGCAGGAGGACCAGGTCACCGGCCCGGAGGGCGGGGGCCATGCTCGACCCGGCGACGACGGCGTACGTGGCGGGGCCGCCCAACTGGCTCGGGCCGAGAGTGGGCCAGACCATCCACGCCAGCCCCAGGCTGAGACCAAGGCCAAAGCCGCGACGCGCCCACCCTGGGTTCATCGGTGCCGGCGCGCCGCTCCTGCGAGCATCCCCAGAGGCCTAGCCCACCACCACGGTGAGCTCATCGGCGGCTGCGGCCGTTGCTTGGGGGGCGGTGGTGTTGCAACTGGTCGCGGCCCCGACCGAAGTGCAGGCATACCAGGAAGACCCACCGGATTGGAGCTTGATCCGGATGGTGGATCCGCCCGGCGGGGCAGTATCGAGGTCGAAGGTGACCGAGTCGATGTTCCGAGGGTCGGTGGCGTTGAGCTGGTAACGGACATTGGTCACGCTATAGCCGCTGATGATTCCCGCCCCGGCGCCGGCCTTCGTGACGGGCACGGTGTTCGACGCGGTCAGGGCGTAGGTCACGAGCCCCAGGGTCACCGCCACCGCCAGCGGCAAAAGGAGGTGACGGGCAAGCGAGGTCAAAGAGCGTCGTGTCATGGCATCCTCCAGACTCGCCTCACAGGAATGGAGCGCCGGTGGACGCCCGGGCATTGGAGAGCATCGGCGCGGTCGCTTGCGGAAGCGCTTACTCGCTCCTTACCGGAGACCTGACCGGCACGGGCTCCGACCGGGCTTCGGGATGTTCAGCACGTCCTTTGCTCGGGCGTGCCGACCTGATTCCGGCCCCCCTGCTTGGCCCGGAAGAGGGCGTCGTCCGCCTCCCGCAGCAAGGACTCGACGTCGTTGCCACGATCCCCGGCACAGCCGATGCTGACCGTCGTTGCCACGGTATGCCCGCCAGCCTTCACGGGCGTCTTGGCGATCTCAGCGCGAAGCCGCTCGGCGACGGCGAGCGCTCCCGACAGGGCTGTCATCGGCAGGACGGCCAGGAACTCCTCCCCTCCCCATCGCCCGACGACGTCCTCGCTGCGAAGACCGAGCCGGATCCGCTCGGCGACCATTCGGAGGACATCGTCGCCCACGTGGTGACCGAGCTCGTCGTTCACGCGCTTGAAGCCGTCGACGTCGACGAACAGGATCGAGAGGTCGTGACCATGGCGCCGGGCACTACTGAGGGCGCTGGCCAAGCGCTCTTCGACGTGGCGGCGGTTGTACAGCCCGGTGAGGTCGTCTTCCCGGGAGAGCACCTCGAGCACCCGGATCCGCCTGCTCAGCGCCCGTCGTCGCCGTAGGCAGCGAACGAGCGAGAGGCCGAGCCCTCCGACCACGGCCCCAGCGATGAGACCGCTTCGACCCCCGGGCCCTCCTTGCCTCCGACCCGCCAGCCACTCCCGCCCCGCCGGCGCCCCTGGGATCTGCCAAGTCTCGATCCGGCCTCCTCTCGAAGCCCAGGGATGGATGATGTGCGCGGTCGCTTGCGGAAACGCTTGCTAACGGCTTACAGGCAGCTGACTCGCACACGCAGCTGGACCGGAGTGACGGAGAACACTTACGGGTAGCGTGTTGTGAGGTGGAGAGGCCTTTGGAGTTCCGCGTCCTGGGTCCGCTCGAGGTCGTCATGGGGGGCAGGGCACTTGCCCTTGGCGGCAGCCGCGAGCGCGCCCTCTTGGCCCGCCTGGTGTTGTCGGCCAACCGGGTGGTCACCTCAGAGAGCCTGGCCGAGGACCTCTGGGGGGAAGCGCTTCCAGCCGGGGCCACCCAGGCCCTGCAGGTCTACGTGTCGCGCCTGCGCAAGGTTCTTCGGGAGGGCGGCTTGGACGACGTCCTCGTCACCAGCCCCCCGGGGTACCTGTTGCGGGTCGATGCTCTCGCCGTCGACGCGGCGCGTTTCGAGGCCCTGGCGGCCCGGGCCCGGGACCTCTCGGTCGTCGGCGATCACGAGGGCGCGGCGGCGGCGCTGGGTGACGCCCTTGCCCTCTGGCGTGGCCCAGCCCTGGCCGACGTGGTCCATGCCCCCTTCGCCGAGGCGGAGCGCGCTCGCCTGGAGGAGGAGCGGCTGGCGGCCCTCGAGCACCGCATCGAGGCCGACCTGGCCTGCGGTCGCCACAGCGAGCTGATCGCCGAGCTCGAAGCCCTCACCCGGGCCCAACCGTTCCGGGAGCGGCTGTGGGCTCAGCGGATGCTGGCTCTGTACCGAACCGGCCGGCAAGCCGAGGCCCTGCGGGCCTACCAAGAGTTGCGGTACCGCCTGGGCGAGGAGCTCGGCATCGAGCCCAGCGCCGCGCTGCGCCGCCTGGAGACGGCCATCCTGCGCCACGAGCCGGAAGTGGAGTGGCAGCCGCCCCCGACCTGGCCCCGATCGGCGTCTCCCACCTCGGCCCGGGGGACGCGGACTCCGGCTTCTTCCGCGGCTGTCTCCCGCTCCAGCCAAGTCCCTGGTCCCAGTGCTCTCCCTCAACCGGGGCGCCGGCAGCTCGAAGGTGTGCCCGAAGCTGAGGTGAGCTCCCCAGCACAAGAGGAGACGGCAGCCGCTGCCGTTCCGCCCTCTCGGATGCCCTTCGTGGGGCGAGATGGCGAGTTCCTCCGCCTGCACCGGCGGCTGGCCGAGGCCGCCTCGGGCCAGGGCGGGCTCGTCTTCTTGTCCGGCGAGCCTGGCATCGGAAAGACCCGGCTGGCGGAGGAGCTGGCTGACCAGGCCACGGGGGAGGGTGCCCAGGTGCTCTGGGGGACGTGCCTCGGAGGCGAGTGGGTGCCCCCCTACACCCCATTCGCCGAGGCCATCGAGTCAGGGGCGCTCAGCGCGGATCCCGAAGAGATCCGGACCGACCTCGGCTTGGGCGGGGCGCCTCTGGCTCGGCTTGTTCCCGCCCTGAGGAAGGTCCTCCCTGACCTGCCCGAACCCGTCCCCCTCCAGCCCGACGAGGAGCGGATCCGACTCCTCGACGCCGTCGTCCAGCTGCTCATCGCCCGCTCGCGGCGGGTGCCCCTCCTTCTCTGCCTCGATGACCTTCACTGGGCCGATGGCGGCACCATCGCCATGGTCGTCCACTTGGCCCGCTTCGCCTGTCGCAACCCCATGCTCGTCGTCGGCACCTACCGGGACGTCGAACTCGTGCCGACACACCCGCTCGCCGAGGCGCTCCCGACGTTGCGGCAAGGGACGGGCTACGAGCACATGCGGCTCGAGGGCCTGCCGGCCGAGGCCGTACATACGCTGCTCGCCACTTTGGCCGAACACGAGGTGTCCGAGGCGGCGGTGGCCGCCCTCGCCTCCGAAACGGCCGGGAACCCCTTCTTTCTGCGGGAGGTCCTTGCCCACCTCATCGAGGAAGGCAAGGTCTACCGGGGACCGGACGGGCGGTGGGCCTCGGATCTGGCCATCCGGGAGCTGGGCATCCCCGAGGGGGTACGGGAGGTGATCGGCCGGCGGATGTCGCGCCTGTCAAAGGAGGCGGCGCGCCTCCTCGGGGTGGCCTCTGTCTTCGAGGGCACCTTTCGCTTCGACGTGGTCGCCGCCGTGGCCGACCTCGGCGAGGCCGACGCCCTCGACGCCCTCGACGAGGCCCTGGCCGCCCAGCTCCTCCAGCCCGCCGGGGCCCCCGACGCCTACGCCTTCAGCCATGCCCTCATCCGTCACACGCTCTCTGCCGAGCTCAGTCCCTCCCGGCAGGTGCGCCTTCACCGCAAGGTAGCCGAGGCGCTCGAGGCGGCCTACGGCGAGCACCCTTCCCCCGCTCAGGCGGGGGAGATCGCCACCCAGTACCGCCGCAGCGCCGGGCTGCCGGGAGCCGAACGAGGCGTCCGGCCGGCCCTCCAGGCGGGGTACCACGCCGAGGCCACCGGCGCCCACGAGGAGGCAGCCGGTCTCCTGCGCATGGCCCTCGACCTCCTCCCCCAAGCCGATCCCCGCCGGCCCCGGCTCCTCGGTCGTCTGGCGGTGGCCCTGGCTTGGGCGGGGAGCTTCGAGGAGGCGGTCGAGGTGGCAGCCGCGGCGGGAGAAGCCATCGCCGCCGCCGAGGGGACCGAGCCCGCCGCCCAGTACCTGGCCGGGGCCATGTACGCCTGTGGAATGGCGGGCAGCAACCCCCACGCCTGGGTCCTGGCCCGAAAGGGGCTGACGTTCGCAGAGACCCGGCGGGACGTGGCCTGGGCCCGCTTCATCTCCTTCGACCTCGAGCGCCGAGCGGCCGAGGATCGCGAAGACCCGGGCATCCCCCTCGACACCCCTGAGCGTTGGGAGGCCGCCCGAATTCTCCAGGCCTCCGACCTCGATCCCGTGGCCCCGGGGCCCATGATGGGCGTCTTCGCCTCCCGGGCCGAGGTCCTCACCAGCGCCAACCTCGCCGTCCTCATCGGGCAGGCCGGCGAGTACACCCGCTCCCTCCCTCTCTTGAAGGTGGAGGCGGAGGCCGCCCTCTCCCGGGGACAGTTCTTCCGGGCGGCACGTTGCTGGTCGTTCCTGGCCTACTGCCATGTCTGCCTGGGCCGCCTTGATGAGGCTCGCCATGCCCTGGAGCAGGCGCAGGGGCTGGCCGACAGGGTGGGTCAGCCGGTCTCCGTGGCGCTCTTCGGTCAGGAGTACCTGAGCCGGGCCCTGGACGAAGGGTGGGAGGAACTCGCCGCCGTCTTCGAGCCTCTTGCCGCCTCGACGAACCCTGCCCTCAGCTGGGCCCGGGGGTGGATCCATGCGATCTCGCTTCGCATCGGCGCCCGTCGCGGGCAGGAGGACGTGGCCCTCCGGTTCCTGGGCCTTCTCGTCCCGTGGCTCGAGCGGGCCCCGGCCTGGACGATCGCCTTCCCCCAGATGGCCTGCGATGCCGCCGAGGCCCTCTGGCTCTTCCAGCGCCTGGACCACGTCGACGTCGTGGAACGAGCTCTTCGGGAGAAGGTGGTCGGCCCTGACTTCCGCAGCCCTACGGTCGACGGCCGCCTCGCCCTGGCCCGCCTCTCCGCTCTTCAGGGCCGCCACGCCGAGGCGCTCGTCTGGTTTGGCGAGGCGCGCCGGGTGCTCGGCGGGCAGGGTGCTCGCCCGCTTCTGGCCATTGCCGATTACGACGAAGCCCTCATGTATGTCCGCCGGGGCGAGCCAGGGGATCTCGCTCGGGCCCGACCCCTCCTCGAAGCGGCCAGGGAGCAGTTCGAGGCCGTGGGCATGAAGGGCTGGATCTCCAGGGCCGACGAGCTGAGCGAGCGCTGCGGTTGAGCGGAGGTTTTGAATCCATTTGATGCGGAGCTACGAACCACCCTTGTAGCCTGCCGGCGGGGGGGGAGCAATGGGAGAGCAGCGGGCCACGTCGTCCTCCGGGGCCCCTGGCCGCCGGGCTGGGCGTCGGCGCATGACTGAAGAACGCCGGCAGCTTCCTGAGCTCGGCCTGCTGAACCGGCTTGCCTTGGCCATCGCCGACTCGCCCGATTTCGACGCCGCGCTGGGCACGGTGCTGAGCGAGGTGGGCCAGGCCACCGGCTGGGACTGCGGGCAGGCCTGGGTCCCCACCTCCGACGGCACCGGACTTGCCTGCCGGCCCGTCTGGTATGGCGACCGCAAGGCCTTCGGCCGGTTCCGGTCGGTGAGCGAAGGGACCGTCTTCGCCCCGGGGGTGGGCCTGCCCGGGCGGGCGTGGGCCAATCGACGCCCCGCCTGGCTTCGGGACCTCGCCGCCGACACCAACTTCCCCAGATGGCCGGTGGCAAAGGCGGTGGGCCTGCGGACGGGGATGGCCATCCCCGTCCTGGCCGGCCGCGACGTCGCCGCCGTGCTCGAGTTCTTCGTGGTGGAGGAGCGGTCCCAGGACGAAGAGCTCGTGGCCTTCATCTGCGCCATAGGAGCCCTCTTGGGTTCGGCGCTGGTTCGCAGGCGGGCCGAGGAGGCGCGGCGGGAATCGGAGGAGCGCTTCCGCTCGGTGGTGCAGTCGGCGATCGACGGGGTCGTGCTCGCCGACACGGCCGGCACGATCGTCGGCTGGAACGCGGCGGCGGAGAGGATGTTCGGGTACACCGAGCCCGAGGTGTCGGGTCGACCCCTCACGCTGCTCATGCCGGAGCGGTTCCATGAGGCTCACCAGGCCGGGCTCGGCCGCTTGGCCCGAGGCGGCCCTCCGAGTGTTCTCGGTACCGTTCTGGAACTGGTCGGGCGGCGTCAGGACGGCACGGAGTTCCCCTTGGAGCTGTCGCTGTCCACGTGGACCGTGGCGGGAGCGGCGTGCTTCAGCGGGATTGTCCGTGACATCACCGGGCGCAAACGGGCCGAGGAGGCGCTGGCCCAGGATGCCTTTCACGACAGCCTGACGGGACTGCCGAACCGCAGCCTCCTCCTCGACCGGCTGGGGGCGGTGCTCTCCCGGCTCGCCCGCCGTCCTTCGGTCGCGGCGGTGCTGTTGATCGCCATCGACAACTTCAAGGTGGTGACCGACAGCCTGGGCCACTCCGCGGGTGACCGTCTGCTGGTGCAGGTGGCCGAGCGGCTCAGGGCCGTCACCCGGATGGCGGACACGCTCGCCCGTTTCGGGGGCGACGAGTTCGCCCTCTTGTGCGACGACCTGGGAGAGCGGGGACAGGCGTCGTTGGTCGCCGAGCGCATCCGGGCGCTCACGAGGGATCCCTTCGTGGTCGACGGGCGGCAGGTGCATCTCAGCGTCAGCGTCGGCATCCGCTTCGCTGAGGCCCCTGACCGTCGGCCCGAGGAGCTGCTCCGGGACGCCGACGCCGCGATGCACCGGGCCAAGGCGCAAGGTCGATCGAGGCACGAGGTCTTCGACGACGCCTTACGGGCGGCAGTCGTCGTCCGCTTCGAGACCGAACTCGCGCTCCGGGCTGCCCTCGAGAGGTCGGAACTTCGCGTCTGGTACCAGCCTTTGGTCTCCCTTGCCGACCCCGGGATCGTGGGAGCTGAAGCGCTCCTGCGCTGGGAGCATCCGGGCCGAGGCCTCCTCAGTCCGGCGGAGTTCATTCCTGTCGCCGAACAGACCGGCCTCATCGTTCCGATTGGCAATTGGGTCCTGGGTGAAGCCTGCCGTCAGCTGGTGGAGTGGCGGAGGCGGCGGGCACCGCGGCTCGCGGTCTCGGTGAACGTTTCGGCGATCCAGCTCGCCCAGCCCGATCTTCCCCGCGCGGTCGCCGACATCCTGGACCGCGAAGCCGTCGACCCCGCTGCCCTCTGGCTCGAGATCACGGAAAACGTCCTGATGGATGATCCGGAATCCGCGGTCGGGGTACTCAGCGCCCTCAAGGACCTTGGTGTCAGGCTGGCCATCGATGATTTCGGGACTGGCTACTCATCGCTGAGCTACCTGCGGCGCTTCCCCGTTGATGCCTTGAAGATCGACCGGTCGTTCCTGGTCGGCTTGGGCCACGACGCCGACGACGCCGCCGTCGTCCGCCTCATCATCCACCTGGCCCGGGACCTCGGGCTCGTGGTCATGGCCGAGGGGGTGGAAACCGAAGAGCAGCTCGAGGAACTGATCTCAATGGGGTGCGATCGAGTACAAGGCTTCTACTTCTCCCCGCCGGTCGAGCCCGACGTCTTTACCCGCGGCCTCGGAGGTATGGAGGCCTGACCCGGGCCGGGACCCGGGTCGCTGCGAGTCAAGGCGAGCCCTTCCATCGGGCCCCGACAACCGGGTCGGGACTAAAGGGCCGTATGCGCGGATGCCGAAGTTCGGCCAGCGTCGAATGGCTCACTCGGGCTATGGACGTCGGCATCGACGGGGGCCGACGCTCCAGGGAGCGATCGCATCGGCCCAAGTGGGACACACTCGCCCGGCGGGAGTGATGAGTTACCCGTGAAGACGTTCGTCGAGGCCAGTCGGTACCTCAACGCTGCCTTGTTCCTCGCGCTGGCGGTCGCCGCCGTGCGCCACTACCGCGGCCGTAGGGCACCGGCGGCCGGGTGGTTCGCGGCCAGCTTCGTGACCCTGGCCGTGGTGGCGGTTGTGGGCCTGGTCCTGCCCGAGGAGGTGCACGGCGTCCTCCTGTGGGCCAAGAAGCTGCTCGTCGTCGTACTGCTCGCCTTCCCGTACTTGCTCTACCGCTTCGCGGTGGCCTTCGAGGCCCCGAACCGGAGGAGCGACGCGTTCGCCGCCTGGAGCACCGGGACGGTCATGCTGGCGACGCTCGCCCTGCCTCGCCTCCCAGCGCCAGACAGCCTGCGGCCGGTGTGGTTCCAGGCATACGTGGCTCTCGTTCTCGTCGTGTGGACCGCCCTGTCGGCCCTGATGGTGGTCAGGCTATGGCGAGCCGGCACGGGCAAGCCGACCTTGGCCCGGCGCCGGATGCGGCTGCTCGGGCTGGCCGCGGTGGAGATGAACGTGGCGCTCGTTCTGGCCGGCGTCGTGTCGAATAGCAGCGAGGCCGAGATCGCCGCCGCCGTCCAGATCTTGGCCTTTGGCAGCGCGGTGCTCTTCTTCTTGGGGTTCGCGCCGCCCCCGTTGCTCCGCATGGCCTGGCGCCGGCCGGAGGAGCGTGCCCTCCAGGAGGCCCGGCTCGAGCTGATCGCGGCCACGACCCCGACGGAGGTGACCGAGCGGCTCCTCCCGCGCGTCGTCGGGATCGTGGGCGCTCGGGCGGCCGTTCTTGTCGACGGCTCGGAGCGGGTCCTCGGGTCGGTGGGACTGGAGCCGACGAACACCCAGGGGTCGCCCGAGGATCGCCTGGCCATCCCCCTCCGCGCCGGCACCCTCCTCCTCTACACGACGGCCCACTCGCCGTTCTTCGGCCGCGAGGAGGTGGATTTGCTGACGTCGCTCGGCGCCGTAGCCGACCTCGCCCTCGCCCGCTGCACGCTGCTCAGCCAGGAACGCGAGGTCGCCGCCGCCCTCGAGCACGCCAACGCCGACCTCCAGAGGGAGATCGAGGAGCGCAAGCGGGTGGAGGCCTCCCTGGTGGCCAGCGAGGAGCGCACCCGGCGGATACTGGAGACCGCGGGAGACGCCTTCGTCGCCATCGACGAGTCCGGGGTGATCACCGCCTGGAACCGCCGAGCCGAGCTGACCTTTGGCTGGGCCGCGCAGGAGGTGATCGGGCGCCCGCTCGAAGAGACGCTCATCCCCGCCGAGCAGCGGGTGGCCCACCGCCGCGGTCTGCAACGGTTCCTGGCCACCGGAGAGGGCCCCGTCCTGGGCCGGCGGCTGGAGCTGTCCGGCCTCCACCGGGACGGCCACGAGGTGCCCATCGAGCTGGTCATCTGGGCGCTCCAGGAAGACGAAGGCTGGTCCTTCAATGCCTTCCTGCGCGACATCTCGGAGAGGAAGAGGGCCGAGAACGCGCTGAGGGAGCGCGAACGCCAGCTGGCCGAAGCCCAAGCGCTGGCCCACGTCGGGTCTTGGCACTGGGACATCTCGACGGACGTGGTGACGTGGTCCGACGAGCTGTTCCGCATGTACGGGCTCGAGCCCCAATCCGTCGCCGTCACCTACCCGTCGTTCCTCGAGAGCGTCCACCCCGAGGACCGCGCCTCCGTCGACGAGACCGTCCGCCACGCCTACCTCACCGGCGAGCCCTTCGCCTTCGACCACCGCATCGTGCGACCCGACGGGTCGGTGGCGTGGTGTCACGGCCAAGGAGAGGTCGTCACGGCGGCCGGCCAGGCCGTCCGCATGGTCGGGACGGCCCAGGACGTGACGGAGCGGAAGCAGACCGAGGATGCGGTGCGTCAGGCGTACGGGCGCGAGCACGAGGCCCGGGTGGCCGTCCAACGAGCCAACGCCGATCTCGAGGCGCTGATCTCGAGCGTGTCCCACGACCTGAAGAGCCCGATCATCTCCTTCCTCGGCTACCTCGAGTACCTCAAGGTCGACTTCGGCGCCCTTCTTCCTCCGGAAGGCCTGCACTACCTCGACCGGATGTCGGCGAGCGGCGCCTACATGCAGGCGCTGATCCAGGACCTGCTCGAGCTGGCCCGGGTGGGCCGGACGCAGACGGAGCCCAGCCCCGTGGACCTCGGCGTCGTCCTACGGGAGGTGTCCGACGAGCTGCGCGTCGGCTACCCCGGCGCCACCATCGAGATCGGCGCCATGCCCGTGGTGTCCGTCAACTCGGTCCGCGCCCGCCAGGTGCTCACGAACGTCGTCGGCAACGCCGTCCAACACGCCGGCGGGAGCGACGTCCACGTCTCGGTGGTGGCCGAGCCGGACGACGACGGTGGCATCCGGCTGTGCGTTCTCGACGATGGGCCCGGCATCCCGCCGGCGTACCGGGAGAAGGTCTTCGGGGTTTTCGAGAGGCTCGAATCGGCGGTCCCGGGTGACCGCGGGACCGGGATGGGCCTCGCCATCACCCGGAAGATCATGGAGACCATCGGCGGTGCCGTGTGGGTGGGCGACTCGGAGACGGGCACGAAGCTGTGGCTACGCTTCCCCGCTCACGTCCTCTCCGCTCGCCCGCCGGCCCGCGCCCTCGAGGGGGCCGGAGCATGAGCTCAGCCATGAAGCCGGTCAGGGTGCTGGTGGCCGACGACAACGACGACCACCTCTTTCTCACCGTCCGCGCCCTGCGGGACACCGAGGGAGTCGTCCTCGAAGTGGACACCGTGAGCGACGGGGAGGAGACGCTCGACTACCTCTACCGCCGCGGCCGGTTCACCGATCGCCCCCGCCCGGATCTGATTCTCCTCGACTTGAAGATGCCGAAGTGCAGCGGCCTCGAGGTGCTCGAGCGGTTGAAGGACGACGCCGAGCTCCGCGAGATCCCCGTCGTCGTCTTCACCTCGTCCGAGCGCCGGGAGGACATCTGCGAGACCTACCGGCGGGGAGGGAACTCCTATGTGACCAAGCCGAGCACGGTCGCCGGCTTTCGCCTCGGCCTGGCCCAGCTCTCGGAATACTGGACCAAGCTCGCATCCTTGCCCGAGCCGGCGCAGTGATGGGCCACGAGATCTGCGTGCTCGTGGTCGACGACAGCGACGACCACCGGGAACTGATGGAACGGTCGCTGCGCGACGCCGGCATCAGGGTCTGCGCCGTGGGCAGCGGCGCCGAGGCGCTGCGGTCCCTTCAGGGCGTCGACCTGGTACTGCTCGATCACCGGCTTCCCGGCATGTCGGGCCTCGAGACGCTGCGGGCGATCCGCGAGTCGGGTGGTCCCTCCGTGGTGATGGTGACGGGGATGGGCTCGGAGCATCTGGCGGTCGAGGCCATGCGAGCCGGAGCGATCGACTACATCGTCAAGGATGTCCATTACCTGAGGTCGCTTCCCGAGAGGATCGAACGGGCCTGGCGCCAGCACGACCTGGCTCGCCGGGCGTCGGAGCTGCAGCGTCTGGCTCTGCTCGTCACGTCGGCAGGCGACCGAGGCCGGATCTTCTCCGAGATCGTCCGCGGTGCCCGCATGCTGCTCGACGCCGTCACCTGCGCCCTGTGCGTCGTCGGGCCCGGGGGTCTCGAGATCGCCGCCTCCGACGGGGACGACGTGGGAAACCGGGAAGACCTCCTGGCTGGCGCGGGGCGGTTCCTGGCGGCCGGCGAAGTGGCGGAGCGAGGCCCGCACCGCCTCCTCGTGCGTCTGCCCTCGCTCGAGGACGAGCCCCTCGGCGTGCTCGCTCTCATCGGCAACGGGGACCGGGAGCATCCGAGCGACGACGTCCGGCTGGCCGAGGCTTTTGCTTCGTTCGCCGGTCTCGCCCTCCAGAATCTCCGCCGCCACGAGCTCGAAGCGGCCCTCGTCACCGAACTGTCGGCCCGGGCCGGCCAGCAGGCGGCCGTGGCCCGTCTCGGCCAGCGCGCCCTGACCGGAACCGCTCCGGCCGCGCTCATGCAGGAGGCGTCGGCCCTCCTGACCGAGGTGCTCGCGGTCGACCGGGTGCACGTCCTCGAGTACGTGCCCGTTTCCGAGGCGCTCCTCGTCAGGGCGAGTGCCGGTCGGGGCGATGGGCTCGTGGGCCAGCTCCTCATCGCCGTGGCGAGCGACCCTCAGGTCGGCTCCACCCTCGCCACCGGTCAGCCCGTGATCATCGAAGACGTCGAGGCGGGGAACGACTTTCCGATTCCCGCCACGCCCGGCCGGGATCGGATCACAAGCAGGGTCACCGTGCTGATCCCCGGGAGCCGTTCGGCCTTCGGCGTGATCAGCGCCGAGACGCTGACACCGCGTGTCTTCAGCACGAACGACATCGACTTCCTGCAGTCGGTCACCCACGTCCTCGCCGCCGCCATCGACCGCCACCGAGGGCAGGAGGAGCTCGCTCATCTCGCCCTCCACGATCCCCTCACCGGCCTGCCGAACCGCGCCCTCTGCCTCGACCGCCTCGAGCAGGCGCTCAGTCGAGCCGACCGCCACGGCTCCTCAGTGGCGGTCTGTTTCCTCGACGTCGACCGCTTCAAGGTGGTCAACGACGGGCTCGGGCACGCGGCCGGCGACGACCTCCTGATGGCGCTGGCCTCCCGGCTGGTGGCGGTGGTCCGGTCGACGGACACGGTGGCCCGACTGGGCGGCGATGAGTTCGTGGTGCTCTTCGAGGACGTCACCGACTCCGCTCAGGCTGCTGCCTATGTGGAACGGATCGCCGCCGCGGTGGCGGAGCCGGTTTCGATCGCCGGCCGGGACGTGACCGTGACGGCCAGCATGGGCCTCGTTCTCGCCGACGCCGAGCACGCCGAGCCCGAATCCCTCCTCCAGGACGCCGACGCGGCCATGTACCGGGCCAAGGAGCGGGGCCGCGCTCGCTACGAGTTCTTCGACACCGAGATGCGAGCGAGGGTCGTTCGGCGTCTCGAGACCGAAGGCGCCCTCCGGCGGGCGCTCGAGTGCGGTCAGCTCCGTCTCGTGTACCAGCCCGAAGTCGCTCTCGAGAGCGGCCAGGTTGTTGGGGTGGAGGCGCTCCTGCGTTGGGAGCACCCCCAGCGCGGCCTTCTTCCCCCGAGCGAGTTCCTGTCCCTGGCCGAGGAGACCGGCCTCATCGTCCCGATGGGGCCCTGGGTGCTCCGGGAAGCGTGCCGGCAGATCCAGGAGTGCCGGAACGGGCACCCCGGGCTGGCGCGTCTGGTCGTGTGGGTCAACCTGTCGAGCCGTCAGCTCACCCAGCCCGACCTCCCGGAATTGGTGGTCAGGGTCCTGGCCGAGACGGGGACCGCCCCTTCGAACCTCGGCATCGAGATCACAGAGAGCGCGGTCATGGACGACACCGAGGTGGTGGGAGTCGCCCTGGCCGGCCTCAAGCGGCTCGGTGTCCAGCTCGCCATCGACGACTTCGGGACGGGATTCTCCTCGCTCAGCTACCTCCGGCGGTTTCCGGTCGGAGTGCTCAAGGTCGACCGCTCCTTCGTCGCCGGGTTGGGCCGGGACGCGGAGGACTCGGCGATCGTGCGGGCGGTCATCGGACTGGCGCACTCCTTGGGACTGTCGGCAGTCGCCGAGGGGGTGGAGACGTTCGAGCAGGTGGGCGCCCTTCGCTCGCTCGGATGTGACCTCGCCCAGGGCTACTACTTCAGCCGCCCCCTTGTCTTCGCCGACCTGAGGACGATGCTCGAAACGAGGGCGACCGGTCCGCTGGATGAGTGGATCGTGGCCGCGCCGCCGCAGTGGCCGCAGCCTGAGTCGCTACGCGGCATACGCGTCCTCGTCTGTGACGACGACCCGACCGTACGGCGCATCTTCCGGACCGAGATCGAGCTGTCCGGGGCGATCGTCACGGAAGCCGCGGACGGCGAAGAGGCCGTGGAGATCGGATGCCGGGAGCAGCCGGACCTGGTCCTCCTGGACGTCTTCATGCCTCGGCGTGACGGGCTCTCGGCGCTGCCGGAGCTGGCCAGTCGATGTCCGAAGGCACGCGTGCTCATGGTGACCGCGTCGGCCACCACCGAGGTGGTCTCGAAGAGCAAGGCACTGGGTGCCGCCGGGTGCTTCGACAAGGTTGAGCTCATTCCCCGCGTCGTGCAGGCCCTCACCGACCACCTGACGCCAGTTTGAGTCGGACGGGCAAGCGCCCCCGGTGAAGGCCGGGGGCGTTTGCTTTGGCCGGTGGCTCGGAGGTTCAGGTTCACCCGACGACGGGCAAACGGGGATCGGGGTGCTCGCCGCGGCCGGCGGCGGCCCGGATGAAGCCCAGGTCGTCCCCCACGAGGTCGGCCGGGCGGCCGGGCACCGCCACCCGGGCGACGACGTCCTCGAGGAGCTCGGCCACGATCGGCGTCGCCTTCGGCATGGAGAGCGGCGGCCGGCCCAGCGCATCGGTCAGGTCCAGGCCATGAATGAACGTCTCCGAAACCCGGGTGGCGACGAACTCGTCGAGCCGGATGAGGGCGCCGGCCCAGCCGGGCCCGACGGTGTCCGGCGAGTTGGTCCTGGCCACCTCGAGCGTGTCCTTGGCCGTCTGGCGGACCGTGTCGAGGACGGTGGCCGGGGTGTGCCCCTGGGCGTAGTCGAGCATGTAGCGGTAGACGACCGGGGCCACCAGGCTGCGGTCGGCAACCGAGATGCAGAAGCTCGCACGGTCCCGAGCGGGCGGGGCGTCCTGCGCGCCGCCCACCAGGGCCCCGGTCATGCCCAGGAAGGCGTCGAAGTGGAGGGCCAGGGTGAGGACGTTCCACGGCGGCGCCTCGGGGTCCGGGGGCTGCAGGCGGGTGGGGCGTTCCCAGTCGTCGCCGGAGAGCTGCGACAACGTGTCGTCCACCGCCCGTAGGCCTTCGTCCAGCGCGTCAATCGTCTCTTCGTAGGAGCGGGTCTGGTTGGTAGGAGTCATGTCGTCTCCTCCTTCTGGTGAGCGAGCGCTTCGGGTGAGCGGGGCGTTGGCGGTTACGGATAGGCGAACAGGTCCATGAAGGTGAGGCCCAGTCCCGGCCTGGGCCCGTTGGTGCTGTAGAGGCCCAGAGCAATGGCCTCCCACTGCGTCATCCGTCCCGAGCCGACGAGCAGGAAGGCCACGGGATCGGCGGAGATGGTGCAGTCGACGACCCCGGCGTCGCCGGGTTCGAAGTGGCAGCCGCCGGGCGACAAGCGCACGGTGAAGGCGTCGCCGCCCCGCAGCTCGATGCCGTAGCTGGTGGTCATGTCCGACGTCGCCTCGCTGTTCAGCCAGCTGCCGTAGCAGGGGCCGTAGCCGGAGAGGACCAGTCGGGCGTGGAGCGGGTCGATGGGCCAGGGAGAGCCCACGGCCCGGGCGATGTCGTAGCCGTGGAGGACGTGCTCCCCCAGGCTGATGCACATCAGGCTGGCGAGGTCGAGGGACACGCCGGCGTGGAAGACGACGGCCTGATCGCCGGAGCGGCAGGCGGTCGCCTCCAGGAGCCCCGCCACCGCCTCGGTCAGGAGGCTGGCGACCTTGTCGGGATCGGACTCGGGGATGTCGCCCAGGCGGCGGGCGTTCTGGTTGCCCAGCGCCTCCCTGGTCATGCTCTCAATGGGGGAGGGCATGCCGCCGGCGATGTCCGTGTACATGCCGGCGAGGTTCACCAGGTGAACCGCAGCCTCCCGCACGGTCCATTCGGAGCCCGGGACGGGCGCGTCCAGGTGGGGGAGGGAGCGGATGAGGTCAGTGGTCCGTCTGGCGATCGCTTCCAGGGCCGACCGAGCCTGGGCCAGGACCGTCGCGGGAAACATCGGCGCTCCTTGGTTCGGAATCCATTGCCAGGAAACGATGCGCCCTGGTCCATACGCCGCCCTTGCGCGCCGCATACGTGACCCCGTCCTTGCCCTTCCCGCCCAGGAGCCGCCGTCGTACGCTGCGGCGGTAGCGAACCGGGAGAGGGGGGAGCGATGCCCCCGAGCGGGGAGCGAGATGCCATCGACATCCGCCTGCTCGGCACCTTCGAGGTCGCTTCAGGCGGACGGGTGCTCGAGATCGGCAGCCCCAAGCAGCGGGCCCTCCTGGCCATGCTCGTCCTCCACCTCAACCGGGTCGTCCCGCTCGACGTGCTCGTCGAGGAGCTCTGGGGCGAACGGCTCCTGGCCAGCGCCAGCGCCAGCGCCCAGACGCTGGTCTCTCGGCTGCGCCGGAGCCTCTCCGAGATCTGCCCGGACGAGACCACGCTGTGCCTCCGGGGCCGGGAGCCGGGCTATGTGCTCGAGGCGGACCCCGCCCAGGTGGACGCCAACCGCTTCGAGGACCTGTTCGCCCGGGGCCGGGACGCCCTCGGCCAGGGTGAGGCCGAGGCGGCCGCGGCCGCCCTGCAGCAGGCCCTCGATCTCTGGCGAGGCCCGGCGCTGGCCGACCTCTCCGACCGGCGGTTCGCCCAATTGGAGGCCGGCCGGCTGGAGGAGGCCCGCCTGGGTGCGATCGAGGAGCTGACCGAGGCCGAACTGGTTCTGGGCCGGCCGGCGCAGGCTCTGGTCCGCCTCGAGTCCCATGTGGCCGAGCACCCGCTGCGGGAACGGGCCTGGGGCCAGCTCATGGTCGCCCTCTACCGCCTGGGCCGACAAGCCGATGCGCTCCGGGCCTACCAGAGGATCCGGGTGACCCTGCGGGACGAGCTCGGTCTCGAACCCACCCCGGCACTCCGCCAGCTGGAGGAGCAGATCCTCCGCCAGTGCCCCGAGCTCGAGGGACCCCTGTCGCCATCACCGGTGGGGGCTTCCCGACGCGTAGGCCGGACACCGGGGGCCGGCCGGCCGGAAGACACCGTCGTCTTCCTCTTCACCGACATCGAAGCGAGCTCCCGCCGCTGGGAAGGGGACCAGGACGCCATGGCGCAGGACCTGGCCCGCCATGACGAGCTGCTGCGCGGGGCCGTGGAGGACGGCCGGGGCCGGGTTTTCGCCGACACCGGGGACGGTCTGTGCGCCGCCTTCTCCACCGCGTCGGACGCCCTGGCCGCCGCCATCGCGGCCCAGCGTGCCCTCCTGGCCCAGGCGTGGAACTCGCCCGTCCCCCTGCGGGTCCGCATGGCCATCCACGCCGGATCGGCCGAGCCTCGTGGGGACAACTACGTCGGCCCCACCCTCAACCGGGCCGCCCGCCTCCTCTCCCTGGGCTTCGGAGGCCAGGTGCTCTGCTCCCAGGCCACCGCCGACCTCCTCCAGGACCACCTCCCCGTCGAGGTCTCGCTCGTCGACCTGGGCGAGCACGCCCTGGCCAACCTCTCCCGGCCCGAGCGGGTGTTCCAGGTCGCCCATCCCGACCTCCCCGCCGCCTTCCCCGCCTTGCGCTCCCCCGGCCGCCGCCGGCACAACCTCCCCACCTCCCTCACCTCCTTCGTCGGCCGGGCCCGAGAGCTGGAGGACGTACGGGACCTGGTCAAGGGTTCGCGCCTGGTCACCCTCACGGGCGTGGGCGGAGGGGGCAAGACCCGCCTGGCCCTGGAGGCGGTGACCGGCGTCCTCGACACCTTCCCCGACGGCGTCTGGTTGGTGGACGTCGGACCGCTGCAGGACCCCACCCTGCTGACGTCGACCGTGGCCGGCGCCCTGGGCGTGGCCACCACCGGATTGGGTGGCTCCCCGGACGCCCTCCTGGACCGGCTCTCCGAACACCTCCAGCTCAAGCGGGTGCTCCTCGTCCTCGACAACAGCGAGCATCTCGTCGAGGCGGCGGCGCGCCTCGTCCACTCCCTCCTGGCCGCCTGCCCCGGCCTGACCGTGCTGGTGACCAGCCGGGAGATCCTCGGGTTGGGAGGCGAGGTGGCCTGGAGGGTGCCGCCGCTCTCCCTGCCCGACTCCGCCGCTCTCCCCGACCTCGAGGCCTCGGATGCGGTGGCGCTGTTCTGCGAGCGGGCCCGGAGCGCCCAGCCGGGATTCGGTCTGAGCCCCGTCAATGCGGCCGCCGTGGCTCAGATCTGCCGGCGCCTGGACGGCATTCCCCTGGCCCTCGAGCTGGCCGCCGCCCGCATCCGGGTCCTCGGGGCCCACGACCTGGCCGGCCGCCTCGACCAGCGATTCCGGGTCCTCACCGGAGGAGCCCGCACCGCCGTCTCCCGCCACCAGACGTTGCGGGCGACGATGGACTGGAGCTACCAGCTGCTTCCGGTGGCCGAGCAGGCCGTGCTGCGCCGCCTCGCCGTCTTCCCCGGCAGCTTCGACCTCCAGGCGGCTGAAGCGGTGACGAGATGCGGGGAGCTGCCGGGGTCGCAGGAGGGCGTCGAGGTCCTCGATCTCCTCTCCGGCGTGGTGGACAAATCCCTGGTGGGCGTGGAGAGCGAGGGCGTCGACGTGCGCTACCGCCTGCTCGAGATCGTGCGCGAGTACGCCAACGAGAAGCTGGCCGAGGCGGGGGAGGGGGACGCCGCCCGGCGCCATCACCGGGACTTCTTCCTGACGCTGGCGTCGACGCAGGAGGACCCGGTCGAACGCACGCGGAACTGGTCGACGGGGAGCTGGATCCGGCAGGCCGACACCGACCACCACAACTTCGGGGCGGCCCTGGAGTGGTCGTTCACCGAAGGCGACGACGAGGCCGCCATCGGGCTGGCGGCGGCTCTGTGGCGCTACTGGTGGTGGGCCCGGCCCCTCGAGGGCTCCGACTGGCTGGAGCGAGCGCTGCCCGGTCCGGTCGGGCCGGTGACCCCGGAGCGGCTGGAGGCGCTCATCGGTCTCGGGGTCCTGCTCCCCCGATCGGGGCGGGCCCCCATCGAGAAGGGGGAGGAACTGCTGCGAGAAGTCGTCCGCCTCGGCCTCGAGGCCGGGGTCGAGGCGGAAGTGGCCAGGGCCCGGTACTTCCTGGGGGAGCTGGCGTTGTCCCGGGGCGAGCCGGTTGAGGCGGAGCCGCTGCTGCGAGCGGCGCTGGAGGGTTTCGAGGCGATGGAAGCCCTGTTCTCGGCGGCCTGGTGCCACCACGCCCTCGGCTGGATGGCCATGGCCCGAGGCGAGCGCCGCCGGGCTCAGGACCACTTCGAGTACATCCTCGAGGTCACCCGCCGCCACGTGGAGGCGGAGTTGTTGCGCGTCCACGCCGTGGCCAGCCTGGCTCCGCTGGCCGCCCTGGCCGGCGAACCGGAACAAGCCGAGGCGCTGGCCGACGATGGTGTGACCGTGGCCCGCCGCCTCCCCGCTCCCGGATTTCTGGTCATGGCGCTGACCCGAGCAGGCGAGACGGCGCTGCTGTCGGGCCGCCCGCCGCGGCTCATCCTCCGGGAGCTGCTCGGCCTCCTGGTCGACCTCGGGACCCGGGCGTGGGTCGACGAAGTCCTCGAGATGGTGGCCCTGGTGTGCGAGGCGGATGGCGCCGCCGTGGCCGCCGCCCGGCTCCTGGGAGCCGCCGGCGCCCGGAGCGACCACCGGGGGAGAGTCCTCTCGAGCGAGGTGAACAGCTGCTGCGACCGGCTGGCCAAGACGCTGGGGTCCGATGCCTTCGCCGAGCACGAGGCCAGCGGCCGGAGCCTGCCGGCGGGAGAGGCCCTCTCCTTCGCCTTGAGCGAACTCGACGCTTCCCGCCCGCCGGAACCCTAGGGGTCGCGCCGCACGGTTCCCCCGGTCACGGGCACTTGCGGTACCAGTCGCACGACCATTCCTCCATGAGGTCGATGTCATCGGCCTGGCGCTCGCTGATGCCCTGGCAGAGATCGGCGAGCTCGCGGTGGTGGGCGCGATCGACGCAGCGGTCGCTCTCCGCCATGGCCGGACGATGGTGGCCGGTCATCCGCCGCATGAACTCGATCTCGAAGTCCTGGGCGCCCAGTGCGGCCATGCGATCCGTCTGCTCCCGCTCGCTCGGATCGGTCCGGGGCTCATAGGTGATGCCGTACCAGTCCCGGAGCCAGGTGAGCATCGTGTCGATCTCGTCGCCCTGGGCGTCGGCGATCTCGCGGCACAGCGTGCGCAGTTCGACGTGGAGGGCCTTGTCCACACACGTCCGGGCCATGTCGACCTCCGTCTGATGGTGGTCACTCATGACGGTCATGAAGTTGACCTCGTACTGGGCCGCGGCCGGATCCGGTGCGGGCGCGGCGGCCCGCGCGCCCGGAACTCCGGTGCCGGCGGCGGCCAGGACGCTGACGAGCACCACCACGGCGTCACGTCTCATACCGGCGGTCATAGGGGCATTGTCCCCCGCGGCGCCGTCTCCGGGGTCGATACCACCCGGCGCCCGGCTTCTGCGGCGGGAGGCCGTCAACCGTAGGCTTGGGGGCCTATGGACGACGAGCGCCGCACCGATTCGGGCATCGAGATCCGTCCCGTCTACACGGCCGAGGATCTCGGCGACTTCGACGCGGACGAACGCCTGGGCCGCCCCGGACAGCCGCCCTACACCCGGGGTGTCTACGAGCAGATGTACCGGTCGCGCCACTGGACGATGCGCCAGTACGCCGGCTTCGGCACCGCCGAAGAAACGAACGGGCGCTTCCACTACCTGCTCGAGCATGGCCAGACCGGGCTGTCGTGCGCCTTCGACCTGCCCACCCAGATGGGCTACGACTCCGACCACCCCCGGGCGGAAGGCGAGGTGGGCAAGGTCGGGGTGGCCATCGATTCGGTGGAGGACATGGAGCGCCTCCTGCATGGCATCCCGCTCGGCGAGGTCACCACCTCGATGACCATCAACGCCACCGCCGCCATCCTGCTGCTGTTCTACGAGCTGGTGGCCGAGGGCCAGGGCGTCCCGGCGGATCGGATCGGCGGGACCATCCAGAACGACGTGCTCAAGGAGTACGTGGCCCGCGGGACCTACATCTACCCGCCCCGGGAGTCGATGCGCATCATCACCGACATCTTCGCTTACTGCCAGCAGAAGATCCCCCGTTGGAACACGATCTCCATCTCCGGGTACCACATCCGGGAGGCGGGCTCCACAGCCGTCCAGGAGATCGCCTTCACCCTGTCCAACGCCATCGCCTACGTGCAGGCGGCGGTCGACGCCGGCCTCGCCGTGGACGAGTTCGCTCCCCGCCTGTCCTTCTTCTTCAACGCCCACAACAACTTCTTCGAGGAGGTGGCCAAGTTCCGGGCCGCCCGACGGATGTGGCACCGGATCATGACCGAGCGCTTCGGGGCCAGCGACGAGCGCTCCAAGCTGCTGCGCTTCCACACCCAGACCGGTGGGTCGACGCTCACCGCCCAGCAGCCGGAGAACAACATCGTGCGGACCACGCTCCAGGCCCTGGGGGCGGTGCTGGGCGGCACGCAGTCGCTGCACACCAACGGCTACGACGAGGCCCTGGGCCTGCCCACCGAGCGGGCGGCCAAGATCGCCCTGCGGACCCAGCAGATCATCGCCCACGAGTCGGGCGTGACCGACACCGCCGATCCCCTGGGCGGCTCCTACTTCATCGAGTCCCTCACCGACGCCGTGGAAGCCGAGGCCTGGCGCTACATCGAGAAGATCGACGCCCTCGGCGGGTCGGTACCCGCCATCGAGGCCGGCTTCATGCAGGACGAGATCGAGAAGGCCGCCTACCAGTGGACCAAGGCCGTCGACGACGGCGACAAGGTCATCGTCGGGGTGAACCGCTTCGCCGGAGGCGAGGCCCTGCCCGAGGATCTCCTTTCCGTCGATCCCGCCCTGGAGCGCAACCAGGCGCAGCGCCTGCGCGACCTGCGGGCCCGCCGGGACGACCCGGCGGTCAAGGCCGCCCTGGAGGACGTGCGCTCGGCGGCCCGCGGCACCCAGAATCTCCTTGTGCCCATGAAGGAGGCGCTGCGGCGCCTGGCCACGCTGGGCGAGGTGAGCGACGTGCTGAGGGAGGAGTTCGGCGTCTACCAGCCCGCCCGTTGATGTCCCCGGGACGGCTCAGGACGGGAGGTTCGGGTGATCCTCCCGGAGGCCCTCCACGAAGCGGTGGAAGGCGATGTGGTCGGAGGTGACCGTCTTCTCCTCGGCGCCCTTCCTGACCACCACAGTGTCCGACGCCTGCGGGCCGTGGCCGATGGTGGCCCGCACCGGTTCCCAGCCGTCCTCGTAGATCAGACGGCGCAACTCTTCCAGCTCCGGGTCATCGCCCCATCCGGCCACGCCCGAACCCTACTGTCCCTGTGGATGTCAGCCCGCCCGGCGCAGCTTGTCGGGGATGTTAGGACGGGCCTTCTCCAGCTCCTGGCGGGCCCGGGCGATGCCCTGCCGGCCGATGGCCCGGGTCCGGGAGTCGAGCCGCCAGGGGCGGGTCGCTCCTCCGTTGATGAGGCGCAGCTGCGTAGTCATGGCCAGATCATGCCGAGTGGGTGTGACACTTACTAACGTGGCGGGCCGTGCAGTGGGACCGGGAGAAGGCCGGCAACCGGCTCAAGTTCCAGGAGGAGCTCCTACGGGAGTACGTCCTCCACCACGTCTACCCCTACTCGCCCTTCTACCGGCGGCGTTTCGACGGGGCCAAGCTCGCCGCCAAGAGCATCACCGGCATGGGTGACCTGGCCAAGCTGGACCCCACCGGCTGGAACGAGGTGGAAGCCGAGCCGGGCGCCTTCGTGCTCCGCCCCACCGAGCGGGCCATCGCCCGATTCGGCGACCGCCGGCTGGTGATGGCCATCACCAAGGCCAAGCTGCGGGGCAAGGTCGCCGAGCTCAACCGGGACCTCATCGACCCGGCCTACAAGCCGATCCACTGGCATCTGGAAGGCGACGTCCCCATCGGCTACTCCGGGGAGGACGTCCAGCGTCTGGGGGAGGCGGGCCGGCGCGTCGTCCAGCTGGCCCAGGTGGCCCGGGACGACGTGGTCGTGGGGCTGGCCGCCCCCGGTCCCTCCCTCGCCTACTGGCAGCTGGTGGAGGGCGCCCGTCAGGCCGGCGTGTCCGCCGTCCATCTCGGTCCCGACGCCCCACCGGAGCGGGTGACGGCGGCTGCTCCCACGGTCCTGGCCGGTGACGCCGAGGCCATCAGGCAGACGCTGGGCGCGTTCGAGTCGGCCAAGCGCCGCATCCCCGGGCTGCGGACCCTCCTGTGTCTGGGCGACGCCCTCGACGAGTCGGCCCGGGACGCCCTGCGGGCCCTGGGCCGGCGCCTGGGGGAGGGCGACCTGGAGGTGGTCAGCGCCTGGGCTCCTCCCGGGGTCCGGGCCCTGTGGGGCGAGTGCCGGGGCGGACGGGGCTTCCACACCTACCCCGACCTCGAATGGCTCGAGACCCTCTCCGACGGGGAGATCGCCTGGACGTCGCTCACCTGGCACGGCAGCGCCTTCCTGCGGCTGAAGACGGGCGTGCGGGCCAGCATCGACGATTCCGGTTGCCCCACCTGCGGGCGGATCGGTCCCCGGGTGTTGGTGGGGGCAGTGGCGCCGGCGGCCGCCGCCCCGCCCGCACCCAGCCGGCGCGCCGCGGCGCCCGCCGTGGCGCCGCCGGTCGAAGCCGAACCGGAAGCCGAGCCGGAGCCGGTGGCGGCCGGCGACGGCGCCCCCGCCCCGTTGCGGGCCTGGAACCTGGAGGTGCTCGACGAGCACCCGGCGGTGGCGGCCTGGGCCGTCGAGCTGCGCCGGGTCAACGGCGTGGAGGAGCTCATCGTCTTCGTCGCCCCCGCCGGCATCGACCGGCTCGGCCCCCTCTTCCGGGAGCTGGACGCCACCCTGACGGCCACCCAGTACGTGGTGGAGCGCCCCGAGCAGGTGCGGGCCAGGGTGGAACGCGATGGCGCCGTGCGCGACCTGCGCTGACCGCGGCGGGCGCGAAAACGGCCACCGGTAAGCTAGGGGCCCACGGCCGGGCGTGGGGCAGGGGCCCCACGCACTGGAGGAGCCGGGTGCAGGGACCCGGCGGGAGGAAAAAGATGCCCTACCTGGATCACGCCGCCACCACCCCCATGCGTCCCGAGGCCGTGGATGCCATGCTGCCCTTCCTCTCGGGCACGTTCGGCAACCCCTCCGGCCAGCACGCCGCCGCCCGGGCGGCCAAGACGGCGATCGAGGAGGCCCGGGAGACGATGGCCGCCGCCCTCGGCGCCCGCCCCGGCGAGGTCATCTTCACCGGCGGGGGCACGGAGGCCGACAACCTGGCCGTCAAAGGGGCGGCCCGCTCGGCCCGCCAGCGGGGCTTCGGCGACGGGGTGGTCACCACCGCCGTCGAGCACCACGCCGTCCTCCACAGCGTCGAGCGGCTGGAACGGGACGGGTTCCGGGTCGGCGTGGTGCGCGTCGACGGCGGCGGCGTCGTCGACCTCGACGCCCTCGCCGGCGCCCTCGACGAGCGCACCGCGGTGGTGTCGGTGATGTTGGCCAACAACGAGGTCGGCACCATCCAGCCCCTGGCCGAGGTGGCGGCGGTCATGGCCGAGCGGGCTCCCCGGGCCGTCCTCCACACCGACGCCGTCCAGGCCGCCGCCTGGATGGACGTGGCCACCGAGGCGGCCGGCGCTGCCCTGGTGGCCATCTCCGCCCACAAGTTCGGCGGTCCCAAGGGCGTCGGGGCGCTGGTGGTGCGCCAGGGCACCCACGTCCAGCCCGTCATCGACGGCGGTGGCCAGGAACGGGACCTGCGTTCGGGCACCCACAACGTGGCCGGGATCGTGGGCATGGCCGCCGCCCTGGCCGTCGCTCTCGAGCGCCGGGCCGAGGAGGCGGCCCGGGTGGCCGCCCTGCGGGACCGCCTGGCCGCCGGCCTCATGGCCGCCCTGCCCGGCACCACCGTCAACGGCGACGCCGCCCGGCGCCTGATCAACAACTGCCACGTGACCTTCCCCGGCGTCGAGTCGGAGGCGCTGCTCCTGCTCCTCGACCGGGAGGGGCTGTGCGCCGCCGCCGGCTCCTCGTGCGCCTCCGGCGCCATGGACCCGTCCCACGTCCTGGCCGCCATGGGGATGCCCCGGGACCGGGCCCGGGCGTCGCTGCGCCTCACCCTCGGGTGGACGTCCTCGGAAACGGATGTCGACGAGGCGCTGGCCGTCATTCCCGCCGCCGTCGAACGCCTCCGCCCACTGGCCGCCCCCCATCGCCTGGCCGCAGGCAACTAGGGGCAGCGGCGCGGTGCGGATGATGGTGGCCATGAGCGGCGGGGTCGACTCCTCGGTGGCGGCCGCCCGGCTGGCCCAGGCCGGCCATGACGTCACCGGGATCACCCTCAAGTTGTGGGGCGGCGAGTCCGACTCCGGGTGCTGCAGCGTGGCCGACGTGGAGGACGCCCGCCGGGTGGCCGCCCAGCTGGGAGTCCCGCACTACGTGTTCAACTTCGGCGAGGACTTCGAGGCGGCCGTGGTCGACCCCTACGTCGGCGCCCACGCCGCCGGGCACACCCCCAACCCCTGTGTGGAGTGCAACCGGGCCATCAAGTTCGGCCGGCTGGCCGACCGGGCCGTCGCTCTTGGCTTCGACGCCCTGGCCACCGGCCACCATGCCCGGGTGCGACCCGGTCCCGACGGGCGCTTCCGCCTCCTGCGGGGCGCCGACCGGGCCAAGGACCAGTCCTACGTGCTCTACATGCTGGGCCAGGACGTCCTCGGGCGCCTGGTACTCCCCGTCGGCGACCTGGACAAGGCGCAGGTCCGAGCCGAGGCCGCCGCCCTGGGGCTGCGCACGGCGGACAAGCCCGAAAGCATGGAGGTGTGCTTCATCACCCGCGGGGGGCGGGAGGCCTTCCTGGCCACCCGGGGGGCGATGGTCCCCGGCGAGATCGTCGACCGCGACGGGAGGGCCCTCGGACGCCATCGGGGCGCGGCCGCCTTCACGGTGGGGCAGCGCCGCGGCCTCGGGGTGGCGGCGGGGGAGCGCCGCTACGTGATCGACGTCGACGGCCCCTCGGGCCGGGTCACAGTCGGCGGCCCCGAGGACCTGCTCCGGGACGGGGTGGCGCTGTCCGGCCTGCGGTTCGTGGCCGGCCGGCCGGCGGCGTCCGAGGAGTTGACGGTCCAGACCCGGGCCCACGGTCAGCCCGTCCCGGGCCACCTGGTGGGCGACATGGTGCGCTTCACCCGGCCCCAGCCCCGGGTCGCTCCCGGCCAGGTCGTCGCCCTCTACCGGGGCGACGACATCCTGGGCGGCGGCATCGCCGTCTGATCGTCGGGCCGGAGGTGAGTGGCCCTACTTGGGCGGCATGCGCAGGGCGCCGTCGAGCCTGATGGTCTCGCCGTTGATGTAGTTGTTGACCGCGATGTGCTCGACCAGGGCGGCGAAGTCTTCCGGGTTGCCCAGCCGGCGAGGGAAGGGAATGCCCTTGGCCAGCAGGTCGCGCTGCTCCTGGGGCAGGAGCGCGAGCATCGGCGTGTCAAAAGTCCCGGGGGCGATGGTCACCACCCGGATCCCCACCGCGGCCAGGTCCCGGGCGGCGGGGAGCGTCAGGCCCACCACCCCCGCCTTGGAGGCGGCGTAGGCGATCTGGCCGATCTGGCCGTCGAAGGCGGCGATGGAGGCGGTGTTGATCACCACGCCCCGTTCCCCGTCGGCGATCGGGTCGTGCCTGGCCATGGCCGCCGCCGCCAGGCGCAGAACGTTGAACGTCCCGATGAGGTTGATGTTGAGGACCGTGTGGAACAGGTCGAGGTCGTGGGGGGTCCCGTCCCGGGCCACCACCCGGCCCGCCCAACCCACCCCGGCGCAGCTCACCGCCACCCGCAGGGGAGCGAGCTCGTCGGCATGGGCCACCGCCGCGGCCACGTCGTCGGCGCTGGTGACGTCGGCCGGGGTGTAGGCGGCGCCGTCGCCCAGCTCCTTGGCCAGGGCTTCCCCCTTGGCCTGGTCGCGGTCGAGGATCACGACCTTGGCCCCGCCCGCCACGAGGCGCCGGGTGGTCGCCTCGCCCAGGCCCGAGGCCCCTCCGGTCACGACCGCCGATGCCCCTGCCAGTTCCATCACTGCTCCTCGTGCATGCCTGTTTGGTGGCGGAGGCTATCCGTCATAGCGTGCGCGGCCGTGAACGAGCGCCAGCGGATCGCCTCGGGATCGCCCTACGAGTCCGAGATCGGCTTCTCCCGGGCGCTGCGGGTGGGGGACCGGGTGGTGGTGGCGGGCACCGCCCCGGTGTGGCCCGACGGTTCCTGTGACCCCGACCCCGAGATGCAGGCCCGCCGCTGCCTGGAGATCGTGCTGGCCGCCCTGGCCGAGGCCGGCGCCGGCCCCGAGCACGTGATCCGCACCCGCATGTACATCACCCGCCCGGAGGACGCCGTCGTGGTGGGCCGGGTCCACGGTGAGGTGTTCGGCGCCGTGCGGCCGGTGGCCACCATGGTGGTGGTCGCCGCCCTGGTCGATCCCCGCTGGCTGGTGGAGCTGGAGGCGGAGGCGGTCATCGACTGACGAACCCCGCTGGTTCTGGTGACGGATCTTCTGGACAGCCGAGAAAATCGGTCCCCAAACGGGTGGGGTGGGTCAGCCGGCGGCGGCGGTGCGGCGGCGGACGGCGTCCGCCAGGAGCAGGTCGGGAAGCCGGGGGGAGAAGGCCAGCCGGCGGGCCCGGACGATCTCGCCTCCCCGCCGGCGGGTGTTGGTGCGCACCAGCGTCGCCTCATCGCTCAGCTCCAGCACCAGCGAGCCGGCCACGGCCCCGAGGCGCAGGTCGCACACGTCGGTCGCCGGCTCGTTGGGATAGGGGAGGGGCCGCAGGGAGGCGACCCGCTCGCGGGGGAAGAGCACCGGATCGGTCAGGGCGAGGGGGTCCTTGAGCACGATGCCGGCGGGCACGAGCACGGCCCACCGCTGGGACAGCGAGTGGAGGGAGCGGGCCAGGCCACCGGCCAGGGGCCAGCCGGCGGCCACGGCCAGGACACCGGCCACGGGGTGGCCCCCGGCCAGCAGGAGGGGGCCGGCCACGGCGGCCACGCCCAGGGCGGGGACGGCCAGGGGCAACGGCCCGAGCAGGAGAGCGGGGGGCAGGCGCAGCGGGAAGCGGCGCTCGTCGCCGTAGGCCGCTCCGTTCACGAAGGCCAGACCGACGACCGGGTGCAGGGCCAGGCCGGCCACGACCACGGTCCCGGCCAGAGCGGCGGCGCTGACGCCGCCCGCATCCCGGAGGGCGGCCAGAACGGCGGCCAGCACGGCCAGCCCCGCCGCCACCCGCAGGGCGGTGAGGCCCACGGGGCGTCGCACCAGCGTGGCCACCAGGACGCCGGCCCAGACGCCCCAGAGCATCACCTCGGCCAGGATGCGGGAAGAGGAGGACCACGGGTCGAGAGCGGCGGCGGCCGCCGGTCCGGCGGTGAGCACCAGCGACGCCCAGGCGACGGGCAGGAGCCGGACGAGCAGCGGTCCTCCGGTGGGTCGGGAGAGAGGGCCCGTATACTACCGGCGGCCCAATGGGACCGACCTGGGGGAGCGACTCGTGGCCGACGTGAGACTTGTGGACCTGGACGTGCTGAAGCGGTTCAGCCTGGTGCTGCGCCGTGAGTTCGCCGACGCCGAGGACGTGCTCGCCGCCCTCGACGCCAGCCGGGAGCTGGTGCTGGGCACCCTCGGCCGGCCGGCGGCCAAAGCGGCGAAGCCGGCGGCCAAGAGCGCCAAGGCGGCCAAGCCGGCGGCCAAGAGCGCCAAGCCCACGGCCAAGAGCGCCAAGCCGGCGGCCGCCAAGGCCCCGGCCAAGGCTGCTCCGGCCAAGCCCGCCGCCCCGGCGGCCAAGCCCGCGCCGGCCGCGGCCAAGCCCGCCGCCCGCCCGGCCGCGCCGGCGGCGAAGCCGGGAGCCGACCCGGCCAAGCCCGCGCCCCGGCCCGCCGCTCCCGCCGCCTCGCCGACCCCGCCGCGCCCGGCGCCGGCCACGCCGTCGCTGCCCAGCCGGCCGGTACCGTCGCCTCCGTCCTCGCCCCCCCGGCCGGGTCCGGCCCCGGGCGGTCCGACCCCGGCCACCCCTTCTCTTCCGCACCGGCCCGGCCCCTCGACCTCGGGTGCCGACCGTCCCGAGGCCCGGCCGGACGCCCCTGGTCTCAGCCCGTCCGCCCCAGGTGCCGGCCCGGCGTCCTCGCCGGCCATGCCGTCGGTGGCGCCGTCCTCCGAACCGTCGGTGGCGCCGTCCTCCGGACCGCCGGTGGCGCCGTCCTCCGGACCGCCGATGCCGCCGTCCTCCGGACCGCCGATGCCGCCGTCCTCCGAACCGTCGATGCCGCCGGAGCCTGACCGGCCGGCGATGACTCCACCCGAGCCCAGCTTGGCCACTGACCCGACCCCGTCCGCCGGTGTATCCATGCCGGCCCGGCCCCAGCCGCTGACGAGCAAGCCGGAGATGCCGGCCAAGCCGGAGATGCCGGCCAAGCCGGACCTTCCGGCCGAGTCCGACACCGAGATCTGGCGGCCCCCCACCGCGCCCAGCACGGGGTCGATGGCCTCCCGGGAGCCGGCCATCGGCGGACCCCCGGTCCGGCCTCCGGTGTCGGCGCCGGCCGAGCCGTCGCTGCCCGGCATGGAGGGGGACCGGAAGCCGGGCCCGGAGGAGAAGCCCCAGGCTACGGCGCCGGGCGAGGTGGCTGACGGGGAGGAGAAGGAGAGCAGGGAGAAAAAGGAAGGCGACGACGGCGGAGCTTGAAGCCCCGGGCCGTCAGCCGGCCGAGCTGGTGAGGCAGATCACCTCGTCGCGCCAGTCGGCGAAGCCGAGTTCGGGAGCTTCGTCCAGGTAGGAGCGCCATGACCGGGGCTGGCCGTTGGGGTGGGCCAGGGCGGCGATCTCCGACGGCGGACGGGAGCCTCCCACCACCTTGGCCTGCACGCCCCGGGCCTCGGCGGCGATGGCCTCGGCCAGCATCTCGAGCGGCCACCGGAGTGACTCCTCACCGACGAGGAGGACGACGGCGTGGGGCGCCAGGCAGGGGGCGAGACGGGTGGCGACGTCGACGCGGGTCAGCAGGTCGTCGGCGACCACCGAGCGGGCCCGGCTGAGGGCACGCTGGTTCGGGACAGGGGCAACGCCAGGGAGTTGCACGTAGCAGTCCAGAGAACCGGGCGCCAGGGGCGCTTCTTCTCCGGCGGAAACGATGTCGAAGCCCTCCGACTTCAATGCGATGGCGACGTGGGGCACCCATTCGGGGGCGCCGGTGACGAGCGCGGTGGGCACGGGCATCACCTCCTCGGGTCGAGCGGGCCGGACACAACGGGGGGTCGTCGTACCCCTGCCGGCAGCCCGGCAATCCACAACGCCTATGGAAACCTGCCGGCATGTCAGCCCAGGGTCGGTGCCGTGAAGGGCCGCTGAAGCCCGTCTTACGGTTGACTGACCCGGCCATGCCAACCGGACAAATCGGCGAGCGGCGTTCCTGGGCAACGCACGTGGGTTGCGGACGAGCGCCGCTTCGCGGAGCTAGCCCGGCCCGGCGGGCAGGTCCAGCTCGATCCGGGCCCCGCCCTGCGGGCCGGTGGCGATGCGCAGGGAGCCGCCGGCGGCCTCCGCCGTGCGGCGGGCGATGTCCAGGCCGAGGCCGGTGGAACCGACGCCGCTCACGCCCCGGGCCACCAGGTCGCCGGAGAGGCCGGGACCGTCGTCCTCCACCGTCAGGCGGGCACCGCCGCCGGCCCGGGGGCTGACGATCAGCCGGAAGGCGGTGCCCTCGGGGGTGTGGATGAAGACGTTGCCCAGCAGGGCGTCGAGGGCGGCCTCCAGCTCCTCGACGGAGACGGCCACCACGCCGCCCCCCCCGTTCACCTCCAGCTCCCAGCGCCGGCCCTGGTCTTCGGCCAGGGGCGCCCAGAACTCGGCCCGGGCCCGGGCCACGGCCACCGGGTCGGCCAGGGGTCCGATCTCGGTGCGGACCGGGCGTCGGGCCTGGCGGATGACGGCGTCCACCGCCCGCTGCAGCTCATCGACGTCCTCGGACAGCCGGCGGGAGTCCTCGGGGTCGGCCACCCCCTCGACGTCGAGGCGGAGGGCGGTGAGTGGCGTGCGCAGCCGGTGGGAGAGGTCGGCCACCAGCTCCCGTTCGGCGGCCAGCAGCTCACCCACCCGATGGCCCAGGAAGTTGAAGGCCACCGCCGCCTGGACGATCTCGGGCGGGCCCTCGGGCGGGATGCGGACGGTCAGATCGCCTTCTCCCAGACGCTGGGCGGCGCCGGCCAGCGCCTTGACGGGCCGGACGATGCTGCGGGCCATCCGGTCGGCCAGGAGGACGGCCAGGGTCACCAGCGCCACCCCGACGGCCACCTCCATGGCCCAGGCCGAGACCACCCCCCGGCTGAGCACGGCGTTCGGCACGTAGGCCCGCACCACCGCCGTCTGGGACTGGGTCAGGGCCACGGGGACGAGCACCTCGGCCCCGCCCGGGGCGGCGGCGGAGAAGGCCCGGCCCCGGCGGGCGAGGGCCAGATTCTCCTGGTCGGCCCGCCCGGCCACGGAAGAGCTCGGCTTGCCCACCCGGGTGCCGTCGGGCAGGAAGATGACGAGGCGCCCCGCCGCCCCGGCGTTGGTGGCCAGCACGGCCACCTCCAGCGCGCTCGGCTCCTGGGTCAACGACAGGGCCGGGGCCAGCGACTGGGCCTCGAGCTCGGCGGCGTTGAGAGCCCGGTCACGGGCCAGCGTGCGGACCAGCACGGCCAGCGGCACCAGGAAGGCCAGGGCCACCATCACCGTGTTGGCCGCGGCCAGGACGACGAGCCGGCGCCTCATGGGTGGACGGCGGGGCGCAGCGGTCCGCCAGCCACTCAAGCCCCGGGGTCGACCAGCTTCACCCCGACGCCCCGCACGGTGTGGAGGTAGCGGGGCTCGGCCGCCGTCTCCCCCAGCTTGCGCCGCAGCCAGGACAGGTGCACGTCCACGGTGCGGTCGGCCCCGCCGTAGGGCTGGCGCCAGACCTCGCCCACCAGGTCCCGCTTGGACACCACCGTGCCCTGCCGGCGGGCCAGGTACCACAGCAGGTCGAACTCCAGCCGGGTCAGCCCCAAGGGCTGGCCGGCCAGGGTGGCCTCCCGGGTGGCCCGGTCGATGGTCAGCTCGCCGACGGTGATGGCATCGGGCTCCGGGGCCGCCGATGCCCGGCGCAACACCGCCCGGATGCGGGCGTCGAGCTGATCGGCGGAGAAGGGCTTGGTCAGGTAGTCGTCGGCGCCGCGGTCCAGGAGGCGGACGATCTCCGCCTCGTCGTCGCGGGCGGTGGCCACGATGACCGGTACCGGGCTCACGGCCCGGATCATCTTCAACAGCTCCGAGCCGTCAAGGTCGGGCAGGCCCAGATCGAGGACGACAACGTCCGGCCGCCACTCCAGGACCTGGGACAGCCCCTCCATCGCCCGGGAGGCGGCCTGGACCGTGTGGCCCCGCTCGGCCAGGGCGCGGACCAGCGCAGCCCGGATCCGCTGGTCGTCCTCAATCAGGGCAATCGACGCCACAGCCCTCCATGTTCCACCCTCGGGAGCTATTTGAGGTTGATTTAACATCACATTCACTCTGAGTGTGGCGCAGTGCCCACATCATGTGGTGCGTGCGCCGTGCCCTCGCGCTCAGCTGGGCGCTCGGAACCTCGACCGGGGTTCTCCTCGGCCTGTCCGGGGTCCAGCTGGTCACGTCGGGTATCACGGGGGGGCGGATCGCTCCGCTCTCCCGCCCTGAAGTGCTCCAGGCTCTCTCCGCCGGGAACACCCAGGAGGCGCCCGAGGCGCCGGAGATAGCCGCACCTCCGGCACCGCCTGACACTGGGTCGGCTCCGCCCCTCCCTGACCCGGTGTCGAAGCCGGCCCCGAAGCCCCCGGCGAGTGCGCCCCCTCGCCCGGGGGCGACGGCCGGCCCGACGACCACGACCGCGCCGCCACCGCCGCCCACGCCACCCACGACGGCGGCGCCCCCGCCCGCCCCGCCGCAGGTGGCCACGCCGCCGGACCCTCCGCAACCGACGCCGACCACCGCCCCGAGAGGTGAGACCCGCACCATCACCAGCCGGGGCGGGACGGTGGCCGTGCACTACGAGGACGCCCAGGTCCGCCTGCTGTGGGCCCGGCCCAACTCCGGCTACGACGTCGTCGTGGTCGACGACGGTCCGGACAAGGTCTACGTCCGCTTCCGCAGCGGTGGATCCCGCTCGCTCGTCTCCGCCTACTACCGCGATGGCCAACCTGCGGAGGAGGTCGTCGAGCGGGGCAAGGGCGAAAACGGCACCGACGCGAGAACCTCCGAAGGCGTTCGCCAGCAGTCCAGCTGGAGCGACGGCGACAGGTTGGACGGCGACTGGTCCGTGCGCTGACGGCACGAGCCGGTCACAGGCACTCGTTACGCTCGTGCCAATGGACGCGCGAGACGACCTGGAGGTCCGGGCGGTCGAGCTGCGGGAGCTGATCGACCACCACAATCGGCGGTACTACGAGCTCGACGACCCCGAGGTCTCCGACGCCGAGTACGACGAGCTGGTCCGGGAGCTGGCCCGGATCGAGGCCGACCATCCCGAGCTGGCCACGGCCGATTCCCCGACCCGCCGGCCTGGTGGCGCGGCCCCGTCTCCCGATAGTCCGGTGACGTTCAGTCCGGTCACCCACCTGGTGCCCATGCTGTCGCTGGACAACGCCTTCGACCTGTCCGACCTCCTGGCCTGGGGCAAGCGCCTGGAGCGCCTGGTGCCCGAGCCGGTGGCCTTCGTGGGCGAGCCCAAGCTCGACGGGCTGGCCGTGTCCCTCACCTACGAGGACGGCCGTCTGACCCGGGCCGCCACCAGGGGGGACGGCGTGACCGGCGAGGACGTCACCGCCAACATCCTCACCATCGCCTCGGTGCCCCGGCGCCTGGACCTGTCCGACCCGCCCACGGTGATGGAGGTGCGGGGCGAGGTGTTCATGGGCCTGGCCGCCTTCGCCGAGCTCAACCGCCGGCAGGGCGAGGCGGGCAAGCGGCTCTTCGCCAACCCCCGCAACGCCGCCGCCGGCTCGCTCCGTCAGCTCGACGCCGCCGTCACCGCCAGCCGCAACCTGTCCCTCTTCTGTTACGGGGTGGGCGCCAGGGAGGGCGGCCAGCCGCTGGCCACCCACTGGGAGACATTGGAGTGGCTGGCCGGTGCCGGCCTGCCGGTCAACGACCGGGTGGAACGCTTCACCGACCTGGAGGGGGTCCACGGCTTCGCCGCCGCCACCCTGGAGCACCGCCACGACCTGGGCTACGAGGTCGACGGGGCCGTGGTCAAGGTCGACGACCTCGACCAGCGCCGGCGCCTGGGCGCCACCAGCAAGGCACCCCGGTGGGCCATCGCCTTCAAGTTCCCCCCCGAGGAGAAGACGACCCGCCTCGAGCACATCTTCGTCTCCATCGGCCGCACCGGGCGGGCCACTCCCTTCGCCCAGCTCGAGCCGGTGTTCGTGGGCGGGTCCACCGTGGCCCGGGCCACCCTCCACAACCAGGACGAGGTGGCCCGCAAGGACATCCGGGAGGGCGACACGGTCATCGTCCGCAAGGCGGGCGACGTGATCCCCGAGGTGGTGGCCCCCGTCCTGGCCCGCCGCCCCGAGGGCGCAGCGCCCTGGGTCTTCCCCACCACCTGCCCGGTGTGTGGCGGACCCCTGGTCCGCCTCGAGGGCGAGGCCGACCAGTACTGCGTCGACCTGGAGTGCCCGGCCCAGCGGGTCCAGCGGGTGCTCCACTTCGCCTCCCGGGGGGCGATGGACATCGAGGGGCTGGGCGAGAAGCTGGCCTCCCAGCTGTGCGAGCGGGGCCTGGTGAGCGACGTGGCCGACATCTACTCCCTGTCCAAGGACACGGTCCTGTCCATGGAGCGCTTCGCCGAGCGGTCGGCCGACAACCTGGTGGCCGCCATCGAGGCGTCCAAGGCCAAGCCCCTGGCCAAGCTGCTGGTCGGCCTGGGCATCCGCCACGTCGGGCCCACCGCGGCCATCGCCCTGGCCGCCGACCTCGGTCACATGGACCGCATCGCCGAGGCGTCCCTCGAGGAGCTGGTGGCGGTGGAGGGTGTCGGGCCGATCATCGCCGAGAGCGTGCAGCGCTTCTTCGCCGCCGACCGCAACCGGGAGGTGGTGGACAAGCTGCGGGCGGCCGGGGTGAACCTGGAGGGACCGAAGCGGCCCGCCGGTACCGGCGACGCCGGGGCGCCGCCCCTGGCCGGGCTCACCCTCGTGCTCACCGGGACCCTGGCCGGGATGACCCGGGACGAGGCCCAGGCCGCCATCGAGGCGGCCGGAGGCAAGGTCTCGGGCAGCGTCTCCAAGAAGACGGCCTACGTGGTGGCGGGGGAGAGCCCCGGCTCCAAGCTCGACAAGGCCCAGACGCTGGGTGTCCCGGTCCTCGACGAGGACGGCCTGAGGGCCCTACTCGAGGGCTGACCCGACCGTCTTCCCGTAGCGGATGTGGAGGCGGCCCCGGGGCACCGTGCCCGGATCGGACTCGTCACCCCAGGACTCCCATCCGAGTCGCGGGTAGCGGGCGAAGAGCTCCAGGTAGGGGCCGGGCGAGCAGCGCTCGATGACGTCGTACTGCTGGTCGGGCTTGCGGGAGTGCTCCCGCTTGACGGCCTCGATCATGTTGACCTGCCGGCGGGCCGGCGGGAGGGTGCGCAGCCGGCCGCGCACGCCGAAGAGGACGGGTTCGGTCACGTTGCGGAAGTAGAACCCCACCCCCCGGCCGTCGGGCCCGCCGTCCTTGCGCCGCTTGGCCCACACCAGCATCCCCTTGTAGGCGAACCCCCACGCCTCCAGGACGCCCAGACCCTCGGCCAGCAGGGCGTTGGGTACCCAGAGGTAGCAGTGGGACCGGTCAGCCATGAGCTCGCCCACCGGGAGGGCGGCGATCTCCTTCCAGTCCAACGTGTCGTAGCGGGACAGACGCCGGTGCTCGGGCGAGATCTTCCCCGTCCGGTGGGCGAAGCGCCACGGCGGGTCGGCCAGGACGGTGCCGAAGGGCTCCCCGCCGAGGCGCTCGAGGGTGGGGCCGGTCTCCTGGGGCATCGGGCCGTCGGGCATCGCCGCTGATCTTGGGCCCGAATCGACCGCCGGTGGTGGATCTCCCCCGTCGGGCGCTAGTGGGCCCGGAAGGACCAGGTGAAGGATCGGGCGGCGTCCTCCCGGCTCCGGTCCTGGGGCCAGTAGATGATGGTGGCCGAGTGCAGGCCCTCCTCCAGCCGGGCGATGTCCTTGCCCGGGCCGGGCCGGAACGAGACCTGCCCCAGGGGGCGGTTGATCCGCAGCTGGTCCTCGGGGATCTCGAGCCCGTCGATCAGCAGGGCGCCGGTGAAGGTGTCGAGCAGATCCGCCCCCACGTCATCCTGGGCCAGCATGCCGGTGCCCGGGGCGGGGATGACGGACTCGATGTTGGACGGCAGCTCCGGCCCCTCTTCCCGGCCGCCGATGACGACCGCCGCCACCAGCAGGTTGACCGCCACCACCGCGGCCACGGCCAGCAGCACCGTCTGGAGGTTCAGCCACCGGCGGGGGGCCTTGGCCCCGGGGGGCAGCGAGCGCAGGGGCGTCGCCATCAGATGCCCTGCCGGTTGGGGGCGTAGAGGGGCAGCGAGAGAGCCAGCAGCGTGGAGCCGGCCATGGCGGAGCAGAACAGGGCCAGCTGGCCGGCGGGGCTCAGCGAGGCGTTGATGAGGGCCACGCCCATGGTCAGGCTCTCCCAGAGGATGAGGACGGCGACCGCCGCCACCCGCATCCGCAGCAGGGCGATGCACAGCGGGAACTTGAGCAACATGAAGGCGATCACCCCGGCCGGGGCCGAACCGGCGAAGAGCAGGCCGGTGAGCACGGCCACGTTCTCCAGCGCCAGCAAGCCGGCGGCCACGGGAATGGTCCATCGCCGATCCACAGTCCGAAGGTAGCCGAGGGCGGCGGCCGTCAGGCTCGGCCGGGCGTCAACCGCCGTCGAGGAGGTCGGTGAGCCGGCGGTCGAGGGCCCGGACCCGGTTGAGCTGCTCGCCGGAGGGAAGCCCGTCCCGGACGGCCTCGACCACCTTCCACAGCCGGGGATAGAGGACACCCTCGACGTCGCGCCGCAGGCGGTCGTCCGCCGTCGCCTCCTCCAGGCGACCCTGGAGGAAGGAGAAGCACCGGGCCAGGCTGGCCGCCGCCTCGTCCGGGCTCACGGCCAGCCGCTGCGCGCAGCGTCCCAGCTCGGCCGTCTCCCAGACGGCGTCGTGCTCGATCAGGCGCTCCAGCTCATCAGCCAGGTCAAGCTTCATGGGGTTACCTGGATCGGCGGCGATCGGCCGGTAGGGTAATCCCGATGCGAACAAGTGGCGTGGCTGACCTGGCCGGCCGGGTCCTGGCCGGCCGCTACCGGCTGGTGGCTCCCATCGGCACCGGCGCCTCGGGCCGGGTGTACGCCGCCTGGGACGTGCGGCTGCGCCGGCGCGTGGCGGTCAAGGTGCTCCACGCCGCCCTGGCCGACGACGCCGGCTTCCTGCGGCGCTTCGGGGCCGAGGCTCAGCTGGCCGCCTCCCTCCACCACCCCGGCGTGGTCGACGTCTACGACTGGGGGGAGGACGACACCCCCTTCATGGTCCTCGAGCTCCTGGAGGGCGGGAGCCTGCGCGGCCTCCTTGACCGGGGGGAGCGCCTCACCCCCGCCCAGGCCGCCTCCGTGGGCCGCCAGGTGGCCGCCGCTCTGGCCCACGCCCACTCCCGGGGGCTCGTCCATCGCGACATCAAACCCGCCAACCTGCTCTTCGACGAGCACGGCGACGTGCGGGTGGCCGACTTCGGCCTGGCCCGGGCGCTGGCCGAGGCGAGCTGGACGGAACCGGCCGGCGCGGTGATGGGCACGGCCCGCTACGCCGCCCCCGAGCAGGTCCGGGGTACCGTCGACGCCCGCAGCGACTGCTACTCCCTGGCCCTGGTGCTGGTGGAGGCGGTGACCGGCGAGGTGCCCTTCGGGGCCGAGACGTCCCTGTCCGCCCTCCTGTCCCGCGTCGACCGCCCCCTCATCGTCCCGGCCGAGCTCGGGCCGGTCGGGCCCGTTCTGGAGCGGGCGGGCCGGGCTGCGCCCGAGGAGCGCTATCCGGACGCCTCCGCCTTCGCCGCCGCCTTGTCCGAGGTCGCGGCCGCCCTGCCCAGTCCGGCCCCGCTGCGGCTCCCTGCCCTCCCCGGGGCGGGCGCCGATCCCCATCCCACCGAGTTGCGACCCGCCCTACCGGCGACCTCTGCCGGTCCGGCCGCCGCCGGCGCCTCCACCGCTTCGGTGCCGGCTCCCGGCGTCCCCGCCCGCCCGCCGGGCCGCGTCCGGCGGCGCGTGGTTCCGCTGGTCGTGTTTCTGCTGGTGGTGGCGGCCGGGGTCACCGCCGCCTTTGCCGTCAGCCGGGCCGCCGGGCCCCGGGTGCGCGTCCCCAACCTGGTGGGAAGCACCTTCGACGCCGCCCGGGACGCCGCCGGCCGAACCGGCCTGGAGGTGCGTCGCCGCGGCCGCACCGCCGACGACCCGGCCGGGACGGTCATCGCCCAGGATCCCGACCCGGGCACGTTCACGACCACGGGCCGCCCGCTGGTCCTGGTGGTCTCCTCCGGCCCGCCTCCGGTGGCCCTGCCGGCCGTCGCCGGCCAACCCGAGGCGAAGGCTCGGGCCACGCTGGAAGCGGCCGGCTTCGAGGTGGCTGTCACCTCCGACTTCTCCGAGACGGTGCCCGGCGGTGCCGTGGCCACCCAGGACCCGGCCGAGGGGATGGTCGCGCCCGGGAGCCAGGTCCACCTCGTGGTCTCCCGGGGGCCGAAACCGGTAACGGTGCCCAACGTGGTGGGCAAGAGCTACGCCGAGGCTTCCGAGAGCCTGGCCGGGCGCCACCTCGGGGTGACGCGAACCGACGCGTTCAGCGACTCGGTTCCGGCCGGCGAGGTCATCCGCCAGGACCCGGTGGCGGGGGAGGAGGCGCCCCGGGACTCGGCGGTCACCGTGGTGGTGAGCAAGGGGCCCGATGTGGTCGAGGTGCCCGACGTGCGGGGCGACGACATCGAGGACGCCGTCCGCCGCCTCGAGGCGCTCGGGTTCCACGTCGACGTCGTGGGCTTCCGCTTCGACCGCCCCGTCCGCCGCCAGGATCCGTCCCCCCATGAGGTCGTCCGGCGGGGCGAGACGGTCACCCTGTACCTCTGAGCAGGTCAGGAGCCGCGAATCTCTCCGGAGGTGGCGGGTCGATCGATTGCTCTTGAGAAGCACCGTGTTAGGATCGCATCGCTCCGTGCCTCGGGGGGGTAGGAGCGTCTGCGAGTGCCGGGTGGTGTTCCCCAGCCGCCACCGGGCCCGGATGCCCTACCCCCTCGAGGCACGGCCGCGTCCGGCGGCGGCGCCACTTCGCCTGTGACTTACTCCGTGATCTCCTGGAGGGCGAGGGCGAGGCCGATGGCGCCGGGGCCCGGTGGGGCCGCCTGGGCCACCATCAGCTTGGTGATGTCGCCCGAGATGGTGATCCGGCCGGCCATGAACGCCTCGATGGCGGCCTGGGGGTTGCCCATGACGAAGATGTCCCGGGCGGTGGCGTAGCCCAGGATCAGGGTCACGTCGGGGTCGTCCAGGTGGCCCTCCCCCCATTCCGCACTCCCGTCCGAGGCCGCCATGTGGAACTCGCAGTCGCCCGCGAAGGGCGTGTCGGTGACCCGCAGGTTCATGCGCAGATCGGCTTCGGGAGGCAGCACGGCGCCGTGCTCGGCGTGGAGCCGGCGCACCTGGACGAACCACTCCGGGGACAGAAAGGCGTATTTGGCCACCGGAAGAAGATAGGCGTCGGGCCGGGCGGTGTCTCAAGGCCCGGTCGCCGGCTGCCCGGCCTGGGCCCCGGCGGCCAGCTCCGCCCGCAGCTCCGCGGCCCGGGCCAGGTGGTGGTCGACGGCCACGGCGCGGACCACGGAGCGGGCGGTGGCGGACGCCAGCTCCTCCACCGGGACGGGCGGCTCCTGACGGCAGCCGAAATGGACGGTGGCCCAGGTCGTGCCGAGCACTCCGTAGGCCAGGAGGCGCGCGTCGTCGGCCCGGACCACTCCCCGTTCCTGACCCTGGGCCAGCAGGGCCGTGACCTCGGCGGTGTGGATGTCGGACGTCCGCCGGACGGCCGCCACCAGACGGCCGGAGGGGCCGTCGGCGTCGCCCGCCGGGGCCCGGCTGTCGCCGCTCGCCGACGCCTCCCGCATCAGCGCGTAGACGTGGTGGTGGCGGGCCATGAACCGCACCGAGGCGGCCGTGGCCCGGTAGAGGCGCTCGAGCGGGTCGTCGACGCCGCGGATGGCCTCGGCCTGAGCCTGGCGGAGTTGCCGCCGGGTGTCGTCGATGAGCTCCTTGAACAGGTCCTCTTTGTTCTCGAAGTACCAGTAGAAGAGGCCCTTGGCCACGCCGGCGGCCCGGACGATGTCGAGCACCCGGGTCTCGGCGTAGCCCCGCTCGGCGAAGAGCAGCGCTCCATGGTGGATAAGCTGCGCTTTCCTTCGCCGGCCCTGGCGGGTGAGGCGGCGGCGAGGGTGCATACGTTCATCGTCCCCCAGCCTTGACCGGGCGTTCGAAATCGAGGCGCGTGTCCGTGTCGGGAAGGAAAAGACCGATTTCAGGCCGGGTCTCGGCGGTCCGGGTCCTGGCCGTCGCCGGTGCGCTGTCGCTGGTCGCAGGGGGCTGCGGGGGCACCCTGGAGGAGAACTACCGCCGGAACCAGCCCACCCGCGGATCGGGCCCTGCGGGCACCCAGGTCCCGGACGGGGAGGCCTCGGTGGGCCGGCGGCCGGTGCGCTTCTCCCGGGCCCGGTCGGAGGCCGCCAACCCCGAGGATGTTCCCCGTCCCGCCGCCCAGCCGGCGACCACGCCCGGCGCGCCCCCGTCCGGGGCCGGGCTCCCCCCGTCCACTCCGGCACCCGCTCCCTCGCCCGCCCCCGGCGTCCGGGTCGCCGCCGCTCCCCATCCGGCGCCTCCCGTGGTGGCCACCACCAGCCCCCCTCCACCAATCGAGGAGGGGGTGACCGCTACCATCGTGGTGATGGGTGGGGCCATTCCTCTCTCGGGGCCCCTGGGCGCCATTGGTCGCCAAGAGCTCTACGGATTCGACGCCCGGGTCCAGCGGATCAACGACGCCGGCGGGATCCACGGCCGGCGCCTCAGGCTCGTCGTGCACGACGACGGCCTCGATCCCGCCCGCGACCAGGCGCTGTTCCATCGCCTGGTGGAGACCGACCATGTCTTCTCCGCCTTCGCCGCCGGGTCGGTGCGAGCGGTGGCCGATTACGCCTGCCGGGAGGTGGCCGCCGCCGGCGGGACCCCGCTCCCGCTGGTCGCCGATGTGGCCACCCTGCCCGAGCCCCAGGTCGCCCCCCAGCACCGCTGCATCTTCACCACCGGTCCGGGGACCCGTCATGCCGCCTGGATGCGGGCCCGCAAGGCCAAGGCCCTGGGCGCGTCAAGCATCGGCATGATCATGAGCGACGATCCCGTCTGGGAGGACGCCGCGGCCATGGCCGCCGAGGCCGAGGCCATCTACGAGCAGGAGGGGCTGAAGAACAAGGGCAAGGTCAGGCTGCCGCTGGGGGCCACCTCCTGCGACGACCAGGTGCGGGACACCCTGGCCCACAGCCCCCAATATCTCGTCCTGAACCTTGCCACTCCCCAGGATCTGCAGCTGTGTCTCTCCGCCATGCGGCGGATCAACTGGAAGGCCCCCGTGGCCAACGAGGTGTCCATTCCCGCCGACGAGGCGGCCACCGCCGTCGGCCAGTTCGCCGATGGCTTCCTGTCCACCTCCATCTTCCTGCCCGCCGCCGACCCCTCGCCGGCCATGGCCGAGTACCGGGCCGACCTGGCCCGCTACCACCCCGACGCCGAACCCGGCGCGCCCGCCACCCTGGCCGCCTACCTGGCTGCCAAGGTCACCGAGCAGTTGCTCACCGCCGCCGGGCCCCAGCTGACCCGACCCGCCTTCCTGCGGGCGGCCGAGGGGCTGGCGGCCTGGGACTCGGGGATGGGCCCGGTCCTCACCTGGTCGCCGTCGGCCCGGGTGGGGACCAGGAAGATGTCGCTCCTGGCCGCCACCGGCGGGCGGTTCGTCCCCACGGGCGAGGTCCTCGAGTCGGGCTGCCCGGAGAGCGCCTGTGCGCCCTAAGAGCACGGCCGAGCGTGGGGTTGGGGCCCCACGCTTCGGAGGAGCCTGGGGTTGGGGCCCCAGGCGGGGCGGCGAAGCCGCCAGAGGCATCGCGTGACGAGCCTGTTCGAAGCCACGGTTCTCGGACTTTCACTCGGTGCCATCTATGCCCTGATGGCCACCAGCGTCACCCTCGTCTACCAGGCCACCAGGGTGCCCAACGTCGCCTTCGTGGCCGTCGGCACGGTGGCCGCCGTGCTCCACTGGGACCTGGCCACTCCGGACGGGATCATCGGCGGGGACCTGGGCTGGTGGCCGGCGCTGATCCCGGCGCTGGTGGCTGCCGCCGCCCTGGGCGTGGCCACCGACCTCCTGGTCCGGGCCTGGCGGGGCCGAACCCAGACCGCCCTGATCGTCCTCCTGGGCTGGACGGCCGCCCTGCTGGCCGGGGCCAACGCCGTCTGGGGGTCGGCCCCCAAGCTCCTCCCCGGCGTGTGGCCCGGGCCCCCGCTCACCCTCGGCGACGTGGGTGTTCCCCGCCAGCAGCTGGGGAGCATCCTGCTGGCCACCGCCGCCCTCCTCGTCGTGACCGCCCTCTACCGCCGCAGCCGCTTCGGGCTCGCCCTGCGGGCCCACGCCGCCGACCGGGACGCCGCCGGGATGATGGGCATGGACCCGAGCCGGCTGTCGATGGCCGCGTGGGCGCTGTCGTCGCTCCTCGCCGCCCTCGCCGTCATCCTCGTGGCCCACCCGGTGCTGTCCAGCACCTACGAGCAGACGGTGTACCTGCCCTTCGCCTTCGGGGCCGCCCTCCTCGGCGGGTTCCGGAGCCTCCCGTTGGCCGGCCTCGGCGCCCTCATCCTGGGGGTGGTGCCCACCCTGCTGGAACCCACCGGCTCGGTCCGCCTGGGCGGGGTGCGCACCCTGGTCGCCTTCCTCATCGTGGCCCTGCTCCTCTGGAAACGGCCCGGGCTGCTGGGGCGTCTCCGGGAACCGGATGACCGCACGGAGGACTGGGCTCCGGCGGTGCCGGGGGGGCTGGTCCGCCTGCCGCCCGGCCTGGGCCGGGCCGCCCTGCTGGTGGCGGCCGCGGTCCTGGTGGTGGCGGTGCCCGCCTTCTCCGGCGACCTGGCGCTGGCCGCCTGGGTGCGGGGCATCTCCGTCTTCCTGGTGTGCACCTCGATCGTGGTGCTGACCGGGTGGACGGGCCAGGTCCCTCTCGGGCAGGTCGCCTTCGCCGGGTTCTCCGCCTTCCTGACGGCCGACCTCGCCACCCGCCTCAACGTCCCCCACGTGCTGGCCATCCCGATGGCCGCCCTCCTCGTCCTGCCTCTGGCCATGGTGGTGGGGCTCCCGGCGTTGCGAGCCCGGGCCCGGCTGCCCTTCGCCATCGTCTCCGTCGGTCTGGCCGTGGTGGGATCGTCGTTCCTGTGGGGTCCGCGCTCCCACTGGTTCACGGGGCGCAGCGAACTGGCCCGGCCCGAGTGGATGGTGTCGCTGGCCGGCCGCCCCGCCGTCTCCCTCTATCTCCTGGCGCTGGCGCTGGCCGCCGGCGTCGTGTGGTTCGCCTCCAACCTGCGGCACTCGCGGGTCGGCCGGGCCTTCGCCGCCGTCCGGGACGCCGAGGAGGGAGCGGCCAGCCTGGGCATCAACCCGCGCCACTACCGGCTCACCGCCCTCGCCTTCGCCGCCGTGGTGGCCGGTCTGGGTGGCATCCTCCACGCCTACCTGGCCGGAACCATCGACCCCACCCGCTTCGCCGCCTTCCTGTCTGTCCAGTACCTCCTCTACGCCGTGGTGGGCGGCGTGGGTTCACTCCTGGGTACGGCGGCGGTGGTCTTCGCCTTCGAGGTCCTTCCCGCCCTCGATGGAGGCGGACCGGGCCCGGGGGCGGTGGCGGTGCTCGGCCTCCTGGCCGTGGCCGCGGTGCCCGTGGGCGGGCTGGCGGGCCTCGGCCGCCGGCTGACGGCGAGACGGACGCCGGCGACGGCGGCGGCTCCGGATGGCGGCTCCGATGCCTGACCCCCGCCCGGGCTCGGGAGGCGGGCGCCTGCAGGACGTCATCCGGCGGCTCCAGGAGGCCCGCAACCGGACCCCCAAGGGGAGCGACGCCCTGTGGCCGGGGCCCGTGTCCGACAGTGGCAGCCCACTCGAGGGCCTGGGCGGCCCCGAGGCCCCCGAACGGGGAGAGCTGCTGTGGCGCCCGTTCCAGCCCAAGGAGCTGGAGCGGACCCGGCCCTTCCGGACGGCGCCGCCCTCCCGCGACGAGTTCGAGTCGCACCTCTCCCAGTTCCTGGGTGACCACCCCCGCCGGACCGGCCCGTTGTTCCGCATCCAGGGCCTCACGGTGGGCTTCGGCTCGCTGGTGGCGGTCAACGACGTCGATCTCGAGCTCAACGACGGGGAGATCGTGGCCGTGGTCGGCCCCAACGGCGCCGGGAAGACCGCCCTGTGCGACGCCATCGGCGGCTTCGTCCCGGCCACCACCGGTCGCATCTACTTCGGGGATCGCGACGTCTCTGGGATGGCGTCCCATCGCCGGGGCGCCCTCGGCATGGCCCGCACCTTCTCCCGGCCGGCGCTGTTCGAGTCGATGACGGCGGTGGAGAACGTGATGGTGGGCCGCCATCGCCGCATGCGGGGCGGGTTCTTCTCCTGCGGATTCGGCCTCGCCCTCTCCAAGCACGAGGACCGCCTGGCCCGGACGCACGCCCTGGAGCTCCTCGAGTTCCTCGGGATCGATGAGCACGCCGAGTCTCCCGTCGCCCTCCTGCCCAACGGCGTGCGCCGGCTGGTGGAGCTGGGGCGGGCCCTGGCCGCCGAACCCCGGCTGGCCATCCTGGACGAGCCCACCGCCGGCCTCGACCCCGGGGAGCGCGGGGAGCTGTCCGAGCGCATCGGCATGATGTGCGACGAGATGGGGGTCGGCGTCCTGGTCAGCGACCAGGACCTGCCCTTCGTGTCGTCGCTGGCGGACTTCGTCTACGTCCTCGACGCCGGCGCCGTGGTCGGCCGGGGCGAACCCGGGGAGGTGGCGGAGGACGCCCGGGTCCGGGCCGCCTTCCTCCGGCCGGTCATGCCCCCACCGTCCCCCCCCGAGCCGCCGGCTCCGGCTCCCGGGCCGCCGGCCGAGGACGGGTGACGGGCGTGCTCGAGGTCCGCGACCTGGTTGTGTCCTACGGCCCCCGGCCCGCCCTTCGGGGCTTCGACCTCACGGTGGGGGACAACCAGGTGGTGGCCCTGCTGGGACCGAACGGGGCGGGCAAGACCACGCTCCTCCGGGCCCTCTCGGGCGTTGTCCGGCCCTCGGCCGGCACCATCACCTTCGACGGGTCCCGGCTCGACCGGATGGGCCCGGGGGCCATCGTGGCCGCCGGGGTGGTCCAGGTCCCGGAGCGCCGGCGGATCTTCCCGGGCCTGACGGTGCTGGAGAACCTCTCCGCTGGGGCCTTCACGCGCCGCCGGAAGGCGCAGGAAGACGTCGAGTGGGCGCTCGGGCTCTTCCCCGGCCTGCGGGAGGTGGCCCACCGCGTGGCAGGCGCCCTGCCGGTGGGGGAGCAGCAGGTCCTTTCCCTGGCCCGGGCGCTGGTCAGCCGGCCCCGCCTCCTGCTGGTGGACGAGCTGTCCACGGGGGTGTCGCCCGCCCTCGCCATCCAACTGTTTGAAGTTTTGCGAGGTTTGACCCTGAATGGGGTATCACTCCTCGTGGTGGAGCAATTCGTCAAGCTCGCTCTCAACCTTGCTGATCAGGTCGTAGTGGTCGAGAATGGCCGCAACACCGTGTTCGCGGAGCCAGGTAAGCTGTCTCCCGGAGACGTTTCGTGGCAGTCAACGCACCCCGGCGGAGGCAACGGCGCCGACGCCAAACGAACCAAAGGAGCACCAGAATGAAGCTGGGCCGCCTCCCCCGGGGGCTGGGCGCCACGCTGGTGGCGTCCGCCTTGGTGTTACTTGCGCCCTCTCCCGCTTCTGCTGCTCCTGCCGCCCCCGCCGCCTACACCGTGCTGGCGCGCGCCTATCCGCTCCTCTGGGCCGGCTCCAGCGGCCTGCCGGTCGACAACCTCAAGGTGCCCTACGTCTCGGGCGTGACCAACAACCTGCCCCTGACCGAGGCCAAGGCGGCGCTGGCCCAGCCCGACCTGTCGGTGACGGCCATGCGGGCCGAGTCGATCCAGGGGCTGACCTGCAGCGGATACGAGGAAGGCAAGTGCCGCGACCCGTTCCTGCCTGAGGCGGCGGTGGAACACCCGAACCTTTCGGCCGACCCGGCTCACCGGGAGCAGGCCGCCTCCTTCACGGGCAAGGAAGGCAAGTACCCGGGAAGCATCCACGCCATGACCGACTGCGCCGGCGACTGCGGCAATCAGCTGGTGCGGACCCTGGGTGAGGCCGCCGGGCCCGCGGGCGGGCTGGGCGGCTACATCACCATCGGCGGCTCCTCGGCCAGCCACGACACATCCATCGACAGCGCCGGCCGGCTGACGGGCGTGGCCCGCTCCGAGCTGCGCGACGGCGTCATCGGCCCCAAGGGCGAGATCCGCTTCTCCTCCCTGTCCACCACCGCCACCGCCAGCGGGCTGGGAGCGGCCAACTCCAAGGACGGCCGGGGCGACATCCGGGTGGAGAACTTCCTGATCCTCGATCAGCCCGTCCAGCTGACGTCGGCCGGGCTGCGGCTGGCCAGCGGGGCTCCGTCCGAGCAGGAGGCCTATGACGGGGCCAAGGCGCTGCTCGAGGACCTGAAGAAGCGGGGCATCACCCTGGAGCTCCCCGATTTCGCCGCCCAGGTCGACCGCCAGCCCGACTTCGTGACCGTCAAGGTCAAGGGCTTCACCGTCCGCTTCGACCAGTCGGTCCAGGGCCCTCCCGGCGTTCCCGCCCAGGCGGTCTCCCAGGTGCTCGACCTCGGCTCTTCGACCGCCCTGGTCGCCGCCTTCGACCGTGAGCGCGAGATCACCATCAACGAGGGTGACAAGGTGCAGGCCTCTCCGGAGCCGCCCGCCCCGGCCGGCGGACCCTCCACGTCGGGTCCCGCCTCGGGGCCGGCCACCGGGACCGCGAACAACAAGCCGAAGCCGTCGACGCCACGAGCGGCGCCGCTGCCGAACAACAACAGCGACCTCGAGGTCAGCGCCCCGGTGCCGCCGGCCCCCGCCCCTGATTCGGGCGCCGTCAGCGGCCCGCCGGTCCCGCCGGGCTCGACGCTCGATCCGAACGGTGTGGCGCTGCCCTCACCGGGTGGAATAGTCGATACTCTGGGGTTGCGGGGGGCCCGCAGCGTCAGCCGGGCGTTCGGGGCCTTCCTGGGCCTCGGGCTCATCCTGCCTGTGGCCCGGTTCCTGATCCGGCGTCTCGGCTAGGAGAGCACTTGGAATCGACCCCCGGTACCACTGACCGGAGGGAGCAACAGGCCCAGCTCCAGGCGCTCGTCCAGGAGCAGCTGTTCCGCCGCTGGCGGGCCGTCCTCGCCTGGGTGCTGATGGCGGCCGGCGGGGTCGCCATCCTGGTCGCCTGGTACCAGGTGCGCGACCTGCCCGAGGTCTTCCTGCAGATGCCCTACCTCATCTCCGGCGGCGTCGGGGGTGCGGTCCTCATCGGGTTGGGCGCCGCCCTGCTCATCACCCAGGACTTCCGGGACGACAAGCAGCGGCTCCTGTCCCTGGAGCGCAAGATCTCCGAGCTGGAGGACGTGGTCGTCACCCAGGCGGAGATCATCGGCGAGGCCATCGCCATCCTCTCCGCCGCCGCTGAAGGCGCGGAGTCCGAGGTGCGCCGGGCCGTGTGGCGCCGAGGCCGGGGCTAGCAACGCGCCGCGACGGGGGCAGGGGCCCCCGGTCGCACCGCGATGAGCCGCCAGGCGAAGAGCCATGAGAACAGCCAGGCTGGCCACCCGGACGAGGAATCCCAAGTGGCAGGTTCCGCCGCTGCGGATCGACATGTCGCTGTGCATCAACTGCGACGCCTGCCTGCGGGCCTGCCCGCCGCCCTTCGGTGCCATCTTCAACCACGGGCCGGACGTGGTCATCGTCCCCGAGCTGTGCAGCGGCTGCGACAAGTGCCTGCCCGCCTGCCCGGTCGACTGCATCGTGCCCGACCCTGACTGGGACCCCGCGCCCGAGGAGTGGTGGGCCCTGGCCGGCGGCGCTGACGATCCTTATGTCTGAGGCGACCCCTATGTCCGAAACTGTCTGAGGTGGCCCGGGCGGTGATCCCCGGGGCGTCCCGGGCACGGCACCTCGGTTGAAGACATGGCCCCCACCCGCTTCACCGACTGGTCGGGGGCGCTGGAAGCCTGCTACCTGGATCTGGCCGGCAAGACGGACTCGGTGGTGGTGGCCGGCCTGTCCATGGGGGCCACGCTGGCGGTGTGGCTGGCGGCCCGCCAGCCCCGGGTCGCCGCGGTGGCGGCCGTCAACGGGCTGTTCGATCCGCCGGCGGATTCCTTTGCCGACATGCTGCGGGTCTGCCTCGATCAGGGGCAGGACCGCCTGCCCGGGATCGGCTCCGACATCGCCGCCCCCGGAGTGGCCGAGGACCACATCGTCCCGCCGGTGTCCTCCGACGTCCTGGCCGCCCGGGTGGCGGGCCCGGTCGAACGGGTCACGCTGGAGCGCTCCTTCCACGTGGCCACCCTGGACTACGACGGGGACCTGATCGTCGAACGGTCGGTCGAATTCGCCCTGCGGGTCACCGCTGGACTCGCACTGTGATTCGGTGAGGGTCTCGCCGGCGATGCTCTGTCGCCCGCCGCACACATCGACTGTTCGGTGGGGGACGGACGCCAACGGCAGGCTGTCGTAGCGTCCGGCTCAGTTCATTGAGGAGGTCGCCGTGCTCCACGCTCGAATCAACCAACTGAGAGAGCTCGAGGGCCGGCAGGTGAGCCTCGCCCTTCGGGACGGGTCTCGCATCGATGACTGCCAGCTGGTCTCGGCCGGTCGTGCGGGATCGCCCCGCATGTGGATCTTCACCCAGGGCGTCGACCGGTTCCTCTCCTTGAACGACCTCATCGACGCCTGGGAGATCCGCCCGACTGGAGTCCGCCAGGCCGCGTGACCGCGTCGAGCAAGACCCTCGACGGCAGCGGGCAGAGCGTGGATGCCGTCGTGGTAGGCGCCGGTTTCGCCGGGCTCTACGCCCTCTATCGCTTGCGTGGCCTGGGCCTGTCGGTGCGGGTGTTCGAGGCGGGCGGCGACGTCGGCGGTACATGGTTCTGGAACCGGTACCCGGGGGCGCGCTGCGACATCGAGAGCGTCGACTATTCGTACTCCTTCGATCCGCAACTCGAGCAGGAGTGGGAGTGGACGCAGCGCTACGCCCCCCAACCGGAGATTCTGGCCTACCTCAACCACGTAGCCGACCGCTTTGACCTCCGGCGCGACATCACGTTCAACACCCGGGTCGTCTCGGCCGTTTTCAACGAAACGGACAACGCCTGGACCGTGCTCACCGACGATGCGGAGGTTCTTACGGCTCGGTACTGCGTCATGGCCACGGGGTGCCTGTCGACCGTCAACACCCCCGATTACCCGGGGATGGCGTCCTTTGAGGGGAGCGTGTACCACACGGGACGTTGGCCCCACGAGCAGATTGACTTCACCGGGCAGCGGGTGGCGGTCATCGGGACCGGATCGTCGGCTGTCCAGGCGATCCCGGTCATCGCCGAGCAGGCAGCCGAACTGGTCGTCTTCCAGCGGACCCCCAACTTCAGCGTCCCAGCACACAATCGTGCTCTGGATCCCGAGACCGTGAAGACCCTCAAGGCCCGCTACCCGGAGTACCGGGAGGAACAGCGTCACACCTTTGCGGGTGCGCCCATCCCGATGGATGAGAGACCGGCCGCCGCCTTCTCGCCCGAGCAGCAGCGGGCCGCACTGGAGTCGCGCTGGGAGATGGGCGGCCTCGGCATGGCCGGCGTCTTCGCCGACGTCCTGTTCAACCGGGAGGCGAACGACGTGGCGGCAGAGTTCGTGCGGGGGAAGATCCGGGAGGCGGTGAAGGACCCAACGGTGGCGGAAGCGCTGTCCCCGCACGACTACGCCTTGGGCACCAAGCGCCTGTGCGTCGACACCGACTACTACGACACCTTCAACCGGGACAACGTCAGGCTGGTCAACCTGCGGGCGACGCCGATCGAGGAGGTCACGCCCCGGGGCATTCGCACCACCGACGGCCACTACGAGGTCGACAGCCTCGTCCTCGCCACCGGGTTCGACGCCATCACCGGCGCCTTGCTGGCCATCGACATCCGGGGCCGACAGGGCGAGGCGCTGGCCGACGCCTGGGTGGCCGGGCCGCGGACGTACCTGGGTGTCGCCTGCGCCGGATTCCCGAACCTGTTCATGATCACCGGACCGGGGAGCCCCTCGGTCTTGAGCAACGTGGTCGTGTCCATCGAACAGCACGTGGACTGGATCGCCGCCTGCCTCAGTTCTGCCCACGCCGCCGGCCACCGTGTCATCGAGGCGAGGGCCGAGGCGCAGGACGACTGGATGGCTCAGGTGGACGCCATTGCCGGCGCCACGCTGTTCCCCGGTACGAGGTCCTGGTACACCGGCGCCAACATTCCCGGGAAGCCGCGCTCCTTCTCCACCTTCCTCGGCGGTGTCGGCGTGTACCGGCAGATCTGCGACGACGTCGCCGCCAGCAAATACGAGGCATTCGACTTCGGGTGAGCCGGCCGTATCGCGAGGGCGAAGGAGGGACAACTGTGCCGCCCGCCGAACTTCTATCGGCGAGCGAGCTAGCTGGGGTCCCCCCCTCGGCGCGCGCCGCTCCGGCCTGACCACCACCCCCGCGCCTGCCCCCGGCCGGTGCGATGGGCCCGAAGCGTCCGAAAGGTCACAGCATGGGATCGCCGCGCCGTCGCCGTCTGCCCGTCCGCCTCCTCCTGGCGAGCCTGCTGGGCGCATCGACCCTGGCCGCCGCCCTGCCGGCCGACGCCCACTACCCGACGGTCCCCGACGACCCGCACACCTACCTCACCCCCCATGCCGGCGTGGTGGCGCCGCCCCGCGCCCCCGGGCGCCTGGTGCCCGCCACCGGAGCCCTGCTCGGCGTCCACCCCGACGATCGCCATACCGGGACGCTCACGGCCAAGGACCAGCACATCCTGGCTACCGAGGAGCGCGCCGGCCGACGGATGGACATCGACAACAGCTACTACGAGTTCACCGAGATCGCCGACAACTGGGATCCGGCCAAGGCGGCTGTGCCCTTCGACGCCGCCAACTCGGCCACCTACAACGGCCGGGGCCTGTCCCGGCTGGCCCACTGGGACGTCTCGCTCGGCCGCATCCCCCTCGTCGGCTGGGCCTGCATGAACAGCGCCAACGTCAACAGCGGCCAGTACGACGAGGTGATCCGCAAGACCGGCGAGGCCTTCAAGGCCCTCGGGGCCGACTTCTTCATGCGCTACTGCTGGGAGATGGACGGCTCCAAGCGCATCAAGGACTCCGACGACGTCGACAACGACGGCAACCGCAGCGAGCTCCACGTCGGGCAGCCGGCCGACTTCATCCGGGCCTGGAACCGCATCTACGACATCATCGCCGCCCCCGCCGTGCCCCTCGTCCACCAGGTGCCGCTCAAGGTCGAGCGGGTGGGGGCCAAGAACGTGGTGTGGGTGTGGTGTGGCAACGCCGCCCACTTCAAGAACGTCAACGACGGCGCCCAGGACGGCCTCGGGAAGAGCTACCACGCCTGGGACTACTACCCCGGCGACGACGTCGTCGACTGGATCTCGGCCGACGGCTACAACTGGGCCCTCTCCCGCCGCAACAAGGAGTCCGGTTACGAGCGGGACCGGTGGCGGGGCCTCGTCGAGATCTTCGACGAGTTCATGGTCTGGGCCCGCTCCACCGGCCCCATCCCGGCCGACATGATCGAGGAGATCACCCGGGACGACTCGGACTTCGAGCAGACCGTCTTCCCCAACAAGACCAAGGTGAAGCCGATCATGATCGGCGAGTACGGCGCCATCGAGCAGTCCGAGACCGAAGAGCAGGACGGCCGGGCCGAGCACTACACCAACATCGCCCCGTACCTGACCAAGCCCGACTGGATCAGGGAGAGCCACGACGCCGTCAACGGCACCAAGCCCCGGACCGCGGCCTGCCACTGGTGCGGCATCTACTCCGACATCGCCGCCATGGTCTATTTCGACATCAACGCCGACGGGTCGGACCAGAACGGCGACTGGCGGATCAACTCCACACAGGCCTCGTCCGACGCCTACCGCACCTCGGCCGGCCAGGATCCCTGGTTCAAGCAGATCCACAACATCGGCTGGCCGGCGGCGGCCAACAGCAACTACACGTCAACTCCCGGCCCGCAGCCGCCGGTGCAACAGCCACCCGTCCAGCAGCCGCCGGTCCAGCAGCCTCCCATCCAGCAGCCGCCGGTCCAGCAGCCGCCGGTCCAGCAGCCGGCCGCCGGCCGCTCGGGCTACTGGATGCTGGGCTCGGACGGGAAGGTGTATCCCTTCGGCGAGGCCGTCGCTCACGGCAACGCCGCCTACGTCAGCGCCATGGACCTGGAGCCGACCCCGTCAGGCAACGGCTACTGGATCGTCGACTCCGCCGGCCGGGTGTCCCTCCACGGCGACGCCGCCTTCTACGGGGCGGTGAGCGCCGGGCGCCTGGCGGCCGGGGAGACGGTGACGTCGTTGTCGGCGACGCCGTCGGGGTTGGGTTATTGGATCTTCACGTCTCGGGGCCGGGTGTTGAATTTTGGGGATGCGGCCCATCTGGGGGACATGGCGGCGG
>JBIOUX010000177.1:0-26837 GCA_044867425.1 Acidimicrobiia bacterium | reverse complement strand
TGGTGTCCTTCAGCTGGGCCACCTCGCCCCGGGCGTCCACCGTGATCTTCTGGGACAGGTCACCCCGGGCCACGGCCGTGGTCACCTGGGCGATGTTGCGGACCTGGTCGGTCAGGTTGCCGGCCATGAAGTTCACCGAGTCGGTGAGGTCCTTCCACGTGCCGGCCACGCCCGGCACCCGGGCCTGGCCGCCGAGCTTGCCCTCGGTGCCGACCTCGCGGGCCACCCGGGTGACCTCGTCGGCAAAGGCGGAGAGCTGGTCGACCATGGTGTTGATGGTGTCCTTCAGCTCGGCCACCTCGCCCTGGGCCTCCACGGTGATGGTCTGGGACAGGTCGCCCCGGGCCACCGCCTTGGTCACCTGGGAGATGTTCCGGACCTGGCCGGTCAGGTTGGAGGCGAGCTGGTTGACGTTGTCGGTCAGGTCCTTCCAGGTGCCCGACACGCCCTTCACGTAGGCCTGGCCGCCCAGGCGGCCCTCGGTGCCCACCTCGCGGGCCACCCGGGTGACCTCGTCGGCGAAGGAGCCCAGCTGGTCCACCATGGTGTTGATGGTGTCCTTCAGCTGGGCCACCTCGCCCCGGGCGTCCACCGTGATCTTCTGGGACAGGTCACCCCGGGCCACGGCCGTGGTCACCTGGGCGATGTTGCGGACCTGGGAGGTGAGGTTCCCGGCCAGCTGGTTGACGTTGTCGGTCAGGTCCTTCCACGTCCCCGACACGCCTGGCACCTCGGCCTGGCCCCCCAGTCGACCCTCGGTGCCCACCTCGCGGGCCACCCGCGTCACCTCGTCGGCGAAGGCCTGGAGGGTCTCGGTCATGGAGTTGATGGTGTCGGCCAGGGCGGCCACCTCGCCCTTGGCCTCGACGGTGATCTTCTGGGACAGGTCACCCCGGGCCACGGCGGTGGTCACCTGGGCGATGTTGCGGACCTGGTCGGTCAGGTTCCCGGCCATGAAGTTCACCGAGTCGGTGAGGTCCTTCCACGTCCCGGCCACGCCCGGGACGTCAGCCTGGCCCCCGAGCTTGCCCTCGGTGCCCACCTCGCGGGCCACCCTGGTCACCTCGTGGGCGAAGGACCGGAGCTGGTCGACCATCGTGTTGACGGTCCCCTTCAGCTCGGCCACCTCGCCGCGGGCGTCCACCGTGATCTTCTGGGACAGGTCGCCGTTGGCCACGGCCGTGGTCACCAGGGCGATGTTGCGGACCTGGTCGGTCAGGTTGGCGGCCATCTGGTTCACGTTGTCGGTCAGGTCCCGCCACGTCCCGGCCACGCCCCGGACCCGGGCCTGGCCGCCGAGGCGGCCCTCGGTGCCCACCTCGCGGGCCACCCGGGTCACCTCGGCGGAGAAGGCCGACAGCAGATCCACCATCGAGTTCACCGCCGCCGCCATGCGGGCGTACTCGCCCTTGACGGGCCGGCCCTCGATGGTGAGGGGGATCTTCTGGGAGAGGTCGCCGGCGGCCACCGCCGAGATGACCCGGGCCACCTCATTGGTCGGCCGGACCAGGTCGTCGATCATGGAGTTGACGGCGTCGACCCGGGTCACCCAGGTGCCCGTCACCGGCCCCATGTCCACCCGTTCCGTGGTTCGCCCGTCCCGCCCGATGGCCTTCGAGACCCGGACCATCTCGCGGTTGAGCTTGTTGTGCAGGCCCACCAGGTCGTTGAACGCCTTGGCCACGTCGCCGGCGAGCCCCGTCTTCCGGGTCGACAGGCGTACGGTCGACTCGCCGGCGGAGGCGGCCCGGAGGCCGGCCAGCAGCTCGGTGAGGAATCGCTCGTCCGGCGGGACCGTCCCGTTGTCGGGCGATCTGCCGTCGGACGATCTCCGTCCCTTGGACGCGACGGGGGCCAGCTGCATGACACCACTCCCGGTGACTTCCAGCCAGCCCTCTGGAGACGTTTGTAGCAGACGGAAGGGGGTAGGGAAAGCGGGGGGGCGGTCGGTTGGGGCGTTTTCGACCGGTCGTGTTTGGTTCTGCCGCGCCTTCGGGTAAGACTGGGGGACCGGTCCTGGCGGGGCTCCATCCAGCCCTTTGTCCCGCTGGACCTCGAGGGCGATGTCACGACGAATCCGGGGCCATCCCGCCCCGGTTTCGGCGCGCGGTGCTGCTGGCGGCGGCCTCGCCGCACCCGCGCCGGTAACGTCGGGTTTATGGCCGAGGTGGCGGGCATCGAGGATCTCTACGGGCTGCCGCTGGCCGACTTCATCCCGGCCCGGGACGCCAAGGCCAAGGAGCTGCGGGCCGCCGGGCACAAGGCGGAGGCGGCGGAGGTGAAGCAGGCCCGCAAGCCCTCGCTGGCGGCCTGGGCCCTCAACCAGGCGGCCCGCTGCCACCCCGACGACGTGGCCGGCCTGCTGGAGGCGGCCCGGGCCCTGGCCGAGGCCCAGCGGGCGGCACTGGCGGGGGACGCCGGGGACCTGCGAAACGCCGGCCGGGCATTGGGGGAGGAGGTCGACCGGGTGGTGGCCCGGGCGGCCGGGTTCCTGGAGAAGGCCTCCCCCGTTCAGCAGGAGCGGATGGCGGCCACCGTGCGGGCGGCGGCCGGCGATCCGGCCGGCGCCGACCTGTTGCGCAAGGGCGTGCTGGTCGAGGACCTGGAACCCGCCGGCTTCGGGCTCGAGGCCCTGGCCGGGGAGACCACCCTGCCGCCGGCCCGGCGCCGGACGCCGCCGCCGAAGAAGACGGCGGTCACCGAGGCCGTGGAGGAGGCGCGCCGGACGCTGCGGAGGGCCGAGGCCGAAGCCGAGGCGGCCGAGACCCGGGCCACCCGGCGGGCAGAACGGGCCGAGGCGGCAGCTCGCCGGGCGGCCGAAGCCCACCAGGAGGCGGAGAGCCTGCGGGCCGAGGCGGAGGATGCGGCGGGAGAAGCGGCGGCCGCGCAGCGCCGGGCGATCGAGGCCGCGGCGGCGCTGGCCAAGGCGGAACAGCACGCAGACGCGACGTAGCCCCCGCGTCCCTGGGGGAGGATCAGGACGGGGGGGCTACGTCAGTCCCACTCACCAACACGTACATCGGCAGGCCCGGGGCCCCACTTGAGGGTCCGGACGGGTTTTTTTTCGTGGACTTCAGGGCACCGCCGTGGTGGTGGTGGTTGAGCTGGCGGTCGTGGTGGTGGTGGAGCTGGAGGTGGCCGGCGCCGGCGTGCCGGCGGGCACGACGACCACGACCCCGGACGTGCCCTGCCCCCCGGGGGCTCCGCTGGTCCGGGAGTAGTACGGGAACCGCCCCTCGGTGGGAAAGACGTAGGTGAACTGCTGGCGGTCGTCGAGGCACTTGCCCGGGTTGCCGTTGGAGCATTCCGGGCTGGAGTCGAACGACCCGTCGTCGGCGGTCACGCTGTGGACCCTTCCGGGGTCCTTGTTGGTCCAGGTGACCTCTTCGCCCACCTCGATCGTCAGCTCCTTCGGGTCGAACTGACTCGAGACGATGTTGACGTCGTGGCCGCCGGCGGCCCCGCCCTGGGGGACGGCCAGCGCCAGGACAAGGCCGGTGGTGAGCAGCACAAAGCAGACCACTCTGGTCGGCGCGCGCATCATGAACCCCTTCCTCCCCACCCGTGGGCGATGGTACCGACGGGGCCATTGGGGCTCAAGGACCCTTGGTGCTACCGTTCGCAGTCGGCTGACCCCAGACGATCGGTGCTCGGGGACGATCCACGGAGGCCCACATGCTCATCCGACGGCCCGGCCAGGCCTGGCACCAGATCCAGCCCGTCCTCCACGACGAGCGGGCCCTGCAGACGCTGCTGGCCCAGTCGCCCGGGCTGCTCCCCAGTCCCGGGCCCGGCGAGCTGGCGGTGGCCGCCAACTTCAAGCTGGGGTCGACCGGTTCCATCGACATCCTGGGCGTGGGCATCGACGGCCGCGTCGTGCTCGTCGAGTGCGGCCGCCAGGAAGGTCCCGGGCGCCGGCCCATGGGTGGCGCCGCCCTGACCGTGGCCGCCGGGTTGTGGCGCGCCCCCTTCGACGAGATCGACGCCGCCTTCGCCGGGCGGGCCGGTGTGTCGCTGACGGAGGCGGCCGCCACCCTGGCCCAGGCCGCCGGCTTTGCCTTTGAGGAGTCCGCCTTCCGGGACGCCGTGACCGCCAACCTGGCCGCCGGCACCTTCCTCCTCGTCCTGGCCGTTGACTCGGTCACCGAGGAGGTCCGCCAGGTCGTCTCCTACCTCAACGCCGGCGCCCGGCCCGGCCTGTCGGCGGTGGCCCTGGGGCTGCGCTACCTGGCCGAGGACGAGATCGAGATCCTCCTCCCGTCGGTCTACCGGGGCGAGGCCCTGGGCACCGAGCCGGGTCCCCTCCCCGCTTCGACCGCCGCCGCCCAGCCTGCACCCGCCGCCAGCGGGTCGGTCGGGGGCGTGAGCCGCTCCCTGCCCTCGCGCCCAGGGTCGACCGTCGCACCCCCTCCCGCCGCCGCCCCGGCTCCGCCTCCGCCTCCTTCCCGACCGGTGGCCCCGGCCCCGGCCCCCGAGCCCGCCCCCGCGCCGGCGCCGGAGCCGGCTGCCGCCACCCCGGCGCCCGAGGGGCAGTCGGTGAGCGACTCCGAGGCCGAGGCCGCCCTGTTCAAGAGCCTCTCCGAGGCCTGCCTCCCCGCCGCCGTGGAGTCCGTTCGCCGGCTCTACGACATCGCCCAGATGCGGGGCAAGGAGCTCCAGTGGGGCCAGGGCGAGCACCCGTCGGTGACCGCCATCTTCGACATCGCCGGCGCTCCCGTCGGCGTGTGGAGCTGCTACACGGACCTCAAGCCCTCGTTCGTGATCAACTTCGAGTGGCTGGTTCCCCATGTGTCTCCGGCCAGCCTGCAGAAGCTGGCCGATGCCCTGGGCCAGCTCCAGAGCGTCCCCGAGCGCCTGGCCGGCCTGTCCGACGCCGGATACCGCCGCCGGCTGGCCCTGGCCGTCAACGCCGTCCTGGCCCAGCCGGGCTCGGCCGAGGTCATCGCCGCCGCCCTCGACGAGCTGCTCGACAACGCCGCCGCCGAGACGCCCACCAACAACTGACGCGCCTCCCAAGACGCGTCGCGCGTTAGCCGAACCCGGTTGGGAGACGGGTTTCGCTAACGCGCGATGTTGATGTCACAGCCGCCGGGAGAATGGTGACCATGCGACGGCGGCGGCGCGTGCTCGGTCTCCTGGGGGCGGTCATGGTGGCCGTCGCGCTCGCTGCCACCCGCCAGGCGGCCGGCCCGCCGGCGGTGCCGGAGGGGGACGTGGCCGTCGTCCGCATCGTCGACGGGGACACCCTCATCGTCACCGGCAACGTCCGGGTCCGGCTCATCGGCATCAACACCCCGGAGTCGGTCGACCCCCGCCGGCCGGTGGAGTGCTTCGGTCAGGAGGCGTCGGCCGCCCTGGGCCGGCTCGTGCCGCCGGGCACGCCCGTCCGGCTGAGCTACGACGTCGAGCGCACGGACGACTTCGGGCGCACCCTGGCCTACCTTTACCGCGTCGCCGACGAGCTGTTCGTCAACGCCGCCTTGGTCGAGGGCGGGTTTGCCCAGCCGGCAACCTACCCGCCCAACGTGGCCCACGCCGGCGAGTTCGCCGCCCTGGCCCGCCAGGCCCAAGCGGCCAAGGCCGGCCTGTGGAGCGCCTGCCCGTCCCGCTGAGCGCCGGCCCGTCCCAATGGCCCGATAACGCCCGTTCGCGTCATTCGCGCAAAATGCTCGCGCTTGCAAGCACAGGTCGTTTCTGTCAAGCTACCGATGGGTAACTTAGTGACCGGACCGACGCCGAAAGGGTGCAGTGATGGGTGACTTCTCCCTGGCCCTCAACGAGGACCAGCTCCAGATCCAGAAGTGGGTGCGGGAGTTCGCCGAGCGGACCATCCGGCCCGCCGCCGCCGAGTGGGACGAGCGGGAGGAGACTCCCTGGCCGGTCATCCAGGAGGCGGCCAAGATCGGCCTCTACTCCTGGGAGGCGATGGCCAACTTCTTCGCCGACCCCACCGGGCTCACCATGGGCATTGCCAATGAGGAGCTGTTCTGGGGCGACGCCGGCATCGCCCTGTCCATCTTCGGCACCTGCCTGGGTGTGTCCGGGATCATGAACAACGGCACCCCCGAGCAGGTCATGACCTGGATCCCCCAGTGCTTCGGCACGCCCGAGGACATCAAGATGGCCGCCTTCTGTGTCACCGAGCCCGGCGCCGGCTCCGACGTCTCGTCCCTGCGCACCCGGGCCGTGCGCGACCGCTCCGACTGGGTCCTCAACGGCCAGAAGTGCTTCATCACCAACGGCGGCATCGCCGACGTCCACGTGGTGGTGGCCACCGTCGACCCCGCCCTCGGCTCCCGGGGCCAGGCCTCCTTCGTCGTCCCGCCGGGCACGCCCGGGCTCACCATGGGCAAGAAGGAGCGCAAGATGGGCATCCGGGCCAGCCACACCGCCGAGGTGCTCCTCGACGACGTGCGCCTGCCCGCCGAGTGCCTCCTCGGCGGCGAGGAGAAGCTCGAGGCCCGCCTGGCCCGGGCCCGGGAGGGCGGCAAGACCAACAGCCAGGCGGCCATGCGCACCTTCGAGGCCAGCCGGCCCATCGTCGGCATCCAGGCCATCGGCATCGCCCGGGCCGCCTACGAGTACGCCCTGGAGTACGCCAAGGAGCGCACCCAGTTCGGCCGGCCCATCATCGAGAACCAGGCCATCGCCTTCACCCTGGCCGACATGGCCACCGAGATCGACGCCGCCCGCCTGCTCTGCTACCGGGCCCTGTGGCTGGCCCGCAACGGCGACGGCTACCAGCTGGCCGAAGGCTCCATGAGCAAGCTCAAGGCCGGCCGGACCGCCGTGTGGGTCACCGAGCGCGCCATCCAGATCCTCGGCGGCTACGGCTACATCCGCGACTTCCCCGTCGAGCGCTGGCACCGGGACGCCAAGATCTACGACCTCTTCGAGGGCACCGAGCAGATCCAGCAGCTGGTGATCTCACGTGCTATCTCCGGCGTGCACATTCGCTGATCCGCAGTCGTCCACCGGGCGTGGGTGCCTTGGCACCACCGCCCGGGCCGAGACAGAGTGGTCGGGTGAGCTGTCCGGGCTGTGAGCAGGCGGGTGCGGAGGGGGCGTGGTTCTGATGGAGAAGCTCGCCGCCGCTCGGGCAGCCTTCGCGGCGGGCGACTGGGCCGGGGCCCACGATGACTTCCTCGCCGCCCGACAGGAAGCCCCCCTCGACGCCGACGACTTGAGCGCCCTGGCCGGAGCGGCGTGGTGGCTCGGCCTCATGGACGAATCGCTGGCGGTGGGGGAGGAGGCGTACGCCCGGTATCTCGAGGCGACGGACAACCGGCGCGCCGCCATGCGGGCCTTCGACATCGCCTACGCCTACTTCCTGCGGGGAAACGTGGAGGTCGGCGGCGGCTGGGTGAGCCGGGCCCAGCGCCTGCTGGGCGACGAGCCGGATTGCCCCGAGCAGGGATACCTCCTCTACTTCGCCGTGGAGACGTCGCTCGACGGCGGCGAGGAGACGATGGCCAAGGCGCGCCAGGTCCAGGGCTTCGGCCGCCGGCATGCGGACCGCAACCTCGTCGCCGCCGGGATGGTGGCCGAGGGCCGCGTCCTGATCAAGCTCGGTCGGGCGCAGGAAGGCCTGGCCCTGCTGGACGAGGGGATGCTCGAGGCATCGTCGGAGGACATGTCACCTGTCTGGGCCGGAAACATCTACTGCCACCTCATGGCGGCCTGCTACGAGCTCGGCGACATCCGTCGGGCGGCGGCCTGGACCCAGTCGACGGCCGACTGGTGCGACCGGATGGCGCCGGCGGTGCTGTTCAAGGGCATCTGCCGGGTCCACCGGGCCCAGGTCATGCAGATCCGGGGTGCGTGGACGGAAGCCCAGGACGAAGCGGAGCGGGTGTGCCGGGACGTCGCCCACATCCACGTCGGCATCGTGGCCGAGGGCCATTACCAGATCGGTGAGATCAGGCGGCTGCGGGGCGATCTCGACGGCGCCGAGGACGCCTACCGCCAGGGTCACCATCTGGGCCGCGACCCCCAGCCCGGGCTCGCCCTCCTCCGGCTGGCCCAGGGTCGCCCCGAGGCGGCTGCAGCGTTGATCCGCTCGGCCCTGGCCGGTGTCACCGACCGGCTGGCCCGGGCGCGGCTGCTGGCCGCCCAGGTCGAGGTTGCCATCGCCGCCGGTGACCCGCCCACGGCATCGGTGGCCGCCGACGAACTCGATGCGGTGGCGTCGGCGTACCGGAGCTCCGGCCTCCAAGCCGCCGCCAAGCGGTCCCGCGGTGCCGTCCTGCTCGCCACCGGGCGCACGGAGGTGGCCCTGTCCATACTGCGTTCGGCCTGTTCCGGCTGGACCGAGCTCGAGGCGCCGTACGACTGCGCCAAGGTGCGGGCGCTCCTGGCCCGGGCCTACCGGCAGCTGGGCGACATTGAGTCGTCGGAGCGGGAGCTCGACGCCGCCCGCTCCGCCTTCGAGGCGCTGGGGGCCGAGCTCGACGCCAAGGAGGCCGGCGGGGAGCGCCGGGCCGCACTCCCGCACGGGCTCACCGAGCGGGAGGCGGAGGTGCTGGCCCTGGTGGCCGCGGGCAGCACCAACCGCCAGATCGCCGATGCGCTCTTCCTCAGCCAGAAGACGGTGGCGCGGCACGTGTCGAACATCTTCACCAAGCTCGATGTCACGACCCGTACGGCGGCAGCGCGGTTCGCCTTCGAGCACGGGATCGCCTCACCGGGGCGTGGGTAGATCTACCCATTGCCCGCCCAAGAGATTGAGTCACTGTCCCGATGAAGGGGACTCCGGCGATTCTTACGATCGCCACATGACGACAACCGAAGTGCGCAAGGCATCCTTCAACGAGCTGCAGGCGTTGACCACGCGGCTCATCACCCAGGCGGAAGCTCTGGCGGGCCTCGTCGCCCGTCTCAAGCTGGATGCGACCGGCGAGGAGGGCGATCCTGCGGTCACCGCCCGGCTCGACCGCGTCCTGGACCTCCTGGGGGCGACGGACCTGTGCGCCAACCTCGCCGAGCGGGAACGCGCCACCGTGATCGGCCACGCCACCACGATGCTCCGCCAGGCCATGGACCTCATCGACGATCCGGTCCGCCCCGGAGGTTGGTACTACACCGATCCCAAGATCATCCAGGGGCAGGGAACCAGCTCCGTGATCGTGGCTCAGCTCATCGCGGGAGCCGGGATCGGCACGGAGAACGCCCGCATCCTCGACATCGGAACGGGCGTCGGTGCCCTCGCCGTGGCCTTCTGCCGGGTCTTTCCTCGCTCGACGGTGGTGGGCATCGACACGTGGGAGCTGTCGCTCGAGCTGGCGCGCCAGAACGTGGCCGCGGCCGGGCTCGGTTCCCGCATCACGTTGCGCCGGGCGCGCATCGAGGCCTTCGAGGACGACGAGGGCTTCGACCTCGTGTGGATGCCGGTGATCTTCCTCTCCAAGGCGATCCTGGAGGACGCCGTAAGGCGGGCCGTGGCGGCGATGCGACCGGGGGCGCAGATCGTCCTCGGCCGGTACGCCGGCTCGGAGGACCCGCTCGCCGGCGCAATCGGCGACCTCAGGACGATCCGCTCGGGCGGCACGCTGCTCCGCCCCTCCGACACCCGCGCCCTGCTCGAAGGCGCCGGCCTGGTCGACGTGCGCGAGATCGATCGCACGTGGCCGGCGCCCATCGGACTGACCGCCGGTCGCCGCCTGTAGCGCGAGACGCGGAGCGGGATCACGGGTGGAGAGAGGTTCTGCAACAACACGGCCACTCGGCCGCAGGCCGAGGCCAGGCGAAAGGAGCGTCATGTACGTCATCAGTATTCACTCGGTGTCCGACCCGGACGCGTTCTGGAGCGGGCAGCTGGACCTGCCGGAGGGAACCGAGCTCCCGATCGTTGCGCCGAGCTCTGACGGCACCCGGGGCGTGTGCGTATTCAAGTCCGATTCCGTCAACACGGTGAGGAACCTCGTCGAAGGCGCAGCGGGAGCGATCAGCAGCAACGAGTACTACGCGATCAACGAGGGCAGCGCGCACGGGCTGCCCGGCTAGGACCCATCCCTCACCGCAGCGCGTCCGAAGGCCCTCAGTGAGGGCCTTCGGCGCCTTCATGGCCGAGCGTCGGGCGGAGGGCTTCCGGATCGCACGGTTGGGTGGCGTCCGGGCCGGCATCGTTGCCACGCTGTTCTTCGGTTCTTCATCGTGGCGACCGGTCCCCGAAACAGGGCTTCGGTACGGTCCGCGATGTGGACGGCCTCCCCTTTCTGAGCGGCTCCAACGCGTTGCAAGTCCCCCGTCCGGCGGTCGACCACTGTTTCCGCCGGGCCAAGATCGTCTGCACCATCGGACCGGCGTCGAGCGCCCCGGAGACCGTGGAGCGCCTGGTGTTGGCGGGGATGGACGTCGCCCGGCTCAACTTCTCGCACGGCAGCTATGACGATCACGCCGCCGCCTACCACCACGTCCGGGTGGCGTCCGACCGGGCCGGGCGGGCGGTGGGAATCCTGGCGGATCTCCAGGGACCGAAGCTACGGCTCGAAGCCCTCGAGGGCGGGACGGCCGCCCTGGCCGAGGGGGAGCCGCTCGTCATCGCCCCTCCCGGGCGCCGGGCCCGGGGGTCGAGGGTTTCGACCAGCTACGCCGCCCTAGCCGACGACGTGCGGCCCGGCGACACTGTTCTGCTCAGCGACGGCGTCGTGGAGCTGGCGGTGGTGTCGGCCGGGGTCGGGGGGGTGGAGACCCGCGTCGTCCGGGGCGGCACCATCCGGGACCACAGCGGGATGAACCTTCCTGGAGTCCGGGTGAGCGCTCCGACGTTGACCGATAAGGACCAGGCCGACTTGCACTTCGCCCTCGAACTGGGAGTCGATCTGGTGGCGCTCTCCTTCGTGCGGCAACCCGAGGACGTCGACGCCGTGCGCGCCGTGATGGCCGAGGCCGGCGTTCACGTCCCCGTCATCGCCAAACTGGAGCGACCCGAGGCGCTGGAGCGTCTGGAGGAGCTCGTCGCCGCCTTCGACGGGCTCATGGTCGCCCGGGGTGACCTCGGTGTGGAGATTCCCCTCGAGCGGGTGCCCCTGGTGCAGAAGCGGGCCATCGCGCTGGCTCGGCGTCACGCCAAGCCGGTGATCGTGGCCACCGAGATGCTCGAGTCGATGGTGGAGCGCAGCCGGCCGACCCGGGCCGAGGCGTCCGACGTGGCCAACGCCGTCCTGGATGGGGCCGACGCCCTGATGCTGTCGGCGGAGACGAGCCTCGGCCGTGACCCGGTGTTGGCGGTCGCCACCATGGCCCGCATCGTCACCGCCGCCGAGTCGGCCCCTGAACTCGTGCCGCTGACCCCGGGCAGCGGGAGGCCGTCCTCCCGGGAGGAGGCGATCGCCCTGGGAGCGGTGTCGGTGGGCGACGCGGCGGGCGCCAAAGCGCTGGTGGCCTTCACCCAGACGGGCGCCAGCGCCAGGCTGCTGGCGACCCAGCGGCCGGCCCTGCCGGTGCTGGCCTTCACCCCCAACCCCCGCGTTCGGAGTCAGCTGGCCATGGTCTGGGGGACGGAGACGTTCCTGGAGCCCGGCCCTCGCGACACCGACCAGATGATCGCCCAGGTCGACCGGGCCATGCTCGAGCTCGATCGGGCCAACCCCGGCGATTTCGTGGTGGTGGTGTCAGGCCCTCCGCCGGCGGCGGACGGGTCCACCAACATGCTGCGTGTCCACCGTCTCGGAGCGGAGTAGCGGCAGCGGGTTTCCCGACTTCTCAGGTGGCAAAGTCTGAGTTCACCGGAGCCTGCGGGCGGGTCAGAGGTTGACGATGGGGCAGGTCAACGTGCGGGTGACCCCGTCTGTGAGCTGCAATCGGGAGACCACCATCTTGCCCAGGTCGTCGATGGTGTCGGCCTCGACCTGGACGATCACGTCATAGGGGCCGGTGACATCCGCGGTGGAGAGGACCCCCTCGAGCCGGGCAACCTGAGTGGACACATGAGCCGACCTGCCCACCTCGGTCTGGATGAGCACGTACGCCCTGACGGTCATGAAGCCTCCTCGCAGGCTGCGCCGCCGATGGTAGCGATCCCACTCGGGCCATGTGCCCGACCGCACCGGTGCATGGGGGGGCGGCGCTCAGGCCACAGCCACGCCCGTGCGCATTTTCTTAGATCATGTTGATCGCTCTCCGGGGGAAATGCTCCCGATGTACAGGGAACCGTGGGCTGTTGCCCGCTGAGAGCTGCGGGTACGTCCAACCCCCCGGTAAGCCAGCCATACTTTCCAGGGTATGAGCAGAGGAGATAGCCCATGGAAGGCGAGACGGACGACATGGAAACTCCGGAGCCCCTGACGGGCGCCTGGCCGGCCGAAGTGTGGCTGGCAGGCGAGGAACCGAAGGAGGAAGCCCAGGCGGAACCCACTCGAGGTAACGTCATGGACAAGCTTGAAGACCTCAAGGAGAAACTCGGCCCAAGGGTCGAGGACATAAAGGAAACGCTCGATCCGAAACTTGAGAAGGCTAAGGGGAAGTTCGGTCAGACTCTAGGCAAAATAAGCGAGAAGCTGTTTCGCAAAAAGTAAGAGGTCATCCAGCCTTCGTCGAAGTGCCCGGCCTGACTGTCCTCCAGCAGCTCGTCCGAGCATCCCGAGCTCTGTGCCGGGATCAGACCCTTGCCTGGTTGAGGAAGTACATGTCGAGGGTGCCCTTGTTCTTCACCTCGACTCTGCCCCGCGCTTCGGTGTCGAAGACGTCTTTCACCCGGTGGTAGGTGCTCTCGGAGATGTTCACCCGACCGGGCGCCCCGCAGGTTTCCATCCTCGCCGCCACGTTCACCGCATCGCCCCAGATGTCGTAGGCGAATTTGCGCTTGCCGACCACGCCTGCCATCACGCTTCCGGTGTGGATGCCGATGCGGACCTCCCAGGGCACGAGCCGCATCTTCTCCCGCTGCCGGTTCGTACGGGCCATGAAAGCCTGGATCTCGAGGCCGGCGGCACACCCGTCGGTGGCGTGCGTCCGGTTCTCCTCCGGCAGCCCGCCCACGCACATGTAGGCGTCGCCGATGGTCTTGAGCTTCTCGAGCCGGTGCCGGGCGACGATCTCGTCGAAGGCCGAGAAGTAGAAGTCGAGGTCGTCCACCAGCCGGCGGGGCTCCATCCGCTCCGCCTGGCGAGTGAAGTCTTTGAAGTCCGCGAACATGATGGTGACGGAGTCGTAGTGCCGGGGCTGCACGTGGCGATCCCGCTTGAGCTCCCGGGCGACGCTGGCGGGAAGGATGTTGGCCAGCAGGAGGTCGGACCTCTCCTTCTCCACGGCGAGCTGGCGCTGCGAGACCTCGAGTTGGAGCACCTTGCGGCGCAGTTCGAGCTGGGCCACGACCTGGCGGGCGAGAAAGCGCATGAATTCGGCCTGCTCCAGGGTCAGCTCGCGGCGTTCGAAATCGAGGACGCAGATCGTCCCCAGGGCGTAACCCTCAGGGTTGATGAGGGGCATGCCCGCATAGAAGATCCAGCGCGGCTCGTCGGTGACGTAAGGGAGCTCTCGGAACCGACTGTCCTCCCGGAGGTCGGGCACGACCAGCAGGTCGCTCTGGCAGATCGTCGTGGCACAGCAGTGGAGGTTGCGGGGCCAGGGCTCCGTGTCTTCCGGATCGAACCCGTGCTGGCCCTTGATCCAGTCGTGGGTGTCGGCCATGAGGGTGACGTAGCCCAGGGGACAGCCGCAGACCTGCGCCGCCACCTCGGCGAGCTCGTCGAAGACAAGCTCCGTGGGGGTGCCGACGAGCTGGTAGGACTCCAAGGCCTCGAGCCGCCCCGGCTCGTTGTCGGGGACGGGGAAGTCCCGGAGGTCCCGGGTCGCGATCGGTTGGGTCTCGCTGTCCACGCGCCACCTACCTCCAGGGCAGGAGCCGCTCCACGCCGGTAGTGCCAGCTCCGTCACACACCATGTGCTCCCCGCTGCAGCGACGGGGTTTTCGTCCCTTCGTACAGTACTTCCAGACCCGGCCGCCGAGGGCTGAGCGAAAAGAAAGGTCCCGATGACCAACCCGGTCGAGGCGCTCGATCGACCGTCGGGCCTCCTCCTGGCATCGGCGGCGACCGTGGGCGTGCCGGCGGATGACAACCGCCTCCGGCGAGACGTGATCTCGCTCCCCGACGCCGTGGCCCATTCGGTGGCGTTGATGGGCCCCGCGGTGGGCGCCGCCTTCTACTCCTACCTGGTGGCCGTCAAGGCGGGAGGGGCGACGCCGCTGGCGTTCCTCCTGGCCACGGGAGGTTGCCTCCTCATCGGCGGCGTCGTGAGCGAGTTCGCGCTCCGGCTCCCGAGCGCCGGTTCGCTGTACACGTTCACGGTCAACGGTCTGGGTTCGTTTCTCGGCTTCGTCGTCGGGTGGAGCTACGCGCTCGCCGGTGCCTTCTACTGCCCGACGGCGTTGGCCGGCTTCGCCGTGTTCACGGCCATGGCCATGGGCGGCCTCAACGCTCCCGGGCTCCTGCAGGAATGGTGGTTCTGGTTCACCATCGGCGTTGCCCTCTATTTCCTGCTGTCCTATTTCGCCATCGGGTTCTCGACCCGGACCCAGTTGGTGTTCACCGCGGCCACGGTGGCGACCCTGCTGCTCCTGGCGGTGATCATCATCGGCAAGGGAGGCGCCCACGGGAACACGCTGGCCGCCTTCAGCCCGGGTGCCGCCGGAGTCAGCTGGCCGCTGATCATCGGCGGTCTGGCCTTCGGGATGTTCTCCTTCGGTGGATTCGAGACCGCCACCGTGCTCGCCGAGGAGTGCCGGGATCCGCGCCGTGACATCCCCAGGGCGGTGATCGGGTCGGTGCTCTTCTGCGGGATCTTCCTGGTCGTCGTCAGCTACGCCAACTCGATCGGCTACGGCGTCCGGGAGGCGACCACGGCGTGGCCGAAGAGCGCCGGTGGGCTGGCGGCCCTGAGCGACCGCTACGCCCCGTACCTGGGTGTGTGGGTGCTCCTGGCCGGCGGCCTCTCCTCCCTCTTCAGTGGGCTGGGGGCTCACAACGTGGCCGCCCGGACGCTCTATGCCATGGGCCGGGAAGGAGTCCTGCCCAGGGCCCTGGGCCTGACGCACCGGGTCCACAAGACGCCCCACGTGGCCATCATCTCCAATCTCGTCGGCATCGTCGTGGTCGCCGCCGCCGTCATCGGCGCCACCGGGCAGGCGTCCCGGGACGCCATCGGGGCATCGCCCGGTCCTCTCTCCTCCGGCTTCTACCTCTTCGCCGAAGCCGCCGCCTTGTCGATCCCGCTGGTCATGCTCTGCTGGGCGTTGACCTCGATGGCCGGCATCCGGTTCGGCGCCGGCTCTGACGGGTCGCGCCGGCGCACCGTCCGGCGCGTCGTCATCTCGATCGGGGCCCTGGCGGCCTCGACCGCGGCCGTGTTCGGGTCGCTCTACTACTCGTTCCACCAGGCGACGCCGGGTGCCGCCATCCCCGGTCCCACTCGGGCCGTTCCCCTGATCGTGGCCCTGGTGGTCGTCATCGGCGGCCTCGTCGCCCTCACCCTGCGGGCCCGGAAGCCAGTCACCTGGTCGAAGATGGGGTCGCTCTTCGAGTAGCGGGTCCCTCTCCCGGGGTAGGCCGGGACGGGAGAGGTCCTTGTCGAGCCGGTTCCGGAGCCCAGGGGGAGCGATGCCACCCCCGTCCGCAGGCGGCGCGCTACAATGTAGTGCATGAGCTCGCCGATCTCGATTCGGTTCCCCGATCACCTTGCCGCCAGGCTGCGGCGCCGGAGTGCCCGCTCCGGCGAGCCGACGTCCGGACTCGTGGCCCGGCTGGTGGACGAAGGCATGCGTATGGAGGACCATCCCGGGATCGTGTTCCGGGACGGACCGGCCGGGCGGCGAGCCGGACTGGCCGGCGGACCGGACGTGTGGGAGGTGATCGTCGTCCTCCGCGACTTCGGCGCTTCCGGCCCGCAGGCCGCGGTGGCCAAGACCGCGCAGTGGCTCAGCCTCACCGGCGCGCAGGTCCGCACCGCGGAGGGTTACTACAGCGCTTATCCCGACGAGATGGACGCTCGGATCGCCGAGAACGCCATTGCTGCCACCGAGTCTCGCCAGGCCGGCTCGGCTCGGGACCGCCTCTACGGGTGAAGCTGCTGCTCGACGAGATGTTTCCTCCGTCCATTGCTGAGGGCCTCCGCCGGCGGGGGTTGGATGTCATCGCCGCTCAGGAGAGCCGCTCGCTCCGAGGACTTCCCGACCCTCAGCTTTTCGTCGCCGCCCAGCTGGCCCAACGCTGTCTGGTCACCGAGAACATCAGTGACTTCGTCCTGGTTGAGTCCGCCTGGCGCGCCGAGCACCAGGAACGGCACTACGGCTTGATCCTGGTGGCTCCGGACGCCTTTCCGCGACATCAGCGGCGAACGGTTGGCCGTCTGGTTGCGGCGCTGGAGGCGCTCATGGAGGCAAGCCGCCCAGAGGCGGGGATGGTCGCCTGGCTCGAGGACTCCTGAACCGCCGGAGGAGAGAGAAGTCAGGCGCGGCCCAGGATCCGTTCCACGGTGATCTCCAGGGCCACGCGCTTCGGGTTCTCCCGGGGCGGGCGGTAGCGGTGGGTGTAGTCGGCCACCGCCCGGGCCACCCGCAGGGGATCGTCACTCACCTGCACCGGGCCCTCGAGCGAGAGCCAGCGGGCGCCGTCGACCTGACCTACCGCCGCCCGCCCACCCCGGCGGGCGTTCACCGCCTTCTGGCTGTCGCCCGAGGTGATGATCCGCACCAGTCCTTCGCCGGGATCGAAGGTGAAGCCGACGGCGGTAACGTGAGGCCGGCCGTCCCGACCGGAGGTGGTCAACAGGGCGAGATGGCGCTCGGCGAGGAAGTCGAGCACCTCGGCGGGCGGGTGGGCGGGGTCGTAGGCCATCGGCCGGGAGGGTACGCCAGCCGGTGAACCTCTCGGCCCGAAAGCGGACATCCCCAGCTGATCGGCGAGGAAGGGCGCTCCGACCGTCCTCAAGGCCTGTCAACCAAAACCGGCGCTCAAGCGTCAGTTGCCGTGATGTTGACGTCCTCTGCTGGCTGAAGCCGGCAGATTCCAACTACGCGGCTTGGAGGCTACGAGGTTGAGGTTCACGGTTCGACGGAGATGGCTTCTCTCCTCCCCGTGCGATCACCGCCCGTCCGGCGGCCAGGACGTTACAGGCGGCGTTGGTATCGGCGTGTTCGGTGTGCCCGCAGGCGACGCAGCAGAAAGTCGCTTGGCTCTCGCGGCTCTCCGCTGCCACTTGCCCACAGTCCGAGCAGCGCTGGCTGGTGTACGCCGCCGGAACCTCGACGACAACTACTCCGGCGACGGTGGCTTTGTCCTTGAGGCGCCGGAGGAAAAGACTCCATCGTCCGGCCAGGATCTCCCGATTGAGCCTTGCTTTGGCCCTGACGTTGCGGCCCGGGCAGGCGACAGTCCCCCGGGCGGCGCGGGTCATGTTCCGCACGGCCAGCGCCTCGACGGCGATCAGGTCATGGTCGAGGACCAGGGCGGTGGTCGTCTTTTCGATCCAGTCCTTAACCCGGTCGGTCTCCCGGGCCCGGAGTCGGCCGATGGCCAGTCTCGTCCGCTCATGTCGCCCAGAACGTGGCTGCTGGCGGGCCAGTTTTCGCTGGAGACGGACGTGGCGGGCCCGCTCTGCGTTGGTCATTGTGGGGGCGTGGAGGAACGTGCCGTTGCTGGTGGCCAGCGTGTTGGCCACCCCTCGGTCGATACCCACTGCTGTCCCGGTCGCTCCCCGTTCGAGCGAGCTGGGCAAAAGGGCGAAGGCGACATGCCAGCGGCCCGCCCGATCCCGGGTGACCCGGTAGGACTTGGCCTCGTCCACAGAGCGGCTCCAGCGGAACCGCACTCGGCCCACCTTGGGCACAACCACGTCACCCCAGTTGCGATTGAGGCGGCGGACATGACCCTGGCGCACGGCTACCACGCGGAACCCTTCGTGGACGCCCTCCTTACGCCACGTGGGGCGGCCGTGAGTACCTGTCCACCAGTTCTTCCTAGCCTGGGCGAAGTCGCGCAGGGCCTGCTGCTGAACCGTGAACGATCCCGCCGCCAGCCACTCGCAAGCCGCTCTCGCCTCCGTCAGCTGGGCGCTCTGAGCGACGTAACTCGGAGTCGGCCCCCAGTGCGGTCGATACCAATTGGCCTGCTCCAACGCCAGGTTCCACACGAAGCGGGCGTGCGCACAATGGCCCAGCAGAGACAACTCCTGGACAGGCGTCGGATAGAGCCGGAACCTCACCGCTCGATCGTAACGACGGGGTGTGACACTAAGAATTCGGGGACGCGGCACGCGCCTGTGATATGTCCGCCAGCTGACCCCGGCGGCCTCCTCAGAGGTTCATGATGAGGCTCGTGGTTGCGCCGGAAGGGACATCCCCGCGGGGGACGCAGGACGTCGAGCTGCGCGACCTCTACCGTGAGCACCGGGTCCCCCTGGTGCGCCTGGCCGCCCTGCTGGTGGGCGACGAGGCGGAAGAGGTCGTGCACGACGCTTTCGTGCGAACCCACGTGGCCTGGGACCGGCTGCGGGACCCGGAGCGGGCGCTGTCCTACCTGCGCAGCGCCGTGCTGAACGGGGCCCGTTCCCGGCTGCGCCACCTGCGGGTGGTGGAGCGGACGGTCCTGGCCCATCCCGGGCTGGGCGCCTCGGCCGAGACCGCCGTCATGGCCGGGGAAGAGCACCGGAGGGTCATCGACGCCCTCCGGTCACTGCCCGGCCGGCAGAAGGAGTGCCTGGCCCTGCGCTACTACCTCGACCTCTCCGAAGCCGAGATCGCCACCGCCCTCGGCATCTCGCCCGGCTCGGTCAAGACCCATGTCCACCGGGGTCTGGCCGCGCTGGCCGAACGCCTGGAGGACCCGAACCGATGAACGTGGAAGAGCGCCTGCGCAACGCCCTGGACGAGCACGCCGCCTCCGTCCCCGAGCCGCCCGACCGCTGGGCCGAGGTGGAGGCCGGCGCCGCCGCCCTCCGGCGCCGGAACCGGTGGCGGGCCGGCGGCCTGACCGGTCTGGGCCTGGCGGCGGCCGCCTTCGCCGTCGTCCTCGCCGCCGGGACCCTGCGGGACCTCGACCCTCAGGTGGTCGAGACCCGCCCCGGCGACCACCCGCCGGTCACGGTGGCGCCCGTGGAAGACACCCGCCCGCTGCTCTGGCCCTTCCGCACCCGGGACGAGGCCCGGCAGTGGCAGGAGCAGGGCCAGGCCGAAGGGCATTCCCCGTGGCACGCCGACGCCGAGGCGACGGCCCTGGCCTTCACAACCGGCTACCTCGGCTTCACCGACGTCGACCGGATCGTCGGCTCGGAGATCTCGGCCCGGGAGGCCCGGGTCACGGTCGGCTACCCCGGGGAGAGTGACAACAGGTCGCTGCCCGCGGCCACCCTCGAGCTGATTCGCCTCGGGGACGGTCCCGACGCGCCCTGGGAGGTGGTGGGCACGACCGAGGACCGGTACTTCAGCATCGCCGTTCCCACCGACGGCGCCACGGCCGTCTCTCCCCTGGTCGTCTCCGGGCTCATCACCGGCGTGGACGAGAGCGTCCACGTGCAGGTGCGCCAGCCGTCCACGTCGGACCCGCTGGGGGAGTCGCCGTGCTGCGGAGCCGAGGGCGGCGAGAACTTCCCCTGGCAGCGGACGGTTGCCTTCTCGGGCGCCACCGACCCCGTCCTGACCGTGGTCGCCCACGCCGGCGGCCACCTCACCGGCGTCGAGCGCTTCGTCGTCGTCGGGGTACGGACGGGCTGACGCGCCGGCCCCGGGCTGGGTCAGCTGGGCGGCGTCATTCCCAGCTGGTCGATGAGGAAGGCGAAGTAGTCGGTGTACTCCTCGACCCGGCTACGAACGAGGTCGGCGCCGCCGTGGCCGGCGTTGGCCTCGATGCTCAGGAGGACGGGGCCGTCGCCGCTGCTGGCCGCCTGCAGGGCGGCCGCCATTGCCGGGTAGGCGGTGCCGGCCTTGACGTGGTGGTAGGGCGAGTAGGCGTACAGCCAGCCGAAGTCCTCCTTGCGGTCGGCCGAGCCGTACTCCGAGACCCAGGTGCGGCCGCTCCCGAAGCGGTGGTAGCGCACCATATCGAGGAGCGGCACGTCGCAGATGACGGCCCGGAACAGGTCCGGGCGCTGGGTGAGCACCGCCCCCACCAGCAGGCCCCCGTTGGATCCCCCATGGATGGACAGGCGCTCCGGGCGGGTGTAGCCCTCGGCCGCCAGGTACCCGGCGGCGGCGATGAAGTCGTCGAAGACGTTCTGCTTGTGGCCCAGCATCCCGGCCCGGTGACAGTCCTCGCCGTACTCGCCGCCGCCCCGGATGTTGGCCAGGGCGAAGGCCCCGCCCGCCTCCAGCCACGGTACAGGCTGCCCCGGAAGGCGGGCGTCATGGCGTTGGCGAAGCCGCCGTAGCCGTAGAGCAGGAAGGGCGTGGACCCGTCCCGGGGCATGTCCTGGCGGTGCACCAGGAACATCGGCACCCGGGTCCCGTCCTTGGACCGGTAGAAGACCTGCTCGACCGTGTAGGGCGCCGGGTCGACAGGGACCTCCACCTCGTCGGGATTCCCGGTGACACCTTCCGAGGCGCCGATCCCAGGGAGCGCCACCGTGCGGACCGGCTCCCCGTCGAGGGTACGGATCTCGATCTGGCTGGCCGCGTCGCGCAGGTAGGTGAGGGCGAGGTGCCCGCCGATGACCGAGAAGCCGTCGAGCACGGCGTCGGGGGCTTCGGGAACGATCTCCGTCCACTGGCGGCGGGCGGGGGAGGCGGGGTCGGCCCGGAACAGCCGCCACCTCGAGGCGCCGTCGTTGGTGCGCACGTAGAAGCGGTCCTGCCAGGCTTCGACCCAGAAGCTGGCGTCGATCCCCTCCACCAGCGTCCGCCACGGCGAGCCCGCCTGGCGCAGGTCCCGGAAGTACACGTCGTCCTGCGTGTAGTCGATGGCGAAGTAGAACAGCCAGTGCCCGTCCCGGGACAGCTCCGGCCACATGAACTTCTCCGGGTCGCCGGTGCGCTCCCGCACCACGGTGTCGCCGGCCGGGTCGGTGCCGAGGGTGTGGAACCGGGCTTCGGCGTAGCCGGGCCGCTCGGCCACCGGGATGGACGGATCGGTGGGCACCCAGGTGTAGTAGAAGCCGTCGCCCTCCGGCGTCCACGACGGGTGGCGTACTTCGCCCCCTCGATGCGGTCCACGTCGCTCACCCGGCCGCGGTCGGCGTCCATCACGTAGAGGGTGGCCTCGTCGGCGTTGTGCTCGCTCAGGGCGTAGGCCAGGGTCCTGCCGTCCAGGACGGCACCCATTCACCGAGCGAGATGCTGCCGTCCGCCGACAGCGTGTTGGGGTCGAGCAGGACGTGCTCGGGCCCGTCCGCGCCCTCCCGCCAGTAGAGGACGGCCTTCTCCTGGTCGGCCCCGCGGCGGGTGTAGAAGGACCGGGCGCCGTAACGGCGGGGGATGGAGACGGTGTCCACGGAGAACATCTGGCGCAGCCGCTCCTCCAGCCGCGGGCGCCCTCCGAGGCGGCCCAGGTGGTCCCGGGCGAAGCGGTCCTGGTCCTTCATCCACGTCTGGACCTCGGGTGAGGTGGCGTCCTCCAGCCAGCGGTAGGGGTCGTGGACGGCGGTGCCGTGGAGGTTCTCCACCACGTCCTCGCTCCGGGTTGGTGGGTACCGGTGAGCCGTCCCTGACCCCGCCGCTGGGGCCGGCACGAGGGGAAGTATCGAGGAGCCCGTCAGCAGGACAAGTGTGAGGTGGTGGAGCCGCGGCATGGCCACGATGCTTGCAGTCCCGCCGAGCGGCGTGCCGGGAATTTCCTCCTTCCCGGTCCCGCACGGTGATGCACACTGGCGCGATGCGGGCCCTGCACTGGAACGGCAAGGAGCTGCGGTTCTCCGGGGACCATCCCCCCGCGGAGGCGACCGCGGGCATGACGGTGGTACGGGTTCGACTGGCCGGGATCTGCTCCACCGACCTTCAGATCTTCCAGGGTTACATGGGCTTCGTGGGCGTGCCCGGGCACGAGTTCGTGGGGGAGGTGTGCGAGGGGCCCGCCCATCTGGCGGACCGGCGGGTGGTGGGTGAAATCAACTTCGCCTGCGGGACCTGCCCTTTGTGCCGCCAGGGGCTTGGGCGCCACTGCCCGCACCGCACCGTCATGGGGATCCTGGGCGCCGACGGCGCCTTCGCCGACTATGTCGCCGTACCGCCCGAGAACCTTCACCTCGTGCCTGAGGGGGTGGCCGACGAGGAGGCGGTTTTCACCGAGCCTCTGGCCGCCGCGTACTCCATCCTCGAGCAGGTCCACCTGCCTCCCGGTGCCGGCGCTGTGGTCCTGGGCGATGGGAAGCTCGGGTTGCTCTGCGCGCAGGTGCTCCACCTCACAGGTGCGGCAGTGACCGTGGTGGGCCGGCACCACGCCAAGCTGGACATCGTCCGCCGCCTCGGCATCGGTGGCGTCCTGGCCTCCGAGTGGCGCCCCGCTCCCGAGTCGGACGTGGTGGTCGAGGCCACCGGGTCCGCCGCCGGTCTCGCCCAGGCCATGGCCGCCGTCCGTCCCCGGGGCACCCTGGTGCTCAAGACCACGGTGGCCGAGGACCACTCGCTCTCCCTGGCTCCGCTGGTGATCAACGAGGTGCGGGTGGTCGGCTCCCGCTGCGGCCTGTTCCCCCCTGCCCTGCGGGCCCTGGAGCAGCAGCGGGTGTCCGTCGGTCCCCTGGTCGACGCCAGCTACCCGCTGGCCGACGGCCTCGCCGCCGTCGCCCATGCCGGCCGTCCGGGCGCGGGCAAGGTCCTCTTGCGAATGGCGTAGCTCGATGAGGCTCGCGTCGGCGGGGCCGCTCACCACGATGCTGCCGTCCGAGCGGACAAGTACGTCGGCGGAGTAGTTCATCAACGGAAGGCCGAAGCCGACCGTCTGCGTCGGCAACCCCGTGGCCAGCACGGTGGGCCCACCCCCGCCTGGTCCGATCCGCACCAGGCGGCCGGCGTCGCCCTCGACCACCAGCAGGCTCCCGTCCCGGTCCACGGCCACGCCCTCGGGCCCGTCGAGTCCCGAGGCGACCACCGAGGGCATCCGGGAGGCCAGGTCGACGGCCAGTACCCTGCCCCCGCCCGTGTCCGAGACGTACACCAGGCCCCGGGACCGGTCGAAGGCCAGGCCCGAGGGGCTGGTGAGCCCCTGGACGAGCGGGGTGGTGGACCCGGTGGCGGGATCGACTTCGAACACCGCGCCCAGGGCCTGATCTCCCACCAGCAGGCGGCCGCCGGCGCCCTCCCGTACGGTCCAGGGCAGCCCGAAGCCGCTCGCCACCTGGTGGCGCTTGCCGGTCTTGGTGTCCAGGCGGAAGAGGCGGCCCTTGGGCGGCAGGAGGTCGCTGAGGTACACGTCCGAGCCGATCTGGACGGCACCGGGGCTGAGCAGCTGCAGGTTGTCGGGGTTCAGCAGCCGGCTGAGGCGGGTGGACTGCCCGTCCCGCACCCGGTTGACGGAGGTGAAGTCGCCCACCACGATCGACCCGTCCGGCGCCTCGCTCAAGGAGAAGGGCAGCGTGAGAGGCCGGTCGGGCACGACGGGGTCGAGCGTGCCGGTGGCCACGTTCACCCGCCGCAGCCCGCCCCGGTTGAAGTTGGTGACCCAGATCTCGCCGTCGGGGTGGACGACGGCGTTGTCGAGGCCGGGCTCGCCCCGGGCCAGGAAGGTCCGGGCCCCGCTCGACCGGTCCACCCGCCACACCGTGCCGGTGTCGGTCTCGAGCACCACCAGGTTGGACTGGGGGTCCATCCGCACCGAGACCAGGTAGCCGAACCCGTCGACGAGGGTTCGCACCGTGCGGGCGTCGACGTCGACCACGTCGATCCGGCCTGCCCACATCTGGGGGATGTAGGCCAGGCCGTCGGGACCGAAGGCGAAGCCGTTGGGCGCGGGCATGGGCCGGATCACGGGGACGGCCGGCTTCACCCCGGCGGGATCGATCTCCCACAGCCCGCCGGGATGGGAAGGGTCGGAGAACGAGAGGTCGGTGGCGAACAGCCGGCCCTCGGCGTTGAAGGCGACGGCGTTGGCCAGCGAGCTGCCGTCGCCCACGTTGGAGCCCACCACCTGGCGGTCCTTGCCGTCGGGGGACATCCGGATGACGCTGCGCCCCAGGAGATCGGTGACGTAGAGGTTGCCGTCAGGGCCCATGGTGATGTCGTCGGGCACGAACGGTTCGGCGTCGAACTCGGCGGCGATGACGGTGAGCTCGCCCGTGGCCAGATCGAGGCGGACGACCCGGTTGACGAGCGCCAGGCAGATGTACAGGCTCCCCTTGCCGTCGAGGACCACGCCGTCGGTGATGTTCAGCGGGTTGGGCGGGACCAGGTACCTGGTCTGGTAGCCGGCGGCCGTGACCCCGGGCACGGCCCCGCCGGTGTCAGCCGGCTCCGAGCCCGCCGGGGCAGCCGGCAGGAGCCCACCGGTCAGTGCCACCACGACGGCGACCAGCCGAAGGACGGCCGAGCGCATGACTGCCCTCCCTCCCCTGGAAAGCGCTTCCAGCTTTCCAGCCCGGCCGCGCCGGCGCCACCTCCGGCGCCGTGGCGACCGTTCAGAGCCGGGAGCTCTCGCCCCGGCCGTAGGCGACCATGCCGGCGGCCAGCCGGCCAAGCAGGACGCCCAGCGCCTCCCGGTCGTCCTCGGGCCAGTCCTCCAGGATCTCGACCAGCGCCCGCCGCCACGACTCCCGCAGCTTCTTCAGCGCCTCCCGGCCCGCCGGGGCCAGCGCCAGCATGCTGACCCGGCCGTCCTTGGGGTCACCGGTGCGTTCCACCAGGCCGGCCTGCTCCAGCTCTTTCACCTGCCGGCTGGCGGTGGACACCTGGACGCCGAGGCGGACGGCGAGATCGGAGAGGCGGACGGGGCCGCATTCGGCGATGCCCCGGAGCACGGGATAGCCGGCCCGGTCGAGGGGCAGCCCCGCCCCGGCCCGCACCCGTTCGCCGATGCGCCGCAGATGGGCCGGACGGCCGAGGGTGAGGAGCGCCTCGTCCACCTTGATCAGCGTCGGGTCGTTGGTTCGGAGCATTCGGACCGTGTGTTCCCTTGTGTGTACGAAGCAACTGAATGAGAACATACTTGTACGATCTAACTAAATCTTGGCGGTTCCGGGACATTCCCCTCGGAGGTCTCCATGACCAAGCGACTGGGTTCCTTCCTCGCCCTCGGGCTCTTCGGGGTGCTGCTCCTCCTCGCCGGCCTGGCCTGGGACGCCGTCCTCCACGGCTCCGACCCGACGCGGGCCGGTCGGGAAGGGCTCCTCACCACCCAGAACCCCGGCCATGTGCTGCTCGGGGTCGGGATGGCCGCGGTGATGGTCGGCCTGCTGGGGGCGGCCGCCACCACCCTGGCCATGAGTGGCAATGGGCGCCTGGCCCGGCCCGTCGTCCGGCATGCCTTCCTGGCCGGCAGCCTGGCGCTGGTGGTGGCTTCGGCGGCCGTCACGTCGTGGTCGGCCACCTCCGGGCTCGGTCGCCGGGGCCTGACCCACGCCGCCGAGCACGACGGCACCGGACGCGCCGCCCCCCGGGCACGCCCACGCCGAGCTGGCCGCCGCCGTGGGCGACGACCCGGTCGCCTCCCACCACCATGGCCTCTCGGCGCCGGACGCGCCGGGCGAGGCCGTCCACGACCACGTCGCCGCCCGAGGACCGGCCGCCCACGACCATGGGACGGCCGTGGTCGCCCCCTCCCCCCACGACCATGAAGCCGTCGCTTCGGCGGCCAGCGACCACGCCCACCTGGCCGCCGGTGCCGAGCCGGCGCCGGGATCGGCCCCCGACGCCTCCCCCCTGCCCGAGCCCGAGGTGACCGAGGTCCGCTACGGGCCCTTCGCGCTCGGTCCCGCCGGCGCCGGCGGCGACCTCGACTTCGGCAACGTGGTCATGCCCAACGTGCCCAAGCCGTGCGACGACTGCTTCATCCTGGCCGCCGAACCCGACCTCATCTATCCCGACGGCAGCTCGGCCAACCTGGACACCGGCGTGATGCTCCACCACGCCGTGTTCTTCAATCCGGCCAACATGGACACCACCTGCGGCGACGACGAGTTCTTCCGCAACCTGGGCGAGCGCTTCCTGGCTTCGGGCAACGAGCGGACCAAGCGGCGGTTCCCGCCCGGCTTCGGCTACCACCTCGGCGCCGGCCCGGTGAACGCCGTCTTCCATGTGATGAACCACTCCTCCGAGCCCAAGACGGTCTACTTCCGCTACAAGGTCACCTGGCTTCCCGGCTCCACCGAGGGGATCCGGCCGGTGACCCCGGTGTGGCTCGACATGAACAACTGCCGGACTTCCGAGTACTCGGTGCCCGCCGGTCCCTCCAGCAGCCACTGGACATGGAAGTCGACCATCACCGGCCGGATCATCTGGACCGCCGGCCACGTGCACGACGGCGGGGTTCGCACCACCCTGACCAACGCCACCACCGGCAGCCACGTGTGCACGGCGTGGGCCGGCTACGGCACCAAGCCGGCCTACATGGGCACCATCGAGTCGATGAGCACCTGCGCCTGGGATGCCCTGGGCACCGTCCGGGAGGGGGAAACCCTCGACCTCGAGTCGGTCTACAACGCTCCCGAGGCGGCCGACGACGTCATGGGGATCATGGTGGCCTACGTGTGGGAGACCCCGGAGCTCGACGGCGGCACGCCGGCGCCGCCCGAGGCGACCGGCCAGATCCCACCCCCGGCCACCTCGACACCCCCGGCCGAGAACCACCACCCCCACCACCACTAGCGCCCCGTCGGGAATCGAGACGCAGGGCCGACGGCCCGCTCGATAGCATCCTCCTCTGGTCCCGGTGCCGGCCGGTCCCCGAGGAGGATCATGAGCGACGCCCCCCCGCCCCCTCCGCCGC
>JBIOUX010000176.1:0-10557 GCA_044867425.1 Acidimicrobiia bacterium | reverse complement strand
GGCTTCGTGCAGGTCGACCGGGCCACCCTGGAGACCACGCGGCCGGGCGTCTGGGCCGTGGGCGACGCCATCGCCACCCCCGGCCTGGCCCACGTGGCCTACGCCGAGGCCATCGTCGCCATCACCGGCATCCTGGGCGAGCCCCAGGTCCCGGTCGACTACGGCCGCGTGCCCTGGGTCGTGTACTCCCATCCCGAAGTCGCCTGGGCCGGCCTCACCGAGGAAGAGGCAAATGCCGCCGGCCACGACGTCGTCGTCAGCCGCTACCACTTTGCCGGCAACGGCCGGGCCCTCATCGTCGGCGACCCCGAGGGGATCGTGAAGGTGGTGGCCCAGCGGGACGGGCCGATCCTCGGCGTCCACATCGTCGGTCCCTGGGCCAGCGAGCTGGTGTCCGAGGGCTACCTGGCCGTGAACTGGCAGGCCCTGCCCGCCGACGTGGGCTCGTTCATCCACGCCCACCCGAGCCTGTCCGAGGCGCTGGGCGAGGCGACGCTCGCCCTCACCGGCCGCTCGCTGCACGGATGAGACCAGGAGGAGTCGATGATCCCTGAGAGTCACGCCGACCTCTTGAAGAAGCCGGTGATCGCCCACTTGGCCACCATCGGCTCCGGCGGGGGGCCCCACAGCACCCCCGTCTGGTGCGACTGGGACGGCCGGCACGTGCTCCTCAACACGAACAAGGGTCGCCAGAAGTACCGCAACCTGGTGCGCGACCCCCGCGTCGCCCTGTCGATCGTCGACCCCGCCGATCCCTTCCGGCACCTGCAGGTCCAGGGCACGGCGGTGATCGAGGACGACTCCGACCTCGCCGGCATCAACTCGCTGTCCAACAAGTACATCGGGCAGGACTACCCCTTCCTCCAGCCCGGAGAGGAGCGGGTGGTCATCAAGGTGAAGCCGGAGCACGTCACCTCCCAGGGCTGACGCCCGCCCCCATCCGACTACTGCCCACCAACGGAGGCGCCGTTATGGATGTGGAGATCCTCACCATGCCGAAGCTGGGCGAGAGCGTCACCGAGGGGACGATCACCGCCTGGCTCAAGTCGGTCGGCGACCGGGTCGAGATCGACGACCCGCTCATCGAGATCTCCACCGACAAGGTCGACTCGGAGATCCCGAGCCCCTTCGAGGGAACGCTCCTCGAGATCCTCGTCCCCACGGGCGAGACCGTGGCTGTCGACACCCCCCTCGCCCGTATCGGGCCCGAGGGCGCCGGGGGTGCCGCTCCCGCCGCGCCGGCGGCCGCGGAGCCGGCCCCGGCGGCGACCCCGGCTCCCGCGCCGGCCCCAGTGGCGGCCGCTCCGGCCGCGCCCGCCCTGGCCGCGGTGGGCGCTCCCGCCGCAGTGGCCGCGCCCCAGCCCGACGGCGGCGGGCGGTCGCTGCTCTCGCCCGTCGTCCGGCGCCTGGCCGCCGAGCACGAGATCGACCTCACCGGCGTGCCCGGCTCGGGCGAGGGCGGGCGCATCATGCGGGAGGACATCGAGGCGGCCATCACCATGGGACCGGCCCGGGCGCCCGCAGCTACCGTCACCGCGCCTGCCCCCACACCGGTGACTCCGGCAGCGCCGGCCGCCGCGCCTCCGGCAACTGGAGCGGCGCCCAGGCCTGCGGCCGCCGGCGAACAGCGCACCGAGGTCGCCCCCTTGTCCAAGATCCGCCTCGTGACTGCCCAGCGCATGGTGGAGTCGAGGCGCATCTCGCCCCATGTCTGGACATCCATCGAGGTCGACCTGGAGCACGTCGAGGAGATCCGCCAGAAGCACAAGGACCGCTTCCGCAAGGAGGAGGGCGTCGGGCTGACGTACCTGGTCTTCATCGCCCGGGCCACGTGCGACGCCCTGCGGGCCTTTCCGGCCATGAACTCCTCGCTCGATATGGAGACGAAGACCCAGCACTTCCACCACTACGTCAACCTCGGTATCGCTGTCGACCTCGACGGCAAGGGGCTGGTCGCCCCGGTCATCCGAGACGCCGACACACTCAACCTGCGGGGCACAGCCCGGGCCATCCGGGCCAAGGCCGACGGCGCCCACGCAGGCAAGCTCGGCCCCGACGACTACTCCGGCTCGACATTCACGATCACCAACCCGGGCCCCTTCGGCGATTACGCCTCGGCCCCGATCATCAACCAGCCCAACGTGGGCATCCTCTCCACCAACATGGTTGCCCGGCGTCCCACGGTGGTGGGCAACGCCATCGCCATCCACCACATGACGATCCTCGGCATTTCCTACGACCACCGGGCCATCGACGGCGTGGCGGTCTCGCAGTTCCTCCGGAACATCAAGGACGCCCTGGAGCAGCGCGACTGGGAGGCTGAGCTGGGATGACCAACGAACTCGGCAACCAGCGTCTCGCCGAGTTGGTCGAGGTGATCGGCTCTGCCCTGGGCGAGGTGATCAAGGTCCACCACGTGACCGAGGAGGAGTGGCACGCGGCGATGGGCTTCCTCAACGACGTAGGTGCCGCCGACGAGTTCATCCTCCTCTCCGACGTGATGCGGCTCTCCGTCCTCGTCAACGAGCTGAGCCACCCCGACGTCGGCGGAGTGACGGCCAGCGACGTGCTCGGCCCGTTCTGGCGCCCGGCGCCCCTGCTCGACAACCCGGCCATGCTGGTGCCCGAGGACGAGCCGGGCGAGCGGCTGGTGCTCACCGGCCAGGTGCGCACGGCCGACGGGGCGTCCCTTGAAGGCGCCGAGCTCGACTTCTGGCAGTGCAACGCCGAGGGGCTCTACGACGTCCAATTGCCCGGGGACGGGCCCCGCTACCGGGGGCGGCTGCGCACGGGCGCTGACGGGCGCTACGAGGTGCGGACCATCGTCCCCCCTCCCTACGAGGTGAAGAAGGACGGCCCCGTCGGGCGGCTGCTCGAGCGCCTCGGCCGGCACGCCTTCCGCCCCGCCCACATCCACGTCAAGGTGTCGGCCGAAGGCTGCGGTCCCCTGACCACCATGCTGTTCTTCGAGGGGGACCCCTGGCTCGGCGACGACGTTATCGGGGCGGACAAGCCGTCGCTCACGCTGTCCCTGGACCGCGCCGGCGAGGCCGCCCGGTTGACCTTCGACGTGGTTCTGGCTTGAGACAGGATCCGACCGGCGACCGCCGTTCGGTGGTGGCCCGCCTCTTCCAGATCCTGGATGCCTTCAGCGAGGAGGACTCAGGGCTGTCGCGAGCCGAGCTCGTCCGGCGGACCGGGATTCCGAAGTCGACCATCCACCGGCTCACCAACGACCTGGTCGACCAGGGGGTGCTGGTGCGGAAGCCCGGTGGGGTTGCTCTTGGCCGGCACCTCTTCGAGCTCGGTTGCCTGGTGCCACCGTTTCGCCATCTCCGCCAGGTGGCCCTCCCGTACATGGAGGACCTCTTCGAGGCCACGCACGAGATCGTCCACCTCGCCGTCCTTGACGGCGGGGACGTCCTGTACCTCGTGAAGATCGCGGGCCATAACCAGGTTCCCCTGCCCACCCGCGATGGGGCGAGGATGCCGGCGCACGCCACCGCCCTCGGCAAGGTCATCCTGGCGAAGGCGCCCCGAGCCGTAGTGGCCGAGGTGGCGCGTCGCCCGTTGGCCGCTCTCACCGTCAACACGATCGTCCTCCCCGACGTCCTGGTGCAGCACCTCGCCGAGGCGGCCCGCGTGGGCGTGGCCTTCGACCGAGAGGAGTCGTTCCTGGGTGTGGCCTGCGTCGCCGCACAGGTGGTCGTCCCCGGCTACCCCACCGCCGCCGCCGTCTCGGTCACCGGACCGACGTCCCGCTTCGAGCCAGCGGTGGTCGCCCCGGCGGTCCGCTCCGTGGCGCAGGCGATCACCAGGGCCCTCGCCGCCCGCCCGGCGACGACGCCCACCTGACCGGCCGGCGACGCCAGACGACGTGGAGCGGTGGATCGGCAGTCCACCTCAGCGAGCAGCCGAGACCTGGCGACCAGGAGCCGGGCCCTCCCGGCCCCGGTCACCGGACCCTCCGCCACGCGACCACGCGCCCGGTCGTCATCGGGAAGGGCGGCGGCGCCGGCTTCGGCCACGCGGCGGTCCTCCTCGGCGCTGCCGCCGGAGACGCCCACCGCCCCCACCCGCTGGCCGTCGAGCACGAGGGGGACGCCCCCGCCGAAGATCACGAGGCGCTCGGTCTTGGTGATCCCGTGGACGAGGGCGGGCTCGTCCTTGATGAGGTCCCACCAGGCGTGGGTGGGGAGACCGAAGGCGGCCACCGTGTAGGCCTTGTCCATGGCGATCCCGACGCAGAGCAGAGGGGCTCCGTCCATCCGGGCGAAGGCCTTGAGGTCCCCGGCCAGGCCGCTGACGGCGACGCACATGGCGAGCCCGCTCCTCTGCGCCTCGGCGAGGGCGGCCGCCAGCACCCGCTGGGCCGCCTCGACGCTGATCGTCGCCTGCTCGATGGTGTCGCTCACAGGCGCCTCCTCGCGCTCGCGCCGGTCGGCGGGCACGCAGCATCCTGCCCACAGTCGGACGATGACGGGGTCCCCCGCCAGAGACAAGGAGCGCGTCCCGCAGAGTGGGTCCGGAACGATGTGCCTGTCGGTCGTCCCGTTGAGCGGGACGGCGTGCTGAGCGGGTGGGGGTGGAGCCGGTCAGGATGGCGGTGGATGATCGTCGAGAAGTCGATCGACCTCACCGCCACCGGCTCCAGCATCGAGGAGGCCGTGGCCGAGGCCTTAGGTCGCGCCAGCCTCACGTTGGAGGGCGTGTCCTCGTTCGAGCTGGAGCGGGTGGAAGGGACGATCGAGGAGGGCCGCGTCACCTACCGGGTCCGGTTGCGGGTGTCCTTCACCCTCAAGGAGCAGTTCCACGGGTAGCCGTCGATGACCGAGGCGACCGGGACCGGCCGCCCGTGTCTCGAGCCCGCACCGGGCATCTTCCGCCTCGTCCTACCCCTTCCCGTCCACGGTGTGGAGAGCGTCAACGTCTACCTGCTCCGGGACGAGGCCGGTTCGGTGCTGGTGGACTGCGGCGCCTCCCGCCCCGAGTCCGCCGGGGGCCACGGCCTCGAGGACCTGGCGGAGGCGTTCGAGGTCTGCGGGGCCTCGCTGGACGAGGTCCGTGCCCTCCTCGTCACCCACCCCCACATCGACCACTACGGCATGGCCAGCCTGCTCGTCGACAAGACGGGCGCCGAGGTGTGGATGCACCCCGCCGGCCAACTCGACTTCCTCGCCTACGCCGATCCCGAGGGCGAGCGGGCCCGGCTGCGGCGAGTGCTCAGCGAGCACGGGGTCGAGCCCGCAGACATCGAGGCGCTGGCCGACGTCATCATCGAGGACTGGGCTCCGTATCTCTCCGGGGTGGTGGAGGCAACCCGCCACCTGTGGGGCGGTGAGCGACTCCGGATCGGGCCCCGGGAGTGGGAGACCGTCTTCACTCCCGGCCACTCCCGGGCGCACCTGTGCCTGTGGTGCGCCGAGGAGCGCATCCTCTTCTCGGGGGACCATCTGCTCCCTGGGATCGCCTCGCCCATCAACTTCCACCATGGTCTCGACGACGACCCGCTCGGACAGTACCTGGACGGTCTGGAACGCATCGAGGCGCTCGATCCCCTCCTCGTCCTGCCGGGCCACGGCCGGCCCTTCACCGATGGTGCTCGACGGGCCCGGGCCATCATCGAGTCGAAGGAGCGGCGGATGGCACAGACGCTGCAGACGATCGAGGCGGAGGCGCTGACCGTCAAGGAGATCACCGAGCGTGTCTACGCCAAGGCCGTCCTCAGCTACCAGCTCAGGGTGGCGATGTCCGAGGCCCTCGCCCACCTGTCCTGCCTCCGCAAGCGGGGGCAGATCGTGCGTTCCCGACGGGCAGACGAGGCCATCGTCTTCAAGAAGAAGGAGCCGAGGACGTAACGCGTTCCTCCCAGCACACGGCGCGCCGCCGCATCCCATGGCGTGCCGGTGCCGCGCCGGCCTGTTGCCAGTGCCCAGCTTCTCGGGCAACGGGCTGTTGCCCGGACGGATCGGCAACAGCGTTTTCCGTGCCCAAATTCGTCGCGAATCGGCTTCTCGGCCGCCAGTAGTTGGGGTGAACTACAAGACGCCGAGAGGGGAGACGGAGCGATGAAGAACCACCGAGGCCTGCACGGTGAGTGTCGGCTGGTCGCCAACGTCGATCGGGCCGACACGTGCGGACGCAGCGGCGATGAGTGGGTCCCACAGCCTGGATATCGGCTGATGGGCACCCACCCGGCGCTGCATGAGCGACTGCTCACCATCGCCGAGGTGGCCGAGTACCTCGGCGTGCCGGTCGGCACCCTGTACCAGTGGCGGCACAAGCGGACTGGCCCCACAGGGGATTCGGGTTGGCCGCCATGTTCGCTACCGCCCTCGGGAGGTGGAGGCGTGGCTCGACTCGTTGGCCAGGAACGCTGAGGGATCTGGTGACCGTCGGCGACGACTGTCGTAGGCGGTCGGTAGGGTCGGGTTGCTGGAAACGTCGCGTGCGGTTGGGAGGTGCGGCATGGCGCACATCGAGAGGCGGGAGGCGGGGCGGTGGCGGGCCCGTTACCGGGCGCCGGACGGGCGGGAGCGATCGAAGACGTTCGCCCGCAAGGTCGACGCCCACCGGTTCCTCGCCGGAGTCGAAACGGACAAGTCCCGCGGGGATGGATCGATCCACGCCTCGGGCGCACCCGACTGGACGACTTCGCCGGGCGGTGGCTGGCCGCCATCGCCCCCACCCTCAAGCCCAAGACGGTCGCCACGTACGAGAGTCTGCTGCGAAGCCGGGTCCGGCCCGCCTTCGGTGGCTGGCCCATGGCGTCGATCCGGCCGTCGGACGTGCAGGCGTGGGTGGGGGAGATGTTCGAGGAGGGGCTCTCGCCGAGTCGCATCCGCCAGGCCCATGTCGTCCTCTCTCTCCTCCTGCAGGCGGCGGTGCGCGACGGCGTCGTTGCCCGCAATGTTGCCCACGGTGTGCGCTTGCCGAAGCTCGCACGGGAGGAGGCACCCTACTTCGACCCGGCGACGGTCGACCGCATCGTGGCGGCGACGCCTGAGCCCTACGACCTGTTCGTGCGGATTCTCGGGACGCTCGGTCCCCGGTGGGGTGAGGCGGCTGCGCTGCGCCGCAGCTCGGTCGACCTCCTGCGCCGTCGCCTGCGGATCGTCGAGTCGGCCACCGAGGTCGGGGGCCGCTTGGTCTACGGGCACACCAAGAGTTACGCCGTGCGCCAGGGGCCACTCACGCCGGCGCTTCTCGCCCAGCTGGGGACGCACCTCGCCGGGGTCGCCCCCGAGCCGGAGGCCCCGCTCTTCGTCAGCGCCACCGGGGGCCCGCTCCGGCACAGCAACTTCTACCACCGCCTGTGGCGCCCGACGCTGCGAAACCTCGGTCTCCCTGAGGTGGGGCTGCACGTGCTGCGCCACTCGGCCGCGGCCCGCATGATCGGCACCGGCGCGTCGCCAAAAGCCGTCCAGGTGGTCCTCGGGCACCGGTCGGCCGCCTTCACCCTGACCGTCTACGGGCACCTGTTCGACGCCGATCTCGACGACCTGGCCGCCCGTCTCGACGGCGACATGGGAACGGCTCTCAGAATTCTCACGGCCTCACCGCGGCCTGGGCCTCCCGACGAGGTGTTGTCCACAGGCTCAGGCGAGCAAAAAAGTGCCTCTGGCTTGGGATAACACCTGTGGGCCCGGCTGGGATCGAACCAGCGACCGACGGATTATGAGTCCGCTGCTCTGACCGACTGAGCTACAGGCCCCGGCGAGTCAAACTACCTGGTCATACAGCATCTCGGTCCTGGCGTTGGTTCGCAGTTGCGGCCGGCAGTCCGTCAATAGTCCGTCTGGAATCCGTCTCAGCGCCACGGAAGGCGGCGTCGAGGCTAGCGGCGAGACGGTCCTTCTCATCCAGGAACAGGTGGCCGTAGCGATCCATCGTCACCTGGATCCCGGAGTGCCCGAGGTGCTCCTGAACCGCCTTGGGGTGGGCGCCCTGGGCGATCAGGAGGGCGGCGGCCGTGTGCCGTGTGTCGGAGGTCGTGGATTCGGAGGCCGCTCGGCAGCCCGGCAGCGACGACAGCCGGCTTCCAGGTGCGGTGGTAGAAGTTGCTGTGCCGGAGCATTCCGCCAGCGGGGGCAGTGAAGACGACGGCGTCGGGGCCGCCTGGGAACTCGGCGAAGTGCTGGGCGAGGAGGTCCCGTAGGAACCCGGGCAGGGCGGTGCGGCGGACCTCGTGCGTCTTCGTGGTCCCGAGCAGGAGCTTCCCGCTGATTTCCGCCAGGGACTCGGCAACCTCGATTCGGAGCGGAGGAGGTCACAGCGGCTCCGGCGCAAGGCTGCCGCCTCACCCCACCGGAGGCCGCCGTAAGCGAGGAGGTACACCAGGGTGCTGTAGGGCGCCGGGATCGCCTCGGCTGGTGCCCGGACTTGGCCGGCGTCGAGGAAGAGCATCTCGTGCTTCGGCAGCCGGGGCAGCTTGATGCCGACGCACGGCGTCCGGGCCAGGTAGCCGGCGGAGAGGGCGGCCGTGTACATGGCGGCGAGAAGCTGGTGGGCCTGGCGAATCCGGGAGGCGCTGAGGCCCTGCGCCTGGAGGTCGGCGATCCACTGGCGCTTTACTGACGCACAGGGCCTCCGGTGGAGACGCTGGCCCAAGGGCGGCTTGGAGGAGGAAATGCCTCGGCAAGAAGGCGCGTGAGCGGAACCCCCACGGCCTGACCGCCTCGCGCTGCCGGTCGCCAGGTGAGGCACCCGTCCGCGAACCGGGGGCGTGGGCTCACCGGTAACCCGGGAGGACGGGCGGCCCGGCGGCGTGACCCCCCACCCGGGTGACGCTCGCCTACGTACCACATCGGTCATCGGCGCCGAGCGTTATGAGCGCACCGAGACCCGCACCACCCAACGCAACGGAGGCCGGAACCGGGTTCTGTCCACCAAGGCCGGTGACGTGGAGGTCCGCATCCCCAAGCTGCGCCAGGGCAGTTTCCTGCCCTCCCTCCTCAGGCCGGTGACTCACCGCTACCTCGACTTCGGACGGCGCCGCGACGCCTGCGGCCCGGATGATCTCGGCGCCGCCGTCGCCGCCGACGCGACCCCGAACCCGCCCCGAGCGGGAGGTGGTGGATGGTGACCCAGAACCCTTCAGGAGAGAGCGGCTACCCTCCCAGAACGTCACTCCTGGAGAGCCGCACCCAATTGAGGCCATCACGGGCGCCACGTCGAACCTTCATTCCCCCAGGACCACGCCTGCAGCTTGAGCAGCTCAGGAAGGCTCGGGGAGGCTCGATCGTCACCACCTTCAGCGTCGCCGGCCGGGCTGCAGTGGCCGCTATGCGTCTGTATGGGCTCGGCGGCGACCCCGGCGTCGGCTGACGTTACCGGCGGCCACGCCGGCGGGGGTCGGGACGGGCAGCGACGCCAGACCCGTTCCGGTCGTGACGGTGGCCGCTGACCGCAGCGTGAAGGTGCCCCCGGAGGGAGCGGCGGCGAAGCGGACGACGAGCTCCACCCGGTTGGCGCTCGCCTCTTTCGAGTTGAAGACGTACCCGTCGGAGGTTGTGGTGTCGATGGCGAGCGACAGCACGCCCCCGGCGGCGGCCGCCACCGCCGAGGTGAGGTCGACCTCCTCGTAGGTGCGGGTGGCCGAGCCGGGGACGAAGGTGGTCAGCGGTGTCGAAGACGGTGCCGGGCGGGCCGCGTAGGTGAGCGTGGCTTCCGTCCAACCGTCGTCGGCGACGGAGCGGATGGCCTGTGTCCCCTTCGAGCCGTTGGTGACGTACATCCGCAGCTGGGCCGATTCCGGGGTCGCAGTCACGGCGGCCAGGTCGAACTTCAGATAGGTGATCTGGAGGGGCTTGCGGTCCGATTTCAAGTCGGACGCGCTCCCGTAGTTGGCCGCGGGAACGTTGGCGTCGACAAAGGTGTCGGCAACCGGGGTGAGGGCCAGGGTGCTGGGCGGCGGCGTCCCCCCGATGATCGTCCAGCTGTGGGAAGCCGGTGTGGGATCGGGGTTGCCGGCCGCGTCCGTGGCGGTCACCTCGAAGGTGTGGCTGCCGTCGACGAGCCCGCTGTAAGACACGGGGCTGGTGCAGGGCGCGGCGGCGGTCCCGTCCAGGCGGCACCGGTACACAGAACCCGCCTCGCTGGCGGTGAAGGCGAAGGTGGCGGCGGTCGAGGTGCTGGGATCGGACGGCGCCGAGGTGATCGTCGTCTCCGGGGGCGTCGTGTCTACACGCCACGCGTGTGTGGCCGGTGTCGGATCGGTGCGACCACCGGAGGAGGCGGCGACCTGGAACGTGTGCTGGCCGTCCGCCAACCCGCTGTAGGTCACCGGGCTCGTGCACGGGGCCGGGGCGCCGCTGTCGAGAGCGCACGCGAACGTCGCTCCGGCCTCGTTGGATGAAAAGGCGAACGTCGCCGAGGCCGAACTCGAGGGGTCGGCTGGCGCAGAGGTAAGCGTGGTCTCGGGCGGCAGGGGGCCTGCGAGTTGGAGGAGGAGTTCGACGGGGTTGGCGGTGGCGTCTTTGGAGTTGAAGGCGTAGCCGTCGGAGCTGGTGGCGTCGATGGCGAGGGAGAGGTGTGCTCCGGCGGCGGGGGCGGCGG
>JBIOUX010000175.1:0-8467 GCA_044867425.1 Acidimicrobiia bacterium | reverse complement strand
GGGCCCCTGCCCCAACCACCGGACCCAAGCGTCGGCCATAGGTCGAGGAGGAGCCCGTGGTTCGCAGACCAGCTGCGCTTTCGGCGGCGACGTTCGAGGAGCGCTTCGAGGCGCTGGTGCAGAACGTGGAGCGGGTCATCCAAGGGAAGCGGGATGTGATCCAGCTCGCCCTGACCTGCCTGGTGGCCGACGGTCACCTGCTCATCGAAGATGTGCCCGGGGTGGGCAAGACGATGCTGGCCAAGGCCATCGCCCGCTCCATCGACGGCACCTGGCACCGGATCCAGTTCACCCCCGACCTCCTGCCCTCGGATGTGACCGGGGTGTCGGTGTGGAACCGGGGCTCCAACGAGTTCGAGTTCCGGGCCGGGGGCGTCTTCGCCAACGTGGTCCTGGCCGACGAGGTCAACCGGGCCTCCCCCAAGACCCAGTCGGCCCTCCTGGAGGCGATGGAGGAACGCCAGGTGACGGTGGACGTCGTCACCCACCCCCTGCCGCGCCCCTTCATCGTCATCGCCACCCAGAACCCCATCGAGTACGAGGGCACCTACCCGCTGCCCGAGGCCCAGCTCGACCGGTTCCTCATGCGGATCCAGATGGGCTACCCCGATCGCACCGCCGGGATCGACATCCTCGAGACCCACGGCGTGGAGGAGCCGGTCGACGACCTGTCTCCCGTCCTGTCCGCCGCCGACGTCGTGAACATGGCCGAGGCGGTCACCGCCGTCTATGTGGCCCCCAGCCTGAAGGGCTACATCATCGACCTGGCCGAGGCCACCCGGGTGGAACGCGACCTGGCCCTGGGGGTCAGCCCCCGGGGCGCCCTGGCCCTCCAGCGGGCGGCCCGCGCCTATGCCGCCTCCGCCGGGCGCGACTATGTGATTCCTGACGACATCAAGCTTTTGGCTGGGAGCGTGTTGGAGCACCGCCTGATCCTCTCCCCCGAGGCGCAGCTCCGGGGCGGCAGCGCCCGGGACACCCTCGAAACCGTGCTGGCCCGTATCCCCGTGCCCAGCGTGCGGGCCGGAGCCGGCCAGTGACCGAACCGGCCCGGCTTGAGATGACCAGTCGGTGAAACCGGCGCTCACCAACCGGGGCTGGTCCCTGGTGGGGGCGGCGGTGGCGCTCCTCGTCGGCGCCCGGGTGCTGGGCGTCGTGGAGCTGGCCATGTTGGCCGCCACCGCCTTCGTGGCCGTAGGCATCGCCCTGGTCCGGCTGCGCCGCCACCGCATCGTCCTGGTCGCCACCCGGAACCTGCAGCCCACCCGGGCCGAAGCGGGCACGCCGGGCCGGGCCGACCTGGCGCTGCGCAACGACGGGGACCGCCCCACCGGGGTGCTGGCGGCCACCGACTCCTTCGACGGGGGCCGGCGGGTGGCCCGGTTCCTGGTGCCGCCCCTGGCCCGGGGGGAGACGGCGGAGGCCGCCTACCGGCTGCCCACCGGCCGGCGGGGCATCTACGTGGTCGGCCCCCTCACCGTGTCGGTCACCGACGCTTTCGGGGTGGCCGAGGCCACCCTCACCGCCACCGGCACGGATCGCTTCGTCGTCTACCCCAAGGTGGAGAACGTGCTCCCCCTGCCCGGCGCCTCCACCCAGGAGGCGCGGATGGGTTCGTCCCAGGCGTCCCGGGTGCCCATCGGCCTCGACTTCTTCGCGTTGCGGGAGTATGAGATGGGCGACGACCTGCGCCGGGTCCACTGGCGCTCCACGGCCCGCACCGGCGAGCTCATGCTGCGCCAGGACGAGATGCCCTGGGAGTCGCGCACCACCGTCCTGTTCGACACCCGGCCCGCCACCCACACCGGCGAGTCGTTCGAGCGGGCCGTGGAGGTAGCCGCCTCCCTGGTCACCGCCCACTGCCGGGGCCGGCGCCACCTGCGCTTCCTCACCACCGGGGGGGTCGAGATCCGCTCGGCGGGCAAGGAGCGCTACGCCCAGATCATGGAGTATCTGGCCGAGGTCTCTCCCGAGGGTGCCGACCGCTTCAACCTGGTGGTCGACACGCTGCGGCGCACCGGCGCCGGCGGCCCCCTGGCCGCGGTGGTGGCCAACGCCGGCAAGTCCGACCTGGTCGCCCTCGGCGCTCTGGGGGCCCGCAACCTGGTCGCCCTGGCCCTGCTCCGGCCGTCCGCCTACGGCGGTGTGGACGTGGGCCCGCCCCCGGCCGTCCCCGGCGCCCTGGTGGTCCCCATCTCCGCCGGCTCCTCCTTCCGGTCTGCCTGGAACCAGGCGGTGATCATGTGCCAGCGCAGCGCAACAGTTCGCTCCTAGCCCTCGCCGTCCTCTCGGCGGTGGCCACGCTGGGCTTCGCCCGGCTCTTCGGCGAGTCGTCCTGGCTGCTGCCCGTCCTGCTGGCCGTGGCCGGCGCCCACGGCCTCGGCGCGGCCACCCGCCGCTGGCCGGCACCCCTGGCCCTGGTGGCCTCCGCCCTGGCTCTGGCCCTCCTCATCGCCAACGTGGTGGCCGGCCACACCACCTTCTACGGCGCCCCCACCGGCGCCACCCTCGACGCCCTGGGCCGGGCCTGGACCTCGGGCCTCGACGCCTTCCGCAACGCCGTGGCCCCCACCCCGGTCACCCCCGGTCTGCTCCTCCTGGGGGTGGGGGGGACCTGGTTGTGCGCCACCGCCGCGGACTGGCTCGCCTTCCGGGCCGAGGCCACCCTCACCGCCATCGTGCCCCCCTTCGTGCTCTACGTGGTGGCCGCCGCGCTGGGCACCGTGGAGCTCCAGGTCCCCACCACGTTCGCCTTCCTGGTCGCCGCCCTGGTCTTCGTGGCCACCCACCACGCCGCCGGACTCCCCACCGCCTGGTTCGCCGGGCGCACCCCGCCACCGGGCATCCTGCGCCTGGCCATGGGCGGGGCCCCGGTGGCGGTGGCCATCGCCGCCGCCGGCCTGGTGCTCGGTCCCGCCCTCCCCGGCGCCCGGGCCGACGCCATCCTGGAGCTGCGGGGCTCAGGCGGCGGGGGCGACACCTCCCGCATCACCGTGAGCCCCCTGGTCGACCTCAAGCCCCGCCTCACCGCCAGCCCGGTGGCCGAGCTGTTCACCGTCCGCTCGCCGATCCCCACCTACTGGCGCCTCACCGCCCTGGAGGCCTTCGACGGGCGGATCTGGTCGTCCCGGGGCACCTACAAGCCGGCGGAGGGCCGCCTGCCCGGCGACGGCATCGCCGACGAGCTGTCCTACCGGGTGCGCCAGGAGTTCCGCATCGGGGTGCTGGACTCGTTCTGGCTCCCCGCCGCCTATCGCCCGGTACGGATCAACCTGGACGGCGCCCGGGTCAACTCCGAGTCCCTGACGCTGCTCACCGAGGAGGAGTCGGCCAGCGGGCTCTTCTACCGGGTGGAGTCGGCCATCCCCCGCTACTCGTCCGCCGACCTGGCCGCCTCCAAGCCATCCACGGATTCCGACCTGGCCCCCTTCCTGGAGCTGCCCGAGGACTTCCCCGACGACGTGCGGGCCCTGGCCGCCGAGGTCACCGCCAAGGCGTCGGGCCCCTACGAGGCCGCCCTCGCCCTCCAGAACCACCTGCGCACCAACTACGAGTACGACGAGGCCGCCCCGGCGGGGCACTCCAACGACCACCTGCGTTACTTCCTGTTCCGCTCCAAGATCGGCTACTGCGAGCAGTTCGCCGGCGCCTTCGCCGCCATGGCCCGCTCCATCGGGCTGCCCGCCCGGGTGGCGGTGGGCTTCACGCCGGGCACCTACGACCCCAACCTGGACGTGTTCCACGTCTCCACCAAGGAGGCCCACGCCTGGCCCGAGGTGTTCTTCGCCGGGGAGGGCTGGGTGGCGTTCGAGCCCACTCCGGGCCGCTTCGAGCCCAACCCCACCAACTACACAGGCACGTTCAACCCGGCCGCCAACCCGGTGGCCGCCGCCACCACCACAACCACCGGCCCGGGCGGGGCGGCGGCCAACGACACGCCGGCAACCGTGCCCAAGGAAGCGAACGACGGCTTCGACGAGACCGACCCCAGCCTGAACCCCGGCCGCACACCGTGGCTGCTGGCCGTCCTCATCGCCATCCCCCTCACCGCCCTGATCCTGGCCGTGCCCCCGCTGCTCAAGCGGCGCCGGCGGGCGCGGCGCCGGCGGGCCCCGAACCCGGGGGTCAGGGTGGCGGGCGCCTGGCTCGAGGCTCTCGACCGGCTCCGGGAGGCGGGCGCCACCCCGGCGCTGGCCGCCACCCCCCTGGAGTTCGCCGGACGGGCCGAGTCCGACCGGCCCGGCGTGGGCACCCCTATGGCCCTGCTGGCCCGGGTGTTCACCAAGGCGTCCTACTCGAGCACCGACCCCTCCGACGACGACGCCGCCCACGCCTGGGAGGCGGTCGACGACCTGCGCCAAACGCTCGATTCGGGGGACAGCTGGCTGCACCGCTGGCGCCGCCGCATCAACCCCGTCACCCTCCTCGGACGGGCGTAGCGGGGGTCACTGAAAGAGACGCGGTGAGGGAGGCGGGGGTCGCAACGGTTCGGCCGGTCCCGGCCCCGGTAATTCTTGCGTTCCTGCGCAACGACAGGTGTTGCAGATGAACGCCGGAAAAGGGATGGCCGGCGAGCGAAGAGCGGAGCCGACCGCGGGGGACCTGCCGCCCGGCCCACTCCTCGCCCCCTTCAATGCGCCTTTGACCTTCCGAGGCGGCGGCGGACGCGCTGAGTCAGCCGCTCTGGTCGTCGCCGCGCTTGAAGCGGCGGCGGACGTTGTCGCCGGCATCGCCCAGGATGCCCCGCAGCCGGGCGCCCTTCATCTGCGAGGTGAGCGACTCGAGGCCGGCCCGGCCCAGCTTGCGCACGTTGCGCTCCACGATGAAGGCGCAGGCCAGCATGCCCAGGAACCCGGCGAAGCCCAGGACCAGCGACGAGGCGAAGGAGCCCACCAGCACCACGAAGCCGGCCACGAAGCCGAGGATGGCCCACCGGATGGTGCGGGCCGCGTGGCGGTAGAGCGTCGTCTCTGACACTTGCTGTGCCAGTTGGGGATCGGTGGCGTAGAACTGCGCCTCGATCTCCTGGAGGATGCGTTGCTCGTCTTCGGATAGCGGCATGGTCACTCTTCAGCCAACAGGGTCAACGCCGAATCCTCATTCTCGCACAGCGCTTCCCGGGCGAACAATCGCCCTCCGGGGCACCCGCCGGCGGCCCTACTGGGGCAGCCGGCGGTTGAGTCCGGCGTCGAAGAACGGGTCGTTGGCCACGTCCTTGAACGCCTGGTAAGCGTCAGGCGACGTGCTCATGCGCCAGTCGTAGTCCTGGTTGGCGTTGAAGTACACGACCGCCTTGATGCGGGGGAACTGCGTCTTGATCAGGTCGGCCGTCTGGGTCACCCAGGCCGCCTTCTCCCCCGGGCCCCGCTCCTGGACGCCGAACTCCCCGATCATGATCGGCTTGGACTGCTTCGACGCCCAGTCGTAGAAGCCGCCGAAGATGTCGGCGAAGCTCTCCCAGGGGTCACCGGGCCGACCCGGCGCCCAGTTGTAGCCGTCGGCGCAGACCCAGTCGACGTAGTCGTCACCCGGGTAGTAGGTCTGGGCCTCGCCGTCGGTGAAGGCCGAGGCGTTGGGGCACCACACCCAGGCCACGTTGGTGGCCCCGTGGTCGTCGAAGGTGTCATGGATGTGGCGCCAGGCGGCGATGTAGGCCGCGGGGCCCTGGGCGAACTCCGCCTTCTTCTTCCCGTCCATCTCCCAGAACCACCGGATCATGACGGGCTTCCCCAGCTCCTTCACCTTGGCCGCCCGCTCCTGGATCATGGGGTCGTACTTGCCGGCGGCGATGTCGGTGGCGTAGGCGTCCCGGCCGTTCCAGGAGATCATCGGGATGCGCCCGTTCTCCAGGTCCCAGCGCTCGACGTCGGTGGGGAACTCCTTGTCCCAGGGGTAGAAGTTGTGGTTGATGTCGAGCTTGCGCCCCAGGTGCTCCTCCAGCGCCGTGGTGGCCGCCTTCATCGTCTCGGAGTCCTTCGCTTCGACCTTGGTGTGGACGCCGAAGAGAGCCCCTACGGGGAGGTCACGGCGGAGGTCGGGGACACGGACCTTGGGCTCGCCGTCGCCGCTCACCAGGGCGTAGGCGGTGGCGGCGACGAGGGCGCCGGCCACCATCAGGGCCAGGGCGATCCCGGCGCGGCCGGAGAAGAAGGCGGACAGCCGGCTCTTCTCGACGGGATGACGGTCGGAGGAGGGCGCGGGCGAGGACATTTGGACCGATTCTCCCAGATCACATGGAGCGGCCCCGGTCAGGGCCGGAGGCACGTGGCGAGCGCACAGGCGCACCGAGGACCCGTCGAGGGTACCAGTCCGAAGCCCGAAAAACGAGGACTAATCCGGCGCGGTACTAGTACTTCTGGACCAGGCCCGCGACCTGAAAACGCGGCTTTTGGCACCCATGTCCGTTTTGGCCGTCCCTCATGTCCCTTTTGACCGAAAAGAGCACAGAGGAACCCCGGCATCTTGCGTGGTAACTTACAGCGAGACTAGTGACGCGGTGCCCGTCGCGCCGTCCCCCCTTTCCTCCGGTCCCGAGCGACAGAAAGCGGTCCCCCCGTGAGCACGAAACTGTCCCCCGAATCCTCCGTTGAAATGGGTGACTACATCTCAGTCATCCAGCGACGGAAGGTGCTGATCGCCGTCATGACGCTCGCCGGCCTGGCGCTCGCCCTGTTCTACTCGGTGATCCTGGCCACCCCCGCCTACGTGTCGCATGCCGAGGTGGAGGTCAAGCCCATCGTGTTCGACCCCTTCGGCGGCCTGAACCTCGACCGGGAACTGAACATGGGCACCGAGCGGGAGCTGGCCCGCTCCGACGCCGTGGCCCTGGTGGCCAAGGCGGCGCTGAAGAGCGACAAGCCCATCACCCAGCTGACCAAGAAGGTCACCGTGTCGGCCGTGGGTAGCACACAGGTCCTGTCCATCGACTGCTCCAACAAGACCCGGCTCGGGGCCCAGGAGTGCGCCAAGGCCTTCTCCGAGGCCTACATCGAGTTCCGCCGGGCCCAGGCCACCGCCCGCCGCGACGCCGGCCGGGCCAACGTCGAGGCCGCCCTCGGCCCCATCAACAACGCCATCGTCGAGGCCCAGAAGCGCCTGGCCGCCGTTCCCCCGGCCAGCCCCCAGGAGGCCGAGGCCAACGCCGTGCTGCGGGGCCTCGAGGACCAGGCGGCGCCCTACCGGACCAAGCTGGCCGCCTACAACACCCTCGACGTGGCCAACCCCGGCTTCGTGGTCAGCCCGGCCAACCGGCCCGGTGCCGCCGCCAGCCCCAAGCCCAAGACCAACGCTCTGCTGGGCGCCTTCTTCGGCTTCTTCCTGGGCCTGCTCGTGGCCTTCGCCAAGGACCGGGTGGACGGCCGCCTGCGGGGCCGGGTGGACCTCGAGGAGCAGCTGCGGGCCCCGGTGCTGGCCACCGTGCCCCGCACCCGCCGCAACGGTCGGGGCGCCCCCACCCTGGTCACCATGCAGCACCCTCACAGCCCGGCCTCCGAGGCCTACCGGGCGCTGCGCACCCGGATGCTGGTCATGGCCGAGCGCCGGGGCATGAAGACCATCATGGTGGCCAGCCCCACCGGCGAGGACGGGAAGACCGCCATCGCCGCCAACCTGGCCGTGTCCCTCTCCCAGGTGGGCAAGCGGGTGGTCCTCCTCTCCGCCGACCTGCGCAAGTCCAGCGTCCACACCTACTTCGGCCTCGACAACGAGCGCGGACTGTCCAACGTGCTCGCCGGCGAGATGCCGTCCTGGGAGGCCGTGCAGGAGCCGCCGGGCCTCGAGCGCCTGTGGGTCTTCGGCTCTGGCCCCACCCCGGCCCAGCCGGCCGAGTTGCTCCAGAGCGAGCTCATGCGTGAGCTCCTGGCCGAGCGGCGCAAGGTGGCCGACTTCGTGATCATCGAGGCCCCGGCCGCCCTGGACGCCTCCGACTGCCTGGCCCTCGCCCCCCTGGTCGACGGGATCCTGGTTGTCGCCGACGCCAAGCACAGCAGCCGGGAGGAAATCGCCCTGGTCCGCGAGCAGTTCGAGCAGATCGGCGGCGAGGTCCTCGGCAGCGTCCTCTCCAACGCCGTCGGTCGCCGGTAAAAAGACGAAGTACCGGTACCCGTACCGGTACTGCAAGGCTTCAAAGGGCCCGGCCGGAAGGCCGGGCTCTTTCGTTGTGTGTCCCGAAGAAAGACAAAGACGCAGTGAGTGGGGTGGGGGACCTCTGGCTGCCGCCTCACTTCAGGCCTTTCGCCGCCGAAAGCCCCGGTGGCCGCACGACCAGCGTTCCTGTGCAACGCACGTGTGTTGCGAAAGAACGCCGGAAATGGGAACCGTTGATATCCCGCACGACCGGCGTTCCTGTGCAACGGACGTGCGTTGCGGAAGAACGCCGGAATGGGGACGGCCCGGCCTCCGACCCAGCCGGCGGGCCTTCCGAAGTCAGCCGCCCCCGCCCGGATCCCCTCCCCCCCTTTCTTGCGCC
>JBIOUX010000174.1:0-12436 GCA_044867425.1 Acidimicrobiia bacterium | reverse complement strand
CCACCACCACCACCACCACCACCACCACCACCACCACCACCACCACCACCGCCGCCGCCGCCAGGGAGGGGTCGGCACGGAGGTCGTCCCACTGGCGGCGGTCGGCCAGCAGGTTGGCCACGCCGATGGCGATGAGGTAGGTGGTCGTCACGTGTCCGGCGCTCACCACCGACAGGAGCTGGCCGACGAGCTCGGCCCGCTCCAGCTGCCGGCCCTCGGAGGTGACGGCGGTGGCCAGGTCGCTGATGAAGTCGTCGCCCGGGTGGGCCCGGCGGTCGTTGACCAGAGCCCCCAGGTAGTCCTGGTAGTCGACGTAGCGGCGGGCGCAGCGGACCTGATCCTCGTCGGAGCTGCTGCCCCAGATGAGCGCGATCCGGTCGTCGCTCCAGCGCTTGATGTCGTCCCGGTCGGCGGTGGGTATCTCCAGCAGCTCCATGATCACCGCCAGGGGCAGCGGGAAGGCGAAGCGGGCGACGAGGTCGACCCGCCCGTCGGCGGCGAAACCGTTCGACCAGCCCTTCGGCGATGGCGCGGATCCGGGGCTCCAGGCCGGCCACCCGCCGGGGGGTGAAGGCGGAGGCCACGACCCGGCGCAGCGGAGCGTGGTCGGGCGGGTCGAGGACGATGATCGAGCGGAGCTCGGTCATGGGGTAGCCGGTGGCGATCAGCCGCTGGGCCTCGGGACAGACGGACCCGGTGGGCTTCAGGACGTCGGCGTTGGAGAAGCGGGTGGCGTCGGAGACCACGGTGGCCACATCGTCGTAGCGGGTGACGACCCAGGCGTCCTGGTGCGGGCAGCGGAACACCGGCTGCTCCTGGCGGGCCTGGGCCAGGGCGGGATGGGGGTCGTCCCGCCAGGGGGCGGCGGTGGGGTCGGCTCCGACAGATCAGCCCGGCTTACAGACGCCGGCGGGCGATGGCGAGTGCCGTGGCCACGATCCAGACGTCGACCAGGGTGAGGCCGGCCCGCTGGAAGAAGCCGACCGGCTCCGCGCCGATGCTCGCCCCGAGCGCGACGCCGGCCGCCACCCCGACGGCGGCCGACATCTGCGCCGCCCGCCCCTGTCCCGAGCGGCCCAGCGGGCCGGCGGCCAGGAGCGGCAGGGCGGCCATGGCCAGGTAGGTGGAGCCGGCGGCGACGGCGTGGGCGGCGTCGAGGCGATCGGAGAACCCGAGGGGGGTGGCGGCGATGCCGGCGCTGCCCACACCGCTGGCCACGGCCGCCAGCCAGGCCCGGCTCGGCAGTGCTGAGCGCAGCGGCACGGCGTACAGCGGCATGGCGGCGGCGAAGACGAGAAAGCCGGCGTTCATGAGCGGGCGGTGCGGGGCGCCGGCGGCGGCCAGGCGGCTGATCGGCTCCTGCAGCGGGGAGTAGCCGGGGGTGAGCGCCCCGGCCGTGGCCCAGCTGGCGACGAAGGTGAGCGGCCCGGCGACGCCGGCCCAGGCCAGGTTGCTCCGGCGGGCGGGGATCCGCATCCGGAGATACTGGCGCGGCCGGCCGTGGGCATGCCCGCTCGCCCGCTCGGGCACTACGTTCCCAGGTCGCATCGAATGGAGGAGGCGGCGATGACGGAGCCCTTGGACAGTGCCGTCGGCTGGGTGGCCAAGCACACCAGCAAGTACGTGGCGACCGACGGGGAGGACGGCTACCTGTGGAACGGGGCGCCGACGCTGGTGATCACCACCACCGGGCGACGCTCGGGCCAGCTCCGCCGCAACGCCCTCATCTACGGCCAGGACGAGGAGCGCTACGTCGTCGTGGGCTCCAAGGGGGGCTCCGACCACCACCCCTTGTGGTACCTCAACCTGGTCGAGAACCCGAACGTCGGGGTACAGGTCAAGGGAGACAAGTTCACCGCCAAGGCCCGCACGGCCAGCGCCGAGGAGAAGGCGCAGCTGTGGCCCCTGATGACGTCGATCTGGCCCGATTACGACCAGTACCAGGCTAGGACGGAACGGGAACTTCCTGTCGTGATCCTCGAGCGGGCCTAGGTGACGGGCGGTAGTGTGCGCCGCTTTCCATAGCGAGCAGAGACCAGAGATCACGAGCAGAGACCAGAGATCAGAGGAGGAGCGATGCCGGAACGCACGGAATACGCCCCCGGTGTCCCGTCATGGATCGACATCGGCACCGACGTGGAGGGAGCGAAGCGGTTCTACGGGTCGCTCTTCGGGTGGGGCACCATGGACGCGGGGCCGCCCGAGGAGACCGGCGGCTACGGGTTCTTCCTGAAGGGCGACAAGATGGTCGCCGGCTACGGCCCCCAGCAGACCCCCGGCCCGCCGTTCTGGACGACCTACGTATCGGTGGTCGACGCCGACGAGACGGCCAAGATGGTGGAGCAGGCCGGCGGCAACGTGATCATGGCCCCCATGGATGTCATGAACGCCGGGCGCATGGCCGTCTTCCAGGACCCCCAGGGCGGCTTCATCTCCGTATGGCAGCCCGGTGAACACAAGGGTGCCCAGGTGGTGAACGAACCGGGAAGCCTCACCTGGAACGAGCTCAACACCCGCGACGTCGACGGGGCCAAGGCGTTCTACACCGCCGTCTTCGGCTGGGACGCGGAGACCCACGAGGGCGGGCCCATGCCCTACACCGAGTTCAAGGTGGGAGGCGAGAGCATCGCCGGGTGCATGCCGATGCCCCCGATGATCCCGGCCCAGGTGCCCCAGCACTGGCTCGTCTACTTCGCCGTGGACGACACCGACGCCACGGTGGCCAAGGCCACCGAGCTGGGCGGCGCGGTGCGCATGCCGGGCATGGACACGCCGGCGGGTCGCATCGCCGTGCTGGGTGACCCCCAGGGCGCCACCTTCGCCGTCATCAAGCTGGGCGAGCAGGGCTAGCCGACCGTCCGTCGGGGCTCGCGGTCAGCCAGCTGGCCGCGAGCCCTCGCGCGCCGCCACCTCCTCGACCCGCTGGACGGTCACCGACACCGAGAGGTGGTGGCCGGCCTCGGTGAAGACGATCCCCTTGAGCGGCGCCACGTCGGTGTAGTCGCGCCCCCAGGCCACCGTGACGTGGTCCGGGGCCATCCGCTGGTTGGTGGGGTCGAGGTCGACCCAGGTCCCGTCGGGGAGGCGCAGCGCGCACCAGGCGTGCGACGCCCCCACCCCGACACCCGTCTCCAGATGGCCGCTGACGTAGCGGGCGGGCAACCCCAGCGACCGCAGGCAGGCGATCTCCAGGTGGGCGAAGTCCTGGCACACGCCCCGGCGCCGGGCCAGCACCTCGGAGACGGGAGTGAGCACGGTGGTGGCCCCCTTGGTGTAGGCGAAGTCGTGGTGGATCCGCTGCGTCAGCTCGCCGGCCGCCTCCAGCAACCCCCGTCCCGGCGAGAAGGACTTCCGGGCGTAGCGCTCGGCACCCTCCGGCAGCTCGACCAGTGGCGATTCCAGGGTGAACTGGCTGTCCGCCCCGCTCGCTTCCCGGGCTTCTTCCCAGGCGACCTCGGCCGGTTCGGCGGCGGCCATGATCTCGACTTCAGCCTGGGCGGTGACGACCAGAGCGCCGTGCACGTGGGCGATGCCCAGGTACACCACCCGGTTGCCGAAGAAGTCGTCCCGCTCGGACCGGTCGTCGGGCTCGGGATCGACGGTGAGCTCGGAAGCCAGGACCCGCTGGCGGAGCGTGGCCCGGGGGAGGAGCCGGGCTTCGCTGTAACCATGGGTCACGGCGCCGTCGTAGCCGAAGCGGGTCTCGTGGCGCAGGCGGTAGATCACGCCTGGGACCTCGCCGGTACCGCTGCCCCCCACCCCCCGAGGGCGGCCACCGACAGCGAATGGACGGGCACGTGGGCGAAGTAGGTGAGCAGCACGGCGTCGGCGGCCTGCTCCAGGTGCCCGGCCAGCGCCGAGAGCCACCCGTCGAGGCGGGTCCGGCGCCCGTCCCGGAGGCCGAGAAGGTCGACGTCGGCTTGGAGGACGAGCCCCAGGCCGGCGCCGACGGCGGCCACCGCGCTGCCCGCCGTCTCGCCGGGCAGGCGCTCGAAGTCCCACCGCAGCTGGTCGAGCTGGTAGCGCAACGAGCGGGGGTTCCCGGCGTCGCTGAGCAGGAACTGGGCCAGGGCGCCCACCTCGATGTCGGAGCGGTAGCGGCGTCGGAAGGCGACCAGGCTCTCGCAGCAGGAGAGGAGCGTCTCGTAGACCAGGCCCCGGATTTCGGGGTCGACGTCGGCCACCAGCGTCTCGCGCAGCATCCGCACCAGCAGCCGGGCCCGTTCCAGGCGCCGGCCGATGTCGGTGAACAGCCATCCCGGGTCGCGCACCATCGATTCGGCCGAGAGTCCCACCAGCGCCATCAGGTGGGTGAGGGTCGACGTCGCCGTCTCCTGCGCCTCGATGACACCCCGGGTGCGCCGCAGCACGACCAGGTGGTCCTCCAGGGCGACGAGGACCTGGCAGGTGTGCGTGGACAGGAGCTCGCGGGCCGAGAGTGAGGCGGCCAGCAGCTCGGAGAGCGATGACACCAGGCTGCGGGGGAGGGCCTCATCGACCAGCGCCCGGCGCAGGGCCTCGTCCACCGGATCGCCGACCGCGGCCCCGGTCGGCCCGGGGAACCCGGACGGCGCCGACTCGGATGCCGTCTTGGGATTCTCCGCCGTCCAGGCCAGACACCCGAGGAAGGCCGACACCCAGTTCCCGCCGGCTTCGGTGGCCAGCTCGGGTGTCTCGTCCAGCTCCCAGACGATGGTCTGCACGAGACGGATGGCGGTTTCCGCCGCCTCGGCGTGGCGGCCGATCCAGTACAGCGCCTCGGCGTTGCGGCTGGGGAGCGACGCGGCCAGGTCGACCTGGGCCAGGTTGAGGACCGGAGCGGAGAGGCGCTGGTGATCCTCGGCCAGGACCCAGGCGTCCTTGCGCACCGCCAGCGGGCCGCCGGCGGGATGCCCGCCGCCGTCGAGGACGGCCCGGGCCAGCCCGCCGGGCAGGACGAAGTAGCCGTCGTCGGCGCCCACCACGAATCCCCGCAGCCCGAGACGGCCGCGGGCCAGGGCACCGTCGTGGACCAGGGGCGTCGTGCTCGGCTCGACCTCCTCGACGCCCACCCACAGGTCGGGGCGGGCCTCCATCCGGGCGGCCAGGACGGCTTGCCGGGTGGCGTCGAGCTGGCGACCGGTGAACTCCTCACCGGTGTCGATGGCCCGGACCACCATGCGGTCCAGGTGGGCCAGCACGTGGCTGCGACTGTCCCGCTCGCCACACCAGAAGGTGGGGACGGAGGCCAGCTGCAGCTCCTCGCCGAGAAGGGCGCGGCAGGCCGCGGCCAGGAACGGGGCCAGACCCGGGTTCTCGGCCAGACCCGATCCCACGGCGTTGGCCAGCCGCACCGTGCCCCGTCGGCTGGCCTCGACCAGGCCCGGGGGCCCGAACCTCGAGTTGCCCTGCAGCTCGAGCGGGTCGCACCAGCGATCCTCCACCAGCCGCAGCACCACCTCGGCGGGTTCGAGGCCGGCCACCGACTTGAGGAACAGGTGCCCGTGACGCACGGTCAGGTCGGAGCCCACGACCAGGGTGAGGCCGAGGGTCCGAGCCAGATAGGCGTGCTCGGGAAACGCCTCGGAGCCCGGCCCGGAGCTGAGGATCACCGTGCGGGGGTTGGCGGTGCCGTCCCGGGCCAGGCCGGCCAGGGCGGACCGCAGCGTGTCGTAGAAGGAGTCCACCCGGGCGACCTGCAAGCGCCGGTACAGGTCGGGATGCAGCTGGGCCACCACCCGGCGGGCGGAGAGCATCTCGCCCAGACCCTCGGGGATGGCGACCCGGTCCGCCCGCACCAGGAACCGGCCGTCGGGGCCCCGGATGAGGTCGCAGGCGGCCGCCACCACCCAGCGGGGCGGTGCCGTCCCGGCGCAGGGCCGCAGGAAGCCGTGGTGGGCGTAGACCACGGGGGCGGGCACCACCCCGGAGGCCACGATGCGTTGCTGTCCGTACAGGTCGGCCAAAACGGCGTCGAGGAGGCGGGCCCGCTGCTCCAGGCCGGCTTCGAGGGTCGTCCAGTCGGCCGGGGAGAGGACGTGGGGAATGGGGTCGAGGGCCCCCATGCGGTCGGGACGGGCCGGCGCCGCCGGGGTGGTGCCCTGGTGGCGGCGCAGCCGGCGGACCCGCTCCTGGGTGCGGGTCAGGGTGGGGGCGTCGGCCGCCAGGAGCGCAGATTCGACCAGCCGCCAGTGCTGGCGGGTGGTGCCACTTGCGTCGGACAGCTCGTCGTAACCGGCCACCGCCGTCAGCGGCCCTGCCACCGGGGGGCCCGCCGTTCCCGGGCGGCGGCCAGTCCCTCGGCGGCGTCCTCGGTGGCGCCCACCACCTTGCGCATGGTCTCACCGAAGCGGATGGCCTCGGTGGTGGCAAGGTTCCGGGCCCGGACGGCCATCTCCTTGGTGGCCCGGGCGGCCAGGGGAGCGGCGGCCAGCAGGCGCTCGGCCAGGCGGTGGGCCTCATCCATGAGCTCGCCGGCCGGTACGACCGTCTGGGCCAGCCCGATGTCCAGGGCGCGGCGGGCGTCGATCCGCTCCCCGGTGAGGAGGAGCTCCATGGCCCGACTCCAGCCGATCCGCTCCGGCAGCCGCAGGGCTCCGACGATGGTGGGCAGCCCGAGGCGCACCTCGGGGAAGCCGAACTCGGCATCCTCGGCCGCCACCACGAAATCGCACCACGTCACCATGGTCAGTCCATAGCCCAGGCAGTAGCCGTTCACGGCGGCGATCACGGGCTTGAAGATCTCCCAGCCGCTCTCGAATGAGTTGACGGTCGGTCGCTCCCAGAACGTCCCCTCGAACTCGCCGGCGGCGGCGGCCGGGTCGGCGACATCGGCGCCGGCGCAGAAGGCCCGGCCGGCGCCGGTGACGATGCCCACCCAGGCGTCGGTGTCGTCCCGGAAGCGGGCGAAGGCGGCGTTGAGGGCGGCCCGCATCCCGGCGTCAATGGCGTTGAGCACCTCCGGGCGGTCGTAGGTGATGACCGCCACGTGCCCGTCCCGCTCGTAGCGCACGCCGCTCATCAACCCTCCTTCGGGTACCGGCCGGCGGGCCTCCGGCCCGGTAGCACCATAAGGCCCTCGGCTGGGTCACCCAGGGCAAAGCAGCAACCCTGCCACGCCAGCAGGGCGGTGAGGGCAGCCAGGGCGGCGTCGAGGTGGTCGAGGGTCCGCAGCGCGGCGGTGTCGACCCCCGCCGTTTCCAGCACCGACCGGCGCCAGGCGGCCTTGGCCCCGGCGCGCCGGGCCGTGCCCGGCGGTGGACGGGTGCCGGCCAGGGCCACGGCGGTGGAGTGGGGGAACACCTCGAGGGCGCAGCCGGCCACCGGTCCGCCCCGGTAGAGCGGGTAACCGGCCCGGGCGGCGGCGGCGAAGGTGGCCTGGCCCACCCGCATCCAGTTGTAGAAGGGCCGCTGGCACCGCATCGGGTCCGACGGGGTCCGGAAGCACGACACCCCGAGGGCGGCCAGCTCCCGCTCGCCCTGGCGGCTGCCGCCCGCCCGGCTCCATCCCGGTGGGGAATCGATGGCCACTGCCACCGGCGCCAGCGCCACGAGGATCTGCTCCAGGTCGCCGGGCGACACGTCCTGCCGGGGCGGTTCGGCGACCGCCCGGCGCTCGTCCAGCATGACGACGTCGAGTCCCCGACGCTCGGACACGTCGACGCCCACGAACATGGCGCCATTCTGACTCGACAGCCGTGTAATTTTCGGGGTCAAGCCGCAACCTTTCGGGAGGGCAGCCATGGCGGGGGAGAGGCGGAGGGCGCCGACCCGGACATCCGCCTTCGGTGTGTCCCGGCGGGAGAGCCACGACGCCACCGGTTTCTACGAGCGCTTCGAGGCCCCGGCGATCACATCGGACGACACCGTGGCCGAATGCCCGGTCAGGGATCAGCTGTTCGCCGGCGACAGCCGGGACATGTCCGTCCTGCCCGACAGCTGCGTCGCCCTCATGGTCACGTCGCCGCCCTACTTCGCCGGCAAGGAGTACGAGGCGGCGCTGGGGGAGGGCCACGTGCCCGCCTCCTACCTGGACTATCTGGGGATGCTGCGGGACGTGTTCGCCGAGTGCCGCCGGGTGCTGGAGCCGGGGGGCCGGGTGGCGGTGAACGTGGCCAACCTGGGCCGGCGGCCCTACCGGTCATTGTCGGGAGACGTCAGCTCGATCCTTGGCGACGATCTCGGGTTCCTGTTGCGAGGCGAAATCGTCTGGGTGAAGGCCGAGGGCGCCAACGGCAACTGCGCCTGGGGGTCGTACGCCTCGGCGGCCAATCCGGTGCTGCGGGACGTGACCGAGCGGGTGGTGGTGGCCAGCAAGGGCCGCTTCGACCGGGCCCTCTCCCGCAAGGAGCGGGAGCGGCGGGGGCTCCCGTGGGAGAACTCGATCACCGGTGACGACTTCCGGGCCTGGACGCTCGACACGTGGCGCATCCCGCCCGAGTCGGCCCGCTCGGTGGGCCATCCCGCCCCGTTTCCCGTCGCGCTTCCCCGCCGGCTCGTCGAGCTCTACACCTACGTCGGAGACGTGGTTCTGGATCCCTTCTGCGGGGCGGCGCAGACAGCGCTCGCCTGCCTGCGGACCGGCCGTCACTATGTGGGCTTCGACATCGATCCGGAGTACGTGTCCTTGGGACAGCGCCGGATCGCCGCCGAGGAGTCCGCTCAGCGCTGCTGACGTTCCTCGGTAGTGACGGTGCCCAGGGGGCCCTCGGCGTCGACCGTATCGACACGGATGGGGTCGTGTTCCGCCATCGCCCGGTCGGTGGCATCGACGTCGCCGGGCTCGTCGGCGCCCACGACCACCCCCTCTTCGGCGGCCATATTTGACGCCGCCTTGCGTCGGGGATCGAAGAAGCCGCCACCGACCAGGAAGCCGATGGTCCCTCCGGCCGCCATGCCGATGATGGCGGCCATGATCAGGCGGCCTTCCAGCCCCAGGCCACCGCCGCCCAGGAAGTTGACGGCCAGGGCCACCGCGGCCCCGAGCAGCGCGCCGCCCAGCGTCCACCGCGGGACAGAACGTGCCATCTCTTTGGTGTAGACGCCGACGCTGGGGCCGGCCCAGGCGTGCTCGGTCTCCTCCCGCATCTCACCCATGAGCGAGGCGACTTCGTCCTCGGCGGCGCCCACTTGCACGTGGGTCCCACCCGACTGGCGGGCTGCCTCGGCCGCCTCTTGGGCTGAAGCTTCGTCGGGGTACGCCCCCACCACCCGCTTCTCCGACCGATCGGCCATCGTCTCGCTCCCGGCTCGCTGGATCGTCTTTCTCTCGCTTGAGCGCGTACCCATCACCCGGTGGGCCGAAAACCGGCCGTTAATCTCCCCGCCCATCGACGATGCCACCGCTTTCCGGCCCGTACCCGTCGAACGTCCCGGCGGGCAACGGGTGACCGACAAGGCTCCGCCGGACCCGGCCGACCTCGTCGACGTCGCCGGCCACGAGCGCGCCCGCGTGCCGCTCCACCGGCTGGCGGCGGCGGCGTGGGCGGCGCTGATGGCGGCGGCCCGGGCCGACGGCATCGAAGCCCCGCTGCTCCTCCCCGTCTCCGGCTACCGCAGCTCCGAGGAACAGGACTGGCTGTGGCGGGGCGCCCTGCGGAAGTACGGCGATCCCGAGGAGGCCTGCCTGTGGGTGGCCCGCCCCGGCACCAGCGCCCACCAGAGTGGCCGGGCGGTCGACTGCCACCTCGGCGACCCCATCGAGAGCGAGTACGTCGAGCGCATGCGGGCCACGGAGGCCTACCGCTGGCTCGTGGCCCACGCCGAACGCTTCGGCTTTTACCCCTACGACCACGAGCCCTGGCACTGGGAATACAACCCGCCCTGGGAAGAGCCCGGGGGTGCCGCGGAGTGACGGGAAATGTGGTCTCACCGGCACTTATGAGCGCCGGGTCTGTGCCGGCCCGTGTCGTTCCGTGACCCCAGTTGCAACCCGTTGGGTTGCAAAATGGTTGCAAGGCTTCTTTCTGGACACTGACACCTCCCAGCTACTCGGCCCATGCTCGGCACTGCCGAAGCATTGCCGGCGAGAGTGTCCTTGTGTCGCCGCGGCGACAGACGATCCACTACAGGGAAGTTATGAAGCAGTGGGCATTCTGCGCGCTTCCTTCACGCTTTGACCGGCCCCGGCCGCTGTCCGACGATGAGGTGATGCAATGACCGCTCGCTCGCACGGCAGCGCCTACGAGGTCATCGTCGTGGGACTCGGTGGCATGGACAGCGCGGCCGCCTACCACCTCGCCCGTCGGGGCCCGCGGGTGCTGGGTCTCGAACGCTTCACCTCAGCGCACGACCAAGGTTCCAGCCACGGCGGCTCTCGCCTCATCAGTCAGGCCTACTTCGAGGACCCGGCCGAGCGCGCCCGAGAGCTCCTGAGTCAATCCTTGTCTACCGCCCGGCAACTTGGACTGGGCAAGGTTGAGCAGGATGCGGTGGCGTTGCTGGCGTAAGTTCCAAGGAGGTCTCGCATGTCGATCTTCCGCAGGAACCAATGGGTGGTCCTGCTCTTGGCTGCCGCCATGGTCGCCTCCGCCTGTGGCGCGGACGTAAGGGAAGCCGGCACCAAGGGCACCAGCCCGGACGCACGAGAGCGAACGGGCGGGGAAGACGGCCGAGGCCTTACCATCGCCTTCGTTGGCGCCCAGACTGGTGACAACGCCAACCTGGGCATCAATATCAGCAACGGCATCCAACTCGCTCTTGACGAGGCGAACGCCAGGAACGATCTTCCGCAGAAGATCCGGATGCGGGCCTTCGACACGCAAGGCCTGTCGGAGCAGGCAGCCGTGCTCACGGAACAGGTGATATCCGACGATTCCGTGGTGGCGATCATCGGACCAGCTTTCTCGGGTGAGTCCAAAGCCGCGATCCCGGCCTTCGACCAGGCCGGCGTCCCTCTCATTACCCCGGCGACCAGCCCCACGCTCTCAGAGTCGGGTTGGAAGGTGTTCCATCGCATCGTGGCCAACGACACCGCCCAGGGCACGGAAACCGCCGAGTACATCGCCAAAGGCCTCAGGGCTGCCAGCGTCGCCTACATCCATGACAACAGCGAGTACGGGACGGGCCTCGTTGGCGTCGTGAGGGCGAAGGCGGAAAGGCTTGACGTCCGCACGGCCCTCTTCGACGCCATCGATCCGAAGGCCCACGACTACTCGGCCGCCGTCAACAAGGTCAAGGCCTCGAAGACGTCGGTCGTCTACTACGCCGGCTATTACGCCGAAGCGGGCAGGTTCGCCAAGCAGCTGCGGGACGCCGGTGTCCGTGCGACGTTCCTGTCCGGTGACGCCTGCAAGGACCCCGGATTCATCGAGGCGGCAGGACCGCTGGCCGCCGAGGGTGCCGAGATCACGTGTCCCTGTGCCGACCCTGTCGTGTCAACGGACCCATCCTCGGTGGCGTTCACCAAGGCCTACACGAAGGAGTACGGGAAGGCTCCGGGGGCGTACTCGGCCGAGGGCTACGACGCGGCCAATATCCTGATCGCCGCCATCAAAGCCGGGAACACGACCAGGGAGACGATCCTCAGATATCTGAACGTGGCCTTCCCCGGGCACAAGGGCATCACCAAGGAGGTGTCCTTCACTCCGACGGGGGAGATCACCACCGGCGATGTCTACGTCTACGGAGTGCAAGGCGGCAAGATCACGGTCAAGGGACCTACGGCTGAACTGGCCCCTTAGTAGCGGGAGCGTCGAGACGGTCACCTGAGCTTCCGGGAGTCGGCGCAAGCCTTCGTCCTGTCGAGCGTCGGATTGTTCCGGCTGGTCTCCATCAACTGCGCCGGCCCAGGCGATCTTCGACCCGGTCGCACACGGCGGCTAGTCGCTGCACAGTCTCTGCGTCGTCGAGATCGACGGCGGCTTCTAGGGCCTTGCCGGCGGCCAGGAGGACGCTCATCAGCCGGGTGTAGTGGCCGGGCTCTTCCCGGTCGAGCTCGGCGACGAGCTTGAAGACCCGCTCGCCGAGGATCGAGTTGGAGATGTCCCGGTAGACCCTCCTCGTTGTCCTTGACGAAGCCGCCAACACCCGCTGCGCAAGCTCCCCGAATGGGCCTAGACCGTGGCCGGGAGGCGGCGGCCTAGGCCTCCCGGGCTCGGGGAGAACGCAAACGACCATCCTCCGGGTGGGGCTCGCTCACTCCGACGGAGCTCGAGGTTGTCGCCCTGGCCGCCCAGGGGTTGACCAACGCCGAGATCGGAACCCGGCTGTTCATCTCCGCCACCACGGCCAAGACACACCTGGCGCACACCTACACCAAGCTCGGCGTCGCCAATCGGGCCGCCCTCGCCGCTCAGGCCGCCGCCCGGGCCGTTCGCCGCCACTGAGCCCGAATCCGTACTGGTACTGAGGACGGGACCCTCCCGCGGCCTTAGCGTCCGGACATGCGCCGCGGACGGCCGGCACGCGGGGAGGGAACCCACGATGAGCACCTATGAGGAGCTGCGCCAGCGGCACG
>JBIOUX010000173.1:0-6752 GCA_044867425.1 Acidimicrobiia bacterium | reverse complement strand
TGCTGCGTCAGGCTTTCGCCCATTGCGCAAGATTCCCCACTGCTGCCTCCCGTAGGAGTCTGGGCCGTGTCTCAGTCCCAGTGTGGCTGGTCGTCCTCTCAGACCAGCTACCCGTCGTAGCCTTGGTAGGCCGTTACCCCACCAACAAGCTGATAGGCCGCGAGCCCCTCCCGAAGCGGAATCCATTTCCTCACAGAGCCATGCGACTCCGTGAGGACATCCAGTATTAGCACCGGTTTCCCGGTGTTATCCCAGTCTTCGGGGCAGGTTGCTCACGTGTTACTCACCCGTTCGCCGCTAGGGCTTCCCCTGTGTTGCCACAGGTTGGCCCCCGCTCGACTTGCATGTGTTAAGCACGCCGCCAGCGTTCGTCCTGAGCCAGGATCAAACTCTCCATCGAGATCTCGGCCTGCCAGGCCCGAGGGCCTGATCGACCTGCGATCGGTTGAAGAGCCGCCGCCGGGCCCACTGAGCCCGCCGGCAACCCGGCACTGGATCGCACACAAACGTGTTGTCCGTGTTCTTCACTCAGTGCATTGACTTGGTGAACGCACCCGACCAACGAGTCGGCCGAGCGCGCCCGCACTGGCTTTTGAACTACCACTGTTCCGTTTTCAAAGAGCGGCGGTCCGGGTGACAAGGGGACCCACAGGACGGGAACCTGGCACCTGGCCCAACACACCTCTCCCTAACCCAGGGAGTGTACGTGTCAATTTGCCGGCCCGGTTGGCGACCTGCGCCTGCCGGCGGGCAACCGGAGCAATCTACCGGTGTCGAGCCCTTCTGTCAAACCTCGAGCCTAACAGCTCCGGTCCTACGACCCTATCGGGTCAACCTCTATCCAACCGCTCCGGGGAGTTCCGTATTCCCCGGGGAGACCGTTTTCGAGGCCGGAGGAACACCATACCGGCCCCCGCCGCTGGACGGAGCCGGGAGGCCGAGTTTTTCGTCAGCCGCCGCCGGCCTGGATCCGGGCCCAGGCCCGCCGACCGACCTGGAGCAGCTTTCCGTCGAGGTCCTCGGGAGCGAGCTCGGCCTCCGGGTCGGTGACGCGATTCCCGTCGAGGCGGACGGCACCCTCGGTGATCTTGCGCCGGCCCTCGGAGTTGGAGGCCGCCAGGCCGGCGAGCGCCAGGAGCCGAAACAGGCGGATCCGCCCGTCGACCAGATGGTCGGGCTCGAGGGTGAAGACGGGGACGTCCGCCGGGGCCTCGTGGGACCGGAAGACCCGGTCGAACTCCGCTTCGGCCTCCTGACCAGCCCCTTCGCCGTGGTAGAGGTCGACGATGGTGCGGGCCAGCAGGCGCTTGGCCGCCACCGGTGGCGTCCGCCCCTCCTTCAGCGCCGCCGCTTCGGCATGGACCCGGTCGGGTCCCCACCCTGTGGCCAGTGCAAAGTACTGGGGCAAAACTGAATCCGGGATGCTCATGAGCTTCCCGAACTGTTCGGCCGGCGGTTCGGTGATGCCCACGTAGTTCCCGAGGGACTTCGACATCTTCTGGACCCCGTCGAGACCCTCGAGCAGGGGGGTGGTGAGCACGACCTGGCGTTCCTGGCCCTCGCGGGCCTGGAGCTCCCGGCCCATGAGGTTGTTGAACAGCTGGTCGGAGCCCCCCAACTCGACGTCGGCCTCCACCTCCACGGAGTCCCAGCCCTGGAGCAGGGGGTAGAGCAGCTCCAGCACCGAGATGGGCTGGTTCGCCCGCCAGCGCTTCTGGAAGTCGTCGCGCTCGAGCATCTGGGCCACGGTGGCCGACGCCGTCAGCCGCAACATCCCCTCCACCCCCAGCTTCCCCAGCCACTCGGAGTTTCGCCGCACCTCCAGGCGGTCGGGGCGCAGGATGAGCCCGGCCTGTTCCTGGTAGGTGGCCAGATGCGCCTCCACCTCTTCGGCCGTGAGCCGGGGCCGGGAGGCGGAGCGGCCCGAGGGGTCGCCGACCTGGGCGGTGAAGTCGCCCAGGATGAGGACGGCGACGTGTCCCAGGTCCTGGAACGTGCGCAGCTTGCGCAGCACCACCGCGAATCCGAGGTGGATGTCGGAGGCGGTGGGATCGATGCCGAGCTTGACCCGGAGGGGCCGTTCCCGGGCCAGCTTGGCCCGCAGCTCGCCTTCGGAGATGAGGTCGACACACCCGGCGGCCAGCACCCGGACGGCCTCGTCGATGGGGATGCCCTTCATGGGACCTGCGCCAGCAGGGCCCGGCGGCCGGGGCAGGGGCCCCCGGCCGCATGGCGATGAGCCGCCAGACGAAGAGCCGTGATCATGGCAGGAGAACGGTAGTGGCCCGCCGGGCCGACCCCGGCACCCATCCACCGCCCCGGCCCCCGCCCGCAGGAGAATGCCGGAATGCTCCGCCGCCTCGCCGCCGTCCTCATCCTGGCCTTGGGCTCGGGCGCCTGCGCCTACCAGGTGGAGGTGACCGCCCCGCCGGTGGGCGCCACCTCGACCAAGGTGTTCGCCGCCGACGGGACCCTCATCACCACGCTGCATGCCGAGCAGGATCGGGAGGAGGTGGCTCTGGCCGACATCGCCGCCGGGCTGCGGCAGGCCGTGGTCGCCATCGAGGACGCCCGCTTCTTCAACCACAAGGGCGTGGACCTGCGCGCCCTGATCCGGGCCGTGCAGCGCAACGCGGCGGCGGGACGGATCACCGAGGGCGGCTCCACCATCACCCAGCAGTACGTGAAGAACGTCCTCCTCGACCCCTCCCAGAACCTGGATCGCAAGCTCAAGGAGGCGGTCCTGGCCTTCCAGCTGGAGCGCAAGTACACCAAGGAGACCATCCTCGAGCGCTACCTGAACCGCATCTACTTCGGCAACGGGGCCTACGGGGTCCAGGCCGCCTCCACGCTGTACTTCGCCAAGCCGGCCGCGACCCTCGCCCTGCCCGAGGCGGCCCTGCTGGCCGGCCTCATCGCCGCCCCGGAACGGTACGACCCCTTCGACCATCCCGAGGCGGCTACGGCCCGGCGGGACATCGTGCTCGAGCGGATGCGTGAGCTCCGGGTCGTCCCCGACGCCGAGGTGGCCGCGGCCCGGGCCGCCCCCCTCGGCGTGGTGGCACGACCGGCGGCCGAGCGGTACCCGGCGGGCCACTTCGTGGAGCGGGTAAAGCGCTTCGTGCTCGACGACCCCCGCTTCGGCGCCACCGCCGACGAACGCCGGCGCACCCTGTTCGAGGGCGGGCTGCGCATCCACACGGCGCTCGACCTCGGCATCCAGGCCAAGGCGGAGGAGGCGGTCACCACGGTCCTGGCCGCCGGGGGGGCCGAGGCCCCGGCCGGCGCCATGGTCGTCCTCGACCCGGGCAACGGGTACGTGCGGGCCCTGGTGGGAGGCCGGGACTTCTTCGGGGGATCCCCGGAGGCGAAGTTCGACCTGGCCACGCAGGGGATGCGCCAGAGCGGCTCGTCGTTCAAACCCTTCGTCCTGGCCGCCGCCCTCGACCGGGGCATCCCGCTGGAGAAGGTGCTCGACGCCCCCGGGTCGCTCACCGTCCCCATGCCCGACGGGCAGCCGGCCTGGGTGGTGGAGAACTACGAGGGGTCGGGCGGCCCCCCCACCAACCTGACCGAAGCCACCGTGGCCTCGGTCAACACCGTGTACGCCCAACTCATCACCGAAGTCGGTCCCCAGGCGGCGGTGGACATGGCCAAGGCCCTGGGGGTGCGCTCCGACCTCAAGCCCTACCCCTCCGCGGTCCTCGGCACCAACGAGGTCACGGTGCTGGACATGGCGTCGGCCTACGGGACCTTCGCGGCCGACGGCATGCACGCCGATCCGGTCCTCGTGACCGAGGTCACCCGGGCCGACGGGTCCGTCCTCTACCGGCGCCCGTCAACCCGCCAGCGGGTGGTCAGCCCCGACGTGGCCCGCAAGGTGACCTCGGTGCTGGGCCAGGTGATCAGCCGGGGGACGGGCGTACGGGCCCAGATCGGCCGGCCGGAGGCGGGCAAGACCGGCACCGCCCAGCAGTGGCGCGACGCCTGGTTCGTGGGTTACACGCCGGACCTGGTGGGGGCCGTGTGGGTCGGCTTCCCCGACCGGCTGCGGCCGATGACGCCGCCGGCGACGCCGATGAAGGTCACCGGTGGCTCCTGGCCCGCGGAGATCTGGAACCGGGCCATGAGCGCGGCGCTGGCCCAGGTACCTCCGCGCGAGTTCCCGGCCCTCGAGGTGGCGGCGCCGGCCGCGCCCGCCCCGCCGTCGTCGGTGGCCGTGCCCGAGGTCGGCGGTCTCCCGGAGGCGGAAGCGAAAACCCGGCTGGAGGCGGCCGGGCTGGCCATGACCGCCGAGCCCCGAGCCAGCCGTGACCGGCCCGCAGGGGCGGTGGTGGAGCAGAACCCGGGGGCCGGCGCCCTGGCCGCACCCGGTTCCACGGTCACCGTGACGGTGTCGACCGGCCCGCCCCGCACCGTCAGCGTCCCCGGAGTCCTCGGGCGCTCGGTGGACGAGGTGGTCCGGTTGCTCCAGGAGGCCGGGCTGACCACCGAGGTGGTGGTGGCCGAACCCGAGGCCGGGCAGGGCACGCGCCCCGGCCGGGTGTGGAAGCAGGAGCCCGGCGCCGGCACCACCCTGGACGAGGGCCAGCAGGTCAGGGTCTTCGTCCGCCGCTGACGCACCCCCCCCGTTCCGCGTTAGCGAAACCCGGCTCACGGCCGGGTTTGGTTAACGCGCGATGTGTTGGGTTAGCGGGGCGGGCGGCTGATGTTGGGGTCGCCGGGGACGTAGAAACGCCATGGGCTCTCGTCGCCCCGGCCGGGCGACAGGCCGATCCGGGTCGAAACTCCCGGCACGGCCGGCGGTGGCGTGCCGTCGTCCACCAGCCGGATGGCACCGGCCACGAGGTCGGCGCCGTCGGCGGCACGGTCCAGGCCGAGCGACTGGGCCAGCCGGGCCGGCCCGGAGCACAGGTCCAGCTCCCGGCGGGCCTTGGGACGCCGGGACCACATGGCCTCCACGCCCTCGAGGGGGGCGAGCGCCCGCAGCAGCACCGCGCCGGCCGTCCCGTCGGCACAGCAGACCACGTTGGCGCACCAGTGCATGCCGTAGGTGAAGTACACGTAGAGGTGCCCGGGAGGGCCGAACATGGTGGCGTTGCGGGGGGTGCGGCCCCGGTAGGCGTGGCTGCCCGGGTCGCCCGTCCCGCAGTAGGCCTCGGCCTCCACGATCCGACCGGCCAGGCGGCCGCCGACCGGGTCGTCGTGCACCAGCACCTTGTTGAGCAGGAGCGGCGCCACCTCCTGGGGATCGGGCAGGTAGAAGGAGCGCCGGAGGACGCGCCCGCGCTCAGGCACCCTTGTCCAGCCAGGCCTCCTGGTCGGCCAGCCGGGCGCGGGCGGAATCCAGCTGGGCCGCCACCGACGTCGCCCCCGCCCCGCCCGGTGAGGTGCGCCGGCGCACCGACGCCCCCGGCTCCAGGGCGGGAAGGGCATCGGGACCGAGGCGGGGCTCGGTCATGACCAGCTCCTCCAGGGGGATGCCCCGCTCGACCGCCTCCCGCACCACCTTCCCCACCAGGATGTGGGCCTCCCGGAAGGGCATGCCGGCCCGCACCAGATCCTCGGCCAGGTCGGCGGCGGCGCTGGCGGGTGCGTCGGCGGCCGTGCGCATGCGGTCCAGGTCGAAGGTGGCGGTGTCCATGAGGCCGGCCATGGCCGCCAGGGCCCGGGACAGCGTGTCCAGGGCGTCGAACAGCGGCTCCTTGTCCTCCTGGAGGTCCCGGTTGTACGACAGGGGCAGGCCCTTCAGGGTGGCCAGGAAGCCAGTCAGGTTGCCGATGAGCCGGCCGGCCTTGCCCCGCACCAGCTCGGCGATGTCGGGGTTCTTCTTCTGGGGCAGCATCGACGACCCGGTGGAGTAGGCGTCGGCCAGGCGCAGGAAGCCGAACTCCTCGGTGGCCCACAGCACCACCTCCTCGCCCAGGCGGGAGAGATGGACCTGGCACAGGGCGCACACGAAGAGCAGCTCGGCCACGAAATCCCGGTTGGAGACGGCGTCGAGGGAGTTCTCGAACGTCCGGGCGAAGCCCAGCTCGGCGGCCACACCCACCGGGTCGAGGGGCAGGGTGGAGCCGGCCAGCGCCCCGGCCCCGAGCGGGGAGTCGTCGAGGCGCTCCAAGGCGTCCCGCAGGCGGTCCATGTCCCGGCTCAGCATCCAGTAGTGGGCCAGGAGGTGGTGGGCGAGGAGCACCGGCTGGGCCCGCTGCATGTGGGTGTAGCCGGGAAGGTAGGCCTCCTGGCCGTGGGCCTCCTCGGCCCGCCGCAGCAGCACCTCCATGAGGAGATGGAGCCGCCGGCCCAGCTCCCGGCCCTCCCGGCGGACGTAGAGCCGCAGGTCGAGCGCCACCTGGTCGTTGCGGGACCGGCCGGTGTGCAGCTTGGCCCCGGCGTCGCCGGCCAGCTCCGTGACCCGGCGCTCGATGGCGGTGTGGATGTCCTCGTCCAGGGGGAGGAAGGTGAACTTCCCCGACGTCAGCTCCTCCTCCACCCGGCTGAGGGCGGCGGCGATGAGGGACCGTTCCTCGTCGTTGATGAGCCCCACCCGGGCCAGCATGTTCACGTGGGCCCGGGAGCCGGCCAGGTCGTCGGCGGCCAGGCGGGAGTCGAACGACAGGCTCTCGCAGAACGCCAGCAGCTCCTCGGCCGGGCCCTCGCCAAACCGGCCCCGCCAGAGTGCCCGGCCTTGTTCTGGCGGCTTCGCCGCCCCGCCTGGGGCCCCAGCCCCAGGCTCCTCCGGTGCATGGGGCCCC
>JBIOUX010000172.1:0-5374 GCA_044867425.1 Acidimicrobiia bacterium | reverse complement strand
CCAGCGCATGGAGTCCATGGCTGAGCCCGGCCAGGCGTTCCTCACCGAGCACACCGCCCGGCTCGTCCGGAACCACTTCACCCTGCGCGACCTCGGCCCCGTCGAGGTCAAGGGCGCCACCGAACCGGTACGGGTCTACGCCCTCCAGGGCCCGTCCCGTCCGGCCGGACCGGGAAGCTCTGCCACGCTGGTGGGACGGGCTGACGAGCTCGGTGCTCTCGAGGCGGCGCTGGCCCGGGCGCAGGAGGGCCATGCGCAGGTGGTCGGCGTCGTCGGCGAAGCCGGGGTGGGCAAGAGCAGGCTGTGCGAGGAGTTCGTCCGCTCGGCCGCCGCCCGGGGAATAACGGTACGCCGGGCACGGCGGGGCTTCGGCCAGGCGGCGGCTGGGCGGCTCGTGTTCGTGGCCTCCGACGTCCTCGCCGTAGCGGCCGAAGAGGTCATCGCCAAGCGCTGGGACGCCAGGCGCGCCATGCTCGCCGACCTCGAGTTCGACGGACCGGGCTGGTGCACGACTCGTCGTACGTCGGAGAGGGTAGGACATTGTTCGAGGCCACCAAGGCGGAAGGCATCGAGGGTGTGGTTGCCAAGCGCCTCGACGCCGGTTACCGGCCGGGGGTGCGCACCACGGCGTGGGTGAAGACCAAGCACTTCGACCGGGCCTGGTTCGACGTCCTCGGGGTCGCACCCACACCGGAGGAGCGCTACGCCCTGGTCCTCGGGTTCCGGGGCAGCGGCCAGGTCCGCTACGCCGGGCGGGTGGAGTGGGGCTTCACCCGCGCCCACTTCGAGGAGATCGCTGCCCGGGGCCGGCCGACAGCCGAGAGCCCGTTCGGCGGCTGGGCCCCGAGAGGGGCGATGTTCTTCGAGCCCGGGAGCGTGGCTGAGGTGCGCTACCTGGCCGGGAGCCAGCTCCGCCACGCGACACTTCGATCGCTGGCATTCGACCGGGCGGCCCCTGGCTAGCAAACGGGCCAAGTCCCCGCAGGTGGTAGGGGCCGTCGCCACCAAGACGCCCGACGTGCTGGCCGTGCACGACCCGGTGTACGGCGAAGCTGCCGAACGCCACGTGCCGGTCATCGTCGCCAGCCATCTCCACAAGCACACGGCCGCCCGCAAGAACGGCACACTGGTCCTGACCGTCGACTCCACCGGCGCCACCGGCCTCGGGTCCTTCACTGTCGACATCAGCCGTCCCTATGAAGCCGAGGTGCTGCGCTTCGTCGGCCACGACCTCGTGTCGGTGAACCGCGTGGAGCTGCGCGGGGTCGGCGGGGGCTTCCGTGTCGAACGGCAGCTGGTGACGCCCCCGGGCCACCCCGAGCTGGCCAAGCCGGGGACGGGGCACCTCCCCTAGCCCCTAGCCGTAAGTAGCCGTAAGCTGCCCCGCCATGGAACTGGCGGGGAGCGTGGCCGTGGTCACGGACGGGGCGGCGGGCATCGGGCGGGCCTTGTGCCAGCGGTTCGCCGCCGAGGGGGCCCGGGTGGTGGTGGCCGATGTCGACGCCCCCGGGGCGGCCGCCGTGGCGCGCGGGATCGACGGGCTGGCGTGCGCCGCGTCCAGGCCCAGTTCGCCAGCACGGCCGAGTCCTCGTAGGAAGCTCCTGGGGCGGCGGCCCCAGGCGGGCGGAAGCCTAGACACAGTACCGACGCGAAAGTAGGTTTTCTGACCTCGGGTCGGTGATCCGACCGGGCCGTCGGGTTTCGCGTAGCAGCTCTTCGTCACCAGAGGGGGCGATTCCCATGTCCCATCGGGATCGGAAGTTCTTTGGGACCTGGGCCGTCGTCGCCACCGGTGTGGTGCTCCTCCTCGGCGGGCTGGGCCCGGGCACGTCGGCCCAGGTGCTCCCCGGGTTGCCCGATGTCGTCGGGCAGTGGACGGCGCCGTTCGAGGAGGGCGGGGCGACGATACCTGCCTGCTCCGAGTCGGACGGGCGGATCCTGTGCAAGCCGGTGGGCTACGCCAGCGCCGCCCTGCCCGACGGCCGGGTCTTCTACTTCAACGGCGCCGAAGGCACCGAGAACGTCAAGATGGCCTACGGCAACGAGTTCTCCGTCCAGCTCCGGAACTCGCGGGCCCGGATCATGGATCTCCGCAGCGGGACGCCGCAGTGGTTCGTTCCCACCCCCGAAGACGGCGGGGGCACCAATCCCGACGTCAGGCCGGGGAACCCCGGCTTCGAATCCGACCCGCTGGGGACGGCCGGGGTGCCGGGGCGCCCCGGGGACGGCCCCGTGGGCAGCACCGTCGGCCAGGTGGTGTCGCACGAATCGAAAAACGACAGCGATGACCGCAGCGCCAACGACTCCGACATGTTCTGCGGAGACTTCTCGTCTCTGGCTGACGGCCGGCTGGTCATCATGGGCGGGACGGACTTCTACAACGAGCCGGCCGGCCCAGAGCGCGACGACCCCATGAACCCCACGGGGGTCGACATGGGCCTCCTCGAGGTGGTCGGTGTCCGCTCGACCCGCATCTTCGACTACCGGACGAACGCCTTCACCCAGGGCGGGCACATGAAGTACGCCCGCTGGTATCCGACCAGCGTCCCCTTGGCCGACGGCGAAGTCCTCGTGGCCGGGGGCGTCGTCAAGCTGGTGAAGTCGACGCAGATGGGCAACGTGCGCCGCACCGAGACCTTCGACCCGGCCACCAACGCCTGGACCGAGAACTACACCGGCCCGGCCTCGGAGAACGCCCTCCCCCTGCTGCCCCGCCTGCACCTGATGCCCAACGGCCAGGTCTTCTACAACGGGACGGGCCAGGGCTGGAACCCCTTCGGGCAGGACATCAACGCCGCCACCTTCGCCCTCCAGCAGTTCTTCGACCCGGAGACGAAGCAGTGGTCGGTCGCCGGCGTCGCCCCCCTCGGGGCGCGAGGAACCGCCACCGAGCTGCTGCTGCCGCTGGCCCCGCCCTACGACAAGGCCACGATCCTGTCCTTCGGCGGGACCCTCGGACCGACTCCGAGCGGCGTCGTGGCCACTCCGCTCTCCGTGCTGACGACGGTGGCCAAGGACGGCAACATCGCCAGCAACATGACCGGCAACCTCAACCACGCCCGGTGGTTCAGTTCCGGGGTGCTCCTGCCCGACGGCCAGGTGCTCGCCGTCAACGGGGCCGACAAGGACGAGCTGCACAGCCCCGGCTTCGAGATGCCGGTGAAGACGCCTGAGCTGTTCGACCCCAGGACGGGGCAGTGGACGGAGATGGCCAAGCAGAGCCGGGACCGGACGTACCACAGCTCCGCCCTCCTCCTCCCCGACATGCGGGTGCTCGTGGGCGGCCACGCCCCGGCCGCAACCATGTACGGCGCACAACACGACGCCGGCGGGCCCTTCGCCAACAACGACAGGGACCCCAGCTTCGAGATCTGGAGCCCGCCCTACCTGTTCCGGGGCGCCCGGCCCTCCATCTCCAGTGCCCCGGCCGGCATCGGCTACGGCGAGAGCTTCCCCATCGGGACGCCCGACGCCGCCGACGTCGACTCCGTCCGCCTCATCAAGCTGCCATCGGTGGAGCACACCGTCGATGCCGACCAGCGAACGGTCGTGCTCGACTTCGAGCGGGACGGTGACGGGTTGCAGGCCGTCTCCCCGCCGTCGGGGGCGATCGCCCCGCCCGGGGCCTACTACCTCATCGTCAACAAGAAGTCGGACAGCGGCCCGATTCCCTCGCTCTCCCGGATCGTCTTCCTCGGAACGGTGCTGTCGGGCGAGGCGCCGCAGCCCTTCACCGAGGGCAGCGGCACGACGGTCGGGTCGGCCAACCAGCCGCAGGACTCCGGCTACTTCTCCAACGCCCCCAGCGCCCTGACCGACGCCGCCAGGGAGGCTTCCGATGCTCCCGCCGCCGTCCGGGCCGACGACACCGCCATCGCCGAGCTCAACAGCCTCACGGCCGGCAGCCACCGCCGGGCGCCGTCACCGCTGGTCCCGCTGGCCGCGGCCACGTTGGGCGTCTCGGCCGCCTCCATGGCCCGGCGACGGCGCCGATGATACTGGGCTGACTGTGCTCGGCGGAGGACAGCCCGACTCCTTTGGCGACGATCATCGCTCCGGCACGGCTGGCACAACGCCGGGATGAGGGGTGACAACGCGGTTACTCGCCCGGCTTACGACAACAGGTCCGGCCGATCGCCCACCGCTGGAGCTGCTCGAGGGCGGCGAGGATCATCATGGCGCGTCCCTGTTGAGGTAGGACTGCCGACCGTGTGTCAGCATCGCCATCGAGCGTCGGAGTTGCTCGGTTCTCTCTGGCGTGGCGATCTGTTCGGGGTCCACGGTCGGCCGCCTACGAACATATGTTCGCTAGGGCAAGCCGAAATTCGGTGGCCGACACCAAAACGCAGGCAAACTTTCCCCAACCCACGCCTGGCTCACCGGTCGGCGCGCACCCACCGGAACCACGCACTGACCAGCCCAGACGCAAAGCACGCCCCAGCCCGAGGCCCCGCAGGCTTCCCCGTCAGACCCCGACTGCGGAAAACGGGCCTAGGCGGAAAGCGGGGGTCCCCCACCTGGCCCGTTCGGCCCGCGAACATCGCCTGCTGTGTCCCCGGCGTCGAGCCGTCCGAAGGTATGGCGCTACCCGAAACTGATGAGCGAGCACACTTTCGACAAGCTGCGCGCCCTCGACTGCACCTTCGCCGAGTTCAACGTTGCCCTCGAGCAGGCAGACGTCATCGAGGAACACGAAATCCATCCAGGCGAACTGAAGGAACTCCTCCTCGTTGTCAACTGGAGACGGCCGCTTCACGTGGTTGTGATCGTCGACGAGATCCGGCGCGAAGAACGCGTCCTCACGGTCTACGAACCCGAACCGGACCAGTGGTCGGGGGACTACCGTAGGAGGCGGTGATGCGCTGCGAACGATGCGACCAGGGCGAGCGCCGACCGGTGAAGCGAGCGAAGCTCGCTGAGCGGGACGGGAAGGTCGCGGTCATCTTGGGTGTCCCCATGGAGGAATGCCCAGCCTGCGGCGAGCGATGGCTCGCCTGGGATGTCGCCCGGCGTCTCGACGAGCTCCTCACGACGATGCTGGCCGGCGACGTTGAGATCGCTACGCGCCACTTCGAAGCCGACCAGCCGGCAGCCTGACCCGCAAGTTCTACGTTCACGTGCCCGCCCAGTCCACCGGCACGCCGGGTCGCCCTTCATTGGGAGTCCATTGGGAGCGGGAGATCTGAAAACAACAGTCACGACGGCGTAACTACAGGTAGATCTTTTGGCAGGTCAGCGGCGGGTTTCTCCCTCTCCGTGAATAAGGGTTGGAGCGGGGTCCGTTTCGGGTCGAGGGCATCCCCCACCTGAGCGGCCCCGGCTCCCAAGCTTCGGTTCTTGCGGGAATCGAGCGAAGGAGCCAGGGGCCGTGGCC
>JBIOUX010000171.1:0-14010 GCA_044867425.1 Acidimicrobiia bacterium | reverse complement strand
GGGGGAATGGCCGGCCACCCGGCAGCCCGGGAACGAGCGGGCTACAGCAGCATTCGGGTCTTCGCGGCTTCGCGTCACAAAAGACGTCGTCATTCCGGTCCGGGGGCCTATCTCCTCACGGTCGGATCAGCCGTCATCGCCGGCGGCGAGGTGGACCACCGGTGGGACGATCAGCGCATCGCACGGAGCCCCCCGCAGAAGCGAAGCGGTCACGCTGCCGTGCATCGTCCGGCCGAGGCGACGTCCGCGACCGGTTCCGACGACGACGAGGTCGAAGGCGAAGCGCCGCGCCAGTTCGGGAAGCAGGTGCTCGGGGGTCCCCGGCGCCACCGCGGCGGTCACCTCGGGAACCGGGGGCAGCGACGCCGCCAGCTGCCGGCGTGCCTCATCCAGGGCTCGGCGCCGGCACTCGCGCCACGCCGCCCGGGGCGCCCCGGTGGTGGGGAGGCGGTGAGCCGGCACGGACACCGGCACGACGTGCACCACCTCACACCGGGCTCCGGACGACAGGGCCAGCGCGGCGGGCAGCGTGGCCCGGGAGCCGGCGGTCAGGTCGGCACCGATGAGGATGCGGCGGTACGGGCCGGCGGGGGGCTGCTTGACGACGAGGATGGGCAGGGCGCGGCGGCCCGGCCAGCCCGGGACGGCACTCAGGTCGGGCAGGCCCACCGCCGTCGCTTCGACGACGATGAGGTCGATCTCGGCGCCAGGCGACGCCGGTTCGACGGTCGCCACGCCGACCGCCACGGCGGCCTGCAACTGCTTGGCCCGCCCGGCGGCCATGGCTCCGGGAAGGACGAGGACCCGCCACGGGTGAACCCGCCCGGCGGCCGGGGGGATGCCGGTGGCGGGCGGCGGGGCCGGAGCCCGGGATGCCGCTCCGCCGGGGGACAGGGCGGCGCGGGCGACGGGAGCTTCTTCAGCGGACGCCAGCCGGAGCGACGCGGAGGGGCGCCGGGAACCAGGGGCGGTGGACATGGCGGGCTCCTAGGGGAGAGGTTCCTCGCCGACCGTGCCCCCGATGATCCTCTCCGTGCAACCCGGTGAGATCGACGCCGTCGGGCGGCGTGACGTCGAGGAACTGGGCCGCTTCCCGGGGTCGCCGTGCGTCACCGTCTATCTCCCGACGCACCGCGCCGGCGCCGGCACGCAGCAGGACCCCATCCGCCTGAAGAACCTCCTGCGCCGGGCAGGCGACCTTCTCCCCGCCGAGGCCGCCCCCGACTTGCTCGGGCCCGCCGTCCACCTCCTCGACGACACCTGGTTCTGGCGCCACCAGGCGGATGGGCTCTCCCTCTTCCTCGGCCCCGGGTTCTTCCGGGCCTTCCGGCTGCCCATGGCCGTCGAGGAGTCCGTGACGGTGGCCGGTTCTTTTCATCTCGGTCCTCTGCTTCCGCTCCTCACCGGCGACGGTCGGTTCTTCATCCTGGCCATCAGCCAGAACGAGGTGCGGCTGTTCGAGGCGACCCGGCTCACCGTCGCCCGGCTGGACACCCCCGGCGTCCCGAGGAGCCTGGCCGAGGCGCTGGCCGAGGCGGCGCCCAGGCCGCAGCTCCAGGTACGGTCGGTGGCTCCCCTGAAGAGGGGTGAACGCACGGCGATGTTCCACGGCCACGGCGGCGGCCAGGAGGACAGGAAGGCGGTTCTCGAGCGGTACCTGCGGGCCGTCGACCGGGCCGTGTGCCCGCTGCTGGGCTCGGATCGCAGGCCACTCGTCCTGGCTGCGGTGGCGTACTACCTGCCCGTCTACCGGCGGGTGAGCCGGTATCCGGAGCTGATCGACGAGGCCGTGGATGGCAACCCCGAAGGCGTCGACGCCACTGCGCTGCACGCCCGCGCCTGGCCGATTCTCGAGCCGCGCTTCGCCGCCGCCCGGCGTCGGGCCCTGGAGGACTGCGCCGAGTCGCTGGCCACGGGCCGGGCCGTGTCGGGCGTCGAGGCGGTGACGGCCGCCGCCGTCCACGGTCGGCTGGCCACCCTCGTCGTCACCCAAGGGGTGCGCTGCTGGGGCCGGTACGACGAGGCGACCGCAGCCGCCGAGGTGCACGGCCGCGCCGGTCCCGACGGGGCGGACGCCGTCGATCTGGTCGACGTGGCCGTGACCGAGACGATGCTCGCCGGCGGCGACGTGTTCTGTGCCGCCCCGGGGGAGATCCAGGGCCGGCCGCCCGTCGTTGGAATCGTCCGGTACTAGGGAGGTGAGGTGATGGGCGAGCATTCTGCCGTCGGCGACCGGATGGCCGGCGACGCCTGGCGCCGGTCCGGCGTGCGCAACACGTTCCTGGTCCAGACCCGCGCCTCATCGCAGTGGGTCGTCGGCGCGCTCTGGTGGGGTCGGGCCCCCGGATTCCCTGTTGCACAGCAATGGGTGATCACCAAGGTGCGGGTTCGAGGCGGTGTGGCGAAGATCTGGGGCGCACAGGAAGGACGGTGGCGTTCCGGGTCCCACGCTCGGCCGGCGCACAGCGCGGCCGGCCGCCCGCTCCGCCCGCGCCGGGGTAACAACGGTTTGGAGTGCCGGGAAGTCTGGTCGGCAACGCCGAAGTGCCAGAACAAAGGAGGCACACCATGGCTGAAGTCACCACCCATCCGGCGGCGGCGCGGACCCGCACCGGCGCAATGGACACCGTGCTCGCTGCGCTCGCCGGCGCCCTGGTGGGATATGCCAGCTTCACCGTCCTCGTCACCATCGTCACCGCCCTGATGGCCATCGCCGGCCGGGACCTCGACATCACCACGAGGTCATGGCGGGAACTGGGATTCGCCGGGGCGGTGGCGACCGGCGTGTTCCTCTTCGTCGGCTTCCTCTACGGGGGCTACGTGGCGGCGCGCATGTCAAGGCGGCCCGGGATCCTCCTGGGCGTGGCCACGTTCGGGGCGGGGGTCGCCATCGCCATCCTCACCGCCGTCCTCGTCAGCGTCGCCGCGGACGCCGACCAGACGGACCGACTGGTGGGCGCGCTGCGCGCCTCGGGAATCCCCGGGTCGGGAGGGGAGTGGCGCCAGGTGGGCCCGCTGGCGGCGCTGACCACACTGGTCGGAATGCTGGCCGGAGCGCTGCTCGGCGCCGCCGGCGGCCGCCGAGGAGACGAGATCGTCGAGGCCCGGCTCTCGACCAACGCCTGAACGGAACCGGGGCTGACGGGGTGGCCGGGTCACCCCATCGCCCCGCTCGACGGAGGAGACCACCATGGCGGGAACGAGAGGAATCGAACGCCGGGGCGCGGACCGGGAAGCGCCCCTGTTCCTCACCGCCGGGGGGTGGGCGACGCTCGCCGCCCGGATCGCCGAGCTCGAGAACCTGGCCGGTGTCCTGTTGGCCGAGCTCGGTAACGGGAACGGCGACGATGTCACCGCCGCCGGCTACGGCCAGGCCCTGGAGGAGGCTGGCCGGCTCACCGCAGCTTTCACCGATGCCCGTCCGATCGAGGAGATTCCCGAGGACCCCCTCACGGTCGTGCTGGGCGACATGGTCACGCTCGGCTTCGCCGACGGCACCGTGGAGAGCTATGTCGTCGTGCATCCGGTGGAGGCCCGCTTCGACGACGTGCTGATCTCGTCCGAATCCCCTCTCGGGCGCGCCCTCCTCGGGCGGCGGGTGGGCGAAGCGGTCGTGGTCGAGGCACCCGCCGGCCGGTACGAGTGCACCGTGCTCCGCGCTCAGCGGGGATGAGAGCCTGTCCCGGGCGGCGAGGCGCGCTCGACTGGCCTCACCGAGTCCCCGGCTTCGCTCCCAGCAGGAATCGGGTCTTCGCGGCTTCGCGTCACAAAGGAGGTGGCCCGTCCGGGGCGAAGAACCATCCCGCCATTCCGTTCCTGGACGTGGGGGGCGGACGGCCGTGGTTGTGACACTCCCGGTCCGGCCGGCGAAGAGGAAGTGTGACGTGGACCACCGACCTATCGACGCGGGGCTCGTGGAACGGGCCCGGCGGGGAGACCAGCAGGCTTGGGCCGGCCTCTACCGGAGCGCCTATCCGCCGCTCGTCGCCTTCGCCCATCGTCGCCTCGGCGCCCACGACCTGGCCTGCGACGCGGTGGGCGAGACCATGACCCGGGCGGTGGCTGCCATCGACGCCTACGTCGGCGACGACGCCGGCTTCACCCCCTGGCTGTTCGGGATCTGCCGCCACGTCATCGCCGACATGCAGCGCACCATGTTCCGCGGACTCCCCCCGGGCCTACTGCGTCACGATGCCGAGCCGCCGACCCCGGCCGACGCTGTGGTCGAGGACGAGGAGCGATCGGCCCTCCGGGCCGCCTTCGGCCGGCTCGACGCCGACGAGCGGGAGCTTCTCGAACTGCGGGTGGTCGCCGGCCTGTCCTCGGCGGAGGTGGCGGCGATCCTCGGCAAGCAGCCCAGCGCCGTGCGCATGGCCCAGAAACGAGCGCTCGTCCGGCTGCGGACGTTCGTGGAGGAGATGTCCCGTGTGGGATGACCGTGACGACCTCGACCTGCTGGATCCGATCGACGAGGTTCTCATGGCGGACCTGAAGGAAGTCCTCCGCCCGCCTACCGTCGCCGGAGAGCCATCAGCGGACGACCTCGCCGCCCTCCACGAGGCCGTCGCCGCCCGCCACGAGGCCGTCGCCGTCCGGCTGCCCGACCACCGCCCGGGGAAGGTGGTGGCCCCGCAAGCTTCTCGAAGGGCTCCCCGGGTCCGGTCGATTTGGCGGACGGGATCGGCCGCAGCGGCCATCATCGTGGTGAGCGCGTCGGCAGCGGCCGCCTCCGGCGGCGTCGCGATGCCCCGGCCGGTACGCGCTCTGGCCTACGCCGTGGGTCTGCCCGTCGACTCGCCGGCGCTGGATGACACCCACCGGCACCTCCAGGCCCTCGACCACGCGCTCGACGAGGCGGACCGGGTCGAGGCCCGGCGCCAGGTGCGCAACCTCCAGCTGGCCGTTGACCGGGTGCCCGACGACGAGCGGGGCGACATCGCCGACGAGGTCACCACCGCCCTGGCCGCGGCCGCCCCCCTCCTCGAAGGCGGGTCGGAGACAAACGACGCCGTGGAGGAATCTCCGGACGAACACCCGCCCGCCACGCCGGCCAGCTCCGGTGGTCCCGGAACGCACCCTGGTTTCCCGACTCCGACCACCGCACCGACGGCCGTGACGGACCATGCCGAGCCGTCGACCGCCGAACAGCCGACCACCGAGGCGGGCACAGACGCCCAAACCGCACGAGATGACGCTGAGGACGACAGTTCTGAGGCGGACCCCGTCGCCGGACCGGACGAGGACGCGGAGCACGATGTCACAGGAGACCCGACGAGCGGAGCGGACTCCCCCGCTTCAGACGATCATTCCGACGAGCCGGCCGACACCGCGCCGTAAACCGCGGCGGGAATTCAGCCGGCTTCAGCGCCTCACGCGTTCCGCTCGGCGACCGTCGGACGTATCGTGGCCCCGCGTTCCGCCCAGCGTCCCCCCCAGGACGAAGAACACATGCCCCCCGGCGTTCTTGCCCCGGGGGGCACTGTCTTTTGCCGGTCGGCCGATGGTGGGCGACTGGGCCAGTCCCCAACTTCTCCCCGGTTCACGGGGCCTGGCCCAGCCGCAGGTGACACTTCAACCCTGGGTCCCGTCGTTCCTCTTCCGTCCCAAAGGGTTCCAACTGAACAAATCTGAAGGAACCAACGCGACGGCAGGCTCCGGTCGCCGAATGGCCAACTCCTCCTGGCGTGCGGATCACATGCACGGCACGCCGGGCGATCGGACGATCCCTTCGGCTGGCCGCAGCCGCCCTCTTCGCCCTACCTCTGCCGGCCGCCCACGCCCGGGACGGAGCACCGATCGCATGCGCCGGCAGCAGCGCCTGCCTGACCGTGGTCGCGGCGGCATCCACGCCCTCTTCCGAAGTCGCCTTTGAGCTGGCTTCGAGGTCCCGGCGGCCTCCATCGGCCCCTGAGCCGCCTCTCCACGCCACCGAGCCGGTCCCGGGAGGTGACTCCGCCCCCGCCGGCAGAGGCTCCGGACGTCACTCCCGAGCCGGCCTCGCCAGTCCCCCAGTTGGAGAGCCCTCCGCCACCCGAGCCGGAACGACGCCAGGGTGCCGTCGAACCGCCTAGCTCGCCCCCGGTCCGGTCCCCGGCGCGGGCCGCCGGAAAGCTGCCGGTGACGGGGTCGGCCACCCGGCCGCTCGTCCTCGTCGCTGGATGGCTCCTCATAGCCGGCGGTCTCGCCTTTGCGGCGCCCGGACCGCGCATCCCCGGGCACTGAAACTTCCTGATGGCCGGCGCTTCGGCAACCGGCACGAAGGAGCAGATGCCAGGCGCAGTGAACCATGCCCGCCTGACACCCTCGCGCCGGACACCACCCTCACGTCGGGCCCCTCGGTGGCCACCGCGTCGACATCGGCCACCTTCGCCTTCTCGGCCGACGAAGCCGGTTCGACCTTCACCTGCCGGCTGGACGGCAGCGCATGGGCGTCGTGCACGTCTTCGACGGATCGGGGTCCTGGTCCGTCTGAGGCCGCGCTGGCGTGCCCGCACCCGGGCGAATCCGAAGGAGGATCAGCCGCGGGACCTCTCGGGATGCTCCTCGTCGGGAACGTGCCTGTAGTCGTCCGTGTCGACGCTGGCATCGGCGAGCCGCTCGAGGAACGGTATGAAGAAGGCGGCGACGACGAGGGCCACCAGGACCAGGACGAGCATGGCGTGCATTGGCGCTCCCCTCGGCGCAAAGGACGAAATCATCGTGCCCGCTGGAGTTGTCGCCCTGGCATCCGATGCCGTGGTCTTCAGCCTTCTTCAGCAGGCCGGTGGCCGCCGCGCCGGAGCCAAGAGGGAAACGCCCATTCGCCGCCCTGGCGCCGCCTCGGATGGCGGCATGGAGAGTTCGGGCGACGCCGCCGGCGCGTCACACCCCCGAAGGGGCGACGTTCCTGAAGATGGCTGAACTCGGGGCGGCGGCGGACCTCTGGGACGGGGGGCGGCACCGGGGCCGGCGGTATCCTGCCCACGGGCGTGCCGGGAAGTCTGGTCGGCGACCGTTCCTTCGCGAAAGGTTTCCGCCATGCCTTCTCGCCGTACAGCCGCCGGTTCCTCCGTCACCGGCGAGGCGACGTCTCCGGGCGCGGGAGGCACGGTGAGAGAGGGCAAGCGGCCGCTCCAGCGCCGTCTCACGCCCGTGGCGGAGTTCTTGCGAACGGAGGCCGGCGGCGGCGCACTCCTCCTCGTGGCCACCATCGCCGCACTGACCTGGGCCAACAGCCCGTGGCGGGACAGTTACACCGACCTCTGGCACACTGAGATCGTCGTCGGACCGGGTCGTTGGGCGGTCCGGGAGGATCTGCAGCACTGGGTCAACGACGCCCTCATGGCCGTGTTTTTCTTTCTCGTCGGCCTCGAGATCAAACGGGAGGTGGCAACCGGCGAGTTGCGCGACCGGCGCGCCGCGGCCCTGCCCGCCGTCGCCGCCCTTGGCGGGATGGTGCTTCCGGCGCTTGTCTTTCTGGCGCTGGCGAGCGGTGAGGCCTCCCGGGGTTGGGGGATCCCGATGGCGACCGACATCGCCTTCGCCGTCGGTGTCCTCGCCCTCCTCGGACATCGCGTCCCCGCTGGGCTCAAGGTCTTCCTCCTCACCCTGGCCATCGTCGACGACATCGGCGCCATCGTGGTCATCGCCGCCTTCTACTCGGGCGGCATCGCCGTCGGATGGCTGACGGCGGCGGTTGCCAGCCTCGGGGTCGTGGTCGGTGCCCGCCGCCTCGGCCTGGCGAGAGTCGCCGCCTATGTGCCCATCGGGATGGTCGCCTGGTACTGCACCTACCGGGCCGGGGTCCACCCCACCATCGCCGCCGTGGTTCTCGGGCTGCTCACCCCGGCCGGGTCCGTGCACGGCCGCTCGGTCCTCACCGACCTCGAGCACAGGCTCCATCCGTGGACGAGCTACCTCGTCGTCCCGGTCTTCGCCCTGGCCAACGCCGGGGTGCCCCTCGGAGCGGCGACGCTGCGCGAGGCCGCCGGCAGCCGGCTGGCGTGGGCCGTCGCCGCCGGCCTGGTCGTCGGAAAGGTCGCCGGGATCGGTGGTGCCGCCTGGGTCGCGGTACGGAGTGGGCTGGGCCGCCTGCCCATCGGCGTCGGCCTCCGTCACGTGGTCGGTGCCGGTGGCCTCGGTGGAATCGGTTTCACCGTCTCGCTCTTCGTCACCGGGCTCGCCTTCGAGGACCCCGCCCTGCAGACCCAGGCCAAGATCGGCATCCTGGCCGGATCGTTCGCTGCTGCCCTCCTCGGGGTCGCCCTCCTGCTGCGCCACAGCGACCGGGCGTCGGCGGCGACGCCGGAGACCGGAAGCGACGGCACGCGATGATGCGCGTCACGCCGCTCCCTCACCCTTCGCGGCGGGTCGTCGTCGCCGGCACTGCCGCTGTGATCGTCCTCCTCGTCGCCCTGCTCGTCAGCGCCCTCCGCCCCACGGGTGCCCAGCTGCCCGACGTGGACTCACCGGGCGAGCGCACCTTGTTCGGAGCCCACGTCCGGCCCAACGACCGCACCGAAGCGGGCGAGAAACTCGCGCTGGAGAGCCTCGAGGCGGTCCTCGGCCGCCGACTCGACATCGATCACACTTTCTACCCCTGGGACGAGGAGTTCCCGACGTGGCGGGAGCGCTGGGACCTCCGCAACGGCCGCATCCCGATGATCTCCTGGAACGGGCGCGGCGTGTACGCCTCCGACGTCGCCGCCGGTCGGTATGACCCGATGATCGGCGAGCGGGCGGCGAACGTCGCCGCCCTGGGTGGGACGGTGCTGCTCCGGTGGTTCTGGGAGATGGACGGCAACAAGAAATCGGAATGGGCCCAGTCACCCTCCGATTACGCCGCCGCCTTCCGCCACATCCGTCTGGTGTTCGAGAACCAGGGGGCCCGCAACGTGCGCTGGGTGTGGTGCCCGAATGCCTCGGCGTTCGCCGACGGGCGAGCCCAGGAGTTCTATCCCGGTCCGGAGCACGTCGACTGGATCTGCGCAGACGGGTACAACTGGGCACCGGGACGAAGCCGCGACTCGTGGGAGAGCTTCACGGAGATCTTTGCTGGTTTCTACGACTGGGCATCCGATCAGAAAAAGTCGCTCATGATCGGGGAGTTCGGTGTGCAGGAGCGGGGACCAGGCGAGAAGGCCGCCTGGGTGCGCGACGCCACCCAGGCGATCAACACCCGTTTCCCCCGCATCCGGGCCGTGGTCTACTTCGACGCCCATGTCGACTACGACTGGCGCATCCGCACCTCCGCTGATGCCGCCGACGCGTTCCGTCACATGGCCTCTGAGTTGCGGCGAGGGGAGTAAAACCCGGTCTCGTAGGCGTTCTGCCCCAGCCGCGAATTTCAGAGGGATTCAGCCCGCGGGGGCCATCGTGTCCGGAACCGGGGCTACTTTCCGGACACCGGCGAGCGTACGGACCATGCTCCGAACCGTTCCATCCCTTGCATCGGGAACGGTTTCCTCGCCGCCGGGGAAGGCTGTTCCGCAGGCTGGGAAGGAGACCACCGTTGTCTCGCAACACGATGCATGAGGTACTCGTTGATCTGCTTCAAACCGATACCGCCCTGTTTCTCGCCGACCGGCCCGGTGTCGTCGAACTCGCCCGGTACATCGACGGGCTCGGCCAGGTACAAGCCACGCTCGACGAGGTGAGGACGACGCTGTGCCGGGAGTTCGCCGGCCGGCTCGAAGCCGGGAGCGCACCATGTGACAAACCAGAAGAAGGTGCCCTCGGCAGGGCGACCTGGGCGGCCCGAAGGGGCGACTGAGGCCAGGGGTCGTCCGGGTTCTCGCTCGGGCGCGAGCTGCGGACGCCGGCAGTGGCGCCGGGAAGGCTGGGACAGACACGCCCTGCTGGGGAAAAGGGGTGCCCACTGCCGCCATCCTTCCCGGCGACCCGGACGTTGTATCCCTCGGGCCCGGTCGCCGCCCCCAAAGACTGACCAGCTTTCAGCAAGCTTCAGCGCCGAGGGCAGGCGCCAGCGAGCGTGATCGCACATTGTGGGCCCCTACGTCCAAGGCGGCGCCCCGGCCGAACGCGGTCGCCTCGAACGTCTCACCGTCGGGCCAGCCAGCGCCCGACCGCCCCCAATCCAGGACGACCCGCTCGTGCCGAGCCCCCACCGCAATCAAGCCAGCGGTTTCGATCTCAGACACGCATCGTCTCCGGCACGCGGTCGGTCGGCGGGACGTGATCCCGCCCTCGATCTGCTGCGCAGCGCTGCGCTCGTCCGGGTGGTGCTGTGGCATACGTTCGCCGCGAGCTGGCCGACCTTCTTCGCGGCCATGCCCATCCTCTTCTTCGTGGCCGGGGTGCTGCTCGCCGCCTCCGGGGAGGGCCGTTCCCACCGGGCGGTCATTCTGCGACGCTGCGGCCGCCTCCTACCGCCGTTGTAGGTCTACGGCACCGCCGTCGTCGTGGCTGGCACGCTACATACCGGCCTCGGTGACGGTTCTGCGCTTCCATCGTCCACCGGCCTGCGCGCGTTGGCCTCGTGGCTGATACCCGTCGTCGATCCAAGCTCATCGGAATGGCACGGCGGGTGGCTCTCGACTCATCTGTGGTACATCCGCGCCTACCTCTGGATTCTGCTCCTGGCACCGGTGCTGGCCCGGCTGGCTCGTCGCCTCCGCCTGGCGTTGCCGATCTTCGCCGCCGGCGTCGTCTCGCTTGAACGGCTGGCCCGTCACGATGTCTCGGTGGCCGGCTCCGGCACGTCGCACATCGTCATCGGAGACGCCTTCACCTACGGCGCCTTTGTCGTGCTCGGCATGGCCTACCGGCGCCGCCAGTGGGACCCCGACCGGCGCCTGCTCGGCGTCGGAGCCATCACCGCCGGCGCCGGCAGCGTCGTGTACGCCCTGACGGCGGGTCTCCCCACCGGTGGGGTGAACGACTCCTACCCGGCTGTCGCACTCACCGGGTTGGCGTGGCTGCTGGCCGCGGGAGCGGCGGAGCGGCCGCTGCGGCGCCTGGCCCAAGCTCCGCCCGTCCACCGGGCGACGCTGGCCCTCAACCGGCGGGCGGTGACCGTGTACCTGTGGCATCCCGCTGCTCTCGTCGTCGCCTACATCGTCGTCGACCGGTGGGAATCCCACACCGGACCGGTGGCGGCGTTCGCCGTCCTCACGGTGACGGTCGCCGTCACTGCGCTGGCCGTGGCGGCCGTGGGGTGGGTGGAGGACCTCGCCGGTCGGGTTCCAGGTGGGTCGGTACGGCGACCTGTCCACCTTGCTGCCGTCGTGACGCCCGCCGCCTCGGCTGTCGCCGTCGCCATCCTTTTGGTGGCCCTGCCGGTCTCCGTGGACTCCGCCGCCCACGCTTCGGGAAGTATCCGGGCCAAGCGGGTCGCGCTGCCTCCGCCGTCCTACCGGGCCGCGCTGAACGACGCCGCTTTCTCGCCCCGGGCGGCCGCATCCGAAACCGGCCGCCTTCGGCTTCCGGGCGGGGAACTGCCCGCCGCGCAGCTCCACCACGCGCTGGGTCGCTGGATGGCCCGACAAGACGGCTTCGACTCGGTCGCGGTAGCCGTCACCGTCGCCGGGCGCATCTGGGCCGGCGACGCCCATCGTGCGGGGGTGGCTCCGGCGACCCGGGCGCTCACGACCGTCGACGACAACAATGTGGCTCTCGGCACTTGGCCGTTGTGCCCTTGTTCGACGGATGGGCGGGGCGAGAAGCGCTACACCGCCATCGGCCAGTACTCCGGTCACGGTGGGCTCTACCACTTCCCGGGGAAGATGACGCTGGCCCTGCATGTCGAACCCCCGGTCGAGGGGGCCGAAGGGTTAGCCGCCTTGCTGGCCGAGGAACTGCTCCCGGTGATGCACGTGCGCAACCCGTGACGCGAACGCACTCCCCCAAGGGGAGGCCTGGGGGAGTGCGCCATTCCGATAGGGAGGGTCGACGGAACGACGAGGACGCTAGGTGGTTACACCTGCCCACGGAAGCACCAATGGCTGAAGGTCACTGAAGACACAAGCCTCAGGTTGTGGCCGGCCGAGGTCGGGTGAGCTGGCGAACTCAAGTGGCCCCTCCTGACCAGGGAACTGACCGGACTGGCTGGCGGCCGCTCGTGTCCCTCGCCGCTTTCGAGCGCCTTTCGTTCGGGAGGTCACCTGGACCCGTGAGCGGCAGCGTGAGCACGAAGGCCTTTCGCTCGTACGTGAGATCGCCACCCTGACGCCGGGCGAGGTCGCGGGCGATCGCCAGGCCGAGGCCCGTTCCGCCTTGGCCGTCGAGTGTGACGAATCGGTCGAACGCCCGGTCCTCGGCGCCGCTGGGCAGGCCCGGACCATCGTCGGCTACCCGGAGGAGCAGATTCCCACGCTCCAGTCCGACCCTCACCTCAACCGCTGACGAGGCGTGGCGGCGAGCGTTGTCGAGGAGGTTCGCCAGTGATTCACGGGTCGCCTCGGCATCGAGGACCACCCGGCCCGGCAGATCCCGGGCGACAACGAAGCGCCACTGCAGGCTGGAGAGCTGCCGGACCCGTTCCAGCTCCGACTCGCAGAGCGCCATCAGGTTGATCTCCTCCGGCCGCAAGGCCTCGCCCTGGTCGAGACGAGCGGTGCGCAAGAGGGAGGCGACCAGGCGTCCGAGGCGGCTCGTCTCGCCAGCGACATTGGCCAGCAGGCGCTCCTGGCCCGGACTCGCCCCCTCCAACAACAGTGCCTCCACCGAGGCGCTCAGAGCGGCGACTGGTGTGCGCAACTGATGGGCGGCGGCGGCCAGGAAGGACCGGCTCCGTTCCTCCGACTCCCGGGCGGCGCGCAGCGCCCGCAGGAGCGCGGTCACGAGCAGCACGACGATGGCGTGCACCACGAAGCGGACCAACCCGTTCCCCACCCGGATCCCGGCACTCGTCCTCGACTCACCGATGAGGACGTCCGCCGCGCCCCACACCACTGCGCTCCACGCCGCGGCCAGGATCCCCACGCCGGCACCCGCCACGACCGAAACCGCCACGATGACGAGCACATAGAACGCAGCGAAGGACAACCCCGAGCCCGTCGAGTAGTCGAGCGCGCCCACGGCCAGTACGACCAACAGTGAGATGACGGCCGCCGCCGCCCGCCGTGAGGGCGTCCGGCGCGTCCAGAGGAGAAGAGGTCGAAGATGCATGTCTCGCAGTTTGTCGCCGTCATCGACCGTCTGCAGGATGCCAGGGCGTGCACGGCGCCGGAACTTCAGGCAGCTTCAGCGTCGGGTGATCCCGCTGCTGGCGAGAATCGCGGCTTCGCGGGCAGGCAGGAGACAGAGGAGGTCATTGCGGGCAGGTGCCGCGGCGCTTCGGTATGTCGTTTCCCGGTGCGGTCGTGGTGGTCGGCGTGGCCACACTCGCGCTCGTCGCCGGAAGCCTCACTGTGTGCCGCCAGGAGCGCGCCGTTGTCATCGATCGCCTCACCGCGGTCAATCCCACGGCGTACCCGCTGGAGGTCGAGCTCTCAAGGGTCCGGAGCGGCCGCGCCGTATTGCTCGGGACCGTGCGGCCGCGGACCGAGGCTGTATTCCGCGACGTGCCGGATCAGGGAGACCTGTGGATCTTCGTGGTCCTCCACGCCGGCAGAGAAGTCGGCGCGCGGGCACTGCGGCACGAGCAGCTGGCTGAGCGCGGCTGGCGCGTCCGGATCCCGATGACAGTCGAGGAGCACCTTCGAGCGGTCGACGCGGCGCCCTGACCCCGCCTCGCCCATGTGCCCCGTGGCGGAAGGTTGTGCGGCCAGTTGGTGGACAGTTAGTGGACGGTGGCGTCGGCCGAGCGTCGACCCGTGAGCGCTAGGCTTGCCGTCACCATGCGCGGTGCCCGGCCCGGTCCCCTGCCCATGTTCTTGGGCTTCTCGCCCTCCTGACTCTGCTCGGAGGGTCCGGCGTGAGCGCGTCGCCTCCGCCAAGCCAACTTGTCAAGTCCCGGTACCCGCACGACACTTTGGCTCCGGTACCTGCACGACACTCGGTTCCGGTAGCTACGCGACGGTCTTGGGTTTGCGGGGCCGGCCCTTGGGGGTGGCGAAGGCGCCGTGCTCC
>JBIOUX010000170.1:0-59328 GCA_044867425.1 Acidimicrobiia bacterium | reverse complement strand
GGCCTGGCCGCCCAGCTTGCCCTCGGTGCCCACCTCGCGGGCCACCCGGGTGACCTCGTCGGCGAAGGAGGACAGCTGGTCCACCATGGTGTTGATGGTGTTCTTCAGCTCCAGGATCTCGCCCTTGGCGTCGACGGTGATCTTCTGGGACAGCTCGCCCTTGGCCACGGCCGTGGTCACCTGGGCGATGTTGCGGACCTGGCCGGTCAGGTTGGAGGCCATGAAGTTCACGTTGTCGGTCAGGTCCTTCCACGTCCCCGACACGCCCTTCACCTTGGCCTGGCCGCCCAGCTTCCCTTCGGTGCCCACCTCGCGGGCCACCCGGGTGACCTCGTCGGCGAAGGCGCTGAGCTGGTTCACCATGGCGTTCACGGCCGTGCCGATGCGCAGGAACTCGCCCTTCACCGGCTGGCCCTCGATCTTGAGCGCCATCTTCTGGGACAGGTCACCCTCGGCCACGGCCACGATGACGCGGGCCACCTCGGTGGTGGGCCGTACCAGGTCGTCGATGAGCGAGTTGATGGAGTTGGCGTTGCTGGCCCAGGCGCCCTTGGCCGCGCCCAGGTCCATGCGCTCGGTCATCCGCCCCTCGCGGCCGATGACCCGCCCCACCCGGGCCAGCTCCTTGGCCATGCGGGCGTTCATCTCCACCAACTCGTTGTACCGGGCCGCGATCTGCCCGACGACGGTCCCCTTGCGCGTCGACAGGCGGACCGAGAAATCTCCGTCGGCGGCTGCCGTCAGCGCTTGGAGCACCGACTGCAACGCATCGGCGTCAGTACCCGCGCCGTTGCCGGTCACCGCGGCGGCACCGGCCGTCTTGCGGGTCGAGCGCTGCGACGTGTCGAGCATGGTCATGCCCCTCCCCTTTGTTCCGCCCACGACGGTGCGGCCACTGTGCGTGGCCAACCCCGCGCAGGGTAGGCCTGGGTTTCAAAGGGGGTCGATAGCGCGCTCGCGCCATATTTCGGGTCGCAGTGGGACTAGCCCCGCGGGTTTGGGGCGTCTGCCCGGAGAAACTGGAGAAAACTGGTAAGAGGGGCCTCTACGGTCCGGCTCGTCACTCCCACTCGATGGTGCCGGGCGGCTTGGACGTGATGTCGTAGGCCACCCGGTTGACGCCGGGCACCTCGTTGATGAGCCGGGACGAGATCCGCTCCAGCACCTCATGGGGGAGGCGGGCCCAGTCGGCCGTCATGGCGTCATCGGACGTCACGGCCCGCACCACCACCGGGTAGGCGTAGGTGCGCTCGTCGCCCATCACTCCCACCGACCGGACGGCGGGCAGCACGGCGAAGCTCTGCCACAGCTCCCGGTACAGGCCGGCCCGCTTGACCTCGTCGACCACCACGGCGTCGGCCCGGCGGAGGACCTCCAGGCGCTCGGCGGTCACCTCGCCGATGATGCGGACGGCCAGCCCCGGGCCCGGGAAGGGCTGGCGCCACACGATGTCCTCGGGAAGGCCCAGCTCCTCCCCCACCGCCCGGACCTCGTCCTTGAACAGGAGCCGCAAGGGCTCCACCAGCTCGAAGTCCATGTCCTCGGGGAGCCCGCCCACGTTGTGGTGGCTCTTGATCTTGGCCGCGTCCCGGGTCCCGGACTCGATGACGTCGGGGTACAGCGTGCCCTGGACGAGGAACCGGCAGCTCTCCCCGTCGCCGGCCAGGTCCCGGGCCGCCTCCTCGAAGATCCGGATGAAGGTCTCGCCGATGGCCCGGCGCTTGGCCTCGGGGTCGGTCACCCCGGCCAGGACGGACAGGAACCGGTCGGCCGCCTTCACATGGACCAGGTCGACGTGAAACTGGCGCCGGAAGGTCTCCTCCACCTGGTCGGCTTCGCCCTCCCGCAGCAGGCCGGTGTCGACGAACACGCAGGTGAGCTGGTTGCCCACTGCCTTGTGGACCAGGGCGGCGGCCACCGCCGAGTCGACGCCCCCGGACAGGCCACAGATCACGGGGTCGGCGCCCACCCGGGCCCGGATGTCCTCCACGGCCTCCTCGATGATCGACACCCGGGTCCAGTTGGGCCGGGCGTCGCAGACGTCGTAGAGGAAGTGCTTGAGCATCTCCATGCCCCGGGGGGTGTGGATCACCTCCGGGTGGAACTGCACGCCGTAGACACCCCGCTCCGGGTCATCGAGGGCGGCCACCGGGGCGCCTGGCGTCGAGGCCGTGACCCGGAACCCGGGCGGGGCGACCACGATCGAGTCGCCGTGGCTCATCCACACCTCCTGGGTCGCCGGCAGGCTCTCGAACAGCACGGACGGGCGGAGGACGGTGAGCGGCGTCCGGCCGTACTCGCCGGTTCCGGTGCGTCGGACCTCGCCGCCCAGCTGCTGGGCGATGAGCTGGCTGCCGTAGCAGATGCCGAGGACGGGTGGACCGCCGTCGTAGATGGCCGGGTCGATCGATGGTGCCCCGTCCACGTGCACCGAGGCGGGACCGCCCGAGAGGATGATGCCTTTGGGCCGCCGGGCCAGCATCTCGGCCACCGGCATGTCCCGGGGGACGATCTCGGAATAGACGTTGGCTTCCCGCACCCGGCGGGCGATCAGCTGGGCGTACTGGGCTCCGAAGTCGACGACGAGAACGGTGTCGTGGTGGGGCTGGGTCGGAGCCACGGGGCTACTTCCCCATGCCGATGCCTTGACTCCTCTGGAGCGACTTGCCTTCCGTCTTCAACGCCGGGGCGACCATCACCTCGGCCTTCTGGAACTCCTTCACCGTCTCGTAGCCACAGGTGGCCATGGAGGTGCGCAGAGCGCCGAACAGGTTGAGGGTGCCGTCGTTCTCGTGGGCCGGGCCGACCAGGATCTCGGCCATGGTCCCCTTCTGGCCTACCTCCACCCGGGCTCCCCGGGGCAGGCTGGGATGGAAGGTGGCCATCCCCCAGTGGAAACCCCGCCCGGGCGCCTCGTAGGCCGAGGACAGCGGGGAGCCGACCATCACGGCGTCGGCGCCGCAGGCGATGGCCTTGGCGATGTCCCCACCGGTGCGCATCCCGCCGTCGGCGATCACGTGGACATAGACGCCCGTCTCGTCCAGATGGCGCATGCGGGCGCCGGCGGCGTCGGCGATGGCGGTGGCCTGGGGGACCCCGATACCGAGCACGCCCCGGCTGGTACACGCCTGACCCGGACCCACCCCCACCAGGACCCCGACGGCGCCGGTCCGCATGAGGTGCAGGGCCGTGGAGTACGAGGCGCAGCCCCCGACGATGACCGGGATGTCGAAAGCCCGGATGAACTTCTTCAGGTTGAGCGGGGTGACCGTCTTGGACACGTGCTCGGCCGAGACCACCGTCCCCTGGATGACGAGCACGTCGAGCTCGGCTTCGAGCACGGCGGCGGCGTAGCGCTCGGTGCGCTGAGGCGTGAGCGAGGCGCAGGCCACGATGCCCGATGCCTTCAGCTCGCGGATGCGGGCCCCGATCAACTCGTCCTTGATCGGCTCGGCATAGATCTGCTGCATGCGCAGAGTCGCCTTCTCGGCGGGCAGATCGGCGATCTCCTCGAACAGCGGGTCGGGGTTCTCGTAGCGGGTCCACAACCCCTCGAGGTTGAGGACGGGCAGGCCCCCCAGGCGTCCGACCTCTGCGGCCGTGGCCGGGGAGACGGCGCCGTCCATGGCCGAGGCCATGAGCGGCAGCTCGAAGCGGAAGGCGTCGAGCTCCCAGGAGATGTCGACGTCCTCCGGGTCCCGCGTGCGCCGGCTGGGAACGATGGCGATGTCGTCCAGCCCGTAGGCACGTCGCCCGGACTTGCCGATCCCGATCTCTACTTCCATGCCCGACCCTCCGCCTTTCGGGAACCCCAGGTTCCCGCGCCCAACGCCCTTGTGAACGCAGGATAGCGGCGGAGCCTCACCGACTGGCGGTTAGCACGGTGAGGAACTCGGCCAGGATGCGGGCGGTGGCGCCCCAGATGCATTCAGCTCCTGCCTGGGGGTCGCCCCCGACCCCGGGATCGAGCTCGAAGAAGTGGACGGCCCGGGCCAGGGGTCCGGCGCCCCACAGCTCCTCGCGGTGCACCCCGTCGGCCAGCAGGTCGGAGAGGGCCACGTCGAAGACCCGCACCACCTCCCGCTGGTCGGCCACCAGCTGGGGCCGGGCGGCCAGCAGTCCCACGAACGGGGCGATGACGAAACGGGTGGTGACGGTGGAGAGGGTGTCGAGCTCGGCCACCACCTCGACCGCCTCCGGCGGCAGGCCCACCTCCTCGTGCGCTTCCCGAAGAGCCGCATCCAACAGGCTCCGGTCCACGTCGGGATGGACCTTGCCGCCGGGAAAGGCGACGTCCCCCCGGTGGGAGGGCATCGTGTCCGGGCGCTTGGTGAGCACCACCCGGGTGGCGCCCTCCTCCTCGAAGAGGGGCACGAGCACCGCGGCCTGGCGCATCCCCGGCACCGCCATCCGGGGACGCCGCGGGGCGGGGAGGCCGGCGCACACCCGGCGCACATCGGCCAGGCGCAGGGTCCGGTCGGCGGGCGCCAACCGCAGCCAGGGAGCGGGGGCTCCCAGCCGCACCAGCGGGGGGCGGGGGATCTGCGGCCCGCCGGCGGGGTCGCTCACGGGGTTCAGCCGCCGTCGGACGACGTGGTCGCCTCCACCTGGGCGGCCAGCTCCTCCAAGAGCTCTTTCAGGCCGGCCGTCTTGAGGTTGGCCATGACCTGACCCGGCGGGGTCTCACCTCGCTCCCACTCCATCCACGAGGCCAGCAGCTTGACAGGATCGGGGGGCGGACGCTCCATGGACGTCGAGCCTACCCAGCACGAAGGGGTTGACCACGCAGCGGTGGCCAACCCCTTCGGAAGCCGGGCTCCTAGAAGCCGCCCATACCGCCCATGCCACCCATCCCGCCCATGCCACCCATGCCGCCGCCGGGCATGCCGGCGGGCATGGGCGGGGCCTTCTCGGGCTTGTCGGCGATGAGCACCTCGGTGGTGAGCAGCAGGGCCGCCACCGAAGCGGCGTTCTGGAGGGCGGACCGGGTCACCTTGGCCGGGTCGACCACGCCCACCTTGAGGAGGTCGACCATCTCACCGGTCTCGGCGTCGAGGCCGACGGTGCCCTCGGCGCTCTCCACTTCCTGCACCTTCACGCCGCCGTTGTAGCCGGCGTTCTGGGCGATCCAGCGCAGGGGCTCGGCCAGGGCGATGACCACCGAGCGGGCCCCGGTCGCCTCGTCGCCCTCCAGCCCCTCGATGGCCTGGCGGGCGGCGGCCCGAGCCCGGATGAGGGCGGTCCCACCGCCGGCCACGATGCCCTCCTCGATAGCGGCCCGGGTGGCGGAGAGGGCGTCCTCTATACGGTGCTTCTTCTCTTTCAGCTCCACCTCGGTGGCTGCCCCCACGCTGATCACGGCCACGCCACCGGAGAGCTTGGCCAGGCGTTCCTGGAGCTTCTCCTTGTCCCAGTCGGAGGTGCTGTCCTCGATCTCCCGCTTGAGCTGGGCGATCCGCCCCTGCACGGCGGCGGGATCGCCGGCGCCCTCCACGATGGTGGTGTCGTCCTTGGTCACGACCACCTTGCGGGCCCGGCCCAGAACGTCGAGGTCGACGTTCTCCAGCTTGAGGCCCACCTCGGCGGAGATCACCTCACCGCCGGTGAGGACGGCGATGTCGGCGAGCATGGCCTTGCGACGGTCGCCGAACCCGGGGGCCTTGACCGCCACCGAGGTGAAGGTCCCCCGGATGCGGTTCACCACCAGGGTGGCCAGGGCTTCACCCTCGACGTCCTCGGCCACGATCAGGAGTTGCTTTCCCGACTGCATGACCCGCTCGAGGACGGGCAGCAGGTCCCTCACGTTGGAGATCTTCTGGTTGACTACGAGGATGTAGGGGTCCTCCAGGACGGCCTCCATCCGCTCGGGGTCGGAGACGAAGTAGGGCGAGATGTAGCCCTTGTCGAACTGCATGCCCTCGGTGAACTCGAGGTCCATCCCGAAGGTCTGGCCCTCCTCGACGGTGACCACGCCGTCGCGGCCCACCCGGTCGATGGCGTCGGAGATGATGGCCCCGATCTCGGGGTCGGCGGCGGAAATGGAGGCGACCTGGGCGATCTCCTCCTTGGTCTCGATCTCCTTCGACTGCTCGGCGATCGACTTGACCACGGCCTGCACCGCCAGCTCGATGCCGCGCTTGAGGGACAGGGGGGCGGCGCCGGCGGCCACGTTGCGCAGGCCCTCGCGGATCAGCGCCTGGGCCAGAACGGTGGCCGTAGTGGTGCCGTCGCCGGCGATGTCGTTGGTCTTGGTGGCGACTTCCTTGAGGAGCTGGGCGCCCATGTTCTCGAAGTGATCTTCGAGTTCGATCTCCTTGGCGATGGTCACGCCGTCGTTGGTGATCGTGGGGGCGCCCCACTTCTTCTCAAGCACCACATTGCGACCGCGCGGCCCCAGGGTGACCCTCACCGTGTTGGCCAGCTTGTTAACCCCCGCCTCGAGACCCCGACGGGCCTCCTCGTTGAAGATCAGCTTCTTTGACATTTCGTTCCTTCTTCCTCCGGATCGAGATGAGCGCGCTGGGCGGCGCCCCGCGGGGCGCCGCCACCTTCGACTGCCGCCCGCCGCCTACTTCTTCTTGGTGATCACCTTGGCCAGCACGTCGCGGCTGGTCAGGATCAGGAGATCCTCCCCGTCGACGGTGATCTCCGTCCCGCCGTACTTGGAGTAAACGACGGTGTCGCCAGCCTTGAGGTCGGGGGGGATGATCTCCCCGGTCTGCTCGGAGCGACGGCCCGGCCCCACGGCCAGGACGGTCCCCTGCTGGGGCTTCTCCTTGGCGGTGTCAGGGATGACCAGGCCGCTCGCGGTCTTCTCCTCCGCCTCGCTCGGACGGACGACGATCCGGTCTTCCAGCGGCTGCAGGTTCATTGAAACTCAAGCCTCCTCGACGGTCCCTGGGATTCGAACGCATTAGCACTCTAGCAGTGAGAGTGCTAACGAGGCGCACGGTAGCAAGCCGCCATCTGCCCCGCAACCCGTGATGGCCCCTCAGGCCCGGACGGCGACGACCTCGAGGTAGTCGGCGGGGGCTACGAAGGCACTCTCGGCCCGGTTGCGCTTCCGCCACACGTTCATGAGGTCGTTGGCCAGTGCCTCCTGACCGTTGGCGTCAAGCGACTCGAAGGCCACCTTGGTCGGCCCGAACCAGGTTCGGAAGTACTCCAACAACTGCTCGACGGAGTGCCCGCGGAAGACGAGCTGGCGCCGTTCCACCCGCAGCTCGGTGATCGTGGCGCCGAACAGCTCCTCCAGCCGCTCCGGCCGGCCCCAGTCCACCGGTGGTCGGAGACCGGGAGGTGGCGGGACGTGGGCGGCGGAAGTCGCGAACATCTCGGCGATCATGCTGTCGGGGGGCCAGTTGGCCATCCCGATCCGGCCTCGGGGCCGACACACCCGGGCCAGCTCGGCCGCGGTGCGCTCTTGGTCGGGGGCGAACATCGCCCCGAAGGTGGACAGGACCACGTCAAAGGACCCGTCGGGAAACGGGAGGTCCTGGGCGTCGGCCACCTTGGTGGTGAGCGGCAGGCCTTCGGCCTCGGCCCGGCGAGCGGCGGTCTCCAGCAGATGGGGCACGAAGTCGCTGGCCGTGACCTCGGCCAGGCGCCGAGCGGCGGCCAGGGCGGTGTTGCCACTACCGGAGGCGACGTCGAGCACCCGCTCCCCCGGCACGATCTCCACCGCCTCGCACAACAGCTCCCCCACGATCACGGCGGCGACCCCGATGCGGGCGAAGTCGCCTTCCGACCACACCTGCTGCTGACGGACGGTGACGGCGGCGTAGTCCATGCCCGTCACCCTACGGTGGGCAGACGGAGTCCGGGGGTCGCCCCCCCCGATAGCGGCGTCGGTCCGTCGGAGCGAAGCCGCCACCAGGCGGCGGCGGCGATCATGGCCCCGTTGTCGGTGCACAGCGATGGGCTGGGGAGAAAGGCGCGGCGCCCGTCGGCCTCGGCCTCGTCGAGCAGCCGGGTCCGCAGCCTGGAGTTGGCCGCCACTCCCCCGCCGATGACCACCGTCTTGGCCTCCACGGCGGCGGCCGCCCGGAGCAGCTTGGCGATGCACACATCCACCACCGCGTCCTGGAAGGAGGCGGCCACGTCCGCCACCTCGGCGTCGGGCTCGCGGCGCAGGTAGGTGGCCACCGCCGTCTTGAGGCCCGAGAAGGAGAAGTCATAGCCCTCGTCGAGCATCGGCCGGGGGAAGGCGACGGCCTCGGGATTCCCCACCGTGGCCACCCGGTCGATGGCCGGCCCACCCGGGTAGCCGAGACCGAGGAGGCGGGCCACCTTGTCGAACGCCTCGCCGGCGGCGTCGTCCACGGTCTGGCCCAGCAGCCGGTAGCGGCCGTGGCCCTCCATGGCCACGATCATGGTGTGACCCCCGGAGACGAGCAGGAAGGCCAGGGGCGGCTCGAGGTCGGGCTCCTCGCAGAAGGCGGCGTAAAGGTGGCCCTCGAGGTGGTTCACCCCCACGTAAGGGATGCCGGCGGACAGGGCGATCGCCTTGGCCGCGCTCACCCCGACCAGGAGGGAGCCGGCCAGGCCGGGACCGCAGCAGGCGGCCACGGCGGAGAGGTCGCTGATCTCGGTGCCCGCCTCCACCAACGCCTCGGCGATCACCGGGTTGACCAGTTCCAGGTGGGCCCGGCTGGCGATCTCGGGGACGACGCCCCCGAACCGGGCGTGGAGGTCGACCTGGCTGGCCACCACCGACGAGCGCACCACCGTGCCGTCCTCGACCACGCCCACGGCCGTTTCGTCGCACGACGTCTCGATCCCGAGGATCCGCTGGACTTCAGGAGCGCTCAACGGGGCTGCTCCTCCACGGTGGTGACCCCGGGAATCTCCGCCTCGATGGAGGCCAGCAGCCGGGCGTAGTCCGGGCCCGCCACCTGCTCGGCCCACATCACCAGGGCGTCCTCCTTGGTCTCCGAGTAGTAGTTCTTGCGCACCCCCACAGCGCGGAAGGCGAAGCGCCGGTAGAGCGCCTGGGCGGACTTGTTGGACAGGCGCACCTCAAGGGTGAGGCTGGTGGCGCCCCGGCGCAGCGCCTCGCTGACGAGCGCCAGGAGGAGACGGGTGCCGATCTTGTGGCGGTGCCAGGCGGGATCGACGGCGATGGTGGTGACGTGGCCGTCGTCCATGGTCATCATCAACCCGGCGTAGCCGACCAGCTGCTTGCCCACGAAGGCCACGTAGTAGGCCCGGGTCGAGCGCAGCGCCAGCTCGGAGAGGAACAGGGACATGCTCCAGGGGACGGGATAGACCCGGCTCTCGATGCGCAGCACGGAGCGCAGGTGGCGCCGCCGCATGGCCAGCAGGCGGACCTCCAGGGGCTGGCTGGTGAAGGATGGGAACGTCGGCTCGGCTGCCATGCCGTGCTCTACCGGCCCAGCCGGGCCCAGTTGAGCTCGGCATCCGACACCCGCAGGTACAACGGATGGACCTGGCGGGGGTGGCAGAAGTCCTCCCGGAAGAACTTGGCCCGGGCCAGTTCGACCAGTGCCGAGGGACTCGGATAGCACAGGCTCTGGGGGCCGAACTCCATGCGGTCGAGGTCGTAGAAGCGCTCCCGGTAGCGCAGCGCGCCGTCACCCAGCAGGAGCACTTCCTCTCCCTTGGCCGACAGCTCGCCGGCCAGATCGTCCACGGTGGCGATCTCGTACTCGGAGAGCCGCTGGACTCCACCGGGCACCTGGCGGTAGGTGGAGTAGAAGACCTCACCGCGTCGGGCGTCGAGGACGGGCACCACCAGCCGGTCGGTGTAGCGCACCTCGAAGGCCAGCAGGTCGAGGCTGGGGACGGCGATGAGGGGAATCCGCAGCGCCTGGGCCATCACCTTGGCGGTGGTCACCCCAACCCTCAAGCCCGTGAACAGGCCGGGTCCGATCCCCACCCCGATGGCCGAGAGCTGGTCGAGCGACAGGTCCAGCTCGTCGCAGAGGTAGCGGATGGCGGGGGCGAGGTGCTCGGCGTGGTGCTGGGGACGGGCCAGCTGGACCCGGCCCAGCACCTCGTCGTCAGAACCGAAGGCCACGCCCACCTGGGGGGTGGCGGTGTCGAAACACAGAAGGAGCATTAGCGGGCCGGCTCCCCCTTGAAGGGCACCAGGAGCTCGCCCAGCCGGCGGGCCCGGCCTTGCCAGGACTCGCCGTGGGCGGCGATGCGGATCTCCCGCTCCTCCCCGTCCCCGGGCATGTCCAGGCGCACCTCCAGCCGGTCGGCGGGCAGGAGCGGGCCGGCGGCGTCGCCCCATTCCACCAGCGTCACCCGGTCGTCCAACATCTCGTCGAAGCCGAGATCATGGAGCTCCTGGAGCCGCTCCAGGCGGTAGACGTCGACGTGGGTCAGGGGGACGCGCCCCTGGTACTCCCGCACGATGGTGAAGGTCGGGCTGACCACGGGCTCGGTCACGCCCAGACCCCGGGCGATCCCCTGGGCGAACGCCGTCTTTCCCGAGCCGAGCGGCCCGGCCAGCACCACGAGGTCGCCGGGACGGAGCAGGGCGTCGGCCAAGCGGGCGCCCATCTCGCGGGTCTCGTCCACCGAGCGGGTGAGCGCCCTCACGCCGTCACCGCTTCCGGAGAGCCCGGCCCCGATGGGGACGCCAGGCGGCGGAGGGCCCGCTTGACCAGCACGAAGTCGGCCCGCATCTGGGCCAGCGCCTCGCCCCGCTGGCGGAGCACGGCCGAGGGATGGAAGGTCGGGATCAGCACCCGTCCGTCCCGCCAGGGATGCTCCCGGCCCCGCAGGCGGGTGATGCCCTCCTTGGTGTCGAGGAGGAGACGGGCGGCGAAGTTCCCGAGGGCCACCACCACCTTGGGGTCGATGGCTTCGATCTGACCCTCCAGGAAGGGCCGGCAGGTGGCCACTTCGACCGCCTCCGGGTCACGGTTGCCGGGGGGGCGGCACTTGAGGACGTTGGCGATGTACACGTCGCTCCGTGAGAGGCCGATCTCTCCGATCATCTGGGTCAGCAGCTTGCCGGCGCGACCCACGAAGGGCTCGCCGGCCACGTCCTCGTCGTGGCCCGGCGCCTCGCCGACGAACATCAGGTCGGCGGCCGGGTCGCCGGTCCCGAAGACGACCTGGGTTCGGGTCTGCGACAAGGGGCAGGCCACACAGCCAAGCGCCCGGCGCTCGAGTTCGGCAAGAGGGACGGGCAGCGGGGCCTCCGGGTCGCGGCGGTTAAGACGAGGCGGATGCTACCGCTTCACGGCCGCCCGTATGGCCTGCGCCACCGCCTCGGCGGCGGCTTCGCGCAGCCGGTCGGGGTGGCCGTCCACCCCTCCTGTGGCCAGGGCGACGACCAGGTCCCCGTCGTAACGGGTGTGGGCCGGGCGCAGCGCCCGGGCCAGGCCGTCGTGGGCGGAGACGGCCATGAGGTGGCAGTCGTTCTTCCCCAACCGGGCGTCGGTGGCCACCACGACGATGGTGGTCTGCTCGAGGGGGGCGGTAGCGGGAAATCCGGCCTCGGTGGCCGGGGCGGAGGAGCCGGCCAGCACCTCTCCGTCAGGACCGATCACGTCGCCGGCGGCGTTGACCACTGCCAGAGCGCCAACGGTGGCGTCGCCCTCGACGACGGCGGCCGTCCCGAGGCCACCGGCGACGGCGAACTCCCGCCCCCGCCACTTTCCCACCGTGGCCCCCCGTCCGGCTCCGATCAGACCGCAGGCCCCGGGTGTGCCCCGAGCGGCATCGACGGCCGCCGCATAGCCCTCCTCGGCGCCCGGTGGGGTGCCCCAGGGGGGATCGAACACGGCGGCGCCCACCACGATGGGAACGGGACCGGCCGCGGTCGGGAAACCCTGACCGCGTTCCGCCAGGAACCGCATCACCCCGTCGGCGGCGGCCAGACCGAAGGCCGAGCCGCCGGAGATGACGACGGCATCGACCCGTTGCACCAGGCGGGTGGGCTCGAGCAGCGCCACCTCCCGGGTGGCGGGCGCGCCGCCCCGGACCTCGCCCGAGCCCACCGTCCCCGCCGGGGCCCACACCACCGTCACCCCGCTGTGCGCTCCGGTCCAGTGCCCGACCCGGACGCCGGTGACGTCGGTGAGGGAGGCCGCGCTCAACCCCGGTAGCGGCGGGGCACCCGGGGCCCGATGGCGCAGCACACCTCGTAAGGGATGGTGCCGAGCAGCTCCGCCCACTCCGAGGCGGTGATCTCCTCGTCCCCCTGGCGTCCCACGAGCGCCACCTCGGCCCCCGGTTCGCAGGTATCGGAACCAAGATCGACCATGAGCTGGTCCATGGTCACCACGCCGGCGATGGGCCGGCGCCGGCCACCGATGAGGACGTGGGCGCCCACCTCGCCCAGGCGACGGGCCACCCCATCGGCGTAGCCCATGGGCACGACGGCCACGGTGGAGTCCGACTCCAGCCGGTAGCGCAGGCCGTAGGAGACGCGCTCGCCGGCCGGAAGCCGGCGCACGGCCGACACCCGGGCCCGCAACGAGAGCGCCGGGCGCAAGGGGGCGACACCATCCAGGGCCGGTGCGGGCGGGATCCCGTAGATGGCGATGCCGCAGCGCACCAGCGAGAAACGGGCCCGGGCCCCGGACAGGAGTCCCGCCGAGTTGGCGGCGTGCACGACCGACGGACGGATCCTGGCCTTGGCCAGCTCGGCCCGCACCGCCTCGAACCGGGCCAGCTGGGCGGCCGTGTAGTCCGCCTCCGACGGGACGTCCGCCGCCGCCAGGTGGGTGAGCAGCCCTTCCAGGACCAGTTCGTCATGGCGCACCACGGCGCGGGCCAGATCGGCGGCCTCCGCCGGGTCGCATCCCACCCGGTGCATGCCCGTGTCCACCTTGAGGTGGACGGAGAGCGGCTCGACCTGGCCGGCATCGGCGGCCGACTTGGCCAGGGCGTCGATGAAGCGGCGGGTGTAGACGACGGGTGTGAGGCCGGCTCCGATCACCACGCCGGCCGCCCCGGGCGGCGGCTCGGACAGGAGGAGGATCGGGGTCTCGATGCCCGCTTCCCGCAGCTCGATGCCCTCCTCCACCAGCGCCACCCCGAGCCAGGTGGCCCCCGCTTCGAGGGTGGCCAGGGCAACGGCCACCGCTCCGTGCCCATACCCGTCAGCCTTGACCACCGCCATCAGGCGGGCCGGGGCGGCATGCTCCACGAGCAGGGCGGTGTTGTGGCGGATGGCATCGAGGTCGACCTCGGCCCAGGCCGGCCGGAAATGGGGGCCGGTGGTCTCGTTGGTCAGGACTGGGGCCATCTGCAGGTCACTCCTCCGTTCGGCGGGCATCCCCGGGTCCCCGAGCGATGGACGCCAGGGTTCGGGGCAGGGCATCGATCAGGTCGCCGGCCACGAGCCCGGCATGCCCGGCGACGTCGGCCGCCCGGCCGTGAAGATGGACAGCCGCGGTGGCTGCTTCGAAGGGTGCCATACCCCGAGCGAGAAGTGCACCCACCATCCCGGAGAGCACATCTCCTGTTCCCGCCGTCGCCAGCCAGGGTCCCCCGGTGAGGTTGATGGCGCTTTGTCCGTTTGGTGCCGCCACCACGGTCCGCGATCCCTTGAGCACCACGACCGAGCGGGCGCGCCGGGCCAGGCGGCGGGCAGCCTCCAGCCGGTCGTCACACACCGCCTCACCGGCCAGGCGCTCGTACTCCCCGGCGTGGGGGGTGAGCACGGCCGGGGCGGAGCGGGCGAGCAACGGCTCGAGATCACCGGCCAGGGCGTTGAGCCCGTCGGCGTCGAGGACCAGGGGGATGGGCGCTTCGGCCACGAGGCGCCGGACGGCGCCCACCGTGGGTTTCTTGAGCCCCAGCCCGGGGCCGGCGACCAGGGCGCCGAAACGGTCCAGTCCCTCGAGGACCTCTTTGGAGGCAACCTCCTCGAGGGCTCCAGACATGGTGGCGGGCAGCGACCGGGTGATCACCTCGGTGCCGGAGGCCGAGAGGGCGGCCTTGCCGGGCAGGCCGGCGACGACCAGGCCGGCGCCGGCCCGCAGGGCCGCCCGGGCACTGAGCATGGGCGCACCGGTCATCCCCCCGGATCCGCCGAGGACGTACACGGCTCCCACCGACCACTTGTGGGCCTCGGCGGGCCGCGGCGGCAGCCAGCCGGCCACGTCCTCATCCTCCGCCACCCAGATCGTCGAATCGAGGGGACGGACGCCGATGTCGGCCACCTCCACCTCGCCGGTGTGGCCGGCGCCGGGATGGAAGAGCAACCCCGGCTTGAGGGCGGCCAGACTGATCGTGGCGGTGGCGACCACCGCCGGGCCGGCCACCGCCCCGGTGGTGCCGTCCACCCCTGAAGGGATGTCCACCGCCAGGACGGGCAGAAGGGCCCGGTCGAGGGCGGTGGCGACGGAGGCGGCTTCGCCGGTCAACGGCCCCCGGAAGCCGGTGCCGAACATGGCGTCGATGGCGAGACCGGCCCGGGCCAGCGACCGGCCCAGACGGTCGGGGTCGATCCCCTCCGCCAGCCGGAGCACCTCGACCCGGGCCCCCCAGCCATCGAGCAGGCGGGCCGCCACCACGCCATCGGCGCCGTTGTTCCCCTTGCCGGCCACGACCACCACCCGCCGTCCGTAGACGCCACCCAAAAGGCGCCGCGCCGCTCGGGCCACCGCGTCCCCCGCCCGTTCCACCAGCTCCGCCTCGGGAACACCGGCGGCGATGGTGGCGGCATCGGCGGCGGCCATCTCTGCAGGAGTTACGACCGCTCGCATCCAACCTTCATGGTAGGTCTGGATCAGCCACCCTCCGTGGACCCAGGCTCCGCTACATGAGACTCTGGAGCGGGTAGGGTCGTTGCGCCCCCTGACGTTGGCTGGAGGTATGAGCGTGGGGAGCCGGAGCCCGAGAGGGCTGGGAGTGCTAGCGCGTCTCATCGTGGCGGCGCTGGCTCTCTCTGCCTGCGGCCTGGATTTCCAGTGGGTCCGGACGATGGGCAGGTCGCCCGAGCTGGTGACGACGACGACCACGACGACCACCACCGCGCCCCCCACAACGACGACCACCGGTCCGCCGCCCCCTCCCCAGCCCAGACCGACGCCGCCACCCACTGCGGCCAAGCCGCCGCCTCCGCCCAAGCCACCTCCGCCTCCGCCCCCGCCGGTGCAGGTGCCGGGCGACTCACCCCTGACCGGCATTGGTGGCGCCACCGTTGGTCGGGCCGGGCAACCGGCCCTGGTGGTGAAGATCGACAACGCCGCCAAGGCCCGGCCCCAGGTGGGGATCAACGAGGCCGACGTCGTCTACGAGGAGCAGGTGGAGGGGGGCATCACCCGCTTCGCCGCCATCTTCCACTCCCGCCAGTCCGACCCCGTGGGGCCGGTGCGCTCCGCCCGCTCCACCGACGTCGGCGTGGTCAGCCCGCTGAACTATCCGCTGTTCGCCTACTCGGGGGCCAACGACGTCTTCAAGGAGTACGTGCGCCAGGCTCCGCTCGTGGACGTCGGGGTGGAGAACCAGCCCTCCAAGTATCACCGCGACGGCGGCCGGCCCTCGCCCAACAACCTGTTCTCCTCCACCCAGGGGCTCTTCTCCCTGGCCGCGCCCGACGCCCCGGGACCTCCGGCGCTGTTCGCCTACCGTCCGGCGGGCGAGCGGGCAACCGGCGCCGGGAAGATACCGGTGGCCCGGGCGGCGGCCGACTGGAGGCGCAACGGCCGCCAGATCACCACCTGCAGCTACGACTGGGACCCCGGTTCCGGTTCCTGGATCCGCGTCCAGAACGGCGTGCTGCACACCGACGCCGCCGGCCGCAAGGTGGCTCCCACCAACGTCATCTTCCAGTTCGTCACCTACCACAACACCGGGCTGGTGGACAGCTCGGGCACCGAGGTACCCGAGGCGGACGTGGTGGGCGAGGGCGAAGTCTGGGTCCTCACCGGCGGTCACCTGATCAAGGGCCGGTGGGCCAAGGGCTCCAAGATGGAGATCACGAAATTCACCGACGCCGACGGCAAGGACATCCTGCTCCACCCCGGCAGCACCTGGGTGGAGCTGGTGCCCCCGGGCCAGGCCGGCTACGTGGAGCGGGCTCCAGCCCCCGAAGAGGTGGTTCCCGAGACCCCGCCGCCAGCCGAGACGCCGCCTCCGACCGAGCCGCCGGCCGAGACCCCGCCGTCGACCGAACCTCCTCAGGAGACGCCGCCCTCGACCGAGCCCCCGCCCGAGCAGCAGCCCCCGGTGGAAGTGCCTCCGCCCACGTCCCCGGTTCCGACCGACCCGCCGGCGGGCGAGACCCCGGGCGACACGTCTCCTCCCCCCGACGAGGCCAAACCGCCAGACGAGGCCAAACCGCCCGACGAAGCCACGCCGCCGGACACGACGCCCGACGACGGCCAGAACCGCCGCCGCAAACAGAAGAACTGACGGGGTCCCCGCCGGAAACCTCTGGTTCGGCCTGCGCGGTCTAGCCGTAGGCCACGGCCACGGCCATGGCCACCTGGGCGGTGTCGGTGAGCGAAAGGTGCCACCCGGCCACGGCTCGCTCGGCGGCCAGCTCGGCCGCCCGGCCCGCCACCCCCAGCTGGGGCGCTCCGCTGGGCCCGCGCACGACCTCGACATCGGCGAAGTCGAAGGCTCCCAACCCGACCGCCAGGGACTTCATGATCGCCTCCTTGGCGGCAAAGCGGGCGGCCAGGCCCGGGACGGGGTCCCGGCGCCGGGCCGCCTCGGCGCGCTCGGCGGCGGTGAAGAGCCGGTCGGCCAGGCGGGGCCGGCGGGCCAGGGCGCGGCGGAAGCGCTCGACGTCCACTGCGTCGATCCCCACGCCGACCACCGGGCCGCTCCCCGCCGCCATGCGTTGCAGGCTAACCGCCTGTGATGAATGTTCACTGCTAGACCACTGTGGGTGAAGTCGGTAAAGTGCCGATTGTGACTCAAGTGCCTCGATGGTTCCTCGTCCTGGCCCTGGTGGCGAGCGCCGCCGCGGTCCCACCCGCCGCCGCCGACCATGACGGGGAGTCCGAATCCCTGGCTTACGAGCCCCATGCCGGCTGGGATCCGCCCCACCGTTCCCCCGGCCGGCTGGCCCCCGCCACCGGAGCCCTGATGGGGGTCCACTCCGACGACGATGACGACTACAAGCCGGAGGAGCAGGGCATCACCAAGCTCGAACAGGCCCTGGGTCGCCGCCTGGACATCAACAACCGGTACTACGGCGAGTTCGACGAGTTCGCCAAGGCGGGAGAGATGTCCTGGATGGAGACGTGGGACGTCGAACACGGGCGCATCCCCCTGGTGGGCTGGGGGTGCACCGACAGCGACAAGGTCAACAACGGTGGCTGGGACGACGTGATCCGTAAGACGGCCCAGGTCATGAAGGCCTTCGGGCACGAGTTCTTCATGCGCTACTGCTGGGAGATGGACGGCGACCGCAAGCAGTGGGAGGTCAAGGGGCCGGAGAAGTTCATCTCCGCCTGGCGTCGGATGCACGGCATCTTCCAGGCCGAGGGCGCCACCAACGTGATCTGGGTGTGGACGCCCAACGCCGCCGGATTCAAGGACGCCCGCAAGTACACCGGCGGGAAGCCCCCCGCCCCCTTCTTCTATCCCGGAGACGAGTACGTCGACTGGATCGCCTCCGACGGATACAACTGGGGCGTCTCGAAGCGGAACCAGGGCGACCGGTGGCGGTTCGTGGTGGAGATCTTCGACGAGTTCATGGTCTTCGCCCGCCAGCACCCCAAGCCGATCATGATCGGCGAGTACGGCGCCCAGGAGCAGCCGAGCGATCCCGAGGCGAAGCCGCACTGGTTCCGGGTGGCCCACGACGCCTTCCAGGACAAGCCCCGTACCCCCGAGTGCCCGTGGTGCGGCGCCTATTCGGATGTGGCCGCCATCGTCTACTTCGACGTCAACTACGGCAAGCACGGCGACTGGCGCATCATGTCGTCACCCGAGTCACTGGCCGCGTACAAAGTGGCGGCGGACGACCCCTGGTTCCACAGGATCGACACCATCGGCTGGGGCCCCGCCGCCAACCGCGCCACCACCCCGCCGGGGTGAGGCCGGGCCCTCGTCACGACCGCGACGCCGGCGGTCCGGCCGAGGTCCTCGAGGAGAAGGCCGCACTGCGGGAGGAGGTCTGGGCCGCCCTCTCCCGGGCCCGGGTGGCGCGCTTTCCCGGCGCCGATGGCCGCATCCCCAACTTCACCGGCGCCGAGGCCGCCGCCGAGCGACTCCGACAGACCGCCGCCTGGCAGGGGTCGCAGACCATCAAGTCCAATCCCGACTCGCCGCAGTGGCCCGTCCGCCAGCGCGCCCTCGAGGACGGCAAGACCCTGTTCATGGCCGTGCCCCGCCTCGCCGGCCCGGAGCCGTTCTTCCTGCTGGATCCCGCCCATCTGGCCGCCACGCCCCGGGCCGCCAGCTCCATCAAGGGCGCCTCGAAGTCCGCCCGGCCGGTGGCACTCGAGGAGCTGGAACCCGTCGATCTGGTGGTCGCCGGCTGCGTGGCCGTGGGGGAAGACGGTACCCGCCTGGGCAAGGGCGGAGGCTTCTCCGACCTCGAGTTCGCCCTGGCCACCGAGGCCGGTCTGGTCGGCCCCGAGACCCTGGTGGTGACCACCGTCCACGAGCTCCAGGTGCGCCCGCCCGGGGTGGTGCCCACCACCGACCACGACGTTCGCCTCGACCTCATCGTGACCCCCGACCGGGTCATCGACTGCCGGCGGCCCGGGCGCCGGCGCCGGCCGGTCGGGGTCCTATGGGACGAGCTGACCGAGGAGAAGATCGCGGCCATCCCGCTGCTGCGGCGACTCCGGGACGCCGGGCCCGGATGAGCCCTCAGGTCTTGCGCTGCAGGGTGTAGCGGAGGGTCTGGACCTGGATCTGACCGTCGTCGCCGAAGACGAAGGTGTCGATCCCGTCGTCGGTCTTGGTATCAGCGGACTCCGCGTTGTATTCGATGAAGAGGACGTTGCCCTCGAAGATCTGGGTCGGGACCGCCCACTGGGCGTTGGGGAGGTCGTTGAGAAGGTTGGTGAACGCCTCGCGGATCCCCTCCTTGCCCCGGAGCACCCCCGACGGGGAGATGAAGACGGCGTCGTCGGCGTAGTCGTCGACGATGTCGTCGAGCTTGCCGGCGATCAGGGCCTCGGCGTGGTGCTGGAAAACCTCTTGCGGCGTGCGTCCCATGGGGCCTCCTTGGCGGCGGTCGGGCGCGCCGGACACTACCGCAGTGTGGTCAGACCGAGCCGAGCGCGGCGGTGAGGGCGGCGACCAGGCGGGCGGTGCAGGCTTCCGCGGCTTCGGCCGTGCCCGCCTCCACCATGATGCGGACCACCGGCTCGGTGCCCGACGGGCGCACCAGCACCCGGCCCGAGTCGCCCAACTCCGCTTCCACCGCCCGCACCTCGGCCCAGAAGGGGGTGGCGGCGGCGAGTCCTTCCCGGTGGGCCACAACGATGTTGCGCAGCACCTGGGGAAACTTGGTGACGACCGATGCCAGCTCGGAGAGCGGACGCCCGGTGCGAGCCATCACGTCGAGGAGGACGAGACCGGACAGCAGCCCATCGCCGGTGGTGGCCAAATCCGAGAAGATGACATGTCCCGACTGCTCGCCGCCCAGCACGATGTCCTCGGCCTCCATGGCTTCGAGGACGTAGCGGTCCCCGACCTGGGTTTCCACCATCCGGATGCCGTGGGTGTCCAGGGCCCGCCGGAAGCCGAGGTTGGCCATCACGGTGGCCACGACCGTGTCGTGGGCCAGGCGGCCCCGGGCTCGCAGGTCGAGGGCGGTGATGGCCAGGATGTGGTCGCCGTCCACCAGCGCACCCGTCTCGTCGACGGCGATGAGCCGGTCGGCGTCGCCATCGAAGGCCAGACCGACCTGGGCCCCGGCCGCCACCACCTCGGCCTGCAGGCCGGCGGGCGAGGTGGCGCCGCACTGGTGATTGATGTTGGTGCCGTCGGGTTCGGCGTTGCGCACCTCGACCTTGGCCCCGAGCCGGTCGAGCACCGGGAAGGCCACCGGCGAGGCGGCCCCGTGGCCGCAGTCGATGACGACCCGCAGCCCTTCCAGCCGCCGGCCCTCCAGCGCCGCTTCCAGGTGCTCCCGGTAGCCGGTCAGCGGATCGGGGATCTCCCGGACCGACCCCACCCCCACCCCGGGCGGGCCCGCCGGCCGTGGCCCGGAGAGCAGCCCGTCGAGCTCCGCCTCGATCCGCTCCTCGATCTCGTCGGTCAGCTTCCGCCCACCCCGGGCGAAGAACTTGATGCCGTTGTCGGCAAACGGGTTGTGGCTGGCGGAGATGACCGCACCGGGCCCGTCACGGGTCTGGGCCAGGTAGGCGACCGCCGGGGTGGGGAGCACGCCGAGCAGTTCCACGTCGGCCCCTTCGGCGGCCAGCCCGGCGGCCAGCGCCGCCTCCAGCATGGGGCCCGAACGCCGGGTGTCCCGCCCCACCACGAAGGGGCGATCGGACCCGAGCGCCCGGGCCGCGGCGCGCCCCAGGGCGACGGTGAGCTCCGGAGTGAGGTCGACGTTGGCCACTCCGCGCACCCCGTCGGTGCCGAAGCGCAGCGTCATGCCGAAGGGCTCAGCGCTTGGAGTACTGCGGAGCCTTGCGGGCCTTCTTCAGGCCGTACTTCTTGCGTTCCTTCTCCCGGGCGTCGCGGGTCAGCAACCCCGCCTTCTTGACCTGGGGGCGCAGATCCGGGTCGAGGTTCACCAGCGCCCGGGCGATCCCCAGGCGCATGGCGCCGGCCTGGCCGCTCACCCCGCCGCCGTCCAGGGTGGCGTCCACGTCGTAGACATCGGCCGTCTGGGTGAGGCGCAGCGGCTCGGTGACGATCATCCGGTGGGTGGCGTTGGGGAAGAACCCCTCGAAGGGGCGGCCGTTGCAGCGGATGATCCCGCTCCCCGCCCGCAACCGCACGCGGGCCACGGCTTCCTTGCGCCGTCCGGTGGTCTGGATGAGGGGCTTGGGCACGATCCTCCTAGGCGGTCCGGGCCCGCCGGGCATAAGGCAGGACCAGGGGTTGCGGCTGCTGGGCGGTGTGGGGATGGGTGGGACCGGCGTGGATCTTCAGCTTCTTGATCATCTTCCGGCCGAGGGGGCCCTTGGGCAGCATCCCCTTCACCGCCAGCCGGACGACCCGTTCGGGGTCGCGGGCCATGAGCTCGGCCAGTGTCTCCGAGCGCAGACCGCCCGGGTACCCGGAGTGCCGGTAGTACCGCTTGTCCGCCCCCTTCTTGGGGTCCACGGCGATGCGGGCGGCGTTCACCACCACCACGAAGTCGCCCGTGTCCACGTGCGGGGCGTAGATGGGCTTGTGCTTCCCCCGCAGGACCCTGGCCACCTCGCTGGCCAGGCGGCCGAGGACCAGGCCCTCGGCGTCGACCACATGCCAAGCGCGGGTGATATCGGTTGACTTGGGCGAGAAGGTGCGCACCCGCGCGGTCCTTTCATCGACGTTTCGGATGTCCGGCCACCGTGGGTGTTCGGACCGACCGAACAGGTTACCAGCGCCCCCGGGAGGAGGGGCAACCAGCCCCCCGTCGAACCATTCAGCAGTGAAGTCACACATCGTCCCGCCGCCCTCCACCGCTGGTCCCGGCCCCGACCGGGCCGCCGCGGCCGACGCCGCCCTGGAGGTGCTCTGCGCCCCGGACCTCGCTTCGGTGGTCGAGATGGTGCTCACGGTGCGCGGCGGCGCCTACGAGGCGCACTCGGTCGACGGCTCGGTGCGCTTCGCCCGCCGGCGGGACGGAGGGAAATACGCCTACGAGGTGATCTCCGGCGAGGGCGCGAATCCCCTGGCCGACCAGTCCCTCGACCGCTTCGCCGGCTTCGAGGCCGAGGCGGAGGGCCGCTTCCCGGTGCGGGGGGACAACGCCTACCCGTACGGCTACGAGCAGGTGGCCCAGTTCTTCGACGCCCCCATGGCCCCCGACCTGTGCGTGGTCCACTCCGCCGCGCACAACTACGAAGACCGGGGCGGGCACCGGGGTGAGCACGGCTCGCTGGACGCCGTCCAGGCCCGGGCCCCGTTCATCCTGGCCGGCCGGGGCGTGCGCTCGCTCGGCCTGGTGGACCGGTCGTGCCGCCTGATCGATGTGGCCCCGACGCTGGCCGCACTCCTGGGGCTGCGCCCGGGGGCCGGCGTGGGCCTCGACGGCCGGCCCCGCGGTGACGCCCACCTGGCCCGCCAGGACGGCGAGGCCCTGATGGATCTCCTCGAACCGATCCAGGCCCGGCCCGCGCACGTGGTCGGCTTCCTGCTGGACGGATGCAATCCCAACACGCTCTACCGTCTGGCCGCCACCGGGGCCGCCCCCCACGTGGCCCTCCTCATGGCTCTCGGCACATCGTTCCGCCATGGGGCCGTGGCCGGGATGCCGACCGTCACCCTGGCCAACCACACGTCGCTGCTCACCGGCGCCTATCCGGGCCACCACCACATCCTCCACAACGCCTGGTGGGACCGGGCCACGGGCGAGGTGGTGACGACCAACTCCCCCGCCACCTGGCCGGCGGCGATGGAGCGCCTGGCGCCCGGGGTGGAGACCCTCTTCCAGGCGGTGGCGCGCCGCCGGCCGGGAGCCTTCACCGCCGCCGTCAACGAACCGGCGGACACCGGCGCCTCCTGGTCCACGTTCGACTTCTTCCGCCGCGGCCAGATCCCGCCCTTCCCCCGGGGGCCGGAGGACACTCCCCACACCACCCTGCGGTTCGCCGAGGGAGTCGGCGACTACCGCTTCAACACGCTCATCGACCACATGGCCATGGACCAGGCGGTGGGACTGTGGCGGGGAAGGTATCTCGACCAGGACCATCCGCAGCGTCCGACCTTCATGTGGGTCAGCTTCCAGCTCACGGACGCCGCCTTCCACGCCGGAGGACCCCGATCGGAGGTGGCCGAGGCGGCGGTGGCCGACACCGATGCCCGCATCGGCGAGATCCTGCGGGCCATCGCCGACGCCGGGTCCTTCGACGACACCGCCTTCGTCCTCGTCGCCGACCACGGCATGGAAGAGACCAACCCCGAGGTCCGGGGCGACTGGGACGCCGCCCTGGCCGGCGCCGGCGTGAGCTTCCGCGACGAAGGCGCCGGGTTCATCTACCTCGAGCCGTGATTCTGGCGGCTTCGCCGCCCCGCCTGGGGCCCTGTTTTTCCGGGGTCCCCGCCGGAACCTCCGGTTCCGGTGGGGATAAGCCCCAGGCTCCTCCGGAGCGTGGGCCCCTGCCCCACGCCCGGCCGTACGCTCCTACTGGGTGCCCTCGGCGAAGCGGAGGCCCTCGAACACCATCTCCAGGTGCGTCTTGCCCAAGGTGTCGTAGATCCGGTAGCCGCACCCCTGGCCGGTGACCAGCAGGACGGCCTCGTTGGCCGACCCCTCGGGGTCGGGATTGTCGCCGAAGGGCCCGCCCGGGCTGTCGGGGCCGTACTGGGCCACGGAGCCGTCGGCCCAGGTCTTGGAGAAGGCGGCGGGCTTCTGGTCCTCGGGCCGGGCGTCGCGATCGAAGAGTCCCAGCACCTCGACGATGGCCCCGGCCTTGCGGTAGCGGATGTTCCAACCTGCGTTGTCGTTCACATCCGACGTCTTGGCCACCGCCCCATCCATCTCCGGGCCGAGCACCGTGGGGACCAACAGCCCGCAGGTGGACCGGTTGGCGGCCTTCTCCCACGCCTCCAGGAACTCTGGGGGAACCTGGGAGCGGGGCAGCGCCGGGCCCCGCCAGGGCGCGGCCGGCATCCTGGGCTCAGTGGTGGAGGAGGACCCAGTCCGTGACGTGGCGGTTGGCGCCGGGTTGGTCGAGCCCGTGACGGGCGATGAGGACGAGGGCTCGGTGGCGGCCGACGTGGACGTCGCCGCCTTCGTCTCCCCGCCGTCGTCGCCGCCCGCGGCCACACCCAGGGCGATGGCGATCACGCCGGCCGCGGCCGCGGCGGCCGCCATCATTCGTCGGGACGGGCGGATCGCGTTCACTCCCTAGGACACTCCGTTGGGCACGCTTCGGATGGTACCGGGGCCATCCGAACCGGCCGCCCGGTAGCATCCGCTTCCTGGCCGAAGAAGCAGGTATGTCCCCCGCCCCCCGCCTGGTTCGCCTGGAGGAGATCGAGGCGGCTCGACGGCTGGTCGCCCCCGTGGTGCGGCGTACCCCCGTCCTCTCGACCGAGCACCTGTCCCGGCTGGCGGGCCGGCCCCTGCTCCTCAAGGCCGAGCACCTCCAGCGCACGGGATCCTTCAAGATCCGGGGGGCGTACCACCGCATCTGCCGGCTCACGGACGCCGAACGGGAAGCCGGCGTGGTGGCCGCCAGCGCGGGCAACCACGCCCAGGGCGTGGCGCTGGCCGCCTCGCTGCTGGACGTGCCCGCCACCATCTTCATGCCGGTTACCGCACCCCTGCCCAAGGTGGAGGCCACCCGGGGCTACGGGGCCGTGGTCCGCCTCGGCGGAGCGGTGTTCGACGACGCGTTGGAGGCGGCGCTGTCCCACGCCAGGCAGACGGGCGCGGTGTTCATCTCCCCCTTTGACGACTCGGATGTCATCGCCGGCCAGGGCACCCTCGGGCTGGAGCTGGCCGAGCAGGCTCCGGAGGCCGGAACCTTCGTCCTGGCGGTGGGCGGGGGCGGGTTGATCAGCGGGGCGGCCGCCGCCCTCAAGGCCCTCCGGCCCGGGTGCCGGGTGGTGGGGGTCGAAGCGGAGGGGGCGGCGTCCATGTCCGCCGCCCTGGCCGCCGGCCAGCCCGTCACCCTGCCCCGCCTGGACACCATGGCCGACGGAATCGCCAACAAGAGGGTCTCCGAACTGACCCTGGCCCACGTATCCGCCCTGGTCGACGAGGTCGTCACGGTGGGCGAGGAAGACATCTCCCGGGCCCTGCTCGTGCTGCTGGAGCGGGCCAAGACGGTGGTGGAGCCAGCGGGCGCCGCTCCCCTGGCGGCGGCTCTGGCCGGGCGCCTGCCGGGCGTGGCGGGCGAGCCGACCTGCCTGGTGCTCTCGGGCGGCAACGTGGATCCGACGCTCCTCATGCGGGTGATCCGCCACGGGCTCTCGGCCGCCGGCCGCTATCTCCTGCTGCGCATCGCCCTCCATGACCGTCCCGGAGAGCTCCATCGCCTGACCGGCGTCCTGGCCGACCTGGGCCTGAACGTCGTCGAAGTCGAGCACCATCGCTCCGGAGTGGACCTGCCGGTGGACCAGGTCGAGGTGCACCTCACCCTGGAGACGCGCGACCCCTCCCACCGGGCCGAGGTGCTCCGCGCCGTGGAGGACGCCGGGTTCCGGGTGGCCCCCCTGTAGCGGAAGCGAGGCCGGCTAAACCGTCACGTTGGCGCCGATGAGGCGCCCGATCAGGTGGCTGAGGGCCCCGACGGCGGCGGCGATGGCCACCATCCTCACTGCGCCCCGAGCCGGGCTGCGGCCGGTGAGCAGGGCGATGACCGCCCCCACCCCGGCCAGGCTGATGCCCGACGCGACGGCGGCGGACACGAGGGCGGCCGTCCCTGACCCCAACAGGAAGGGGACCACCGGCACGAACGCCCCCAGGGCGAAGGCCGCAAACGACGAACCCGCCGCCACCCAGGGTGACCCCAGGTCGTCAGCCGACAGGCCGAGTTCCTCCCGGGTGAGGGTGTCGAGGGCGCTGTCGGGCCGGCGCATGATCCGCCGGGCCAGGGCGGCGGCCTCCTCTTCGGAAAGTCCCTTGGCCTGGTAGATGAGCGAGAGCTCCTCCTCTTCTTCTTCGGGGAACGCGCTCAGCTCCTCGCGCTCGACCTCGATCTCCCGCTCGTAGAGCTCGCGCTGGGACGTCACCGACACCCATTCGCCCGCCGCCATGGAGAAGGCTCCGGCCAGAAGCCCGGCCAGGGCGGCCAGCAGGATGACGTTGCGATTCGACGTGCCGCCGGCCACGCCCAGCACCAGCAGCAGGTTGGACACCAGCCCGTCGCTGACCCCGAAGACGGCCGCCCGCAACGCTCCGCCGGCGCCGGCCCGGTGGCGCCCCTCGGAGCGGGCGATCTGGGTGCCCTTGGAGTCGCCCTCCAGCGCCGCCACCGCCCGGCCATGGGCCATCTCCTCGGCCGACATGGCCTCGGGGGCCTCGGGCACATCCCGATACTTGGCGGCGTCCGCCGCCTCCAGGCGCAGCACCAGGGGCAGCACGGCATCGGTTCCGAAGCGCCGGGCCAGACCCGAGAGCAGCCGGGTGCGCAGCGACGAGCGCCGCTTGCGCAGGTCGGTGACCCCGGCCTCGCGCAGGTACCTCTCCCAGTGGGCGGCGTGGCGCTCCTCGGCTTCGGCGAGGCGGTTGAGCACCTGGGCCCGGCGGCCTCCGGCGGCGGTGGCCAGCGCCCGGTAGAGGGCGGCCGCCTCCAGCTCGTCCTCCCACATCTCCCGGTACAGCTGAAGCCGGTCCCCGTCGCCAGCAGGCATGGCCCCAGGGTACCGGCCCGCCGATCGGCCCTTTCGGTTACGGGCTGGTCAAATCGAACTACGGGCCATCAACCGGACTAGTCCTTCTGCCGACATCCCAACCATGCGAGGGAGACTCGTGGCGGCCGCCATGCTCTTCGTGGCCGCCACGGTCACCCCGGTGGCTGTCGCTCCCACCGGCGCCGACGCGACCAGCACGGCCCGGGGCTACTGGATGTTCGCGGCCGACGGCGGCATCTTCTCCTTCGGCGCGGCCGAGTTCCACGGGACCACCCTCAACTCGACGGCCGATCTGGCCGGCATGGCACCCACCCCCTCGGGCGGCGGATACTGGCTGGTCGACAACGACGGCGACGTCTTTCCCCATGGCGACGCCGTCGACTTCGGATCCCCGGCCTCGGAGGTCGACGACATCGCCACTTTCGCCGTCCGCCCCCAGGCCGACGGGTACTGGATGGCCAGCCGGACGGGCACGGTGGAGGCCTTCGGCCAGGCGCCCCGGCTGGAATCGGTGGCGGTACCCCCCACCGAGCGGATCGTCACCATGGCCGCCACCTCGACCGGCGCCGGCTCCTGGTTGGCAGCCGTCGACGGGGGGGTGTTCGCCCTGGGCGACGCCAGGTTCTTCGGCTCGATGGGCGGGGTACGGCTGAACCTGCCGGTGGTGGGGATGGCGCCCACCCCGAGCGGGGCGGGCTACTGGCTGGTGGCGGCCGACGGCGGCATCTTCTCCTTCGGCGACGCCGGCTTCTACGGGTCCACCGGCGGCATGCCGCTCAACCGGCCGGTGGTGGGGATGGCCGCCACTCCCTCGGGGAAGGGGTACTGGCTGGTGGCGGCGGACGGCGGCATCTTCTCCTTCGGCGACGCCGCCTTCTTCGGCTCGATGGGTGGCACCCGGCTCAACCACCCCGTCATGGGAATGGCGGCCGTGCCCGGTCCCCAGCCGGGATCGCCCCCGTTCGGCCCGGCGGGGGGCGGGACACCACCGCCATCCGGCGGCCCCCTGGGGACCACTTCGACCACCTCCGCACCGCCCGTCGACCCGCCGGTGGCCACCCTGGTGGGGGCGGGCGACATCGCCTCGTGCAGCTCGTCGGGTGACGAAGCCACCGCCACCCTCCTCGACGCCATTCCCGGCACGGTGTTCACCACCGGCGACAACGTCTACGAAGCGGGAAGCGCGTCCGAGTACAACAACTGCTACGCGCCGTCGTGGGGCCGGCACAAGGCTCGCCTCCGACCCGTCGTCGGCAATCACGAATATGGCACCTCAGGGGCGGCCGGCTACTTCGGCTACTTCGGGGCCGCGGCGGGGAAGCCCGGTGAGGGCTGGTACAGCTACGACCTGGGCGCTTGGCACGTGGTGGTCCTCAACAGCAACTGCAGCGTGGTGAGCTGCGCCACCGGATCAGCTCAGGAGAAGTGGTTGCGAGCCGACCTGGCCGCGTCCCAGACGGCGTGCACGGTGGCCCTGTGGCACCACCCCCGGTTCAGCTCCGGCTCTCACGGCAACGACCTCACGGTGCAACCGCTGTGGAACGCCCTGTACGACTACGGGGCCGAGATCGTCCTCAACGGCCATGACCACACCTACGAGCGGTTCGCGCCCCAGCGCCCGGACGGCACCCGCGACGACGCCTACGGCATCCGCCAGTTCGTCATCGGTTCGGGCGGGAAGAACCACTACGCCTTCAACGGAATCAAACCCAACAGCGAGGCCCGCAACAACACGGAGTTCGGGGTGCTACGCGTCACCCTGCGGGCCAACGGCTACGACTTCCGCTTCATCCCCACCTCCGGCGGCACCTACACCGATGCCGGCTCCGGCACCTGCCACGGGAAGCCTGCGTAACGTCTAGGCAGGGGGCGGCACGAAAAGACGCATTGAGTGGGGCGAGGGGCGACCGACCTACGTGCCCGGGCACGCTGTCGCCGTGCGACCGGCGAGTTTGGGGCGGGAAACGGGCAAAGTGTACGTGGGACGTACAAAACGCCCGGCAACGCAACAGCGACCACACAACCGCGCTTGACCCACACGTCACCTTCTTGATTGCGTCTTTCTGGTTTCTCTGCTCGCCTAGTAGCCAACCTCCCATAGGCACAGGCCGTGCGGGGGTGCCACCTTGCCGGCGGCGGCGCGGTCCTTCGACCGCAACATGGCCATGATGTCACCCGCCCGCCGGGCGCCGGTGCCGACGTCGACCATGGTGCCGACCAGCGAGCGCACCATCTGCCAGCAGAAGGCGGTGGCCACCACCTCGTAGCGCCAGACCCCGTCGCCGACCTCGCTCCAGCGCGACTCGATGACCTTGCGGACGGTGGAGGAGCCCTCCGGGCCGGCCCGGCAGAAGGCGGCGAAGTCGTGCTCGCCCACGAAGGGGTCGGCGGCCAGCGCCAGCGTCGCCGGCTCCAGCTTGTGGGGTACCCACCAGGCGTAGCGGGCCAGGAAGGGATCGGGAACGGGACGGTTGACCACCGTGTAGCGGTAGGCCCGCCACAGAGCACCCCGGCGGGCGTCGAAGTCGCCGTCGGTCAGCTCGCACTCCCGGACCACGATCTCGGGGGCGAGCATGCCGTTGAGGGCGTTGCCGAGGCGCCACGGGTCCACCCCCGGGTCGGCGGGCAGGCTGACCACCTGGCCCCAGGCGTGCACCCCGGCGTCGGTCCGTCCGGCGCAGGTGAGGTCGACGGGGTGGCGCAGCACCTTCTCCAGCGCCCGGCCCAGCACCCCGGCCACCGTGCGGACCTGGGGCTGGGCGGCGAAGCCGTGGAAGCCGCTGCCGTCATAGGCCAGCACCAGCCGCAGCTTGGCCTGGGTCTCGGGAGCGGCGTCGAACAGGCTCACGCCGACCCGGGCCGGAGCACTACACCAGCTCGATCCTCGCCATGGGAGCTGAGTCGCCGGGGCGGGGGCCGAGCTTGAGGATGCGCAGGTAGCCGCCGTTGCGGTCGGCGTAGCGGGGCCCGATCTCGGCGAACAGCTTGGCGGTGACGTCCCGGTCGGTGAGCACGGCCATCACCTGGCGCTTCTGGTGGAGCCCGCCCTTCTTGGCCTTGGTGATGAGGCGCTCGGCCACGGGCTTGAGTGCCTTAGCCTTGGCCTCGGTGGTGACCATCCCCTCGGAGGCGAAGAGGTGAGCGGCCATGTTGGCCATCATCAGCTTCTGATGGGAGGGGCTCCCTCCGAAGCGCGGGCCCTTCTTCGGCGCCGGCATGGCCCTACTCCTTCACTCGCAGGGACAGGCCCCGCTCGTCGAGCTTCTGGATGACCTCCTCGAGCGACTTCTGGCCGAAGTTGGTGATGGCCAGGAGGTCGTCCTCGGTGCGCTCCACCAGCTGGCCGATGGTGTCGATCTGGGCCCGCTTGAGGCAGTTGCGGGGCCGTTCCGAGAGGTCGAGCTCCTCGATGGCCAGGTCCAGGTCGAGCGACGAGGTGCCGGTGGCGGCGGTGTCCCCCAGCTCCAGGCCCCGGGGCACGGACGACAGGTCGGCCAGCAGGCCGACCAGGTTGCGCAGGGTCTCGCCCGCCGAGGCGAGGGCGTCCTTGGGGCTGATGGACCCGTCGGTCTCGATGTCGAGGGTGAGGCGGTCGTAGTTGGTGGCCTGCTCCACCCGGGTGGGCTCCACGGCGAAGGCCACCCGGCGCACTGGGGAGAAGATGGCGTCGACGGGGATGACCCCGATGGTCGACGAGCGCTTGGCCCGGTCCACCGACATGTAGCCCCGCCCCTGCTCCACGGTGATGTCGAGGGCGAGGCGCCCCTTGCCGTTGACGGCGGCGATGTGCAGGTCGGGGTTGAGGATCTCGACGTCGGCGGTGGGCTGGATGTCGGCCGCCGTCACCTCGGCCGGCCCCCGCTTGTCCAGCCGGAGGATGACCGGCTCGGGGGACTCCGACCGCAGCACCAGGTCCTTCAGGTTGAGGATGATGTCGGTGACGTCCTCCTTGACGCCCTGGACCACGTCGAACTCGTGGAGGGCGTCGTCGAAGCGCACCTGGGTGACCGCGGCGCCGGGGATGGACGACAGGAGCGTCCGGCGCAGGCTGTTGCCGAGCGTGTGGCCGAAGCCGGGCTCGAGCGGGGAAATGGTGAAGCGCTGCCGGTTGCCCTCGGGCTCGCCAAGGGGCTCGACCGTCGGGCGCTGGATCATCAGCATTGGAATGCGGCTCCCGGGGTTACTTGGAGTACAGCTCGACGATGAGCTGCTCACGGACGGGAACGTCGATGTGCTCCCGCATGGGAAGGTCGCGGACGGTGGCCTTCATTCCCGAGCCGTCGACCTCCAGCCAGGGGGGCACGGAACGGTCCAGGGTGTCGAGGTTGTGGCGGATCACGATCATGTTCTGGGCCTTCTCGCGCAGCTCGACGACGTCCCCCTTGCGCACCTGGTAGGAGGGGATCGTCACCCGCTTGCCGTTGACGGCCACGTGGCCGTGACGGACGAGCTGGCGGCCCTGGTTGCGGCTGGCGGCGAAGCCGGCCCGGAACACCACCGAGTCGAGACGGGTCTCCAGCATCCGCAGGAGGTTCTCGCCCGTGATGCCCTTCTGGCGGGTGGCCTCCTCGTAGAGACGGCGGAACTGCTTCTCCAGCACGCCGTAGATGCGGCGGGCCTTCTGCTTCTCCCGCAGCTGGATCATGTACTCGCTCTCCCGGATCCGGCCCCGGCCGTGCTCACCGGGCGGATAGGGCCGGCGCTCTATGGGGCACTTCATTGAGTCGCACTTGGGCCCTTTGAGGAAGAGCTTCATCTTCTCCCGCCGGCACAGGCGGCAGACCGGTCCCGTGTAGCGGGCCATCACACCCTCCGCCGCTTCGAGGCACGGCAGCCGTTGTGGGGGATGGGGGTGACGTCCTTGATGCCGGCCACCTCGATCCCGGTGTTCTGGAGGGAGCGGATCGCGGTCTCACGCCCCGATCCCGGGCCCTTCACCAGCACGTCGACCTTGCGCACGCCATGTTCCATGGCGCGGCGCGCCGCCGCTTCGGCCGCCATCTGGGCAGCGAAGGGCGTCGACTTGCGCGACCCCTTGAAACCGACGTTGCCGGCCGTGGCCCAGGAGATGGTGTTGCCCTCCTGGTCGGTGATGGTGACGATCGTGTTGTTGAACGACGACTTGATGTGGGCGACGCCGTAAGCGATGTTCTTCCGCTCCCGGCGCCGCGGCCGCCGTCCACCTGGCTTGACCTTGGCCACGCTCTCCCCGCTCTCCTCTTAGTGCTTCCGGACCTTCTTCTTCCCGGCCACGGTCTTCTTCGGGCCCTTGCGGGTCCGGGCGTTGGTCCGGGTGCGCTGGCCCCGCACGGGGAGGCCACGCCGGTGGCGGAGCCCGGCGTAGCAGCCGATCTCCATCTTCCGCTTGATGTCCTGGGCCACCTCGCGGCGCAGGTCACCCTCGACCTTCAGGTTCTGGTCGATCCAGGTGCGCAGCTGGGCGACCTCATCCTCGGTCAGGTCCCGGACCCGGGTGTCGCCCGAGATGCCGGTGGCCTGGCACACCATCCTCGAGCTCGGCAGGCCGATCCCGAAGATGTAGGTGAGGGAGATCTCGAGCCGCTTCTCCCGGGGGATGTCCACCCCGGCGATCCGTGCCATCCAGTGCCCTCCTCGTGACCTTGCCTAGCCCTGCCGCTGCTTGTGGCGGGGGTTCTCGCAGATGACCATCACCACGCCGTGGCGGCGGATCACCTTGCACTTCTCACAGATCTTCTTGACGCTGGGCCGAACTTTCATCCCGAACCTGTCTTTGTCCTTCGGGGGGCATTCGGGGGGCTCCGCCCCCCGAAGTTGTTACTTGTACCGGTATGTGATGCGTCCCCGGGTGAGGTCGTAGGGGGTGAGCTCCACCTGGACGCGATCCCCGGGCAGGATCCGGATGTAGTTCATCCGCATCTTCCCGGAGATATGGGCGAGCACCTTGTGACCGTTCTCGAGCTCGACCCTGAACATCGCGTTCGGGAGCGGCTCGACCACCGTCCCCTCTACGAGGATGGCGTCATCTTTGGGCTTGGCCAGGGGTAACCACCTACGTTTCTCACACGCGAAGCGACGATCGGTCGCCTCGAGACCAGCGCGCCAGTATATGGCGTCTGTCAAACAGCCGCGAACCGGGTGGTTACGGCAGCGTGAGCACCTCGGGGCCGTTGTCGGTGACGGCCACCGTGTGCTCGAAGTGGGCGGAGAGCGAGCGGTCTTTGGTGACGACGGTCCAGCCGTCGTCGAGCGTCTCCGTCTCGGGACCGCCGGCGTTGACCATCGGCTCGATGGCCAGGACGTAACCCTCCTTGATCTTCACCCCCCGACCGGGGTGACCGAAGTTGTGGACGGGCGGTTCCTCGTGCATGGCCGTGCCGATGCCGTGGCCCACGTACTCCCGCACCACCGTGAACCCGGAAGCCACGGCCATCGTCTCGACCGCGGAGCCGATGTCGCCCAGGTGCTTGCCGGCCACCGTCTGGACGATGGCCTCCTCGAGCGACTGACGGGTGACCTCCATGAGGCGGGCGGCCTCGGCGTCAACGTCTCCCACGGGCACGGTCACGGCCGCGTCGGCATGCCAGCCCTCGATGATCGCCCCGGCGTCGATGGAGAGGATGTCGCCCTCCTCCAGGACGTAGTCGCCGGGGATGCCGTGGACGATGACGTGGTTGGGAGAGGTGCAGATGACAGCCGGAAATCCGTGGTAGTTGAGGAAGTTGGAGCGGGCTCCCCGGCGGTCGATGACCTGGCGGGCCACCGCGTCGAGCTGGGCCGTGGTCACACCGGGTCGGGCGGCCCGCGTGCACTCCTCGTGGATCTCGGCCACCACCCGCCCGGCCCGCCGCATGAGGGCCATCTGAGCCTTCGTCTTCCGGGTGATCACGAGACCGGCTCCGGAATCACGGCTGCACCGTGTCGGCCAGGACCCCGCCGTTGATCTGCTTCAGCAGGCGGTCGAAGACCTCGTCCACGCTGCCGGTTCCGTCCACCCGGGCCAGCAGGCCCAGCTGGTCGTAGAACTCGAGCAGGGGCCGGGTCTCCGACTCGTAGAGGTCAAGTCGCCGGATGATGGCCTCCTCGGTGTCGTCGGCGCGCTGCACGACGTCGCCGCCATCGTTGTCGCAGCGCCAGTCGTCGGCGGGCGGGGCGTCCACGTGGTAGGTCGCCCCGCAGGTGGCGCACACCCGCCGCCCGGAGATCCGGCGCACGACCTCGGCGGTGGGGACTTCGATGTCGATGGCGGCGGCGAGGCCTTCGGGGTAGAGCACCCGGTCCAGCTCCTCGGCCTGGCTCCGGGTCCGGGGGAAGCCGTCGAGGACGAAGCCCCGGTTGACGGCGTCGTCCTCGGCCAGGCGCTCCGCCACCACGCCGATGACCACCTCGTCGGGCACCAGCTCGCCCCGTTCCATGAAGGCCTGCGCCCGGAGGCCGAGCTCCGACCCGTTGCGCACCGCGGCCCGGAACATGTCCCCCGTGGAGATGTGGGGCACACCGAGGTGCGCAGCCAGGCGCGCCGCCTGCGTTCCTTTGCCGGCCCCCTGCTTTCCGAGGAGGAGGTATCGCGATCCGCCGGCCACTACCTCAGGAAGCCCTCGTAGTTGCGCATCATCAGCTGGCTGTCAATCTGCTTCATCGTCTCCAGGGCCACCCCGACCGTGATGAGGATGGCCGTCCCGCCGAAGGGGAACTGGGCGATGTCCCAGACGGCGAAGACGATCAGGGGGACGACGGCGATGGTGGCAAGGAAGAGCGACCCGGGAAGGGTGATCCGGTTGAGCACCTGGGCCAGGTAGCGCTCGGTGGGCGGACCCGGCCGGATGCCGGGGATGAAGCCGCCCTGCTTGCGGATGATGTCGGCCTGCTGCGCGGGGTTGAAGGCGATGGCCGTGTAGAAGTAGGCGAAGAACACGATGAGGATCGCCTCGGCCCCGATGTAGAACACGCTGCCCTGCCGGATGAGGTTGGAGTTCACCCAGTCCTTCACCCCCTGCCACGGCAGAGTCCCCACGATGAGGGCGGGGAACTGGAGCACGGAGCTGGCGAAGATGATGGGGATCACGCCCGACTGGTTGACCTTGAGGGGGATGTAGGTGCTCTGGCCGCCGTACATGCGGCGGCCGACCACCCGTTTGGCGAACTGGACGGGGATCCGGCGCTGACCCGACTCCACGAACACGATGCCGACGATCATGGCCACGCCCATGAGGACCACGACCGCGCCCTGCAGGTTGCCGCCCTCGGCGAAGATCCGCGAGCCCTGGGCCGGCAGCCGAGAGACCACCGAGGAGAAGATCAGGATGGACATGCCGTTGCCGATGCCCCGCTGGGTGATGAGCTCGCCCAGCCACATGATCATGGCGGTGCCGGCGGTGAGGGTGGTGACGATCAGCAGCACCCGGGGGGCGGAGAACTTCGGGATGAGGTCGATGCCGGAGAGGGCCTGGGACCCGAGGAAGCTGCCCCCGCCCTGGTGGAGGGCGAAGACGATGCCGGTGGACTGCATGAGGGCCAGGGCCACCGTCAGGTAGCGGGTCCACTGGGTGATCTTCTTCTGTCCGACCTGGCCCTGCTGCTGCCACTCCTCCAGCTTGGGGATCACCACGGCCAGCAGCTGCATGATGATCGAGGACGTGATGTAGGGCATGATCCCCAGAGCGAAGACGGCCACGTTGGTGAGCGCCCCGCCCGAGAACAGATCCAGGAACTCGAGTGCCCCGCCTTCCCTCACCCGGTCCTGGAGGGCCTGGACGGCCTCGAAGTCGACGTAGGGCAGCGGAATGTGGGAGCCGAACCGGTAGATCGAGATGACGACGATGGTGAAGAGGATCTTGTTCCGGAGGTCCGCCACCCGGAACATGTTCCGTAGACGAGACAACATGGGGACCGGGGCCTCCTCAGATCGGCGGGGCGAACATTCTACCGGTTGGTGAGGGCGTTCCCCCGGGCAGGGGGCCGGGCCAGCCCGCCGGGGGGCACCAACGTCTCGACCGTTCCTCCGGCCGCCCGGATGGCCTCAGCCGCCGATTTGGAGAAGGCGTGGACCCGGACGGTGAGCGGTTTGGTCACCTCGCCCCGCCCGAGCACCTTGACCAGGCCGTGCTTGTGCACCAGGCCCTGGGCTCGCAGCGTTTCCGGAGTCACCTCCGACCCCGCCGGGAAGTTCTCCAAGCCGTCGAGGTTGATGACCGTGTACTCGATGCGGAACGGGTTCTTGAACCCCTTCAGCTTGGGGGTGCGGCGGGTCAGCGGGGTCTGGCCGCCCTCGAATCCCGGCTTGATGGTGTCGCGGGTGCCCTGGCCCTTGGTGCCCGTCCCGGCGGTCTTTCCCCGCCTCCCGCCGATACCCCGGCCGACCCGCTTCTTGGCCGGCTTGGAACCAGGTGCGGGCTTGAGGTCATGGACCTTCACTGGTGCTCCTCCACGCGGACGAGATGGGGCACCCGGGCGAGCATGCCCCGGATCTCGGGGCGGTCGGGCAGGGTGACCGAGTGGTTGATGCGGCGCAGCCCCAGGGCCCGGATGGTGCCCCGGTGCTTCGGCTTCGTACCGATGACGGAACGGACAAGGGTGACGCGCAACACGGGGCCGCCTTCTCCTGGCATCAGGGGACCTCGACGGTCGGTCGGGGTGCCCGGTTGCGTTCGGTGTACGCCCGGAGCATGCCCGCCGGAGCCACCTCTTCCGGCGACTTGCCCCGCAGCTTGGCCACGTCCTCGGGGCGCTTGAGACCGGACAGCCCGGCAATCACGGCGCGCGCCACGTTGATGGGGTTGGACGAACCCAGGGACTTGGCCAGCACGTCGTTCACGCCGGCCGCCTCGAGGATGGCTCGCCCGGCCCCACCGGCGATGACCCCGGTCCCGGGGGCGGCGGGCTTGAGCAGGACCCTCCCGGCGCCGTGCTCCCCGATGATCTGGTGGGTGATGGTGGACCCGGCCAGCGGCACCGGGATGAGGTTCTTCTTGGCCTCCTCGATGCCCTTCTGGATGGCGGCGGGAACCTCCTTGGCCTTCCCCAGTCCCAGCCCGACATTGCCTCCCCCGTCGCCCACCACCACCAGGGCCGAGAAGGAGAACCGCCGGCCGCCCTTGACGACCTTGGCCACCCGGCGGATTTCGATCACCCGCTCCTCGTAGGCGGAGTCCGCCCCTTCGCGCTGCTCCCGTCGCCGTTCAGCCATTCCGTCGCCTTCCTAGACCTCGAGCCCGGCGGCCCGGGCTCCATCACAGAGGGCGGCCACCCGCCCGTGGTATCGGAATCCGCCCCGGTCGAACACCACCTGGTTGATCCCGGCAGCCTTGGCCCGCTCCCCCACCAGCTGACCGACGGCCTTGGCCGCCGCCGTGTTGCCGGTGCCGCCCTCCCGCAACCCGGCTTCCACGGTGGAAGCGGCGGCCAGGGTGGCGCCCGTGGTGTCGTCGATGACCTGAGCGTAGATGTGCTTGTTGGAACGGAAGACGCAGAGCCGCGGGCGGGCCGACGTTCCGACCACCCGTTTGCGCACCCGGCGGTGACGCCGGACTCGTGCCTGCTGAGGCGAGAGCGTCATGGCAGAAGCTCCTACTTCTTCCCGGCCTTGCCGGCCTTGCGCTGGACACGCTCACCGGCATAGCGGACGCCCTTGCCCTTGTAGGGCTCGGGCTTGCGGATCTTGCGGATGTTGGCGGCCACCTGGCCCACCAGCTCCTTGTCCGCGCCCCGCACGGTGATGCGGGTCGGGCTCGGAACCTCGAAGGTGATCCCCTGGGGAGCCTCGACGGGCACCGTGTGGGAGAAGCCGAGGGCGAGCTCGATGCGGTTGGGCCCCTGAGCGGTGCATCGATAGCCCACCCCGACGATCTCGAGGTCCTTGGCGAAGCCGTCGGACACGCCCACCACCATGTTCGAGACCAGCGACCGGGTGAGCCCGTGGAGGGAACGGTGCTCCCGGGCGTCGCTCGGACGGCTGACGACCAGGGTGTCGTCCTGCCGGGAGATGACCATGTCGGGCGACACCCGGCGCTCCAGGGTCCCCTTGGGACCTTTCACCACCACCCGGGTGCCCTCCAGGGTCACGTCGACTCCGGAGGGGACGGGGATGGGCTTGCGGCCGACGCGCGACATCCCCGCCTACCAGACGTGGCAGAGCACCTCGCCGCCCACGCGGCGCTCGCGCGCCTCGCGGTCGGTGAGGAGACCCTTGTTGGTGGACAGGATGGCGACGCCCATGCCGCCGAGCACGCGCGGCACCTTGTCGGCCTGGGAGTACACCCGCAGGCCCGGTTTGGACACCCGCCGGATGCCGGTGATGGTGCGGGCGCGCTCCGGCGTGTACTTCATGCGCACGATGAGCTTGCGGCCCGGGTGGCCCGGATCACCTTCGACCCGGTAGCCGGTGATGTAGCCCTCGCGCTCGAGGAGGGCGGCCAGGGCCTCCTTGAGCTTGGAGGAGGGCATGACAACCTCGTCGTGCATGGCGACGTTGGCGTTGCGGATCCGGGTGAGCATGTCGGCGATGGGGTCGGTCATGGTCATGTCAGTACCTACCAGGACGATTTCTTGACACCGGGAACCTCGCCGGCATGGGACATCTCGCGCAGGCAGATCCGGCACAGTCCGAAGGCGCGGTAGACAGCCCGGGCCCGGCCGCAGCGCCGGCACCGGGTGTAGGCCCGAACCATGAACTTGGGCTTGCGCTGCTGCTTCTCGATGAGGGCCTTCTTGGCCATAGCCTTCTACCTGCCTCCTTCGCGCCGGAAGGGGAATCCGAAGGCGTCGAGCAAGGCCCGGCCCTCGTCGTTGGTCCGCCCGGTGGTCACGATGGTGATGTCCATGCCCCGGACCGTGTCCACCTTGTCGTAGTCGATCTCGGGGAAGATGAGCTGTTCGGTCACGCCGAAGCTGTAGTTGCCGCGGCCGTCGAAACCGTCCGGGTCCAAGCCCCGGAAGTCCCGGATACGGGGGATGGCCAGGGTGATCAGGCGATCGAAGAACTCCCACATCCGGTCGCCCCGCAGGGTCACCTTGACCCCTACCGAGTTGCCCTCCCGCAGCTTGAAGCCGGCGATGGACTTCTTCGCTTTGGTCACAAGCGGCTTCTGGCCCGTGATGATCCGCAGGTCGGCCACCGCCCCCTCGAGGAGGGAAGCTTGCTGGGTGGCCTTCCCCACGCCGCAGTTGAGCACGATCTTGACGAGGCGGGGCACCTCCATCACGTTGGTCAAACCCAGGGAGTCCTTGAGGGCCGCCTTGATCTGGGTGTCGTATTGGACCCGCAGGCGGGGCCGGGCGGGAGCCTCAACCGACTCGGTGGTTGCCATCAGAGGTCACTCCGGCACTTGGCGCACACCCTGACCTTCTTGCCGGCGGCGTCGAAGCGGTATCCGATGCGGGTGGGGCCACAGGAGCCGCACACCAGCGCCACGTTGGAGACGTCGAGCGGCATGTCCTTGTCGATGATCCCGGCCTGCATGGTGGCCCTCTGCGGGCGTTGGTGCTTCTTGGCCACGTTGACGCCTTCGACGATCACCCGGTTGCGGCCGGGCAGGACGCGCATGATGACGCCCTCCCGCCCGAGGTCCTTGCCGGCGATGACCCGGACCCTGTCGCCTTTACGCAGTTTCATCGTCACAGCACCTCGGGAGCGAGGGAGATGATGCGCATGAACCGGCGGTCCCGCAGCTCCCGACCCACGGGGCCGAAGATACGGGTACCACGGGGCTGCATCTGGTCGTTCACCAGCACGGCGGCGTTCTCGTCGAAGCGGATGTAGCTGCCGTCGGGGCGGCGCTTCTCCTTGGCCGTACGCACGACCACGCACTTGACCACGTCGCCCTTCTTCACCGCCGCCCCGGGGATGGCGTCCTTCACCGTGGCCACGAAGACGTCGCCGATGCTGGCGTAGCGCCGCTTGGTGCCACCGAGGACCTTGATGCAGAGGACCTCCTTGGCCCCCGAGTTGTCCGCCACCTTGAGCCTGGACTCCTGCTGGATCATCGTGTCACCGGGCCCGCTCGAGCACTTCGACCACCCGCCAGCGCTTGAGGGCGGAGAGCGGGCGGGTCTCCTGGACACGAACCCGGTCGCCTTCTTTGAGGTCGTTCACCTCATCGTGGGCGTAGAGCTTCTTGGTGCGCTTCTGGGTCTTCTGGTACCGGGAGTGCCGGACCCGCTCGACGACGGCCACCACCACGGTCTTGTCCATCTTGGTGGACACGACGGTGCCCTCTCTGACCTTGCGCTGGTTCACCCGGGCTGATTCTGCTGTGCTCATGACCTCTACTGTCCCTCTGCCTCGGCGGCGGCGATTTCCCGCTCCCGCAGGAGCGTCTTGATCCGGGCGATGTCGCGGCGCACCTGGCCGAGGCGGGCCGCATTGTCGAGCTGGCCGGTGACGTTGGCGAAGCGGAGGTTGAACAGCTCCGCCTTCGACTCGGCCAGGCGTGCCTCCAGCTCGGTCTCGTCGAGGTCGCGCAGCTCGGCGCTCGCCTTGGCCATCAGGCTTCCTCCTCCCGGAGGACGAATCGGCATTTGATGGGCAACTTGTGGGCGGCCAGGCGCATGGCTTCCTTGGCCACCGGTTCCGCCACCCCGGACAGCTCGAACATAACCCGGCCGGGGCGCACGACGGCCACCCACCGCTCGGGGTTGCCCTTACCCGAGCCCATCCGGGTCTCGGCCGGCTTCTCGGTGATGGGCTTGTCGGGGAAGATGTTGATCCAGACCTTGCCTCCCCGCTTGATGTGGCGGGTCATGGCGACACGGGCAGCCTCGATCTGGCGGTTGGTGATCCAGCCCGGCTCCAAGGCCTGGAGGCCGTAGTCACCGAAGTTGACCCGGAAGGCGCCCTTGGCCACTCCCTCCATGCGTCCCCGCTGTGTCTTGCGGTGGCGGACCTTCTTGGGCATCAACATCTGGCCGTCCCCTAGTCCTCGTCGCCCCGGAAGTGCGGGGTCTCGTGGTGGGTGCGGGTGCGGCGCTCGATCTCCTCTTCCTCGGCCAGGAGACGTTCCAGCTCAGGATCGGCCTCCTTCAACACCGGCTTGCCGGGGTCGGGAGCTTCGTCGGAGGCGGCCACCTGCTCGACGGTGACCGGCTCGGTCTCGGGCCGGCGGCGCCCGCCGCCGGCGCTGATCACCCGGCGGGGGCGGGCCTGACCGGCCGTCTCTCCCACCGCCATGGCCGCCTCTTTGGCGATCTTGTCCTCACTTGCCTTGTAGGGAAGGATGTCGCCCTTGTAGATCCACACCTTGACGCCGATGCGTCCGAACGTGGTCCGAGCCTCGGCGAAGCCGTAGTCGATGTCGGCCCGCAGGGTGTGGAGGGGCACCCGACCCTCGCGGTACCACTCCCGCCGGGCCATCTCCGCCCCACCCAGCCGCCCGGAGCACTGCACCCGGATACCCAGGGCTCCCGCCTTCATCGCCGTCTGCACGGCGCGCTTCATGGCCCGACGGAACGAGACGCGCCCCGTGAGCTGATCTCCCACGCCCTGGGCGATCAGGTTGGCATCGAGCTCGGGCTGCTTGATCTCCTGGATGTTCAGCTGGATCTTCGGATTTCCGGTGATCTTGAACAGCCCCTGGCGCAACCGGTCGGCCTCCACCCCCCGGCGCCCGATGACGATGCCGGGCCGGGCGGTGTGGACGTCGATGCGCAGGCGGTCGCGGGTTCGCTCGATCTCCACCCGGGAGACCGCCGCCCGGCGGAGCTGGGCGTCCAGGTACTTCCGGATCTGGACGTCGTCGATGAGGTAGTCGGTGTACTCCCGGTCTGCGAACCAGCGCGACTTCCAGTCGGTGACGATCCCGAGCCGGAATCCGTAGGGGCTCACCTTGTGGCCCATCAGCTGCTGCCTTCCTCTTGATCTTCTTCGCCCTCTTCTTCCTCTTCTTCCCTACCCAGCGTGGCGTAGCGGGCAGCCTTGTCGTCTTCCGCAGCCGGCGCCTCTTCGGCGACGTGGGCCGCCTCGACCTCGGCGGCGTCCGCCGCGCCGGGCTCGACCTCCGACAGCGAGGGCTCCTCGACCGTCTCCTCCGGGGCTGCCTCCTCCGGGACGGCGGCCGGCGCCTTCTTGCCCTTGGCGGCCTTCTCCGGGGCGGCCTTGTCCTCGCCCCGGCGCCGCCGCGGCAGCACTCCCCGCCGCCGTCCGGGCTGAGCCGCTTCCCGCCGCCGGCGAGCCTGGAGCTGCTCGTCGGAGAAACGGGCCACCACGATGGTCATGTGGCTGGTCCGCTTGCGGATCCGGGTGGCCCGGCCTCGGGCCCGGGGCCGCCAGCGCTTGATGGTGGGACCCTCGTCAGCGTAGGCCACCGACACGAAGAGCTCGTCGGCGGGAAGGTCCAGGGTGTGCTCGGCGTTGGCGACAGCCGAATTGAGCACCTTGAGGACTTCCCGGGCCGCGCTCCGCTCGCAGAACTGCAGAACGTGACGGGCTTCGTCCACCGGCAGGCCGCGGATGAGACCGAGGACCTCTCGCACCTTGTAGGCGGAGGTCCGGAAATAGCGCAGGGTGGCCTTGGTCTCGGGCATCGTCGTTACCGTCTACTCGAACGTTCCTGGCCGGCGTGATACCGGAAGGTGCGGGTGGGGGCGAACTCTCCGAGCTTGTGGCCCACCATGGCCTCGGTGACGTACACGGGCACGTGCTTGCGGCCGTCGTGCACGGCGATGGTGTGACCGACCATCTCGGGGATGATGGTGGAGCGGCGCGACCAGGTCTTGACCACACGCTTGTCGCCGGACTCGTTCAGGCGCTCCACCTTCACCCGCAGGTGGTCGTCGACAAAGGGGCCTTTCTTCAGGCTGCGCGGCATGAGCTACCTCCGGGCCCCACGGGCGCGACGGCGACGGATGATGAGGGCGTCGGAGTCCTTGTGCTTGGCCCGCGTCCGGCCTTCCTTCTTCCCCCACGGTGACGTCGGGTGGCGACCGCCGGAGCTCTTGCCCTCGCCGCCTCCGAGGGGGTGGTCCACGGGGTTCATGGCCACGCCCCGCACGTGAGGCCGCTTGCCCTTCCAGCGGTTGCGGCCCGCCTTCCCCAGCGAGATGAGCTCGGCCTCGACGTTGCCCACCTGGCCCACCGTGGCCCGGCAGTCGATCGGCACCCGGCGCATCTCCGTCGAGGGGAGACGCACGGTGGCGAAGTCGCCCTCCTTGGCCACCAGCTGCACGCTCATTCCCGCGCCCCGGGCGATCTTTCCGCCCGCGCCCGGCCTGAGCTCGACGTTGTGGATGACGGTACCGACGGGGATGTAGCGCAGCGGCAGAGCGTTGCCGGGGCGAATCTCCGAGCCCTGGCCCGACACCAGGATGTCCCCCACCACCACCCGGGCGGGAGCGAGGATGTAGCGCTTCTCGCCGTCGCGGTAGTGGAGCAGGGCGATGCGGGCGTTGCGGTTGGGGTCGTACTCGATGGAGGCCACCTTGGCGGGGATCCCATCCTTCTCCCGGCGAAAGTCGACGACCCGGTAGCGCTGCTTGTGCCCGCCGCCCCGGTGGCGCGCCGTGAGGCGGCCGTAGACGTTGCGGCCCCCGGTGGAGGGCTTCGCCCTCGTGAGGGAACGCTCCGGCCGGTCGGTGGTGATCTCGGAGAAGTCGGAGACCGACTGGAACCGCCGTCCCGGACTGGTGGGCTTGCGCTTGCGCAGGGGCATGACGAACTAACTCCCGAAGATGTCGATGCGGTCGTCGGCGGCCAGCGTGACGATCGCCCGCTTGGTGTCGGATCGCTTGCCCATGGTGTTGGACCGGCGGTTGCGCTTGAGCTTGCCCTTGCGGTTGAGCGTCGAGATCCGGGTCACCTTCACGTTGAAGATGGCCTCCACCGCCTGCTTGATCTCGATCTTGTTGGCATCGGGAGCGACGATGAAGGTGTAGACGTTGCTGTCGAGCAGGGCGTAGGACTTCTCCGATACCACCGGCCGCAGCACGATGTCGCGAGGGTCCTTGCTCATTCCTCCTCACCCGCTTCGTCTTCAACCCCGACGTCAGGTGGACGGTCCAGAGGCACTTCTGATCCCGGGGTGGCCGGCGTGGGGTCGATCACCGGCGGGGAAGCGGCCCCGAAGCTCTCGTCGGCCATGCGCTCCGGCTCGGCCGGACCGCCCTTTTCGGCGCGGGCGCTCAAGGCGGCCAGGGTGTGTGCGGTGAAGATGACCCGGTCCGCCACCAGCACGTCGTAGGCGGAGAGCTCCTCGACACTGGTCAGAGCCACCCGCTCGCCCAGGTTGCGGAACGACTTCCAAGCCGCTTCGTCATCCCGGGGCAGGACCACCAGGACTCGCTCTTTGCCGCTCACCCCCAGGCCGTCGAGCGCCTGGCGGGCCTCCTTGGTCTTGGGGGCGGACAGGCCCCAACCCTCGACCACCACCACCGCACCCGAGGCGGCTCGGTCGGACAGAGCCGAGCGCAAGGCGAGCCACACCATCTTCTTGGGAGTGCGCTGGCGATAGCTGCGGGGGGTGGGGCCATGGGCGACGCCTCCACCCGTCCAGTGCGGGGCGCGGGACGAGCCCTGCCGGGCCCGGCCGGTGCCCTTCTGACGCCAGGGCTTCGAGCCGCCACCGGACACCTCGGCCCGGGTCTTGGTGGAGTGGGTGCCGGAGCGAGCGGCGGCCAGCTGGGCCGTCACCACCTGGTGCATCACGGGGACGTTGGGCTGGATGCCGAAGATCCCGCCGGGCAGGTCAGGATGCTCGACGACCACAGGTGCCATCAGGCACCGCCCTTCACCGCGTTGCGGACGAACACCAGCCCGCCGGTGGGACCGGGGACGGCGCCCCGCACCAGGAGGAGGTTCCGTTCGGCATCGCCTTCCACCACTTCGAGGTTGAGGGTGGTGACCCGGCTGTCGCCGTGCTGGCCCGCCATCTTGACGCCCTTGAACACCCGTGATGGCGTGGCGCAGGCCCCGACCGCCCCGGGCGCCCGGTGCTTCTTGTGGTTGCCGTGGGAGCCGCCTTGACCTTTGAAGTTGTGGCGCTGCATGTGGCCGGTGAAGCCCTTGCCCTTGGAGATGCCGGTGACGTCCACCTTCTCGCCGGCGGCGAACACGTCGGCGGCGATGACCTGACCGACGGAGAAGGCGCTGGAGTCGTCGACCCGCAGCTCGGCCAGATGGCGGGCCGGGGGCGCATCGTGGTTCTTGAAGTGTCCCGTTTCCGGCTTGTTCACCCGCTTCGGCTTCACGTCGCCGAACGAGAGCTGCACGGCCGAGTAGCCGTCCCGCTCGGGTGTCTTCACGGACACGACGCGACAGGGCCCGGCCTGGATGACCGTTACCGGGATGGCCCGGTTCTGGTCGTCCCAGACCTGGGTCATGCCGAGCTTCTGCCCGAGAATGCCCTTCCTGGCCATGTGCCTACGCCTGCTGGATCTTGATCTCGATGTCGACGCCCGCCGGTAGATCCAGCCGCTGGAGGGAATCGACGGTCTTGGGGGTGGGCTCGAGGATGTCGAGGAGCCGCTTGTGGACCCGCATCTCGAAGTGCTCGCGCGAGTCCTTGTCGACGTGAGGAGAGCGGATGACGCAGTACCGGTGGATCTCGGTGGGCAGCGGCACCGGGCCCCGCACCCGCGCCTGGGTGCGCACGACCGTCTCGACGATCTTCCTCGTCGACTGGTCGATGATCTCGTGATCGTAGGCCTTGAGCCGGATCCGGATCTTCTGCCCCTTGGCGTCAGCCATGTTTCCTTTCCGCTGGCTTACTTGATGATCTTGATGACCCGGCCGGCGCCCACCGTGCGGCCCCCCTCGCGGATGGCGAAGCGGAGCCCCTCCTCCATGGCGATGGGGTTGATGAGCTCGACATGCATCTCGGTGTTGTCGCCCGGCATCACCATCTCGGTGCCCTCGGGCAGGTTGCAGGCCCCGGTGATGTCCGTCGTCCGGAAGTAGAACTGCGGCCGGTAGTTGTTGAAGAAGGGCGTGTGCCGGCCCCCCTCCTCCTTGGTGAGCACGTACACCTGGGCGTCGAAGACGGTGTGGGGCGTGATCGAGCCCGGCTTGGACAGGACCTGCCCCCGCTCCACCTCCTCCTTCTTCGTGCCGCGCAGGAGGGCGCCGATGTTGTCGCCGGCCCGGCCCTCGTCGAGCAGCTTGCGGAACATCTCCACGCCGGTGCAGACCGTCTTGGAGGTGGGACGGATGCCGACGATCTCGACCTCCTCGCCGACCTTGACCTGCCCGCGTTCCACCCGGCCGGTGACCACAGTGCCTCGACCGGTGATGGTGAAGACGTCCTCGATGGGCATCAGGAAGGGCTTGTCGATGTCGCGCGTCGGCTCGGGGAAGTAGCTGTCGACGGCGTCCATCAGCTCCCAGATCTTGGCCTTCCAGGCCTCGTCGCCTTCGAGAGCCTTGAGCGCCGAGACGCGGACGACGGGGATGTTGTCGCCGTCGAACTCGTACTCGGACAGCAGCTCGCGGACCTCGAGCTCGACCAGTTCCAGGATCTCCTCGTCGTCCACCGCGTCGGCCTTGTTGAGGGCGACGACGATGTTGGGCACGCCCACCTGGCGGGCCAGCAGCACGTGCTCCCGCGTCTGGGGCATGGGCCCGTCGGTGGCGGCCACCACCAGGATGGCCCCGTCCATCTGGGCCGCCCCGGTGATCATGTTCTTGATGTAGTCGGCGTGACCCGGGCAGTCGACGTGGGCGTAGTGGCGGTTCTGCGTCTGATACTCGACGTGGGCGATGGCGATGGTGATGCCCCTGGCCTTCTCCTCCGGCGCCTTGTCGATCTGGTCGAAGGGCGTGAAGGTGACCGTCGGGTCCTTTTCGGCCAGGACCTTGGTGATCGCCGCGGTGAGCGTCGTCTTGCCATGGTCGATGTGCCCGATGGTTCCGATGTTCAGGTGGGGCTTGTTGCGCTCAAACTTCTGCTTGGCCATAGAAGTACCCCTGGCTCCTTCACGAGTGACTTGTTACTCACCGCGGACCCGGGCGATGATCTCACGCGAGATCGACTCGGGAACCTGCTGATAGGAGTGGAACTGCATCGTGTACGTCGCGCGACCCTGGGTCCGCGAACGAAGGTCGGTAGCATACCCGAACATCTCTGCCAACGGCACCTGCGCCCTCACCACCTGTGAGTTGCCGCGCGGCTCCATCCCGCCCACTTTTCCCCGGCGGGAGGACAGGTCCCCGATGACGTCGCCCATGTAATCCTCGGGGGTGACCACCTCGACGGCCATGATGGGTTCCAGCAGGGCCGGCTTGGCCTTGCGGGCGGCCTCCTTCAGGGCCATCGAACCGGCGATCTTGAAGGCCATCTCCGAGGAGTCGACGTCGTGGTAGGAGCCGAAGGTGAGGATGGCCCTGATGTCGACCATGGGGTAGCCGGCCAGGACCCCTGATTCCAGGGCCTCCTGCATGCCGGCGTCGACGGCGGGGATGTACTCCCGGGGGATGACCCCGCCGACAATCTTGTCCACGAACTCGTAGCCACCCCCCGGGCCGGTGGGCTCGAGGTCGATCACGACGTGGCCGTACTGGCCCCGGCCCCCGGTCTGGCGGATGTAGCGCTGCTCCACCTTGCGGATGGGCTCGGTGATGGTCTCCCGGTAGGCCACCTGGGGCTTGCCCACGTTGGCGGCCACCGAGAACTCTCGCATCATGCGGTCGATGAGGACCTCGAGGTGCAGCTCCCCCATCCCCCAGATGATCGTCTGCCCGGTGTCCTCGTCGGTACGGACCTGGAACGTGGGGTCCTCCTCCTGGAGGGAGAAGAGGGCCTTGCCCAGCTTGTCCTGGTCGGCCTTGGTCTTGGGTTCGATCGCCACCGAGATGACGGGCTCGGGGAATTCCATCCGCTCGAGGATGATGGGTCGCTCCGGGTCGCAGAGGGTGTCCCCCGTGGTGGTGAACTTGAGGCCCACGGCGGCCACGATGTCCCCGGCGAAGACGGCCGTCTTGTCCTCCCGGTGGTTGGCGTGCATCTGGAGGATGCGCCCCACCCGCTCCTTGCGGTCCTTGACGCTGTTGAGCACGGCACTGCCCTGCGGCAGCGTGCCCGAGTAGACCCGGAAGTAGGTGAGCTTGCCCACGTAGGGGTCGCTCATGATCTTGAAGGCCAGCGCCGCGAACGGCGCCTTGTCGTCGGCGGAACGCTCGAGCTCCTCGAGGCCCTTCATGTCGGTTCCGGTCACCGGGGGCACGTCCAGGGGGGAGGGGAGGTAGTCGACGACGGCGTCGAGGGGGGGCTAGACCCCCTTGTTCTTGAAGGCCGACCCACACAGGACGGGGACCAGCTGGTTGGCCAGGGTGCCGGCCCGGAGCGCACGCCGCAGGTCCTCGGCCGTGATCTCCTCCTCGGCCAGGTACTTCTCCAGGATGGTGTCGTCGTGGTGGGACAGGACGTCGACCATCTGGTGGCGCCAGTGGACGGCCTCGTCGACCAGATCGGCGGGGATGTCGGTGGACTGCCACTGCTCGCCCATGCCCTCCTCCAAGACCAGGGCCTTCATGGTGAGCAGGTCGATCACCCCCCGGAAGAGGCCCTCGGAGCCGATGGGCAGCTGGACCACAGCGGGGACGGCGTCCAGGCGGTCCCGGATCATGGTGACGGCCCGATGGAAATCGGCGCCGATGCGGTCCATCTTGTTGACGAAGCAGATGCGGGGAACCCGGTACTTGTTGGCCTGGCGCCACACCGTCTCGGTCTGGGGCTCCACGCCGGCCACGGCGTCGAAGACGGCCACTGCCCCGTCGAGCACCCGCAGCGAGCGCTCCACCTCGATGGTGAAGTCGACGTGGCCGGGCGTGTCGATCAGGTTGATCCAGCAGTCCTTCCACTTGGCCGTGGTCGCCGCCGAGGTGATGGTGATGCCCCGCTCCTGCTCCTGGGCCATCCAGTCCATGACGGCGGCACCCTCATGGACCTCGCCGATCTTGTAGGTCTTGCCCGTGTAGTAGAGGACGCGCTCGGTGGTGGTGGTCTTCCCCGCGTCGATGTGAGCCATGATCCCGATGTTGCGGGTCCTGGCCAGGGGGAACTCCCGGATCAGGGCGGTTCCCTTCTTGTGCATCGCCTTCGGTTCTGCAGCCATCTCGTTCTTTCCGGGCAAGCTTTCTGGGCAAGGTACGGCCGGGCGATTCGCCCGGCCGGTGGGTTGGCGGTCAGCCCGCCTGCGATTGGACGCCTGGCTACCGGCTCGCCCCCACCCCCCTCGTCGTACTGGTTTGGTTCAACGTCGCTGCGTTTCCAATCTCGGGGACCTCACCACCTGTAGTGCGCGAACGCCTTGTTGGACTCGGCCATCTTGTGCAGGTCGTCGCGGCGCTTGACCGAAGCGCCCACACCGTTGGCGGCGTCCATCAGCTCGGCCGCCAGGCGCTGCGCCATCGTCTTCTCCCGGCGCTGGCGGGAGAAACCGATGATCCAGCGGATGGCCAGCGTGGTGGAGCGCCGGGGGCGGACCTCGACCGGCACCTGGTAGGTGGCGCCCCCGACGCGGCGGCTGCGCACCTCCAGCGCAGGTTTGACGTTGTCGAGCGCCCGCTTGAGGGTGGCCAGGGCGTCGCCACCCGTCTTCTGTTCCATCTCCTCGAGGGCGTCGTAGACGATCCGTTCCGCCAGGGACCGCTTGCCCCGGAGCAGGACCTTGTTCACCAGCTGGGTGACCAGCACCGAACGGTGGATGGGGTCCGGCATCAGGTCGCGTCGGGGGGCGGGGCCCTTGCGAGGCATCAGCTCTCCCTCTTGGCGCCGTAGCGGCTCCGGGCCTGCTTCCGGTTGCGCACGCCGCTGGCGTCCAGGGTTCCCCGGATCACCTTGTAGCGCACACCGGGAAGGTCCTTCACCCGGCCGCCACGGACCAGCACGATCGAGTGCTCCTGGAGGTTGTGGCCGATGCCCGGGATATAGGCGGTGACCTCGATGCCGCTGGTGAGTCGGACCCGGGCGACCTTGCGGAGGGCGGAGTTCGGCTTCTTCGGCGTCGTGGTGTAGACGCGGGTGCACACGCCCCGGCGCTGGGGAGCGCCCTTGAGGGCGGCCGTCTTCGTCTTCTCCGGTTTGGACTGGCGGCCCTTGCGGACCAGTTGCTCGATGGTGGGCACTGCGCTCCTTGATGTCGGGGCTCACGGGCCCCGGAAACGGGTGCTGACAGAACGAAACACGATAGCTGAGCGAGAGGTCGCCCAGGAAACGTCCTCCTGAAGGGCAGGTGCCGGCCGCCCGGGGCCCGGGGTGTCCCCGTGGCGGTTGTGTCAGAAATGGGTAAGTCTCTACCATCGCTCGGCGTGAGGGGGACGACGCCAGTGACGCCGGGTGCGCTCGGCCAGGTGATCGAGAGCCACGGTGACGCCCTCTTCGACTTCGCCCTGGCCGTGACGGGGCGGCCCGAAGCGGCGGCGGCCGTCGTCGCCGAGGCCCTGCCCGAGGCCGTGGCCGAGCACGGCCCTCGGGTCACCCGGGCCACCTTGCTGGGCTCGGTCCTGGTGGCGGCGGTCCCCCACGCCCCCACCGCCCCCTTCCTGGCCGAGGATCTGCTGGAGCCTGGTCCCGGGTCACCCGACGAGTTGCAGCGCCTGTGCCGGGAGGCGACCCAGGTTCTCGACGCCCGCCACCGGGGCATTCTCGACCTCACCTTGCGCCAGGGACTCGACGGGGAGGCCTTGGGAGAGGCGCTGGGAATCTCCGCCGGCCAGGTGTCGGCCACCACCCGGTCGGCGGTGGAGGCGGCCGAGCACGTGGTGGGCGCGGTCCTCCTCTCCCGGCTGGCCCAGGAGGACTGTCCGGGCCTGGCTGCGGTGCTCGAGGAGCTCCCGCCCGGAACGACGGCCGATCGCCTGGCCGACGAGGTGGTGACCCACGAGGAGGGATGCGCGGCCTGCGGCGACCGCCGTCGGGCCCTGGTGCCGGTCACCTCCCTGCTCGCCGCCGTGCCTCCCACGCCGGCCCCGCCGGCCATGATGCAGACCCCTCGGCTTCCGCCCAGCCCGGAGCCGGTCCCCGACTCCCTCCGGCGCTGGCGGCGTCCCGGGCTCGTCGTCGGCGCCGCCGCCGGGATCATCCTCCTCGTCCTGGCGGTGATGACCGTGACCCGCGGCGATGACCGAGCCCGCTCCCGGAGCACGCCGGCAGGACGACTCGAGGTCCCCCGGGACCCCGTGGAGATCCCCGCCACCGGGACGAACACCAGCCTGGAGCTCGCCAACCCCGGGTCCGGGGTGCTCGACTTCGCCGCCCGACCGGGAGCGCCATGGCTCCGGGTGGAACCCGCCGATGGGCGGCTCGCTCCGGGAGCCCGGGTCCGCCTCGACGTGGTGCTGGACCGCGACCGGGCGCCCGAGGGCGAGGCGTCGAGCGAGATCCGCGTCCGTTCCACCGGAGGGTCCACGGTGATTCCCGTCCGCGCCGCGGTGGAACGGGCGCCCGGCCTGTCCGGGCTGTCGGTGACCCCCCAGGCCGCGGTCAGGGTCGGCTGCCCCGGCGCCGGCCCGGTGGTGGCCCGGGTGAGCGTGGTCGAGGAGTCGGGGGTGGACCGCGTCGAACTCCACCAGCAGGACGCCAAGGGCGCCGAGACGGTCAGCGCCATGGCCAGGGACGGCGAATCCTGGTCCGCCGCCTTCTTCGGACCCTTCTCCGGCGCCGGCGACATCCACTGGTGGGTGACCGCCGTCGACATCCGGGGCAACGCCGCCAGCTCCGCACCCGAGGTGCTCGCCGTCACCGCCTGCTAGGCGACCCCTCACGGCCGGGCGTGGGGCAGGGGTACGGGAAGGAATCATGGACATCGCCGACTTCCAGGAGCTGATGGAACGCACCTACGGGGCCCGCGACCGGGCTCGGGGCCGGGAGGCCACGGTGGCCTGGCTGGCCGAGGAGCTCGGCGAGCTGGCCCGGGCCGTCCGCAAGGGGGACGCCGCCTCACAGCTCCACGAGCTGGGTGACGTCCTCGCCTGGCTCGCCTCCCTGGCCGCGCAGCTGGGCCTGAGCCTGGACGACGCCGCCTCGCGCTACGCGGCAGGGTGCCCCCGCTGTGGGGACACCCCCTGCCGCTGTTAGCTCAAGACTGGGCCTATTCCTCGGTGCCGGTTCCGCCCAGGGTGGGCTCGGGAGCCCCGAAGTCGACGATCTCGCCGTCGCCCCCGGTGTCGAGGGAGCCCTCACCCAGGGAACGCAGCCAGTCGGCCAGATCCTGGTCGGTGTCGGACGAGTAGAAGGGCAGGGGCTGAGCCTCGGGCGCCTTGGTCTCGATGGACCGGTAGCGCAGCATGCCCGTACCCGCCGGGATGAGCTTGCCGATGATGACGTTCTCCTTGAGGCCGAGCAGCTGGTCGGAGCGACCCTCGATGGCCGCCTCGGTCAGCACCCGGGTGGTCTCCTGGAAGGAGGCCGCTGACAGCCAGGAGTCGGTGGCCAGCGACGCCTTGGTGATGCCCATCAGCTCGGGACGGCCCTCCGCCGGCTGCTTGCCGTCTTCCACCAACGCCCGGTTGGTGTCGGCGTAGGTCCGGGAGTCGACCTTCTCGCCGGGCAGGAACTCGGAGTCGCCCGGCTCGGAGACGGCCACCCGCTTGAGCATCTGGCGGACGATCAGCTCCACGTGCTTGTCGTGGATGGACACGCCCTGCTCCCGGTAGACCCGCTGGACCTCGTCCACCAGGTACTGCTGGGTTTCCCGGATCCCCTTGATGTCGAGGAGCTCCTTGGGGTCGAGAGGGGTCTTGTCGTCGCCGACGAGGCGCTGGCCGGCGCTCACGTCCTGGCCATCGCGGACCGCTAGCTGGATGCGCCGGGACACGGGCGGGTAGGCATCCTCGACGCCGTCGTCGCCCACGATCGTGACCACCCGCTCGCCCCGGTCGTTCTCCTCGACCCGCACCACACCCGAGGTTCGGGCCAGGGTGGCCTTCCCCTTCGGGCTGCGGGCCTCGAACAGCTCGACCACCCGGGGGAGGCCGTGGGTGATGTCCTCGCCGGCCACACCACCGGTGTGGAACGTCCGCATGGTGAGCTGCGTGCCGGGCTCACCGATCGACTGGGCGGCGATGATCCCCACCGCCTCGCCAAGGTCGACGAGGATGCCGGTGGCCATCATGCGGCCATAGCACTTCTGGCACACCCCGACGACCGCGTCGCAGGTCAGCACCGACCGCACCCGCACCCGGGAGACGGACGGGTCGGCGGCGATGGCGCTCATCTCCGCCTCTCCCAGCTCGCCCTCGTTGCGGGCCAGCACCCGGCCGTCGGACAGGTTCACGTCCTCGGCCAGGACCCGTCCCAGGAGCTTGACCTCGAGCAGTCGCTCCTCAACCGTGGTGTCGACGGGGATGCCACGGGTCGAGCCGCAGTCCTCCTCCCGGATGATGAGCTCCTGGGCCACGTCGACCAGACGCCGGGTGAGATAGCCGGAGTCGGCGGTGCGCAGGGCGGTGTCGGCCAGGCCCTTGCGGGCCCCGTGGGTGGAGATGAAGTACTCGAGGACGGAGAGACCCTCGCGGAAGTTGGACTTGATGGGCCGGGGAATGATCTCACCCCGGGGGTTGGCCACCAGGCCCCGCATACCGGCGATCTGACGCACCTGCATGATGTTTCCCCGGGCGCCGGAGCCCACCATCATGTCGATGGGGTTGAACTTCTCCGCCGCCAGGTTCCGCTGCATGGCCTCCCGCACCTTGTCGGTGGCCTCCGTCCAGATCTCGATCTCCTTCTGCCGGCGTTCGTCGTCGGTGATGACGCCCTTGCGGAATTGCGTCTCGACCTTTTCGGCTTCCTTCTCGAAACCGTCGAGGATGGACCTCTTGTCGGGCGGGGTCTTCACGTCCTCGATGGAGATGGTGAGCCCGGCGCGGGTGGAGAAGTGGAAGCCGAGGTCCTTCAGGTGGTCGAGGCTCTCGGCCACCACCGCCTTGGGGTAGCGGCGGACCAGCTCGTCGACCACGACGGTCATGTCCCGCTTCTTCACCGCCCCTTCCACGAAGGGAAAGTCTTCGGGGAAGGCGTCGTTGAACAGCAGCCGCCCGAGCGTGGTCTCCACCATGACCCGGGGCTCGTCGCCGTTCCTGGCCTCGAGGCGCTTGAGCACCGCGGCGGTGGGGTGGGCGTCGTCCCGGACCGGGAAGCGGTCCTCGGGGAACTTGCCCCCCGGCATCCGCACCCGGATGTTGGCGTGCAAGCTGAGGCCGCCGTCGTCGAACGATGACCGGTCGTAGGCCAGCGTGGCCTCGGCCAGGGAGGCGAACGACCGGCCCTCACCGGAGGCGCCTTCGAGGGCTTCGGTCAGGTAGTAGGCGCCGATGACCATGTCCTGGGAGGGCACGGCGATGGGGCGCCCGTGGGCGGGCGAGAGGATGTTGTTGGCCGACAACATCAGGATGCGGGCCTCGGCCTGGGCCTCCGCCGACAGCGGCAGGTGCACGGCCATCTGGTCGCCATCGAAGTCGGCGTTGAAGGCGGCACACACCAGCGGGTGGATCTGGATGGCCTTGCCCTCCACCAGCACCGGCTCAAAGGCCTGGATGCCGAGGCGGTGCAGGGTCGGGGCCCGGTTGAGCAACACCGGGTGCTCCTTGATGACCTCCTCGAGCACGTCCCACACCTGAGGGCGCGATCGCTCCACCATCCGCTTGGCCGACTTGATGTTCTGGGCGAACTCGAGGTCGACGAGGCGCTTCATCACGAAGGGCTTGAACAGCTCGAGCGCCATCTGCTTGGGCAGGCCGCATTGGTGCAGCTTGAGCTGAGGGCCGATGACGATCACGGACCGGCCGGAGTAGTCGACGCGCTTGCCCAGCAGGTTCTGGCGGAACCGGCCCTGCTTGCCCTTGAGCATGTCCGAGAGGCTCTTGAGGGGCCGGTTGCCGGGCCCGGTGACGGGCCGGCCCCGGCGCCCGTTGTCGAACAGGGCGTCGACCGCCTCCTGGAGCATCCGCTTCTCGTTGTTGACGATGATCTCGGGGGCGCCCAGGTCCAGCAGCCGCTTGAGGCGGTTGTTCCGGTTGATCACCCGGCGGTACAGATCGTTGAGGTCGGAGGTGGCGAAGCGGCCGCCGTCGAGCTGCACCATGGGCCGCAGGTCGGGCGGGATCACGGGCACGGCCCGCAACACCATCCCGGTGGGCGAGTTGACCAGGCGGTCCTCGTCGTTGCGGCGGTTGAAGGCGGAGACGACCTTGAGCCGCTTGATGGCTTTGGCCTTCTTCTGGCCCTTCCCCGTGGCGATGGTCTGCCGCAGGCTCTCCTCCTCCTCACCCAGACCGAGGCGGGAGATGAGCTCCTCGACGGCTTCGGCACCCATCCCGCCGGCGAAGTACTCGGCGTAGCGCTCCTGAAGGTCACGCCAGACCCGCTCGTCCTCCACCAGCTGCTTGGGGGCCAGGGTGCGGAAGGCGTCGAACACGGCGTTGTGATGCTCGATCTCCAGCCCGACGCGATCGCGGCGTTCGGCGATCTCCTTCTCCGCCGCCTTGCGCAGCTTGTTGAGCTCGGAGTCCTTGGCGCCGGCCGCCTCCAGCTCCTCGAGCTCCTTCTCCAACTCCTTGAAGCGGCCGTCGATCCACAGATCGCGCTGGTGCTCCAGCTCCTCGATCTCGGAGCGGTGCTTGGCTTCCAGCGACGCCAGATCCCGGTGACGGCGCTCGTCGTCCACCCAGGTGATGAGGTGGGCGGCGAAGTAGATCACCTTCTCCAGGTTCTTCGGCGCCAGGTCGAGCAGGTAGCCGAGGCGCGACGGGACTCCCTTGAAGTACCAGATGTGGGTCACCGGGGCGGCCAGCTCGATGTGACCCATCCGCTCCCGGCGAACCTTCGACCGGGTGACCTCCACGCCGCAGCGCTCGCAGATGATGCCCTTGAACCGGACGCGCTTGTACTTCCCGCAGTAGCACTCCCAGTCCCGGGTGGGGCCGAAGATCTTCTCGCAGAAGAGCCCGTCCTTCTCCGGCTTGAGCGTGCGGTAGTTGATGGTCTCCGGCTTCTTGACCTCGCCGTTGGACCAGGTGCGGATCTGCTCAGCGGTGGCCAGGCCGATCCGGAGCTGATCGAAGTTGTTGACGTCGAGCAAGTGCTGTCGCCTCCTTGGCGTTCCTCAGCGACCTCTACTTAGAAACTCGGCTCGCGCCGGCGCTCGTCTTCCTCGTCGCTGCCCTTCTCGGGGCGGCTCAAATCGATGCCGAGCTCCTCGGCCGTCCGGAAGACGTCCTCGTCGAGCTCGCGCATCTCGATCTCTTCACCGGTGGTGGAGATGACCTCGACGTTGAGGCACAGCGACTGCATCTCCTTGATGAGCACCTTGAAGGACTCGGGGATGCCGGGTTCGGGGATGTTCTCGCCCTTGACGATGGCCTCGTACACCTTGACCCGCCCGAGCACGTCGTCGGACTTGATGGTGAGCAGCTCCTGGAGGGCATAGGCGGCGCCATAGGCCTCCAGGGCCCACACCTCCATCTCGCCCAGGCGCTGGCCGCCGAACTGGGCCTTCCCGCCCAGAGGCTGCTGGGTGATCATCGAGTACGGGCCCGTCGACCGGGCGTGGATCTTGTCGTCCACCAGGTGGGCGAGCTTCAGGATGTAGACGTAGCCGACGGTGATGGGCCGGTCGTAGGGCTCCCCCGTGCGGCCGTCGTAGAGCTGGGCCTTGCCGTCGTCCGAGACCAGCCGGGTGCCGTCGGCCCCGTCGGGATGGAGCCGGCCGAGAATCCCCTTGATGATCGGTGTGCGGCCCGTTTCGTCGACCTCGTCCCAGTGGGCGCCGTCGAACACGGGGCTCTCCACCCACACGGCCGGGTCGGTGATGGGGCGGGTCTTGTTGGGGTACTCCGGTGGGCGGCCGGCTTCGTCCCAACCGTGGCGGGCGGCGTAGCCCAGGTGGGCCTCGAGGACCTGGCCCACGTTCATCCGGGACGGCACGCCGAGCGGGTTGAGGATGATGTCGACGGGCGAGCCGTCGGCCAGGTAGGGCATGTCCTCCACGGGCAGGATGCGGGCGATGACGCCCTTGTTGCCGTGGCGGCCGGCCAGCTTGTCGCCCTCGGAGATCTTGCGCTTCTGGGCCACGTATACCCGGACCAGTTGGTTCACGCCCGGCGGCAGCTCGTGACCGTCGTCCCGGGAGAAGACGCGCACGTCGATCACCTTGCCGGTCTCGCCGTGGGGCACCTTGAGGGAGGTGTCGCGCACCTCCCGGGCCTTCTCGCCGAAGATGGCCCGCAGGAGGCGCTCTTCGGGAGTGAGCTCCGTCTCGCCCTTGGGCGTGACCTTGCCCACCAGCACGTCGCCGGGACCAACCTCGGCCCCGATGCGGATGATGCCCCGCTCGTCGAGGTCCTTCAGGATCTCCTCGGACAGGTTGGGGATGTCCCGGGTGATCTCCTCGGCCCCGAGCTTGGTGTCCCGGGCGTCGATCTCGTGCTCCTCGATGTGGATCGACGTGAGCACGTCGTCCCGCACCAGGCGCTCGGAGATGATGATGGCGTCCTCGAAGTTGTGCCCCTCCCAGGGCATGAAGGCCACCAGCAGGTTCTTGCCCAGGGCCAGCTCGCCTTGATGGGTGGAGGGGCCGTCGGCCAGGATGTCCCCCTCGGCCACCTCGTCGCCCTCGCTCACCATGGGGCGCTGGTTGATGCAGGTGGTCTGGTTGGAGCGACGGAACTTCTGCAGCCGGACGGTCCTGCGCCCCAGGGGGTTCTTGTTCTCGTCGACGGCGGAGGGGTCGTACTCCACCGTGATGGTGTCGCCGGTGACCTCGGTGACCCGCCCCTTGCCTTCGGCCACGACCAGGTCGCCGGCGTCGCGGGCCGCCCGGGCCTCCACGCCGGTGCCGATGTAGGGCGCCTCGGGCCGGACCAGAGGCACGGCCTGGCGCTGCATGTTGGCCCCCATGAGGGCCCGGTTGGCGTCGTCGTGTTCCAGGAAGGGGATGAGGGCCGTGGCCACAGAGACGATCTGCTTGGGGGAGACGTCCATGTAGTCGACCCGGTCGGGGCTGACGTACTCGACCTCGCCCTTGCGGGAGCGGACCAGGACGCGGTCCTCGGAGAAGTTGCCCCGGTCGTCGACGGCGGCGTTGGCCTGGGCGATGACGAAGCGGTCCTCGTCGTCGGCGGCCAGGTACTCGGTCTCGTCGGTGACCCGCCCGGCCACCACCTTGCGGTACGGCGTCTCGGTGAAGCCGAACCGGTTGACCCGGGCGTAGGTGGCCAGCGAGCCGATGAGCCCGATGTTCGGGCCCTCCGGCGTCTCGATGGGACACATCCGGCCGTAGTGGGACGGGTGCACGTCACGGACCTCGAAGCCCGCCCGCTCCCGGGACAGACCGCCGGGCCCGAGCGCCGAAAGGCGCCGCTTGTGGGTGAGACCGGCCAGGGGGTTTGTCTGGTCCATGAACTGGGACAGCTGCGAGGACCCGAAGAACTCCTTGATGGCGGCCACCACGGGCCGGATGTTGATGAGCGTCTGGGGCGTGATGGCCTCGACATCCTGGGTGGTCATCCGCTCGCGGACGACCCGCTCCATCCGGGACAGGCCGATGCGGACCTGGTTCTGGATGAGCTCGCCCACCGACCGGATGCGGCGGTTGCCGAAGTGGTCGATGTCGTCGTCCCAGTGGTCCGGTTCCCGGGCATGGAGCTTCACCAGATAGGAGACCGTGGCCAGGATGTCAGCCCGGGTCAGGGTGTAATCACCCTCGCCGGGACGCTCGAGGCCGATGCGCTCCAGGGTGGGCGCCAGGGCGTCGAACTCCTCCTTCAGCTTCTTGTTGACCTTGTGCCGCCCGACCTTGGCCAGGTCGTAGCGCTTGGGGTTGAAGAACAGGTTCTCAAGGAGCCCACGGGCCGACTCCACCGTGGGCGGCTCGCCCGGTCGGAGCTTGCGGTAGATGTCGAGGAAGGCGTCGTCCACCGTCTCGGTGTGGTCGCGCTCCAGGGTGTTCATGATCGACTCGAACGGCTGCCCGTTGGAATCGAGGAGCAGGCCGGCCAGAGCCTCGGGATCGTCCCCCATCCCCAGCGCCTTGAGCAGCACGGTCACCGGCTGCTTCCGCTTGCGGTCGATGCGGACGTAGACGGTGTTCTTCTTGTCGACCTCGAACTCCAGCCAGGCCCCCCGGCCGGGGATGACCTTGGCGTCGACGATGTCCAGCTCGGGCGACGTCTTGTCGGGGGTGATCCCGAAGTAGACGCCGGGTGACCGCACGAGCTGGGAGACCACGATCCGCTCGGTGCCGTTGATGATGAACGTACCCTTGTCGGTCATCATCGGGAAGTCCCCCATGAAGACCGTCTGCTCCTTGATCTCGCCCGTGGCCGCATTCATGAACCGGGCGGTGACGAAGAGGGGGCGGGAGAAGGTCATGTCCTTCTCCTTGCACTCCTCCTCGGAGTACTTGGGTGGCTCGAACTCGGGGTCGGCCAGCTCCAGCTTCAGGGATCCGGTGAAGTCCTCGATGGGAGAGATGTCGGTGAGGGTCTCGGCGATGCCCTCTTCGAGAAACCACTTGAACGAGTCGCGCTGCACAGCCACCAGGTCGGGCAGGGGCATGACTTCGCGAAGTTTTGCGAACGAAAAACGTTGCCTAGCCGCGGGACGGGCCAAGATCACTCCTTACACAGACGCGGGGACACCCAGCTATGTGCTGCGAGGTCGCGAAAAGGAAGAGAAGACGCCAAATAGCCAGCATAGCGTTTCGCTACGCCGGCTAGCAAACCTGGTCGTCACGGCTCCAGCGAGCCCATGTTGGGAAGCAGGATACGCTGACTATTCCCCCTGGTCAAGCACGGTTCAGGCTGCGGCGGCCCCCGACCACCCGCTCGGAGCCGGGGACCCAGTGGCGGACTACTTCAGCTCGACCGTCGCTCCGGCCCCCTCGAGCTGGGCTTTTGCCTTCTCGGCGTCCTCCTTGGAGACCCGCTCGAGGACGGGCTTGGGGGCCGAGTCGACCAGGTCCTTGGCCTCCTTCAGACCGAGGTTGGTCAGCGTCCGGACCTCCTTGATGACCTGGATCTTCTTGTCGCCGGCGGCCGTCAGGACGACGTCGAATTCCGTT
>JBIOUX010000169.1:0-60917 GCA_044867425.1 Acidimicrobiia bacterium | reverse complement strand
CCCCACGCACCGGAGGAGCCGGGAGCAGGGACCCGGCGGGAAGGAAACAATGGTCCGACCGCCCGAAGAGCTCGCCGAGCCCCTCCCGCCCCAGGGGCACGTCCGCATCGTCTACCTGGGTGCTCTTGCCCCCCACTGGGAGGTGCAGGGCATCTTCGGTGAACGCGGGGTCATCGACGAGTTCCGTCAGCGGGCCCTGGCCCGCCTCCAGCTGCTGCCGCCCCACGACCCGCAGTTCCGCCGGAACCGGGAGCGGGTGGTGCGCGACGCCGAGCGGGAGGCGCTCATCCTCGACTGGGACCTGGGCGAGGAGGAGTAGCCGGGCCGGTCCCGGCCAACCTCCGCCGTCCCGGCCGGATCAACCCCCATCGCCGGTCGTGGGGGCGATGGGGGTGACGCCGGCATGGCTCGGACTCTGCGGGCGACGGGTGACGTCACCGTGAACAGCGCCGGCCGGTTGGCGGGACATGTCGTGAAATCCCAACGCTCCGTCCGGCTGCCGTCCCCAGGCTAGAGGTGTAAGGGGCAACGGTAATGGGCAAAACGGGTTATTGGTCTTTCGTTTACGGTCTGTTCCTGCTTTAATGGCCCGAAGTTCGCTGAACCCCCATATCGTCCGCCGCTTACGTAAGCCCCCGAAGCGGCCGGAGGTAAAGGAGTGATGCCATCAGAGCTCGAGCTCGCCGTGCGGCTCGTCGCTGCTCTGGTGCTCGGCGGCGCCATTGGCTTCGAGCGGGAGGTGACCGGCCAGGTGGCAGGTCTGCGGACCCACATGTGCGTGGCCCTGGGGGCCGCCCTCTTCGCCATCGTGTCCGCCTTCGGGTTCGACGAGTTCATCCGCCCGAGGGCCGAGACCAACCTGCAGGTGGACGTGTCCCGGGTGGCCTCGAACATCGTGACCGGCATCGGCTTCCTGGGAGGGGGGGCGATCATCAAGGAGGGGGCAACCGTGAAAGGTCTCACCACCGCGGCCAGCCTGTGGGTCACGGCCGCGGTGGGCAGCGCCGTGGCCATGGGGGAGTACACGGTGGCGGCGGTGTGCACGCTGGCCCTCGTCCTCTCCCTCACCGCGCTGCGGGGCCCGCGGGTGTGGCTGCGGAACCATTTCGTGGAGGTGGACGAAGGCGTGGCCATCAGGCTGCGCTCCGCCGAGGACGCCGGCGCGGTGATCAAGGCCCTGCGGAGCATGGACGACCTCGACGTCTCGTCCGTCGCCCTGCGGGGCGATGAGGAGGAGGTCATCGTGCAGATCCAGGTGCACGGCAAGAACGTGGAGGTCCGCTTGGCTGAGCTGGCTGAACGGGACGACGTGGTGGACGTGATCCTCGCCTCGTGAGAAGGGGCGCCGGAGCGGCAGAGGAGTCGAGGGGACATGGAGATGACCAAACTGACCCGGCTCATACCGGTCATCGTGGCGGTGGCCCTGACCAGCGCCACGTGGGGGGTGACGGAGAAGGTCCGCGACCGGGAGAACCATCTCCACCCCCAGGGGGAGGCGCACGGCCAGCTGGCGGCCGCCACTGACGGGTGCGTCGTCGACGACGGCGAGGCCGACGGCGTGCAGGGGCCCATGCTCGGCGAGACGGGGCAGGCCCAGGAATGCCCGGACGGCGACCAGGCGCTGCTCACAGATGCGTTGCGCCGGGGCCCGCAGGGCCCCTCCGGCCCCGAGGGCCCGATCGGCCCGCCCGGGCCTGAGGGACCACGCGGTCCCGCCGGCCTGATGCCGTCCCCGGCCGCCGTCCGGACGGCAGCCGCCGCCGCTCAGGGGGCAGGACCCATGGGACCTCAGGGCCCGCCCGGTCCGACCGGAGCGGATGGAGTTTCGGGCTACGAGGTCGTCAGCACCCGGGTCATCCTCGATCCCCAGAAGCGGGCCCAGCGGGAAGTCGAGTGTCCGGCGGGCAAGTTGGTGCTCTCCGGCGGCGTGGCCGCCGAGCACTCCACCCAGTACTCCCCCGACCTCGTCGTCGTCCAGTCGGCGCCCCTGCTCGAGCCGACGCCTGGGCGGGGCTGGCGGGTGACGGTCGAGAACCTGGCCGACCCGGGACACAGCCAGCCCATCGTCGTGATCGTGTCGGCCATCTGCGCCATCGCCCGGTAGGGGAGCGCGGCCCGGCAGTTCAGGACAGGGAGACCTCTCCCGGGCCGGCGTCGCCGGTGGGCAGCTCGCCGGTCACCATGAAGGCGACCCGCTGGCCCACGTTGACGGCGTGGTCGGCGATCCGCTCGTAGTAGCGGCCCACCAGGGCGACCTGTACCGCCCGGTGGAGCCCGACCTCGCCGTCGTCCGGGCTGGCGAAGATGGCCCGGAAGAGCTCCTTCTGGAGCTCGTCCATGACATCGTCCATGTCGGGCAGGGCCAGGGCCCGGGGAGCGTCCTCCTCGGCGAAGGACTCCAGTGCCACCCGGAGCTGGACGCCGGCCTGGGTGCCCATCCGGGCGATGAGCCCCCGGATGCGGGGAGGGATCTCGTAGGGATAGAGGCGCCGGGTGGTCTTGGCCACGTTGACGATGAGGTCGCCGGTGCGCTCGATCTCGTGGATGATGCGCAGCACCGTCACCAGGCGGCGCAGGTCCGAGGCCATGGGCTGCTGGAGGGCCAGCAGGCGGTAGGCCCGTTCTTCGATCGAGTGGGTCAGGTCGTCGAGGAACATGTCCCCGCCGATGACGCGGTCGGCGGCGGCCAGGTCGGCGTCGAGGAGCGCCTCGGTCCCCGCCGCGATGGCCTCGGTGGCCAGCGCCCCGAGGCGGGACACGTCGTGGCACAGGTCGTCGAGCTGCTCGTGGTAGCTGCGCCGGATCTCGCCGATCTTCTTTCCCGAGGGGACCGCCGTCGTCATGGCTCCATTGTCACCCGTCGCCTGCGTAAGCCTGTCCGAAAAGGACCGCTTCCGAATCTGCTTTCCCCTCTCGTTCACCCAATCGTGCGGATTCGTTCATGTTCGGGTTTCCTCCGGTCTCTACCGTCGAGCGTGAACACCATGACCAGAGGTCGGGATCCTGTGGACACCACCACCATCGCCCCCCCGCTTGTGACGGCCGGCGCCTCGGAGCGGTCCGAGGAGCCGCTTGATGAGCGCGAGATCGTGTTCGAGGTGCGCTTCCTCGAGGTGCGCTACCACGGGCTCCCGGCGGTGGCCGGGGTCAATCTGGACATCGCCGCCAACGAGATCACCGCCATCATCGGACCCTCGGGGTGCGGTAAGAGCACCCTGTTGCGCTGCCTCAACCGGATGAACGATCTCGTCGCCGGAGCCAGTGTCCGCGGAGCGGTGGCGTACCACGGTCAGGACCTCTACGGCGCCGGGGTCGACCCGGTGGAGGTCCGCCGCCGCATCGGGATGGTGTTCCAGAAGCCCAACCCCTTCCCCAAGTCGATCTACGACAACATCGCCTTCGGCCCCCGGCTCAACGGCCGGCGCAAGGGCCTCGACGACCTGGTGGAGAGCGCGCTGACCAAGGCCGCCCTGTGGGACGAGGTCAAAGGCAACCTCCGCAAGAGCGCCCTGGCCCTCTCCGGCGGCCAGCAGCAGCGCCTGTGCATCGCCCGCTGCCTGGCCGTCGAGCCCGACGTGATCCTCATGGACGAGCCCTGCTCCGCCCTCGATCCCATCGCCACGGCCCGGATCGAGGACCTCATGGACGAGCTCAAGCAGGAGTACACGATCGTCATCGTCACCCACAACATGCAGCAGGCGGCCCGGGTCTCGGACATGACCGCCTTCCTCTCCGTCGAGGTGGGCGAGAACGGCAGCGCCGACCACCGCACCGGGCGCCTGGTGGAGTACGACCGCACCGAGACGATCTTCACCCACCCGTCCGACAAGCGCACAGAGGGCTACATCACTGGCCGCTTCGGGTAACCCGGGCCCGTCGCCGCGCCGCCGGCTTCGCCCTCGGGGCTCAGGAGTGCTTGAGGGCGATCCCCCGGACGATGTCCGAGATGTTCTCGAGCCCGTTCACGGAGTCCTCGATGGCCTCGACGATGTCCTTCCAGCGCAGCACGTCGAAGGCGTTGAAGTCCCCGGAGAACATGTGGGCCACGGAGCGCCGGTAGATCTTGTCGGCCTCGCTCTCGAGCCGGTCAATGGCGTCGAGCTCCGAGTCCAGGCCCCGCAGCCGGGACAGCTTGCCCACCAGGGTGACGTTCGTCTCGGCCGCCTTGACCAGCACGTCGGTGAGCTCCCGGACCTCGGTCAGGGGCTCGTCCACGTCGTGGAGGACCAGCAGCTCGGAGACGGCCTGGATGTCGTCCACCACGTCGTCGATCTGCTCGGTGAGGGCGTGGATGTCCTCCCGGTCGAAGGGAGCCACGAAGCTCTGGTCGAGGCGCCGCAGGATGGTGCGCGTCAGCTCGTCGCCCCGCCGCTCGCAGTCGTTGATGCGGGCGTGCTTGGCGTGGACGTCCTCGAACTGGTCGATCAGGTCCCGCAGGAGCCGGGCGCCATCGACCAGGTTCTCAGCCGCCTGGTCGAACAGCGGGAAGAACCCATCGTCGCGAGGCACGAGACGGAAGCGCACGTGAGATCTCCCTTCGCCGAGTCGGCGGACCATGGTAGTGCCGGGTCGTACTGGCGACCGATGCTGCTCTCTACACTGTTGTCATTATGGAATCGGGCGTACCGGTGCCGGTGATCATCAGTGCATTCGCCGCGCCCCTGGTGGTTCTCCTTCTTGTCTGGGTGTGGGCCCGGCGGGGGGTGGTGCGGCGGATCCAGGGTGTCGGCGCCCGGTTGGCTGAAGAGCAGAGCATGGCCGTGGAGGGCCGCGGAGGCTTCGAGCGGGCCATGCACCAGCTCGAGCGCGCCGCCGAGGGGGCCCAGCTGCGCATCGACACCGCCCGGGCCGACCGCAACCGGCTCTCGGGTGCCTTCGCCGAGCTGGCCGATGGGGTGATGGTCGTCGACGAGCGGGGCGATGTGGTCATGCGCAACGGGGTGGCGGAGCAGCTGGCCGGCTCCGGCCAAGCGGACATCCCCACCAACGACGCCGTCTGGGAGCTGCTCGACCGGGCCCTGCGGGGCCTGGAGAGCGAGCGGGAGCTCCGGCTCTTCGGCCCCCCCCGGCGGGTCCTGCACGTCCGGGCCGTCCCTCTCGACGACGGTGTCCGGGCGGTGGGCGCGGCGGTGTTCCTGCGGGACATCTCCGAGGCCCGGCGCATCGAGAGCATGCGGCGCGACTTCGTGGCCAACGTCTCCCACGAGCTGAAGACCCCCATCGGGGCCCTGGGCCTGCTGGCCGAGACGATGGCGGCCGAGGAGGACGCTGAGCTGCTGCGCCGCCTGGCCGACCGGGTCCTCCACGAGGCCGAGCGTCTGGAGCGCACGGTGGAGGACCTCCTCGACCTGTCCATCCTCGAGGCCCAGGAGGCACCCCACCGGGACATGGTCCCCGTCGCCCTGCTCATGGCCGAGGCGGCGGAACGGATGGCGGGCAGCGCCGAGGCGGCCGGGATCCCCATCGAGCTGACCGAACCGGCCGAGGACATCGTCGTCTCCTGCGACCGTCGCCAGGTGACGAGCGCCCTGTTCAACCTCCTCGACAACGCCGTGAAGTACTCGGAAGAGGGCGGGAAGGTGGAGTTCGCCGCCGAGGTGGCCGGCTTCCAGGTCTCCATCTCGGTACGGGACTACGGCATCGGCATCCCCCCCGGTGACCTGGAACGGATCTTCGAACGCTTCTACCGGGTGGACCGCACCCGCAGCCGGGCCACCGGCGGCACCGGGCTCGGTCTTTCCATCGTCCGCCACGTGGCCCAGGCCCATGGCGGGGAAGTCTCGGTCCACTCCGAGGAGGGGGCCGGTTCGACCTTCTTTCTCAAGCTGCCCCTGGCCGCTGCCACCCGCAGCCGCCGAACCCGGAGGTCCTGAGCCGACATGGCCGATCCCCCCACCATTCTGGTCGTCGACGATGAGCAGTCCTACCGCGACGCCTTGGCCGTGTCGCTACGCCGGGAAGGCTTCCTGGTGCAGTCGGCGGCCGACGGGCTCGAGGCCCTCGAGCGCTTCGACACCTACCGGCCCGCCCTGGTGCTCCTCGACGTGATGCTGCCGCGCATGTCGGGCATCGACGTGTGCCGGGAGCTGCGGGCCCGATCGCGGGTGCCCATCATCATGCTCACGGCCAAGGACGCTGAGATCGACACGGTGGTGGGTCTCGAGGTCGGCGCTGACGACTACGTGACCCAGCCCTTCCGCCTGCGGGAGCTGGTGGCCCGCATCCGGGCCGCCCTGCGCCGGGCCCCCGGCGAGGAGGAAGACACCTCCGGCGAGGTCCTCGAGGTGGGCGACGTCCGCCTCGACCCGCTGCGCCACGAGGTCGCCGTCCGGGGTGAGCACGTGCAGCTGGCGCTGAAGGAGTTCGACCTGCTCGAGCTCCTGCTCATGAACGCCGGCCGGGTGCTGACCCGGGACGTGCTCATGGACCGGGTGTGGGGCCCCAGCTATGTGGGCGACACCAAGACCCTCGACGTCCACATCAAGCGCCTGCGGGCCAAGATCGAGGAGAACCCGTCCACGCCCACCCGGATCACCACCATCCGGGGCCTCGGCTACCGATACGAGAAGCCCAGGATGCAGTCACCGGGGGCCCCCGGGTCCCCGGGCCGCGCCGTGGCCGACTAGCGCTTCTTCTCGAAGCGGTTGCGCAGGTAGATGGCGGCCCCGTTGGCCAGCAGGACGACGACCATGAGCAGGATGATGGCTGCCGCCGTGTTGGCCCGGAAGCCGAGTTGGGGCCGACCGGCCCAGTCGGTGATCAGGTTGGGCATGGCCGTGAAGCGGTCCTTGAGGGTGCCGACGTCGAAGAGGTCGGGGTCGGACCCGAGACGACCGTTGGTGACGGCGCCCACCAGGATGAGGGGCGCGGCCTCACCCAGGGCGCGGGCCAGCGACAGCACCGTGCCGGTCAGGATCCCGGGTGCGGCGTAGGGAAGCACGTGATGGCGGATCGTCTCCCATCGGGTGGCACCGACGCCGAAGGAGGCTTCCCGGAGGGCATTGGGTACGGCCCGGATCGACTCGGCGGCGGTGATGATCACGATGGGCAGCACGAGGATGGCGAGCGTGATCCCGCCTGAGATCACGCTGCGGCCGCCGGTGAGGTCCCCGAATGTCTTGACGAAGATGGCGAAGCCGAGAATGCCGTAGACGATGGACGGCACGCCGGCCAGGTTGCGGATGTTGATGTCGATGAACCGGGTCAGGCGGCTGCGCGGGGCGTACTCCTCCAGGTAGATGGCCGCCGACACGCCGATGGGGAAGGCGAGGGCGACGACGAAGATCGCGATCCAGAAGGTGCCCCGCATCGCCTGGTGGACGCCAGCCTCTTCGGGGAACGACAGCAGCGTGCCGTTCAGGAACGAGGTGAAGCGCTCGGCCAGCACCGGCACCCCGTCGGCAGCCACGGTGACGAGCAGCGTCACCAGGATGAGGAAGGAGATGACCAGCGCCGACAGCATGCCGATGCGGAACAAGGTTCCGGACGGGTCGAACTTCGGGCCTTTCAGCCGGGCTCGGACTGCGGACGGGGCCGCGGCTGCGGCCGTCCCGGCGGGCGTTGACATACCCATCCCAGTGACTCCTAGTAGGTCTGGCGGAACCGGCGGACGAACTTGTCGGCCACGATGTTGAGACCGAAGGTGATGACGAACAACACCAGGCCGACGAAGAACAGACTGGGGAAGGCCAGGCCCGCGCCGACCACCGCGTCGGTGCCCGTCGCCACTGAGGCCATGGCCGCCGTCATGGTCTGCCCCGGCTCCAAGGGGTTGAGGCTGAAGAGGCTGCCGCCGCTCCGACCGCCGGCGATGAAGACGATCATGGTCTCGCCCAGGGCCCGCGAGACGGCGAGGATGAGTGAGGCCACGACGCCGGAGAGGGCGGCGGGCATGACCACCCGGGTGACGGTGGTGATCTTCTTGGCGCCCATGCCATAGGACGCTTCCCGCAAGGTGTTGGGCACGGAGCGCAGGGCGTCTTCGGTGACGGACGCCACCAGCGGGATGAGCAGGATCCCCACGCCCAGTCCGGCGGCGAACAGGGTCTGCTGCGGCGTACCCTCGAGCACCCCCTGGATCAGATCGGGGGACACGAAGGTGAGCACGAAGAATCCGATGACCACGCTGGGCACGGCGGCGATCGTCTCGAGCATGGGCTTGAAGATGCGCCGCAGCCGGGGCGGGGCGTACTCGGAGAGGTACACGGCCGCCCCGAGGCCGACAGGCACGGCCAGGAGCATGGCGGCCGCGCTGACCAGCAGGCTTCCCACCAGAAGGGTCTTGATGTCGTAATGACCCCGGCGGGGGAACCAGCCCGCGCTCCACACCGTGTCCCACTCCACGGTGGACATGAACCTCCAGGCCTCACGGAAGAGCGACAGGATGATGAGGGCGCTGACCACGATGGAGAAGATGGCGGCGCCGAAGAACAGCCCGCGCACGATCGCTTCCTTGCGCAGTCGCTTCCTGTTGCCGCTCAGGTCAACGGTGGTGGTGGCCATCCAGGCTCCTGATGGGTCGACAGGGGCGGGGCATCGCTGCCCCGCCCCGTGCCGGTTTCGGTTGTGAGGGTGACTCTGCTACTTCCCGCCGTCGCGGGTGCCCACGGTCTTGGCCGACCAGATGCCCTTGGTGGCGGTCAGGTCGGTGTCGGCCAGGGCGACGTACTTCACCTCGGTCACGGCGCCGATGCCGTCACCCAGGTAGAAGTCCACGAAAGGTCCGATGGCGGCGTTCTCCGTGGCCTTCTTGGCGTTGACGTAGATGTAGAGGAAGCGGGACAGCGGGTACTTGGCCGAGGCGATGGTCGTGGTGTCGGGCGCCACGCACTCGCCGCCCGGCTCCTTGGAGACCTGCACCTCCTTGACCTTGTCCCCTTGCTCCTCGGCGTAGGCGAAGCCGACCCATCCCAGCGAGCCCTTCGCCCCTTCGATGCCCTGGATGATGATGTTGTCGTCAGCCGAGGACTGGTAGTCGGGCCGGGTCGTCTTGACCTGGTCGGCCGTGATCTTGCCCGCCTCGGCCCGCTTCTTGGCCGTCCCCTCCAGGGCCACCTCGACGAAGCTGTCGTAGGTTCCCGACTCCTCGCCGGGGCCGACCACGGTCAGGTCCAGACTGGGGAACGTCGTCTTGGACCCGAGCTCCTTGGCCAGGGCGGAGGCGTCCGACCACTTCTTCTTGCCCTGTGACTCGGGGCCGATGAGGGCGTAGAGGTCGGCGAAGCTGAGGCACTGCACCGCGCTGTTCTGCGGGCTGGTCATCAACGTGAGGCCGTCGATGCCGATCTTGAGCTCGATGAACTCGATGCCGTTCTTTGCGCAGGCGTCGGCCTCCGCCTTCTTGATGGCTCGGGAGGCGTCGGAGATGTCCGTCTCGCCGTTGCAGAACAGGACGAAGCCGTCACCGGTGCCCGGGCCGTCCACGTTGACGTCGACGCCGGACTCATCCTCCTTGAACAGTTCCGCCACCCGGGTGGTGATCGGGGCCACGGTCGACGAACCGGAGATGTTGATGGTGCCGGTGAGCGCTTCTTCGCCCGCCGCCTTGTTGGTCTCCTCCGTGCCGCCGGCCTCGGTCTTCTTGTCGTCCCCACAGGCCGCTCCGAGCAGCATCATGGTGAGGACCAGGACGAGCCAGGTACCAGGCTTTCGAACGTGCAAGGCGTTGCCCTCCTTGGGCGGGGTCTCTGTCTCTCCCGCAAGGTAAATGCGCCGGGTTGCTTACGAAGAGTGCGCAAGTGACGCGTAAGCAAACGGCATCGAAACAGTGGGGTGCAAGGGGACGGATCGGACAGGCTGTGCCAGAATCTTCCGCCTCGCAGAGGGAGAACGACCGGTGACGGACTTGGGAACTGACAGCACGCCGCCCAGCGAAGACGAAGCGGCCGCGCCGGCCGCCGAAGCTCCCGCTGAGAACCCCGAGCCGGAACAGGGGCGGAAGGGCAAGAAGGCGAAGGGCAAGAAGGCCAAGAAGGGCAAGGGGAAGAAGGGCAACAAGGCCAAGGCGGGGAAGGGCCGGAAGGACAAGGGGCGCAAGGGCAAGCGCTGAGCGTCCGAGGGGTGTGACCGGGAAGTGACGCCTCGGCGAACGCTTCCCGGCCGGTTCATCGAGTCGACATTCCCAGTTGGGTGGCTCGTCACCCCGACTCTGGACAATCGCTCCGCCGCACCTTTCCAGCCAATGAAAGAAGGTTGTCCCCGTGGCCCCCACCACCAAGACCGTCTCCCGCAACGGGAGCAAGAGTCAGGGCGCCAACAGCGCGCCCTCAAGAGCGGAGGTCCTCGACGCCGAGCGCTCCCATATGACGCTGGTGGCCGGCGACCCGCCCATGTTCCGGCTGGAGATCAACCTCTACAGCTGGGAGCGGGGCGACTCGGAGATCGAGATCACCCTGCCCCACGGTGGCGAGCTGTCCGACCTGCTCCAGTGGGCGCTGCCCGAGCAGCGCCTCGTCATCTGTGGCAACCTGCGGGCCCGCGTCCAGGAGGAGCTGGCCGAGGTGTTCGAGCTGCTGCAGGAACCGCCGAGATCACCGGCCTGATCCGAGGCCGGTCGGGAGGAGGACGACAGCCGGGCGAACCTCCCGCGGCGTCACCGACATGTCACCTTCAGTTCACGTCCTGTCCAGGTGTGGTCGCGTAGCGTAGGCGGGTGCCGTCGGCAGGGGCGCCCAACCAGCTAGACGCTTTGACTCAGTCGGCCCTGGTGGGCGAAGGAGTGTCGCGGTACCTCGACGAGGACGTCTCCTGGGTGGAATCGGGCGCCCGGATTCTGGCGCTCGCCGAGGACGAGGCCGTCGAACCGCTGGAGCGGGTCCGGATGCTGGCCACCGCCGCCCGCGGCCTCGACGAGATGTTCCAGCTGCGCGGCGCCCAGCGCCGGCGAGCGGCGTCCGGAGGCGGGCAGCAGCGGGCGGTGCGGCTCCGGGTGCAGGAGATGCTGCAGCGGCAGAGCCGGGTCCTGCGCCAGCTCGGGCCCGCTCTTGCCGCCCATGGCCTGTGCCCGTGCGAGTGGGGGGCGCTCGGCACCAGGGACCGGTCCTACCTGGAGGACCTGTTCCGCCAGCGCGTCCTCCCGGCGCTGGCCCCGCTCGTCACCGAGCCGGGCCGGCCGTCGCCTCCGCCCGCTGACCTGTCCATCAACGTCGCCGTCCGCCTGCGCGACGACGAGGGCCGTGACCGGTTCGGTTCCGTCGAGCTGCCCCCGGTCGTGCCCCGCTTCGTGAGCCTGCCCGACCGCCGGCCGGTGCCGGTCGAGCAACTCGTGGTGGCCAACCTCGACTCGCTGTTCGGGCCCCTCAGGGTGACGGCGCATGCCCTGTTCCGGGTCACCCGCCAGGCCGGTCTGCCCACCGATCCGGCCGCGGAGGATCTGTTGACCGCGACCGAGCTCCAGCTGAGCCGGGACCGGTCGGGGGCCGCCGTCCGCCTGGAGGTGGAGGCGTCGGTTCCCGACGATCTCCTGGCCCGGCTGGTGAGCGACCTGGACCTGGCCGAGCAGGACGTCTACGTGGTCCACGGCCTGCTCGGCCTGGCCGGCCTCCGCCAGCTGAGCGACCTCGACCTTCCCGGGCTCAAGGCGGCCCCGCCGCCGGCGGCGCCACCCGCCCGGCTGGCGCCGGTGGGCGGCGACCGTCCTGACCCCTTCGCCGTGGTCGAGGACGGCGATCTGCTCGTGCACTCGCCCTACGACTCGCCGGCCGGCTCGGTCGACGCCTTCGTGGTGCGAGCCGCCAACGATCCCCAGGTACTGGCCGTGAAGCACACGCTCTACCGCCCGGCACCCGAGGGGTCCGTCGTCCGTTCCCTGTGCCGGGCGGCGGAGCGGGGAGTCCACGTCGTCGCCCTCGTCGAGCTGGCCGCCCGGCTGGGAACGGGACAGCACCGTCTGTGCCCGGGCCCTGGAGAAGTCGGGCGCCCATGTCGTCTACGGACTGGTGGGCATCCGCACCCACTGTCCGGTGGCGCTGGTGGTGGCCCAGCGGAGCCACGGCGTGACCCGCTACTCCACGGTGAGCACCATCACTCCCGATCCGAAAACGCGGGTCGAGGGCATGAGCCTGCTGTCGGCCGATGGCGAGCTGGGGGCGGACCTGAGCGACGTCTTCAACTACCTGACCGGCTACAGCCGGCCGGTGCGCTTCCGGCGCCTGCTGGTGGCGCCGGTGTCGCTCCGAAGCGGGCTCCTGGCCCGCATCCGTGAGCAATCGACGCCCGAGGGCCGCATCCGCCTCAAGGTGAACCGGCTGGTGGATCGGGAGATCATCGACGCGCTGTACGCCGCCTCGGAGCGGGGAGCGCGGATCGAGCTGGTGGTGGCCGGGGCCTGTGCCCTGCGGCCCGGGGTGGCGGAGCTCTCGCCCACCATCCGGGTGGTGGCTCCCGCCGGCTGGTACCGGGAGAGTTCGAAGATTTTCAGCTTCGGCTCCGGCGACGGGGTGACGGTCTACCTGTCGTCGGCCGATCTGGCCGTGCGCCACCTGGACCGGCAGGTCGACGTGGCCGTGCCCATCTCCGACCCCGCCATCCGGCGCCGGCTCGAGGCCACCCTCGATGTCCACATCCAGCTGCCGGGCTGGGAACTGGGACCAGATGGCGCCTGGCGCCGGGCCAGCGTCTCCACCACCCAGCAGGAGGTCGAGTCCCGTCTGGCCGCCCTGGCCGCCGGACGGGCATCATGACCTGATGAAGGCTGGCGACAAGGTCTGGCGATGAAGGTCTGGCGATGAAGGTCGAACGTGAGGTCAAGCTGGCCGCCTGGGGCGGGTTCTCCCTCCCGGACCTCTTCGGAGTGTGCGAGGGAGTGAGCGCCCAGCCCATGCCCGAGCGCCGCCTCGACGCCCTCTACTACGACACCCGCGACCTGCGGCTGGCCCGGGCCGGAGTGAGCCTGCGCCACCGCACCGGCGACGAGCCGCCGTGGACCGTGAAGCTCCCTGAGGGCGACCGGGGTCCGGTCATGAACCGTCGGGAGATCCCCTTCCCCGGGCCGGCGGGCGAGATCCCTCCTCAGGCCGCGGCGTTGGTGCGGGCCTACACCCGGACCGCTCCGCTGGTGCCGGTGGCCCGGCTCAAGACCCGCCGGACGGGAGTGGAGCTGGTCGTCGACGATCGCAGGGTGGCCGAGGTGGTGGACGACGAGGTGTCCGTCTACCACGGGCGCCGGCTGGCCTCCCGGTTCCGGGAGGTCGAGGTCGAGATCGAACCCGAGGCCCCTCCGGGACTGCTGGCGGCGGTGATCGGCCGGCTGCGGGCATCGGGAGCGGGCGACGCCGACGGGACGGCCAAGGTGGCCCGCGCCCTCGGCCCGCGGGCGCAGGGCCCCCCGGACCACGCCCCCATCGTCCTGGAGGCCCATGCCACCATCGGAGACGTCATCCGAGCGGCCCTCACCGCCGGTCTCAACCGGATGGTGGCCCACGACCCCGGGGTGCGCCTGGGCGACGATCCCGAGGACGTGCACCAGGCCCGGGTGGGCACCCGCCGGCTGCGCTCCGACCTGCGGACCTTCCGGCCCCTGCTCGACCGGGAATGGCTGTCCGGTCTGCGGGCCGAGGCGGGGTGGTACGCCGGCCTGCTGGGGGCGGTGCGCGACGCCGAGGTCCTCATGGAGCGCCTGGAACGGCAGGGGACCACCCTGGCCAAGGAGGACGCCGCTGGGGTGGCGTCGCTGGTGCGGTGCCTGGCCGACGACCGGGAGGCGGCCCGGGCCCACCTCCTCGAAGCCATGAACGCCCCTCGCTACGCCGAGCTGCTCGACCGGCTCACGGCGGCGGCGGCGGCGCCGGTGGCGGCGCTGGACGCCGACCTGGCCCAGGACGCCGAGGAGGTGCTGCCGGCGCTCGCCGGCCGGCCCTGGCGCCGGCTGCGCAAGGCGGTGCGGGCCCTGCCCGAGACGCCCGCCGACGAGGAGCTCCACGCCGTGCGCATCCTGGCCAAGCACACCCGCTATGCCGCCGAGGCGGCGGCGCCGGTCATCGGCAAGCCGGCCAGCAGGTTCGCCCAGGCGGTGGCCGGGGTGCAGACGGTGCTGGGCGACCACCAGGACGCCTGCGTCATGGAGGACTGGTTGCGGGGCATCGTGGAATCCGTCACCGCCCCGGGCGAGGCGGTGCTGATCGGTCAGCTCATCGGCCTGCAGCGGGCCGAGGCCCACGACCGGCGGGAGGCGTGGCCCAAGAGCTGGAAGAAGGCCGCCAATCCCAAACGGCGCGCCTGGTTGCACTGAGCGCGGCCTCCAGGACAACCTCCAGTTTCGAGAGAGTGAACTGGAGGCAAACCGGGAACCGTAAGGACATGCCCACCGAAACCGAGGTCGCCCTCCGCATCCTGGTCGCGCTCCTCCTCGGGGCCGTCATCGGCCTCGAGCGGGAGCTCACCGGCCAGATGGCCGGGCTGCGGACCCACATCACCGTGGCACTGGGGGCGGCGTTGTTCGGCCTCGTCTCCGCCTACAGCTTCAGCGAGTTCATCCACGAGCGGGCCGCGACCAACTATCAGGTCGACGTCACCCGCATCGCCTCCAACGTGGTGACCGGCATCGGGTTCCTGGCCGGCGGTGTCATCATCAAACACGGCGCCTCCGTCCGGGGGCTGACCACCGCGGCCAGCATCTGGGTCACCGCCGCCGTGGGCCTGGCCATCGGCTTGGGCAGCTACTTCATGGGCGTGGCCGCCACCGCCGCCCTCGTCCTCACCCTGGCCCTGCTGCGGGCCCCGCGCCGGTGGCTACGCCGCTTCGCCATCGGCAAGGAGACGGTGATCATCCAACTCAACCCGGAGGCCGACACGGCCGAGGTGATCGGCGCCCTCCACCACGTGGACGGGCTGGAGGTCGACTCCCTGACCGTGCGGCGGGGCGACGGGTCGGGCACGGTGGTCCACGCCGACGTGAAGGGAACACACCTGGAGACGCGTCTGGCCGTCCTGGCCGACCGGGACGACGTGATCGACATCGACATCGTCGGTTGACGCCGTGCGCCGGCCTGGTTCGTAAGCGACAAGTTCACCTTGCGTTCAAGCGCAGTTCCGGCTGCCGACGAATTCGACTTGCTACCGTCGGGCGCCTGGGCCTCGACCGGTGACGGTTCCAGGTGGTAGAGCGGTCACCTCCAAGCAGGGGGGGACATCGTGGCCTGGATCGGCGTCGACCTGGGGGGCACCAAGATCTATGCCGTCGCGCTCGACGGGGAGAAGGTCGTGGCCGAGGGGAAGCGCAAGACCCCGACCCAGGGCGGTCCCCTGGCGGTGGTGGACGCCATGGCCGCGGTGGTGTCGGAACTGGGTGGGGAACAGGACGTGGCCGGCGTCGGCGTCGGGGCTCCGGGCGTGGTGGACCCGGTGGACGGCACCGTCCGATCGGCTCCCAACCTGCCCGGGTGGATGGAGCCCTTCGGGATGAGCTCGGCTCTCTCCGAGAGCCTCGGCGGCCTGCCCGTGGAGGTGGACAACGACGTCAACGTGGGGACGCTGGCCGAGCACCGCATGGGCGCCGGGAGGGGAGCCGAGAACTTGCTCGGCGTGTTCGTGGGCACCGGGGTGGGAGCCGGGCTGATCCTGAACGGCGAGTTGCGGCGGGGCCCGACGGGGGCCGCCGGTGAGATCGGCCACACCATCGTCCGCCGCGGCGGTCGCACCTGCGGCTGTGGTGGCCGGGGACATCTCGAGGCCTACGCCGGGCGGGCGGTCATGGAACGCCGGGCCCGGGAGCTGGAGGCCAAGGGCCGGGACACCGTGCTGGTGGAGCTGGCCCCTGCCCGGAGGATGACCTCGGGCGTGTTCGTGCGGGCGCTGGCCGCCGGCGACCCGATCGCCGTCGAGCTCATCGACGATGCGGTGGCCGCCCTGGGGGCGGCCATCGCCTCAGCCGTGGCCCTGCTCGATCTGCCCCTGGTGGTGATCGGCGGCGGGCTGGCCGATCGGCTCGGCCCCGCCTTCGTGTCCCGCGTCGACCAGGCGGTGAAGTCGGAGCTGTTTCCCAAGAACCCGTCCCTGCGGGTCGTTCCCGGAGAGCTGGGGGATCGGGGCGGAGCCATCGGCGCCGCCCTGGTGGCGGCCGAGCGGGCCGGGAGTCGCGGGTGACCGGACCCGGGTACCCTGAGGAGAGCCATGGCGGTCACCCTTCCTGAACAACCGGTCACCGGCCTTGACGACGGGGCGGCCGAGGGCTCCGTGCCCCGCTTCCTCGACCGGGAGCTGTCCTGGCTCGACTTCAACGCCCGGGTGCTGGCCCTGGCCGAGGACCCCGACATCCCGCTCCTGGAACGCGTCAAGTTCGCCGCCATCTTCTTCCGCAACCTCGACGAGTTCTTCATGATCCGGGTCGCCGGCCTCACCGACCGGGCGGCGGCCGGCCTGGGGGCGGCCGCCACGGAGGGGCTCACGCCCGCCGAGGAACTGAGCTCCATCCGGGAGCGCACGGTCCACCTCGTGGCCCGTCAGATGTCCGTGTTCCGCAACGAGCTGTGCCCGGCGCTGGCCGCCGCCGGCATCGAGCTCTTCGACTGGGACCGGCTGGGCGAGAGCTGTCGCAAGGAACTGTCCCAGTTCTTCGACGAGCAGATCTTTCCCGTCCTCACCCCCCTGTCCGTCGATCCGGGGCACCCGTTCCCCTACATCTCGAACCTGTCGCTCAGCCTGGCCGTCCAGGTGCGCGACCCTGAGCGGGGCGAGACCCGCTTCGCCCGGGTGAAGGTGCCGCCGCTCCTGCCCCGCTTCGTCGTCACCAGCGCCGGCCGGTACGTGCCGCTCGAGCAGGTCATCGCCGCCCATCTGCCCGCCCTCTTCCCGGGCATGGAGATCGGCTCCAGCGCCCCCTTCCGCGTGACCCGCAACGCCGACCTCATGGTGTCCGAGGGCGACGCCGACGACCTCATCTCGGCGGTGGAGATGGAGCTTCGCCGCCGGCGCTTCGGCCACGCCGTGCGCCTCGAGATCGACGCCGCCATGAGCGACGACGTGCGCGATCTCCTGACCCGGGAGCTTGACCTCGAGCCCGAGCAGGTCTACGTGGTCGACGGGCCCCTCGACCTGGAGGCCCTCTGGGCCCTGCACAAGCTGGACCGCCCGGACCTGAAGGACCCGCCCTGGAGCCCGGTGACGCCCCCGCGCCTGGTCGGGGTGGAGGAGGGCAAGGACATCTTCGCCGTCCTCCGGGAAGGGGGCGAGCTGGTCCACCACCCCTATGACTCCTTCGCCGACTCGGTCCAGGCCTTCATCCGCCAGGCGGCGGTGGATCCCGACGTGCTCGCCATCAAGCAGACCCTGTACCGGACCTCGGGTGACAGTCCCATCGTCAAGGCGCTCATCCGGGCGGCGGAGCACGGCAAGCAGGTGGCGGTGCTCATCGAGCTCACCGCCCGCTTCGACGAGGAGGCCAACATCGCCTGGGCCCGCAAGATGGAGGAGGCGGGGGTCCACGTCGTCTACGGCCTGGTGGGGCTCAAAACCCACTCCAAGACGGCGCTGGTGGTGCGGGCCGAACCCGACGGCATCCGCCGCTACTGCCACATCGGGAGCGGGAACTACAACACCACCACCGCCCGCTTGTACGAGGACGTCGGGGTCCTGTCGGCCGACCCCGACCTCGGCGCCGACCTGGGCGACCTGTTCAACTTCCTCACCGGCTACTCCCGCCGGGGCGAGTACCGCAAGATCGCCGTGGCCCCCCACGGGCTGCGGGACCGGATCCTCGCCCTCATCGAGGAGGCGGCTGCCGAAAAGGGCGGCGGGCGGATCATCATGAAGATGAACAGCCTCGTCGACGAGGCGGTCATCGATGCCCTCTACGTCGCCTCCGGCCGGGGCTGTGAGATCGACCTCATCGTGCGGGGCATCTGCCGGCTGCGCCCCCAGACGCCCGGGCTCTCGGAGAACATCCGCGTCCGCTCCATCCTGGGCCGCTACCTGGAGCACTCCCGGATCTTCGCCTTCGGCAGCGGCCGTTCCGGGCCGGTCCGCTACCTGTTCGGCTCGGCCGACATGATGCCCCGCAACCTGGACCGCCGGGTGGAGGTGATGACCCCGGTGGAGGAGCCGGCCCTCACCGCCCGCCTCCAGGAGATCCTCGACGTCAACCTGGCCGACGCCACCCAGGCCTGGGAGCTGCGCCCCGAAGGCAACTGGGTGCGGTGCACCGGCGAGGGCGTGGGCACCCACGCCCGGCTCCAGGCCCTGGCCCTGGAGCGGGCCGCGGCCGGCGGCCCGGCCCCGACCGCCACCGAGGGCTAGCCAGACCGGGGGTCGAGGGGTCGTGACGTCCCAAAGAGCTGGTCTGGGGTGGCTGGCGGCAACGGTGTTGGTCGCCGCGCTGGTGGTCACCGTTCCCGAGTCCCGCCCGGGAGTGGACCGGGCCGCGCTGTCCAGCGGCACCGAGGAGAGCCGCACCGGCCGGCGGTGGGTGGCCGTTCCGCGCCTCGTCCCCGAAGCGGACCTGACCCCCGGTCCGGCCCGGGAGCCGGAACCGGTGGAAACGACCACCACTGCCACCGGTGTCAGCACAACCGTGACCTCGGCACCCCCGGCACGGGTGTCCCCGCCTGCGGGACGGGAATGGCACGTGGCGGCCGGAGCCGCGGGCGGGGGCGACGGTTCGCCGGCGCGGCCGTTCTCCACCATCGTCGCCGGCCTCGAGGCGGCCCAGCCCGGAGACACCGTGGTGGTGGGGGCGGGCACCTATCGGACGCCCGTCCAGACGGTGCGCGCCGGCCGGCCGGAGGCGCCCATCCGCCTCGCCGGCGCCGGTGCCCGCCTGGAGGGTGACGGCGACGGCCGGCTGGTGCAGATCAACCACAGCCACATCACCCTGGAGGGCTTCGACCTCTCCCGCGCCGACAAGCTGGTGTGGGTGCAGGAGGCCACCGGGGTGCGCATCCTCGGCAACGTGCTGCACGACGCCGCCGGCGAGTGCGTGCGCCTCAAGTACTTCGCCACCGGCAACGAGGTGGCGAACAACCGCATCACGGGCTGCGGGGCGAGAAACTTCGACCTGAGCGCAGGCCGGAAGAACGGGGAGGGGATCTACATCGGGACCGCCCCCGAGCAGCTGGACCGGAACCCGACCCGGAAGCCCGACGCCTCCAGCGGGAATTTCGTGCACGACAACGTCATCACCGCCCCCGCCGAGTGTGTCGACGTGAAGGAGGCGGCGGCCGGCAACGTCATCGAGCGCAATCACTGCAGTGGCAGCGCCGATCCCGAGGGCGCCGGATTCTCCTCCCGGGGCCGGGCCACGGTGTTCTCCGCCAACGTCTCCACCGGCAACGCCGGTGCCGGGATCCGGCTCGGGGGCGACGCCGCCGAAGACGGGATCCTCTCCGTCGTCCGGGGCAACCGCCTGAGTGAGAACCGGGGCTACGGCCTCAAGGTCCAGCGCCAGCCCCAGGGTCTGATCTGTGGCAACGACGCCGGCGGGAACCAGGAGGGCGTGACCAACGGCGCGCTCGACCCCGCCGTCCCGTGCTGATCCTCGCTGCCCGCCAGGACAGCTAGCTCGACCCGGGACCTTCGGGTCGGAAGGTGAACACCCCCGGCCGGTTGGGGTCCACGCCGGCCCGGACCCACTTGAGGTCCCGGGGTCCGTGGGTCTCGACGGCGGCGGTGGCCCACGGCCGCAGAAGCTAGGAGTCCTCCGCGTCGCCGGTGGGAACGCCCGATGAGCGATCGATGAACACCGGCCAAAGCGTTCACTATTAGTTCATGGACAACTTACGCAACTCCAATAACATCATCTGGTCATGCGAGCCCGGATCGCCGCCTGCGTCGTCACCGCCCTGGGCGCCCTGCCACTCTCCTCGCCCGGCCTGGCCGGGGCGGCCGGCGTGCACCATGACCGGCTCGTCTCCGAAACGCCGGCCGAGGGCACGCCGGCGGTGCTCGACGGCGAGGTCCGGGCCGTCGCCCTGGTGGGGGACCGGGTCGTCGTGGGGGGCAGCTTCAACCGGGTCCGCGATCCCCGGACCGGCACCGTGCTCGAGCGGGCCGGCCTGTTCGCCTTCGCCCCCGGCACGGGAGCGGTGGTCCGCGGGTTCGCCCCCCGCCTGGGCGGGCGGGTGGATGCCCTGGCCGGGGCGCCGGGGGACGGGGCGGTGTTCGCTGGGGGACGCTTCCCGCTCCGCCTGGCCAAGCTCGACCTCGACTCCGGCCGGCGGGTGACCGGATTTCGGGCTGACATCGAAGGTTCGTCGGTCGAGGACCTCGCCACCTCCGGGGGCCGGCTCTACGTCGGCGGCGGCTTCTCGGCCGTGAACGGCGTGCCCCGGTCGTCGCTGGCGGCCCTCGACCCCGCCAGCGGGGCGGTCGACCCCCGTCTCGACGTGCCCTTCACCGAAACCCGGCAGGGTCGCCTGCGGGTCGAGAAGCTCGACGTCACGCCCGACGGCGCCCGGCTGGTGGCGGCCGGCACCTTCACCCGGGTGGCGGGCCAGGAACGGCACCAGCTGGCCGTGGTCGACGTGGGCGCCACCCCGGCCCGCCTGGCCGACTGGCACACCGACGCCTACCGCACGGCCTGCAGTTCCGCCTTCGACACCTACGTGCAGGACGTGGCCGTCGCCCCGGGAGGCGACTGGTTCGTGGTGGTCACCACCGGGGCCCGGGCCCACACCGGCCTGTGCGACTCCGCCGCCCGCTTCGAGCTCGCCCCCGGAGGCCGCGGGGTGCTGCCCACCTGGGTCGACCACAGCGGGGGTGACAGCTTCACCGCCGTGGCCGTCACCGGCCCGGCTGTCTACGTGGCGGGGCACATGCGCTGGATGAACAACCCGTGGTCCAATGGCACCGGCCCCGACGCCCAGCCCGGCCCGGGGGCGGTGCCCCGGTCGGGCATCGCCGCCCTCGACCCCACCAACGGCCTGCCGCTGTCGTGGGACCCCGGGCGCGAGCCCCGGGGCCAGGGGGCCTTTGCCCTCGTCCCGGGCGCCGACGGCCTGTGGGTCGGCACCGAAACCGAGTACGTGGGTGGGCGGCGCCGGCCTCGCCTGGCTTTCCTGCCCCTGGCCGGAGGCCGGCCCCCGCCCGGCGAGCCTCCCGCCGCCCGGCTCCCCGGAAACCTGTACCAGCTGGCGCCGGACGGTGGCCTCTGGAAGCGGAGCTTCGACGGCCGGGCGACGGGCCCGGCGCAGGACGTGAGTGGCGGCCGGGGCTGGTCCGGGGGCCGGGGGAGCTTCGTGGTGGGGGAGACCCTGTACACGGGATGGGAGGACGGCCGGCTGCTGGCCCGCCGCTTCGCCGGCGACCAGAGTGGCGAACCCCGCGCCATTCCCCTCCACGGCCTGGGCGATGCCGGCTTCCCCCCTGAGCGGCTGTCGGGTGCCTTCTACGACCGGGGCCGCCTGTACTACACGGTGGCGGGCGACCGGCGGCTGCGCTTCCGCTGGTTCAGCCCCGACGGCACCATGGTGGGCGCCGAATCCTTCGTGGTCAGCGGCGACGGGGACGGCATGGACTGGTCCGGGGCCCAGGGCGTGACGCTGGCCGGCGGCCACCTCTACCTGGCCGCCGCCGACGGGTCGCTCCGGCGGGTCAGCTTCCGCGACGGCCGTCCCGTGGCAGGTAGCGAGGCGGTGGTGGACCGCGCCGCACGATGGCGCAACCACGGTCTCTTCGTGCGGTAGCGGTCGGCCCGCTCGTTAACTTCTTCCGCTTCCTGGCCACGTTGAGTGAACCCACGGTGACGAGAAGCGCGCGGCTGAAAATCTCGAATCGGGCAAAAGGGAAAACCCTTTCCCTTTGGGGTCGAAACGGCAGGAAGGGGACGGCAACGTGGAGAACAAGTCGGCCGCAACGTCGCACCGCAGCGTGGCGGTGCCCATCGGTTCACTCTGGTGCGCGGTGCTTGGGGGTGCGGGGTGCGTTTCGGGGGGAGGGAGCGTTGGGTCCTGGCCGGCCTGACCGGTTTCGCCCTGGTGGCGATGGGCCTGGCCGCCCAGGCCGCGCAGCCCCCGGGTCAGACCCCGACCTCTGAGTCCCAGGCCACGTCGAGCACCGACGATCCGACCTCGACCACGGAGAAGTCCTCCACGTCGACCACCGGCGATCCGACCACCACGACGGAGAAGTCGACCTCCACCACGCGTCACGACCCGACCACGACGACCGAGAAGGCCACCACCTCGACCACCCAGGACCGGGCGACGACGACGACGGACGAGCCGACCACGTCGACCACCCGGGAGCGTGGCACCACCACGACCACCGCGGCGGGCAAGCAGGCGACGACGACGACCGAGAAGCCGACGACGTCGACCACCCGGCGACGACGGCCGACCACGACCACCGAGAAGCCGACCACGACCACCGCCGCACAGCCGACGGCCTCGACGGTCCGGGGCCCGAGCCCCACGACCGCCACCACTCGGCTGACCACGGCCACCACCCGGGCGGGCACCACCACCACCGCCACCCGCCCCGTCCCCGGGACGGCGGGGCCGACCACTCCCACCACCCGGGCGTCCAGCTCGCCCCCGGGGCCCCGCGGCCCGGTCCCGGGCGTCACCGGACCTCCGGCCGCCGTGACCATTCCCGACATCGTCAAGCGCCTGACGCCGGGGCCGGCCCCAGAGCCCACCCCGGCCGGGCCCAGAGCGGCCCCGCCGACCGTGGGACCCGAAGTCCTCGATGGCTTCCAGCCATCCGCCACCCTGGGCGAGGTCGCCGTCGGCGCCGGCCCGGGTACCCCGCCGGTCCATCCCAGGACCGCGCCCCCGCCGGCCCCGAGCCCGTCTCTGGCCGCGGCCCGGACCGGCGAACGCCGGCTGCCCTCGCCCTGGGCCCTGGCCGGGTTCATCCCCGTCGCCGTGCTGGTGGGCAGCGGGGCCTACTCCGCCTTGTGGCGTCGGCGAGGGGCCGTGGCGGCATGAGTGTCCGTTGTTCCGCCTCCCATTCACGCAGTTGACGTTGCAGTGCGACCTGTCGGTGCTGATGGGTTCGCCCCTCCCGGGCGGGTGCCACCAGCTGGGGAATCACCGGGGGTAACAGAGATGGGACGTGCCGTCATCATCGGTTCCGGCGTGGTGGGCACCGCCACGGGCAAGGGCTTCGCCGACGCCGGTCATCACGTGCAGTTCGTCGACATCAACACCAGCCGGGTGGAGGAGCTGCGCCGGGAGGGGTTCGCCGCCTCCACGGTGATCGACCTCTCCGGCCCGCCGGCCTTCATCTTCCTGACCGTGCCGACTCCCAGCTCGGGGGCGGGCTATGACCTGTCCTTCCTGGAGGCAGCCGTGCGCAGCGTGGGCGAGGCGCTGCGCCACGCCGGGGCCTGGCACACGGTGGTGGTGCGCTCGACCGTCCCGCCCGGCACCTGCGAGAACGTCGTCAGGCCGATCCTGGAGCAGGCGTCGGGGCGGAGGGTGGGTGACCACTTCGCTCTGGCGTCCAACCCCGAGTTCCTGCGGGCGGCCTCGGCCCGAGAGGACTTCCTCATGCCCTGGATGACGGTCATCGGGTCCCGGAGCCGGCGCACCGTCGAGCGTCTCGTCGACCTGTACCAGGGGTTCGGGGGCGAGGTGCGGACCTTCTCCAGCCCGGCCGAGGCGGAGATGGTGAAGTGCGCCCACAACCTGTTCAACGCCACCAAGATCAGCTTCTGGAACGAGATGTGGAAGATCGGTCACCGGCTCGGGGTGGGAGTCGACCAGGTGGCGGCCACGGTGGCCCGCTCGGCCGAGGGATCCACCAACCCGGAGTACGGCATCAAGGGCGGGAAGCCGTTCGGCGGCGCCTGCCTCCCCAAGGACACTCAGGGTTTCCTGGGCTTCGCCGCCGAGCTTGGCCTGGACATGCCGGTCCTCGACGCCGTCATCCAGACCAACGAGTCGCTGAAGACCGAGCGCAATGGCCACCGGACCAAGGAGCCGGTGGAGATCCAGCTCAAGAGCGCCTGAGGGGATGGACCTCTCCGTCTACATCCCCCTTGGCTTTCTCGGGCTGGCTCGCTGGATCTGCTGGCTGATCCGGCGGTTGCCGGCCACGCTCTACCTGCCCTACCGGTCCGAGCACCGGGAGCCGCTGGCGGTGGTCGTGCCCGTCTACCAGGAGGATCCGGATGTGTTCCGGGCCGCCCTCGATTCGTGGCTCGCCAATCAGGTCGACGAAGTCGTCTGCGTCATCGACGTCACCGACCGGGCCTGCCGGGAGGTGTTCGCCGCCTACCAGTGCCAGCACCCGGACCGGCTGACCGTCATCACCACGACCGTCCCGGGGAAGCGGCCGGCGCTGGTGACGGGGTGGCGGGCGGCGTCCACTCCGTTGGTGGCCCTGGTGGATTCGGACACCATCTGGGCGCCGGACGTGGCCCACCGGGTCTGCGAGCCCTTCGCCGACCCCAAGGTGGGCGGGGTGGGCACCCGCCAGAACGTCTGGCGGCCCGCAGGCCTGTGGCAGCGGGTCACCGACATGTACCTCGATTACCGCTACTTCGACGAGAACTCGGCCCAGACCCGGATGGGGCGGGCGGTGTCGTGCCTGTCGGGGCGGACAGCCGTCTACCGCCGGCAGCTGCTGTTGCAGCACGAGCAGGCCTTCCTGGAGGAGACGTTCCTCGGCGTCCCCTGCAACTCCGGCGATGACAAGCGCCTCACCACCCTGATCCTCGAGGCCGGCTGGGCGACGTACATGCAGCGCTCGGCCCGGGTGTGGTCCACCTTTCCCACTGACGCCCGGACGTTCTTCCGCCAGCGGCTGCGCTGGGCCCGCAACACGTGGCGCTCGGACCTGCGGGCGCTGGGCCGGGGCTGGGTGTTCCGCCATCCGTTCCTGGCCTTCTCCATGTGCGACAAGGCGGTGAGCAGCTTCACCCTGCTCCTGTCGCCGGCCTACATGGTGCTGGCCCTGCTGCGGTCCGACTGGACGGTGGCGTTGCTGCTGGCCGTGTGGTGGCTGGTGAGCCGCTCGGCCAAGCTGCTGCCCCACCTGCGGCGGAACCCCACGTCGTTCCTGCTCGTCCCCGTCTACGTGCTCGTGTCCTTCGCCATGGCCACGGTGAAGCTCTACGCCCTGGGCACCGTCCGCCGCCAGCGTTGGCTGACCCGCTCGGTGGCCGTGGTCGACGGTCAGGTCGTCCGCACCGGCGAAAGGGTGGCATGAGGTTCCGGGGCCCTGTGGTGGCTGCGGGCGGCGGGGCCCTGCTGGCGCTGCTCCTGGCTGTTCCCCCTTCGGCGGCGCAGACGGCGGGGCCGGGCCCGGTCCCGCCGGCCGATCCGGAGACGGCGGTGGACGTCCCGCCGGTCCCCGAGCACGAGCTCTACGAGGGGACCGACCCCAACCGGAACCTGAGGCGGCACCAGCCGTTCAAGATCGTGCAGTACCCGGCCACCACCATGGATCCCCGCATGCTGGGTCTCCGGTTGCGCCCCACGGCGATCGAGCTCGTCCAGGGGGGGCAGCTGGTCCGCAGCCTGCCCTTCGACGGTGCCCGGCCGGTGACCTTCGAGGAGGTGGTCCGGGCTGTGGGCGACCCGGCCTGGATCGCCGAGGTGGCGCCGGGCACCTTCGGGCTGCGGGCCGCCTTCGTCCAGGCTCCGGGCACCCACGTCGCCTTCGCCGCCCCGGGCACGCAGGAGCTGCGCCTGGCCAGCGACCCGCCCGGCGTGTTCATCGGTGGCCAGGGCCCGGAGACCACGGCCCGCTTCGAGGGCGTGAAGGTCACGTCCTGGGACCTGGCCGCCCGCCGGCCCTCAACCGACGTCGAGGCGGTCCGGCCCTTCGTCCTGTACGAATCGGGCGCCCGGCTCGACATCACCCGATCGGAGATGGCCTACCTCGGGTCGGACCACGTCGGCTCCTACGGCGTGTCGTGGCGCCTGGGCGGCGCCACCGGCGAGGTGACCGACTCCGTGTTCCACCACTGCTTCTTCGGGGTGTACAGCTACGAGGCCAAGGACCTCGTCTTCCGCCGCAACATCTTCCGGGACAACCTCTACTACGGCCTCGATCCCCACGACGCCACCACCGGCGTGGTGGCCGAGGCCAACGAGGCCTACGGCAACGGCAGCCACGGGTTCATCTTCTCGAAGTTCGTCACCGACGGGGTGCTGCGGGGCAATCACGCCCACGACAACGGCGGCAACGGCATCGTCCTCGACGCCAGCTCGGATCGCAACGTGGTGGCCGGCAACCGGGTGGAGGACAACCAGGGCGACGGGATCGTCCTCCTCGGCTCGTCCCGCAATGTCGTAGAGGACAACGTGGTGACCGGCAACCGGATCGGCGTGCGGGCCAACAAGGAGGCGGCAGGCAACCTCGTGCGGCGCAACCGGATTGCCGGCAACGACATCGGGGTCCACGCCTACGGGGGGGCCACCCGGCTGACGCTGGCCGACAACCAGGTGGAGGACAGCACGAAGGCCGGCGTGATCCTGGAGGCACCCGGATCGGCGCTGCGGGACGGCCGGGTCTCGGGCGGCGACAACGGGATCGAGATCCGCCAGGCGGCGAGCGTGTCGGGCGTCGAGGTGAGCGGGGCCCGCGACGGTGTGGTGATCCGCGGCGGCACCTCGGCCCGGCTGGAGCGGCTCCGGGTGCGGGTGAGCCGGGTCGGGATCCGGGTGGAACCCGGCGGCTTTGCCGCTCTCTCCCGCTCCCGGGTCGTGGCCCGCACCCCGACCCGGGGAAGGGTCCACCTCGGCCCGGAGAGCACGGTGGGGAAGCCCGAGCATCCCCGGCCCCTGCCCTGGCTGGCCCTCGCCGGTCTGGTGGCGGTGTGCTGCGCCGTCGTCCTGGAGCTGCTGGCCCACGCCCGGGACCGCCGGACGCGACGGCAGTTGAGCCCGTCATGAGGAGGTCCGGGAAGATCGACGGCGGGACCACCCGTCTGCATCTCGCCCCGGCCGGCGAGCGGGGCGAGGCCGGGGCGGCACCGGGTCCGCCCGCCGCACGCCGGGCTGTGCTCCTCGTCCTGGTGGTGGCGGTCGTGTCCGTGCTGGTCGGGCTGGTGGCCGGCTCCGCCTTCGGGCCCGGCGCCGCCACCGGTCCGGAATCGGCCACGCCGGGGGGGACGGCCGGCGCCCGGTCGGCGCCGGCCGGGAACCGCCCCGCCGGCGACCGGGGCGCGGGCCCGGTGGAGACGGCGACACCGGGGGGCCGGACCTGGTACGTGTCCGCCGACGCCGCCACCGGCGCCGACGGTTCCGGCGACCGGCCGTTCGGTTCCATCGAACTGGCCCTGGCCGAGGCCCGGGCCGGCGACACCGTGCTGGTCGGGCCGGGCACCTACCCCGGCTTCTCCACCGCCCGCTCCGGCCGGCCCAATGCCCCGGTGCGGATCGTGGGCTCGGCGGCGGTGATCCGGGGCGACGGGGACGGGCGTCTGGTGGAGGTCAACCACGATCACGTGACCATCGAGGGCTTCGAGATCGCCCGGGCCGACATCCTCGTCTGGGTCTTCCAGGGCACCGGCGTCCGCCTCCTCAACAACGTGCTGCGCGACGCGGCGGGGGAGTGCGTGCGGGTCAAGTACTTCTCCACCGGCAACGAGGTGGCCGGCAACCGCATCGAGCGCTGCGGGCGGGACTTCGATGCCGACGACCACGAGAAGAACGGGGAGGGGGTCTACATCGGCACGTCGCCCGAGCAGGTGCAGCGCAACCCGACCGGCGAGCCCGACGCCTCCAACAACAACTGGGTCCACGACAACGTCATCACCTCGCCGGCCGAGTGCGTGGACATCAAGGAGGGCGCCTCGGCCAACCTGGTGGAGCACAACCTGTGCAGCGGCGGGGAGGACCCCGACGGCGCCGGCTTCTCGGCCCGGGGCAACGGCAACATCTTCCGGGCCAACACCTCGACCGACAACAAGGGCGCCGGCATCCGCCTGGGCGGCGACGGTGACGCCGACGGCCTGGACAACGTGCTGGTGGGGAACCGCCTGGTCGGCAACCAGGGTTACGGCGTCAAGATCCAGCGGGAGCCGCAGCGCCAGATTTGCGGCAACGAGGTGGCCGACAACGAGGAGCGACCCAGCAACACCGGCACCGACCCGACCACCCCCTGCTGATCCGGGACCGCGGCCGCGAGGTCGGACGCCACCACCGGAGGTCCGCATAGGCCACGGCGGTATCTGTCACCCCATCCTCGTGCCTGCCTGAGGCGTATCACGGCGGGAGCGGAAGCTGGCCTTCGCTTGTCTCCGGGGGCGGATCAGGAGCGTCGGGACCGCTCCAGGTCCAGGCCCCAGGGCCTCCGCCGAGGGTGAAGCCGTGGTGGGTGGCCTGAAGGTGGCAGAAGCGGCAGAGGCGGGCGAGGTTTTCGAGACGGGCGTAGGGCTCCTGGACGTAGGGGACGCGCCAGTGATGGATCTCGAGGCCACGCCGGGTGTCGCAGCCCGGCTTCACGCACTTCTGGTCGCGGGCTTCGAGGGCGGTGCGGACGTGGGCGGGGATGGTGCGGCCCAGGTGAGCGACGCTGGTGACGTCGACGCCTTTGGTAACCAGGGCCTTGAGCACGGCGTCGCCGGCCAGACGCTGGGCGGTGGCCACCGGCACGGGGCCGACGCCGGGGATCTCACACACCTCACCCGGCTCGACGTAACCACGGACGAGGGCGTCGTGGTCGACGGTGACGTGGACCACGGCTGCCGGGCCGGCGCTCTCGCCCCGGGCCAGGTCGACAAGGGCGTCGGCCGCGTATGCCTCGAACGCCTCCCGCCGTCCCTGCTGATGGGCCTGGGTGAAGATCTTCTGACGGCGGGCATCGAGGGCGGCGAGGACCACGGCGCCGTCGTCAGCGGGCAGCAGCGCCTCCAGGCGCAGCGCTCCGTCCCGGTCCGTCCAGTGCCGGAGGTAGCGGCGGCGGCGGATCCGCTCGTAGGCCTCGTCGGCGTCGGCGGTGGCCGCTGCCTTCACCCGGCGGCATCGGTCCCGCAGCTCCGACACGGTGGAGTTCGACGCCGCCCGGAGCAGGTCGTCCTCGGCGGCCGGGTCGGCAGCCGCCGCCGATGCGATCTCCCGGGCCTGGGTCTCTGACAGCTCCCCGGCGCGGAACGCCGCTTCGGTGGCGGGCAACTCCTCCAGGCGCCGGGCCGTCTCCAGCGTGGCCACCGCCTGACCCACCGACTCGCCCGTCTGCACCGCCATCCAGTGCGCCGGGCTGCGGTGACCCTCCCGCCGCCACTGGTTGGACTCCTCCGCCCGCGGGGCCACCAGCGCCTTGCCCGCCGCGCACAGCCGCTCCCCCTCAGCGAAAACACCCACAAGCCCGGCGGCGTCGTCCACCGAGAGCCGGTCCGGCTCCAACGCCGACAGCCGCTCCCTCAAACCCACCAGCCAGCCATCAACCCCAGCAACCATACGATCCGAGCCTACCGACGGAGTGTGACAGCTAACGTTCCGTAAGCTCGACCGTCCGACGCTCGAGGTTCCCGAGATCGAGCTCCCGGGCGGTGGCCAGGGCCTGGCCCACCTCATATTACGGGTCGTTTCCGATCCTCTATCCGGCCTCGGTGCGGACGGCGAGCTTGTCGAGGAGCTCACGGACCCGACGTTCGATCTCGTCCCGGATGGGGCGGACGGCTTCGAGGCTCTGGCCATGGGGATCGTCGAGCTCCCAGTCCTGGTACTGCTTGCCCGGGAAGAGGGGGCAGGCGTCGCCGCAGCCCATGGTCACGACCACGTCGGCGGCCCGCACGATCTCGTCCGTCCACGGTTTGGGGAACTCGCGGGCGATGTCGATGCCGACCTCGGCCATGGCAGCCACCGCCGCGGGGTTCACCTCGTCGCCCGGCTCCGACCCTCCGGACCAGGCCACGGCCCGGTCGCCGGCCAGGCGGTTGAACCACCCCAGGGCGATCTGGGACCGGCCGGCGTTGTGGGTGCAGAGGAAGAGGACGATGGGGATGCCGTCGTCGTGCTTGCCCTCCACCTTGGCCAGAGCCTTGAGGCGCATGCGGGCGAAGCGCTCGGCCATGAGGGGCAGGAAGTTGACGATGCTGGAGCGGTGGGCGAACTGGTCGTAGCTGCTGGCCAGGAACCGTTCGATGGTCTCCCGGCCGAAGATCCCTTCGAAGTCCTCCCTGAGGTTGGCCGCCGCGCTGCGCAGGGCGAGTTGCTGGTCGGGGGCGAGGGCGTCGAGATCGGGCATTGGCGAGGCTCCTTCTCGGATCGTCAATCCGGGTGGTGAGGAACGATCACGTCGTCGGCGGTGGCGGGCAGCACCGGGTGGAGGAAGCGGGCCAGGCCCACGGCCAGGACGCCGCCGGTCACCTGAGCGAGAAGGAAGGGCGGGACGGAGGCGGGGCGGATCCCGGCGAAGGTGTCGGTCAGCGTGCGGGCCACGGTCACGGCGGGGTTGGCGAAGGCGGTCGGCCAGGGTGACCACCGGGTTGAATGGGCTCCCGACACAGGGCCGAAGGCCAGGATGAGGGCGACCAGCCCCAGGGCGGTGGCGGTCGAGTTCTCCAGGAGCTGGAGACCCTCGTCGGTGGGGGAGAGGCGCGAGGCGAAGATCCCCGATCCGACCACCACCGCCACCAGGAGGGCCGTCCCCACACCTTCGGCCACGGCCGCCCGACCCATCGATCCCACGTCAGCAACAGGGCCGGCGGTGGCCGCCGGCCCCGGGTGCGGCCTGCGCCAGGGCGGTGAGACGATCCGCCACCAGGACGAGGGCGTCGGGGCGCAGCCGGTAGTAGGTCCAGTAGCGGAAGCGTTCACTCTCGACCAGGCCGGCGCCCCGCAGCACCCGCAGGTGGTGGCTGACCAACGACTGGGAGGCACCCAGCATCTCGACCAGATGGCACACGCAGAGCTCCTCGGCCGCCAGGAGCTCCACGATCCGCCACCGCACGGGTTCGGCCAGCACCCGCAGCCCGTGTGCCAGATCCGTATCAATAGTCATTGATGCAGATCTTGACCGTCTCCGGGCGGCCCGGCAACCGGCTTCCGGACTGTTCCCGGCCCTGACGCCTGGCCGTCGCCACCCGTTTGCCGGAGACCGTGGGCGGGGCCACTAGGACTGCCTTGACGCGGATTCGAGACCCAGGAGGGATCCATGGCCACCACCACCGCCCAGCGGACGAGGCGCAACGGGGGCAGCGAGGGAATGATGGAATGGTCGAGCACGCTGGCCCGGGAGACCACCCGTGACGCCCAGGAGGCCTTCGGCCGTTCCCTGCAGGCCACCGTCGACACCATGGCCACCTTTGCCGAGGTCGGTCAGCGGGTGTGGAGGGAGCTGCTCCAGTTGTCCTTCGCGGGCACCCGGGAGGCACTCCGCCTCGCCGCCGAGGTGCAGGGTTCCAGCATCGACGCCATGCAGCAGGCCCTCTCGGGCTGGAGCACCCCTCAGCCGGCGCTGGAAGGCTGGGAGCGGCTGCTCAACGGCAGCGCCCAGGCTTTCGCCCACTTCGCCGAGAGCGTCCAGGACAAGGCCGAGCGGGGCACGGAGCGCCTCAAGGAGGCGGTCGACGTGATGGCGGAGCAAGTCAAGGAGACGAGTACCCAGCTCTCCCAGCTGGGCGACGTGGCTGAATCCCAGCGGGCCAACGCCGGCGGGACCCGTACCGCGGCCAAGACCTGACCGGGCCCGGTGGCCGGGGGTGTCCCCCGAAGGAAGAGATGCGGCCCGGTTCCCGCCGGCTACTGGAGCGCCGGGAACCGGACCACCCCCGGTTGCGGCTCACGGTTGACGGAGGTGAACTCGCCGCCGATCCACAGGTGGCGGGAGCCGAGCACGGCCGTATAGGGCCCGGTGTTGGTGTTGGCCACCGGATGCCAGTCAGGGTCGACGTCGCCGGAGACGGCATCGAAGGCGCCGAGGTGGCGGCGGGGGTTGCCCCGGGGGCAGCGCTGGTAGCAACTCGACTTGGCGTCGACGATGAAGTCGTAGTGGCCCAGCAGGTACACCTTGGTGGCGGTGGCCACCACGTCCATGTTGTCGCCGTCGGTCTTGGCCTGCCAGCGGAGGTCCTTCTTGGCCCCCGGGTCGAAGGCGAAGAGCATGCCGCCGGCCCCGCCGGTGGCGGCGAAGACGGTGTGCCCGTCACCTCTCCAGACCTCGACGGCGAACACCGGGCGGTCCAGGCCGGCCTGCCACTCGGTGGGCTGGCCCGTGGCCACGTCCAGGCTGAGGAGGCCGCTCTGTCCGCCGAAGTCGACGAAGGTGCCGGCGGCGAAGAGGTTCTTCCCGTCGCCCGAGAGGGCGAGGTCGAAGATGATCCCGTTGCCCGAGGACCGCTCCTGGCCGGTGTGGCTGAAGAACTCGCCGCCCTGGTTGGCTGGCGGGAGCCAGTCGAGCAGGGCGCCGGTGCCGGCGTCGAAGGCGGCCAGTTGGGGCCGGGCGATGGCGCCGGCCGGGCTGACCGCCTCGGTGAAGTTGCCCCCCACGTACAGCCGGTCGCCGGCCAGGGCCAGTGAGCGCACCCCGGAGTTGAGGCGGGGCGGGCCGAAGGCCGGGTCGAGGGCTCCGGTGTGGAGGTCGATGGCGGCCAGGTTGCGGGCCGGGGCGCCGCCCACCGACTCGAAGGTCCCGCCGATATAGAGCTGCCGCCCGTCAGCCGACAGGGCCAGGGCCCGGACGGGACCGTTGGGGTCGGGGTTGAAAGCCAGCAGCTCGCCGGTGGAAGCGGACAGGGCGGCCAGGTAGTTGCGGCCCACCTCCCCGTGCTGGGAGCCCTCCGGCGTCCCGGGCGGGACCAGCCCGGTGAACTCGCCGGCCAGGAAGAGGGTGTCGCCGGCTTCCAGCATGCGCAGCACCTTGCCGGCCATGTCACCGGCTGGGGCCGTCCCCCACGTGGGGTTGGCGGCGGTGATGAACTCCTTGGGCACCGCCCCCGGGTCGTAGGGCGAGGGAGCTGGAGCCGGGGAAGGGGCCGGCGCCGGGCCGGGGGCGGCGGGGTCGCCGGGCGGAGCGGCCGGGGCGTGGCCGGGAGCGGGACCCGTCGCCGGCCGGGGGACCAGCCCCACCAGGGGCAGGTTGAGATTGCTGGGGCCGCCGAGGTCGGGGGCGTCGCCGAAGGCGAGGACGTCCCCATTGGCGATCCCCAGCCAGTAGCCCCGGCCCGTGGGGCTGGCGGCGATCGACACCACCTTGCGGGATCCCCGGCGGGGACGGTCCGTGCCGGCGCCGTAGAACCCGGCGTCGCCGTAGGCGAAAACACCTCCGTCGTTGGCCACGAACCAGTAGCCCCGGCCGCTGGGCGTAGCGGCCATGCCCTGGATGGGCTTCTCCAGCACCGTGGCCCCGGTGGACCCGAGGAAGCGGGCGTCGCCGTAGGCGAAGACGCCGCCGTCGGAGGCGACGAGCCAGTAAGCCCGGCCGGAGGGGGTGGCGGCCATGCCCACGACGGGCTTGTTGAGCTTGAGGGCGCCGGTGGACCCGAAGAAGCGGGCGTCGCCGAAGGAGAAGATGCCGCCGTCGGAGGCGACGAGCCAGTAGCCGTTGCCGGTCGGGGTGGTGTCCATGCCCACGACGGGCTGGTTGAGGCGCATGCCACCGGTGGAGCCCAGGAAGGTGGCGTCGCCGAAGGCGAAGATGCCGCCGTCGGAGGCCACCCCCCAGTAGCCCCCGGAGGGGGTGGCGGCATGGGGCGCGGCCGAATGGATGATCGGCGGGAGCGCGGCGATCAGGAGTGCGGCAAGGACTGCCCGGCGGCGTGCGGCGATGCGAGACGGCATATGGGTGCTCCGGGTTCGACTGCGTTCCCTTCCCATACGCCGCGAATGGGACAAACCCTGCTTTTCTGGACAATATGTCCAGCCCGTTCAGGCGGTGTTCATCTGTGCCGGGTCCCGCCACGGGGCGGGAGGCACCGCGCTAGGCGCAGACCATCTCCGGTTCGCCGCCGACGGGAGTGGGTTCGGCTTCCTCGACGTCTGCCGGCTGGGCGGGTGGGGCGGGCGGAGCCTGGAGGAGGCGGACGGCCGAGAGGACGGCCAGCGCGCCCACGGCCTCCACGGGAGAGAGGGCCTCGCCCAGGAAGACCATGGCCAGGCCCACGGTCACCACCGGTTCGGCGGTGGAGAGGATGCTGGCGGTGGGAGCGCCGACGCGCTCGATGCCGGCGAAGAGGGCGGCCACCGGCACCACCGTCCCCACCACGGCGATGAGACCCACCACCCCCCAGGCCGACCCCGTGGTGGGCAGGCCGAGGGGGGCACCGGCCAGCCCGGCCAGGGTGAAGGCGGCGGTGGCACCCGTGGACACCAGGGCAGCCAGGAGCAGCGGATGGACGGCGCCGACCACCCGCTCCCCGACCAGGACGTAGCCGGCGTAGACGGTCGCCGCCGACAGACCCAGGGCGAAGCCGGCCAGGTTGGCGCCCAGGGCGAGCGACCCGGCCAGCACCAGGATCAGGCCGCCCGAAGCCAGTAGGAGGGCACCGGCCAGGCGGCCGGAGAGCCGTTCCCGGCCCCGGGCCACGGCGGCGACGGTGACCATGGCGGGGTAGGCGTAGAGCAGCAGCTCGGTCAGGGAGGCGTCGATGCGCTCGAGGGCCAGGAAGAACAGGGCGGCCTCCAGCGCGTAGCCGGCGAAGCCCATGAGCAGCCCGGCGATCAGCCACAGGCGGGCGGGACGGGCGGGACGGACGGCGGCCACCAGCGCCCAGAACACCAGTGCGGCCAGACCGAAGCGGGCCCACAGGAGGCCCAGGGGGCCGACCCCGGCTTCGAACGCCTCCTTGCCGAAGATGGGGAGGGCACCGAAGCCGGCCGCCGACACGAGGCAGGCGGCCACCCCGGCCCGGCGCCGCCGCTCGGCGGCGTCGCGGTGGATAGTCCGGCCGGGCAGCAGGCTCCGGCGGGGGACGCTGACCGGGAAGAGATGGTCACTCACATGGGCCTCCCCACCGAGGCCAGGGGCCGCTCCCGCGTCGCGAGTGCCGCCACCGCCTCGTCGAGGGCGGCCCGGGCTGCGCCCCACCGGCGCTGGCGAGCCGCCACCTCGCTCACCCACGCGGCTCGGCGGCCGCGGGGTCCGTCCAGAGGTGGGGAAGCGCCCGGCCCACCGCCGTGTACGGCGGCGGCCACCACATCGGCCGGGTCGGGAAGTTGGGGGTCCTGCTCATCGGTCAGCATCTTTCCGATCAGGTGATGGGCTTCCCGGAAGGAGAGCTCGCCGCCGGCCACGGCCTGCTCGGCCAGGGCGGCGGCGGTGGTGTGGCCCTCACGGGCCCGGACGGCCATGACCTCGGGCCGGGGCCGGGCCCCGGCCAGGACGAGGCCGAGCAGGGCAGCGGCGTCGGCCACGGCGTCGAGGGCGGGGAACAGGTGCGGGGCGCCCTCACCTCCGACCGCCACCGAGTTGGCGAAGGGGGTGGCGTGGAGGGCGCCGGCGGCCGCCACCAGCGAACCCAGCGGGGCGGCCGACTTGCCCTTGACGTGTTCCAGGAGGAACGGGTTCCGCTTCTGGGGCAGGGCGGAGCTGGAACCCACCAGCTCGTCCGGCAGCCAAAGGAAACCGAATTCGTCCGTGGTCCAGGCGAGCAGGTCCGAGGCCATTCGGCTCATGGTCACCCCGGCCACGGCCAGACCGGCGAGCAGGCGCAGGGCCGGGTCGCGCGCGGCCACGGCGTCGAGGGAATGGCGCACCGGGACGGCGAAGCCGAGGAGCTCGGCCGTCCGGGCCGGGTCGATGGGAACGCCTGTCCCCCCACCCGCGCCCGCCCCCAGGGGGCAGCACTCCAGCCCGTCGGCGGCCGCTGCCAGCGGGGCCAGGTCCCGGTCCAGGGCCAGGGCGAGGCCGGCCAGGTAGTGCCCGAAGGTGGTGGGGAAGGCGGGTTGGTGATGGGTGTACGCCGGCATCACCAGGTGGCGGTGCCGGCGGGCGCCCCGCAGGACGACGGCCTGCAGGCGGCACAGCTCGGCCATGAGCCGGGAGTAGGGGGTCCGCAGGCGCAGCAGGAACACGGTGGCGTTGAGGTCGTTGCGGGACCGGCCCAGGCGGGACGCGCCCGCGGTGCGCTCGCCCAGGCGGGAGACCAGCCAGTCCTCGTAGAGGAGGTACAGGCCCCGGCGGGCCTCCCGGTTCCGCAGGGGGGCGAAGTCGACGCGGCGCAGCCGCATGATCTCGGCCAGGGTGGCGGCGCCGGCTTCGGGGGGAATCAGCCGGCGCTCGGCCAGCATCACCAGGTGAGCCCGGTCCACCTCGCTGATGGCACCCAGCTCGTCGCCGCAGTCCGATGGCGGGGGGAAGGCCACCCGGCGGGCGGTGGGGGACAGCGGCCGCCGGATCCGGCCGGTGTCGTCGGTGGCGGCGGACCACCCGCCCATCAGCCGGCCCTCCGCTCGGCGTCGGCGGCCCGGGGTGCGGGGTGTCCCCGCTGGGAATCGACCAGGGGTCGCAGGAGGGCGAGCGCCGTGCCGGCGGCCGTCTCCACGGCCGCCGGCTCGCCACCGGCGGCGATGACCCATCCCAGCCGGTCGAGGAAGCAGCCCGTGCCGCCGGCCACGTCGCCGGGGCGGGCGGTGATGGTCACGTCCACCACGCCGGGCACGGCCCGGGCCGCCGCCTGGCCGTGCACCCCGGCCAGGCGGCCGGCGGCGGGCGCGATCAGGAAGCGGATGGAGGCGTGCCCCGGGCCGGGCGGGGGCAGCGCCGTCGGCCGGCCGGTGGCCCGGTCCACCGTCGCCCCGATGAGGTCAATGCCGGTGGCCAGGCCGACGAGGACGGGGATCTGGCCCCCGGCCAGCCGCGGATTGACCTCCACCACCACGGGTCCGGCCCGCCCCACCCGTATCTCGGTGTGGGCCGCGCCCCAGTCGACGCCCAAGACCTTGACCGCCCGGGCGGCGAGGGCGGCGACATCGGCCACGCCCGGGCCCCGGGCCGGGAAGTCGTGCCCGGTCTCCACGAAGTGGGGGAGGGGCCCCACGTGCTTGGCCGTCTCTCCCACCACCTCGCCGGCCAGCGTCTCCACGGAGAACTCGGGCCCTTCGACATACTCCTCCACCAGCAGCCAGGGCAGCGTGGGGGCGCCGCGCTCGTCGCGGCGATGGCTGAGCAGCCGGCGGGCATGGTTGGCCACGCTGGGCAGGTCGGGGCAGTGGCGCACCCCCCGGCTGCCGGTTCCATCGGCTGGTTTGCACACCACCGGGAGCCCGATGTCGCGGGCGGCGGCCACGGCGGCGGCCACCGACCCCACTGCTTCGAAGGCGGGGAGGGGGACGCCGGCCTGGCACAGGGCGAGGCGCTGCCGGCGCTTGTCCCGGCACTGCTCGACGCGGCCGGCGTCGGGGCCCGGGAGGCCGAGGCGGGCGGCGGCCCGGGCGGCCGTGGCCACGAAGTACTCGGACGACGTGGTGACGCCGGCCAGGGGCGCGCGCCGGGCCAGGTGGGCGCACACCTCGGTCACAGCGTCGGGGTCGGCCGTGTCGGCCCAGGCCATCTCCACCCCGTCGGCCTCCACCCAGGGGTAGCGGTCGGGGCGGGTGCTGAGCAGGACGGGCCGCAGCCCCCGGGCCCGGGCGGCGGCCACCAGCAACCGCCCCGTCCCGGTGGTGTTCGACTCGACCAGCGCGAAGTACGAACCCGGCATCGTTCTCACGCCGCCGCCCCGGGGCGCTCCGGGCCTGGCAACGAAGCTTGAGAGGCGGCGGCCACGGTGCGGGGGACGACGAGGGGCGGCGGCGCCACCCCCGGCACCTGGTCGTAGCGGCGCCGGGCCCAGCGCAGCCAGGCCCATTCGCTGCCGGCGTCCCCGGGGCGGGTCACCTCGCAGGGCCGGGCCGGGAGCCGGCGCATCCCCCGGGATCCGGGTCCCCGCACCAGAAGCCCTTGGCGGCGCAGCCAGTCGTCGTCGTAGACGGTGTCGGAGTAGCGGTGCCCCTCGTCGGGGAGCAGGGCGACCACGGTGGCGTCGGGATGGGTCCTCGCCCACCACCGGGCCACCAGCCAGCCCGCCCCGCTCGTCGGCCCCATGAAGAGGGCGTGATGGCGATGCAGAGCCCGGGTGGCGCCGAACGCCTCGCGGGCGCTCACCCAGTGCACCTCGTCGAAGAGGCTGTGGTCGAGATTCGGCGGCATCAGGCTGTTGCCCAGGCCGCGCACCCGCCGGGGAGCATCGTGCTGGCCGAAGAGCACGCTGCCCGGGGTGTCGACCGCCACCGCCACCGCGTCGTGGCCGTCCCGGCGCAGGAACGACGTGGTGCCGCACATGGAGCCCCCGGATCCCACGGGGCCGACCAGGCAGTCGATGGGACCGATGGTGGCGGTCAGGGCGTCGGCCAGGGCCCGGTAGGCGCCGGGGTTGTCGGGGTTGGCGTACTGGGAGGGCAGGAAATGGCGGGGATGCCGGGCCCGCAGCTCGTCCACCCGGTCCAGCCGGGCCTGCTGCAGGCCACCCACGGGGGCCGGTTGCTCGACGATCACGACCTGGGCCCCGAGGTCGCGCAGGCGCCGGCGGAGGGCCGGGTCGACGGCGGGATCGGAGACCAGCACCAGAGGATGGCCCCGCAGGGAGCACTCCATGGCCAGGGCCAGGCCGAAGGTCCCCGACGTCGTCTCGATGACGACCGTTCCCGGTTCGAGCGCGCCTTCGGCCCAGGCCCGGTCCAGGATGTGGCGGGCGGGCAGGAGCTTCATGAGGGTGAAGGCCGCTCCGAACAGGTTGGGCCCGAGCCGCACCAGCCGGGGCAGTTCGAGCGCAGTGGTGATGCTGGGGGCGATATTGCTTCCGGGGACACCCCGCACCCCGGGGCCCCCGGGAAGACCCGGGACACCGGGCCCCCCGACCCGGTCGCGGAAGGCCGGGGGACGTATCGTCGATGTCGCCTCAGCCAACGTTCGCTCCTCCTTCGCCGGTGATCCGCTGCCAGCTCGGGGCTCGGGATACCCCACCGGTCGTCCGGAGTTCGGGGTGACCCCGGAGGACGCTTCGACGGTAAAGGCCTCGGGCGAACGTTCCCTTGGGCGCAGGGGAAGCCAAGGTGAACGTGGGGAGGAATGTAAGGGGCATCCGTTCGCCATCTTCGACGAATGGGACCCGGAATGCAAGAGGCTTAAATGTATGTCGGATCTTACTAAGAAGCTTCCTTACTACTACCTAAGAAGCTTTAGCCGGAGCTGACACCCAGACGTTGCCGTGCCCGGTACGCCGCCACGTTGGTGCGGTTGCCGCAGGTGGCGGGGTCGCAGTAGCGCCGTGACCGGTTGCGGGAGGTGTCGACGAAGACCCGGGAGCAGCCGACCGCGGAGCACAGGCGCAGGCGGTCGAGGCCCTGGTCCCGGATGACGATGGCCAGACCCATGGCGGCCTCGGCGGCCATGTGGGCCACCAGCGACGACTCCGGCGGGGTGAAGTGCAGGTGCCAGGGCTCACCGTCGTGGTCGCTCAACTGGGGCAGGGCGCTGGCGTCGGCCAGCAGGGAGTTGAGCAGGGCCACCACCGCCGTCTCGTCGCCCAGGACGAAGGCGCTCCGCAACTGGTCCCGGAGGTGGCGGACGTCGGCCACGTCGTCGCCGGTGACCGGCCGCCGGTAGCTGTCGCGGTGGGCTTGGAGGAACTGGGTCAGGTCATCCGGTTCCGTCAGATCATCGTTGCCCGAGATGTAGTCCAGGGTATTGACGAGGTCGACGGCCGTGACCACCGAGAGGCTTGTGTAAGTATCAAAGTTCAACTTGAGTCCTTACAGCCGGAAGGGTACGGTGTGGACAGTAAGTACCACCACGACAGGATAGCCCTTTCAGCTTGAGGAGGTCACGACGGTGATTTCCGAGCCCGCCACCGTGCCCCCCGCACGTACCGGAGAAGCGCCCCGGCCCGGTCCGGCGCCGGCCCGCCCCGCCGCCGACGTCTGGGGACCGCCGGCTTCGGAGGGTTCCGACATGCGGTGGTCGATGCTGATCTGATCGGACTGGTCTGAGCGAGGCGGCCGGGGGGCCGCAGATCGGTTGGGCGCCGCCGGTAGCCTGCGCAGGCGCATGCCTGCGACGCCGGCCCCCGGAGCGAGCCCCTTCGCCCGACTCGCGCTCGCTCACGCCCTCTCCGTCGGGGGGGACACGCTCATCGCCGTGGCCCTCGCCGGGTCGATCTTCTTCAACGTGTCGGCCGATGCCGCCCGGCCCAAGGTGCTCCTCTACCTGGCCGTGACCATGGTCCCCTTCTCCGTGGTGGCGCCGGTCATGGGGCCGGCCCTCGATCGCACCCGCAGCGGCCGCCGGTTCGTGCTGGCCGTCTGCGCCGGCGGACGGGCGCTGCTGTGCCTGCTCATGGCGGGCCACATCGACTCCATCCTCTTCTACCCCGAGGCCTTCGGTGCCCTGGCCCTGTCCAAGGGGGCGCTGGTGGCCAAGAGCGCGCTGGTGCCGGCCGTCGTGCCCGACGACACCGCTCTGGTCGAAGCCAACTCCCGTCTGGCCCTCATCGCCGTGCTGGCCGGTGTGGCCCTGGCGCCGCTGGCGGCCGGTGTGTCGGCCCTCTTCGATGCCCGATGGGTGCTGCGGCTGGGCACGCTCGTCCTGGCGGCGGCGGCGGTGGCCGCCCTGCGGGTGCCGGCCGCCCAGAAGCTGGCGCCTCCGGTGGCCCCGGCAGAGGTGGCGGAGCTCCGGGCTCCGCCCGTCCTCCTCGCCGCCACGGCCATGGCCATCCTCCGGGCCGGGGTGGGTTTCCTCACCTTCGTCGTCGCCTTCGCCCTCAAACGGGAGCACGAACCGTCGTGGGTCTTCGGTGTGGTCCTGGCCGCCGGCGCCCTGGGCGGGCTGATCGGTGCCGTGGCCGCCCCTCCGCTGCGCCGCCGGCTGCGGGAGGAGACGATCCTGGTGACGGCCCTGCTGCTTCCCGCCGTCGTGGGCATCTTCGGCGCCCGGGGCTTCTCCCGGGTCGGGGTGGCGGTGGTCGCCGTGGCCGTTGCGATGGGGGCGGCGGCGGGCCGGCTGGCCTTCGACAGCCTCGTGCAGCGCGACGCTCCCGACGCCGCCCGGGGCCGGACCTTCGCCCGCTTCGAGACCCGTTTCCAGCTCGCCTGGGTGGCCGGTGCCTTCATTCCCGCCGCCCTCCCCATCCCCGGCCGGCTCGGCTTCCTCGTGCTGGCCATCGGCCTCGGCTTCGCCGGCCTCTCCTACCTGGGCGGCGTCCGCGCCAGCCGGGTGACGGCGTAGGCCGGCGGCGGGGCGAAAGGACAGCAATGAAGGAGGCGAGGGACGAGTGTCCCGGCGCCGGCCACTTGCGTTAGCGCCTCGTCGCCTCCAACCGGCGCTGTTCACCGCCGGTATGCGGCGGTGAGACACGCCGGTTCGTGTGTAAGTGGCGTGCTCCCCGAACTGGCTCTGTTCACCGCCGACAGGTGGCGGTGAGCAACGCCAGTTCAGAAGTGAAACCCCGGCCCCGGCGCCTCAAATCCTTCATTGCGTCTTTCCTCTTGGCGCCGCCCGGCGCGCCGCCCAAATCACGCCAGCGCTGTCCTGGCGGGCTTGTGGTCGGGGACCTCCCGGCCCATCCAGGCGGCGAGCTCCCACATCCGCGCTGCCAGCGTGGCCAGGTCGGCGGGGAGGAGGGCCTGGGGACCGTCGCATCGGGCCACCTCGGGGTGGGGATGGACGTCGATCATCACGCCGTCGGCGCCGGCCGCCACCGCCGCCAGGGTCATGGGCGCCACCAGGGAGCGGGAACCGGTCCCGTGGGACGGGTCGACGATCACCGGCAGGTGCGACCGGGCCTGGACCACGCTGACGGCGGAGAGGTCGAGCGTGTTGCGGGTGGCGGTCTCGAAGGTGCGGATCCCCCGCTCGCACAGGATGATGTGGAGGTTGCCCGAGGAGGCGGCGTACTCGGCGGCCAGCAGCCACTCCTCGATGGTGGCGGACAGGCCTCGCTTGAGCATGACGGGCTTGCCGGTGAGGGAGCAGGCCCGCAGCAGGTCGAAGTTCTGCATGTTGCGGGCGCCGATGCGGAAGACGTCCACCACATCAACGAGGGCATCGACCTCCTGGGGATGGAGCACCTCGACCACCACCGGCAGCCCGAAGCGGGCCTTCTGCTCGGCCAGGATCTCGAGCCCGGCGGGCCCCAGCCCCTGGAAGGCGTAGGGCGACGTGCGGTGCTTGTACACGTCGCCCCGCAGCATGGTGGCACCGGCGGCCGCCGCCGCCGCGCACGCCTCACCGGCCTGATCGGCGTTCTCGATGGCACAGGGGCCGGCGATGAGGGAGAAGGTGTTGCCGCCCATGACACGCGTGCCCACGGGGACCACGGACCGGCGATGCCCGTCCCGGGAGGCCACCAGCTTGTAGGGCGTGGAGACCCGCATGGTGCGTTCCACTCCGGGCAGCACCGACAGGTGGGACAGGTCGCCGGCGGCGTCGACGTCCCCGATGGCGCCTACCACCGTCGTCTCCTGGCCCCGCGAGACCGAGGTCTGGAGGCCATGACGGGCCAGCGCCGCGATCACCCCATCGATCTCCGCTTCGCTGGCCTGAGGCTGCATGACCACGATCACGTCCGTCCTCCCCTACGCAACGAAAAACCCCGGCCGGTTGGCCGGGGCGGTCCTGCTCGAGGGTGCTGCCGTCAGCCGGCCACCACCCCCGGGGATGCCCCGGGGCCGAAGAAGAACCAGCGGCGATAGGTCCACGTCATCGATCCGGATCCTACTGGGGAAGGTCCAGACGGGCCAGCCACAGCCCGGGCGCCTCCAGCTCCGCAGGCGTGGGAAGGAACTCCTCACCGGCCAGCAACCGCTGCAGGCCGGCGGGACCGGCCCGCTCCACCACGCCGGCGCAGAACGAGGCGGCGGCGGCGTGTGCCCGCCCGCTCGGGTCCAGGCCCAGAAGCCTCTGGACGAAGCGGTCGGCCTCGGATCGTTCCAACCGGTGGCGGCGCCGGGCCTCGCGGATCACCCCGAGGGACGACACCTTGGGCCCCGCCAGCCGGTCCACCTCATAGTCGGCGTAGCTCTCGAGGACCGCGGTGGTCAGCTGCAGGCGCTCCAGCACGGCCTGCTGGGCAGGAGAGGTCATGGCCCCGAGCATGGCGTCGGGGTCCCCCAGGAGGCCTTCGAGGGAGGAGGGGTCGGAGAGATCGAGCGCACCGAGCTGGGACTGGATGGCCTCGGGGTCGACCCGGAAGGACGACACGTACTCACTGGCCAGGCGGACCAGGCGGGCCCGCACCCAGTCGTGGGAGCAGAGCCGGGAGCGGACCGACTCGGACATGGCCACGTAGAAGCGGAGGTCGTCGGGCGGGATGGACCAGGCGGCGTGGAACGCCTCCAGGTTGGGGACGATCACCGCCGGCGGGGCGGGATCAGGAGCCGGCAGCAGGAAGTCGTGCTGGCTGAGAAGTCCCTGGGCCAGCTGGCCCACCATGAACCCGCACTGCACGCCGAGCAGGAGCGGACCCAGCGCTCCCATCATGCCCGCCAGCGGGTTCACCTCGGCCGGCACATCGCCGGGTATGGCGGCCTCCCCCTGAAGGGTGGTGGCCAATCGTTCGAGCACGGGCCGGAGCTGGGTCAGGGCCCGCTCCGCCCAGTCCGCCCGGCCGAGGGCCTCGAGCGGCGGCCCGACCGGCGCCTGGCCGGTGTCGGCCAGCACGTGGGCTTCGGCGGCGGACGCCACCTCGATCAGGCGGCTCCGCTCCGCCGGCCCCACCTCCGGCTCGGGCTCGCCCGCCGGCGGCCCCTCGAGGCCCGGGGGGAAGCCGGGGAGACCGGGTCCGCGGCCCGGAGGGAAGCCAGGGAGACCGGGCCCGCTCCCCGCCATCCAGCGGGCCACCTGGGTGGCCACCTGCCAGTGCACGGGGCCCCCGGCCTGGAGAAATCTCAACATTTGATTGAGATCGAAGCTGCCGAAGGGTCCGAATGGTTGAGGAGGATCGCTCACTGCCGACAGTCTATGGGGATGACGGGCGTGGCGATCACCGGGGTGGCGGGGTTTCTGGGCCAGGGTCTGTTGCGCCAGCTGGCCGGGAATGCCCCGGAGCGGATGGCCGAGGGTTCGGGGGTGTCCCCCAGAATCATCGGCCTGGACGTCGCCGGGCCCGACTTCCGGTCCCGGGAACTGGAGATGCACCTGGTCGACGTGAGCCGGGCCGAGCTGGCGCCCCTGCTGGAGGGAGTCGAGGTGCTGGTCCACCTGGCCGGCGTCCACGACCCCATTCCCGACGACGACCTCATGGCCCGAGTGAACGTGACCGGGACCCGTCGGGTGCTGGAGGCGGCCGGAGTCGCCGGGGTGAGGAAGGTGATCCTCGTCTCCAGCGCCACCGTGTACGGGGCGTGGCCCAACAACCCCATCCCCCTCAACGAGGACGCGCCCTTGCGCCCCAACCCCGGGTTCGCCCTGGGGGCCCACAAGGCGGAGGCCGAGCGGCTCCTGGCCGAATGGGCGGTCGCCCATCCGGGCGCCATCGCCACCGTGCTGCGCCTCGTCACCGTGGTCGGGCCCCGGGCCGATCATGCGCTGGCCCGGCTGCTGCGGTCCCGGCTGCCCCTGGGCCTGGCCGGGACGACCGCCCCGGTGCAATTCGTCCACGAGGACGATGCCGTGCAGGCCCTGGCCCTGGCCGTGGCCACGGACCTTCCGGGCGCCTACAACGTGGCCGCCGACGGATGGCTCTCCCGCGACGACCTGCGCGGTCTGCTCGGCCGGCGGGTCCAGCCCGCCGTGCCCCCCGAGCTGGCCGAGCGAATCCTGGGCCGCCTGTGGCCGGCCGGCCTGCTCGACGTGCCGCCCTCGGCCATCCCCTACCTGGTCCACCCCTGGGTGGTGGCCATCGACCGCCTGCGGGCCGCCGGCTGGTCGCCGGCTCATTCCAACGAGGAGGCCGTCCTGGCCTGTGTCGAGCATCGCCCCCGCCCGGCACGGGCCAAGCTCGCCGCCGCCGTGGGGGTGGGGGCCGGCGTCGCCGCGGCCGGCTTGGTCATCGGGGCGCGCCGGCGCCACTGACCAGCCGGCGGGCGTCTAGACGGAGGTCGACGGCAGGGCGACGGGTGGTGGGTCCGGCGTGTCGGGAGCCGGTGCGTCCCGTCCGGGTGCCGGGCTGGGGTGCGAGATCGACACGGGGAGGAGCGAGCCGCCAACGCTGACGTCGTTCCCCTTCGACGGCGGCGCATCGCCCAGCACCGGCGTGGTCCCAACCGTAAGGTCAACATCAGGTTGAGGGTTGCCGGGGCTGACCCGCTCGGGCACGGCCATGGCGAGCACGGCTCCGTTGGCGCCCTCGCCGAACGAGGCGGAGGCGGCCAGGGCCGGTGGCCGCTCCGGTGCCGGAGGCGGCGGGGGCGTGGGTACCGGCGCCGGGGCCGGGGCGGGTTCAGGCTGGGGTGCCGGAGCCTGGCTCGGGGGCGGCACGCCCGGAGCCGCCACCTCGGTCACGTCGCGGGCCGGGATGGGCGCCCGTGCGGGCGCCGGGCGCCGGGCGGGAGTGGCCGCCGGGGCGGGGGCCGGGGCCGGGGCGGCGGGCGCGGCCAGCTCCACGGGGGCTTCGGTGACCGGCTGGCCGGCGGGGGCCTTGGGGATGGCCAGGGGGTCGAAGCCCTTTCCGGGCCGGCCCGACGCACCGAAGCGCTCCACGGCCACGGCACCCGAGACGAGCATGACCAGGGCCACGACACCGGCCACCGTGGCCTGGAGGGCCTGCGAGGTGCCCAGCTTGGCGGCCTTGGCCGCCTTGGCCGGCGGGCGGGCCCGGCGGGTGCCCTTCCCCAGGTGGGCCTGGGCGATCCACTCCTGCTGGGTGCGGGACCCGAGCAGGAGGGGCACGGGCACCAGGGCGCCGAGCAGGCTGGCATTCACGTCGGCCAGCTCGTCGCGCCGTTGCCGGCAGAGGGCGCAACGGTCCAGGTGGGCCTGGACCCTGACCCGCTCCCGCTCAGCCAGCTCACCCCGCACGTACGGCCCGAGACGATCCACCGTGTAGCGGCACTCCGCCTTGGCCTCGGCCTTCACGTGGGCCTGGAGGTAGGCCTCCCGCAGCCCCTCGCGGGCCCGGTACGACAGGGCGGCCACGGCGTTGGGCTTGATGCCGATCACGGCCGACACCTCGGCGGGGGTCATGCCCTCCACCTCGGTCAGCCACAGCACCGTCCGCCAGCGCTCGGGGAGGGAGCGCAGGGCCTCGCCGACCAGGTTGCGCTCCAGGTCCTCGAGGACGATCTCGTCGGGTTCGGCCACCGCGGCCGCCGCCGGCCCCTCGGGCAGGTCGTCCCGCAGGTCCACCTTGCGTTCCCGGCGGTGGCGGTCCACGGCCGCGTTGCGCACGCAGGCCAGCAGATAGGGCCGGAAGGCGAGATCCCGGTCGACCATGCGGGGCAGGGCGGCGAAGACCTTGGCGAAACCCTCGGCCACCGCGTCCTCGGCGTCGGTGGAGGAGCCGGCGGCCGTGCACGCCACCCGCCAGGCGGCGTCGTGGTGGCGCAGGTACAGCGTTCCGAAGGCTCGCCGGTCCCCCTGACGCGCCCGGGCCACCAGCTCGCTGTCACCGAGCAGGGTCGCGCCGGTCAGGTCGGAGGCCTGCCCACTGTCGGCCAATGCGGTCCCTTCTGATGCCGGACAGTCAACGGTCAGTGCGAAGCGGCGATCGGGGGAAGGCGAACACCCAGCAGCAGGAACGAAGGTAACAAACCCGCCCCCACCACACCAGCGGATTGGCTCCGAGTGTGACTAGAGAGTGAGGAGGCAGCGCGCCACCCTCAAGCTTCACTCGAGGTCCACCGCGCCGGGCGCGGTTCTCTCAGGGGCTGCTTCAGGGATGGTTGGGGGCCTGGTCAAGGCGCACCTTGACCGTCCGGGCCGACCCCGCTCGCACCACCGTGAGCTCGATCTGGTCGCCGGGTTCGTGGCGCCGCACGAGCATGGTCAGCTCGTGCATGGTGGAGATGGGCGCCGCCTGCACGGCGGTGATCACGTCCTGGAGCTTCACGCCCCCGCGCGCCGCGGGGCTCTCGGGATCCACCTGGCGGACCAGGGTGCCGGACCCCACCCCGTACTCCTTGGCCGTCCAGGGATCGAGGTCGGTGCCCGAGAGGCCCAGCCAGGGATAGGTGACACGACCCTCGGCGATGAGCTGGTCGGCGACCTGGCGGGCCCGGTCGATGGGGATGACGAGGCCGAGGCCCTCTTCGCCCAGGCTCCCGGTGGTGGCCCGGGTGGTGATCCCCACCACCGTTCCCTTCCTGTCCACCAGCGGGCCCCCGGAGGCGCGGGGTCCCACCATGGCGTCGGTGGAGATGAGGTCGTAGAGCGGCCGGCCGCCTACCTCCACCACCTGCCCCAACCCGGCGATGACGCCGGCGGTCACCGAGGGGCTGCCCTGGGGCCCGGCCGCCGCGCCCACCACCACCGCCGTCTGGCCCACCCGGAGCGCCCGGGCCGTACCGAGCACGGCCGGCACCAGGCCGGCGTGATCCAGGGCGATGACGGCCAGGTCGCTCTCGGGATCGGAGCCGGTGTGGTGCGCGCTGAAGGAGCGGCCGTCGGCTCCCGTGGCCTCGATGGAGGTGGCGCCGTCGACCAGATGGTGGTTGGTCAGCACATGGCCGTCGGAGCGGAAGACGACTCCGGAGCCGAATCGCTCGCCCGACGGGGCGGTGGCCCGCAGGGCGACGATGGCGGGTGCCACGGCGGCCGCCAGCTGGGCCACACCCTCGGGATCCCCGAGGTCGTAGGCGGGGCGGTCGGCCACCCGTTCGACCACGCGCTCGTGGCGGTCCAGGCCGCCGGCCAGGACCAGGATCCCGACGGTCAGGGCGGCACCCACCATGCCGGACACCAGCGCCAGGGGGACGGTGGCCGGCGGGCGACGAGGAGGACGGCGGGGCGGGCCGGTCGGGACCGGCGGGAGGAGCGAGCCGAGCTCCGAGGGGTGGAGCCAGATCCGCTCCGAACCCGTTGAGCCGTAAGGCTCGGGATCGTCGTCGGGCTCCGAGTCCATGGGCCGAGTGTACCGACGCCCTGCCCCGATTTGCCGTCGCCCCCGTCCACCTAGACTCGGCCCGGAACGGCCGGGCGTGGGGCAGGGGCCCCACGTCACCACCCCACCGGAACCGGAGGTTCCGGCGGGGACCCCGGCCGGAGGAGCCGGGTGCAGGGACCCGGCGGGAAGGAAGCGATGCAATCACTCGACGACCTCACGTGGATCGGACTCGTCCACGAACGCCTGCCTGTCGAGGAAGCCATGACCTGGGCCACGCGACCGGGGTGTGGGGCGGTGGTGTGCTTCACCGGGGTGGTGCGGGACCACTCCGAGGGCCGCCCCGGCGTGTCGACCCTCACCTACGAGGCCTACGAGGAGCAGGCCGGGGCCAAGATGGCCGAGGTGGCGGCCGAGGCCCGGCGCCGGTGGCCGGTGGTCGACCGCATCGCCCTCCTCCACCGCCTGGGCACCCTGGCCGTCACCGAAGCCAGCGTGGTCGTGGTCGTCGGCAGCCCCCACCGGCCCGAGGCCTTCGAGGCCGCCCGCTTCTGCATCGACACCCTGAAGGAGACGGTGCCGATCTGGAAGGCGGAGCAGTGGGAGGGTGGCACCGACTGGTCGGCCGCCGACCACCCCATCCGGTCCGTCTGAATCGGGGAGCGGCAGGGAAAGACCAACACGCAGTGAAGGGGGCGGGAGAGCCTTGCCCGGGAGTGTCCAGCACGCTGCCGCCGCCAACCGGATGGTCTGGGTGGGGCGGAAGTGGTGGCGACGGGCAAAGTGCACGTGGGACGTACAAAATGCCCGGCAACGCAACACCAACCACACAACCATTCTTGAGCTACGAGTCGCCTCCGCCATTGCGTCTTTTCGGTTCTCTTCGCCGCTCCTAGGTCACACTCTCAACTAGAGGTTGAGGGTCCCAGGAGGTCCTCGGCAGCCTGGCGGACCTGCCAGTCGCGGTCATCGAGGGCCCGGCGGAGGGCGGCCTCCACCTCCGGACCGGTGAAGGCGGCCAGGGCGATGACCGCCCGGCGCCGGACGGCGGGACGGTCACCGGCGGCCGACAGCACGGCGGCCAGCCCGTCCCGATGCCCGAGGGAACCCAGGGCTGCCACCCCCGCCTCCCGCACCAGCGGATCGGGATGGGAGGCGACGACGCCGGACAGGGCGGCCACCGCTCCCGCCGCCAGGGCGGGGCTTCCGAGCTCGCCGAGGGCGAAGGCGGCCGCCTCGGCCACCCCCGGATCGGGATCCGCCAGGGCGGCCACCAGGCCGGCGCAGTCGGTGGGCGCCACCGCGGGGGCGGCCTCGGCCGCCCGGCGCCGGACGCCGGGGTCGGGGTCGGCGAGCGCCGCCGCCCACGGGCCGGCGGCCCGGCGCCCGGCCACCCGCACCAGAGCCCCCAGGGCGGCGGCCCGCACCCGGGGGTCGGGATCGGCGCCCAGCAATCCCCGCAGGGCAGCGCCGGCTCCGGCGGGGACGGGCCGGCGCAGACCGAGGGCCGCGGCCGCCGCCGCCCGCTCCAGAGGGTCATCGGGCCACTTCATCAGAGTGTCATCGAGACGTGATCGAGCCGTAAGGACACCTCATCACAAACCGGTCGTGGCGGCGTTCGGGGTCTTGGCCCGGCCGGTACTCTATGAATATCCACGCTGGGCCGGTTGGCCGGGGCCCACGTCCCTTGTCGGTAGGGGAGGTTTCGGCCGTGAGAGAGTCGAAACTGGGCTGATGGACAGCGTCTCGACCAGCGGGCGGGGACGCCCGCTTCCCCTTCCGGTGCGACTCCTGCTCGTGCCCCTGCGACTCCTGCTCATCCCGGTGGTGGCGTTTCGGGCCGCCACCCACCGGTTGCCCCGGGCCGATCTCGCGCTCGTCCTGGCCACGCTGACCGCCATCGTCCTGGTGGGCGCGGCCACGGTGGCGGTCATGCGCTCCAACCCCACGGCCAGCGACCTGGCCTTCGACGCCCCCACCCTGGTGGCGGTGGAGGGCACCACCACGACCACGCTCCCCGCCATCACCTCCAGCTCCGTGGCGGCCGCCGCCCCGGCGCCGCAGACCCAGCCGATCGCCCCTCCCAAGGAACCCCGGGCCAAGGAGCCCATCGTCCAGATCGGCGAGATCCGCATCCCCAAGATCGGGCTCGTCCACGCCATCTACGAGGGCGTGACGCTCACCGTCATCGACCAGGGTCCGGGCCACTGGCCGGGGAGCGCCCGGCCGGGGCAGCTGGGCAACGCCGTCTTCGCCGGTCACCGGGTGACGCACTCGCACCCGTTCCGCCGGATCAACGAGCTCGTCCCCGGGGACGAGGTCATCTTCCAGACCAACGACGGGGTCTTCACCTACCACGTCACCGGTTCGGAGGTGGTCACCCCCAAGGACGTGCACATCGTGACCCCGACCCCGGATGCCACCATCACCCTCTTCGCCTGCCACCCGCCCGGTAGTGCCCGGCAGCGGTACGTGGTCCGGGGCGCCTTCGTCTCCGCGCAGCCGGCGTGACGTGGCCCCCTCCCGAAGAGGGGGGAGCTAGGCTCGGCCAGTTCCCACGTTCACCGGAGACGGCCATCGAACCCCTTCCCGGCCCGGAGGGCCACGAGCTCCCTCCCCCTCCCCCGCCCCCACCGCCGCCGACGGCTCACTGGATGTGGCGCAGACGGGGATGGCTGTTCGCCCTGGCCGGGTTCCTGGCCGTGGTGCCGGCCGTGGTCGCCGCCTTCCTGCGGGTGCCCTACTTCCTGCTCTCGCCGGGCGAGGCGCGGGGCGTGGCCCAGCTCATCAAGGTCGACGACCCCCAGGTGACGGTCTACGACCCGAAGGGCGCCATCCTCTTCACCACGGTCTCGTTGACCGGCAACGTCAACGTCTACGAGGCGCTGCGGGGCTGGCTCGACGACGAGATCGAGGTCGTGCCCGAGGAGCGGATCACCGGGGGGCAGCCCAAGGACCAGGTGCGCCAGATCAACATCCAGGCCATGGACGACTCCAAGCTGACGGCCACCAAGATCGCCCTGGAGCGCCTCGGCTACCGGGTCGGGCTCGACGGCAAGGGGGCGCTGGTCACCCAGGTCCAGACCGGCAGTCCCGCCGAGGGGCACTTCCAGGTGGGCGACGTCATCCTGGCCGTCGACGGCGAGCCGATCACCCTGCACGACCAGGCGGTGGCCCGGGTGCGCCAGCACAAGGCGGGGGACACCATCAACCTCCGTTTCCGGCGGGGTGACACTGAGCAGGACGTCCCGATCACCTCCGCCGACGCCGGGGACGGGATGGCCCGCATCGGCGTCGTCCTTCAGACCTACGAGGCCACCTACAAGTTCCCCGTGTCGGTCTCCATCGACACCGGCCAGGTCGGTGGCCCCTCGGCGGGGCTCGCCTTCACCCTCGCCCTCATCGACGAGCTGAGCCCCGGGGAGCTGACCGGGGGGCGGCCGGTGGCCGTCACCGGAACCATCGACAACGAAGGGAAGGTGGGCCTGGTGGGGGGCGTGGCCCAGAAGACGGTGACGGCCCGCAGGGCCGGAGCGGCCGCCTTCCTGGTGCCGCCCGACGAGGCCACCGAGGCCAAGGAATACGCCGGGAAGATGCGCATCGTTCCCGTCGCTACCCTGGAGGAGGCTCTGGCCGCCCTGGAGGACCTCGGCGGTAGCGGCGTCGCCCTCCCCTCGCCGACTCCCGGCTCTTGATTGAGCACCGCCGGGCGTGGGGTTGGGGCCCCAGGCGGGAAGGCGAAGCCGCAGAAGCACAGAACGAAGCGGGATGAAAGCCGCAAAGCCAGGCGCGCTCACCGAGCGGAGAGCGAGACTCCGGTAACCTTTGGGTGTTTATAGACCCCCGGGCGGGCTCTTTTTTGAAGGGTCGAGATGAGCACCTCCAGCGACATCGCCTCGCTCGCCTCCGACCTGGTGGTGTTCCTGGCCGCCCTGGTGCTGCTCGCCGTGCTCGTGCTGCGTCCCGACCTGATCCGGGTCAACTTCCTGGGCCGCAGCGTCCTGGCCGCCTCCGCCACCCTGCTGGCCGCCAGCTCGGTCCTGGGCGGGGCCCTCACCAACGCGGAGATCGCCGACAGCCTGGTCCCCGACCTGCGGACGCTGGGTGTGGTGCTCCTGGCCGTCGGCTGCCTGGGGGTGGGTGCCCGGTTGCCCCGGGCGGCGCTGCTGGCCTCCCTGGCGCTCTTCGCCGTGGCCGAGGTCGCCTTCCGCCAACCGGGACAGGAGGCCGGCGACCTGCTGCGGTTCCTGGGCGGCTGCGGCATCGGCCTCTCGCTGTGGCTGGCCGCCCGCCGGTCCCTGGCCACCCGGATCGCGGCCGCCGCCGGTGTGCTGCTGGTGGCCGTCGTCCTGGTGCTCTCCGGGGTCCTGTCGGGGGTGCTGCGGGACAACGTGGCCGAGCAGGCCATCGAGCGGGCGTCGGACCGGGCCCGGCTGGAAGCCGGGCTGGTGGCGGAGAAGTCCAACCAGGCCGTCGATCAGGCCGACTTCATCGCCAATGTCTTCCAGCTTTCACCCAACGGTCAGGACGCCATCAAGCGGGACGACGGCGACGCCATCCGGCTGTTCCTCGGGGCCCTCCAGAGGACCTACTCTCAGGTCGACTTCCTGGCCTTCTTCAACACCAACCGCGAGCTGCGGGGCTCGGCGCTCAAGAACCCCGATCGCCGGCTGGTGCTGGCCCAGCTGGGTTCGAGCCCGGTGGTGGCCGAAGCGTTCCAGTCGAGTCTCCCCTCCCCGGCCGGGATCGTCGAACCCACCCTGATCGAGGGTCTGGCTGCCCTCGGCATCCAGAAGGTGCAGTTCGCCGACGACCGGGGCGTCTCCACCAACTGGGGAGCGGTGGTGGCCGGCTTCTTCGTGGGCAACGACGACCTGCTGGCCCGCCTCGGCCGGGGCGAGCGGGAGAACACCAACCTCTCCATCGTGGTCGACAGCGACACCGTGCTGGCCAGCACCTTCCCGGCGGGCGACCTCAAGGGGTCCTTCGACCTCCTCGACGGTCCCGAGGGGCGCAAGTTGGTCCAGACGGTGCTGGGTCGGGGGCAGGCCACCGCCCGGCAGGGCGAGTTCAACGGAAAGGACGTCTTCGTGGCCGCCGCCCCCATCCAGCCCGGGGGGGCGCGGGGCGGGCTGCCGCCCGCGGCGGCGGTGGCCGTCACGCTGTCGGCCGACGTCATCGGCGAGACCCGGGCCTCGCTGTTCCAGACCCTGTTCCTGGTGGCCCTGGCCGCCGCCGCCCTGGCCCTGGCCCTGGCCGCCGCCGCCGGGTCGCGCCTGGGGGCGCCGCTGCGCCGGCTGGCCACCGCCGCCTCCCAGATCAGCCAGGGCGACCTGTCGGTCCGCACCGGCCTGCGCAGCCCGGACGAGATCGGGTTGCTGGGCGCCTCGTTCGACGAGATGGCCGGCTCGGTGGAGCGGATGGCCTCCGAGCTGCGGGAGGCGGCGGCCCAGATGGAGGCGGTCCTCAACTCCATGACCGACGCCCTGGTGGCCGCCGACCCGGTGGGCCTGGTGGCCATGATGAACCCGGCGGCGGAGGCCATGCTCGGCGTGCGGGCCAGCCGGGAGATCGGCAAGCCCGTGGTGGAGGTGATCCGGGCCCAGGACCGCAGCGGGGGATCGCTGGCCGACCGCTTCGAGCTGCCCAACTTCGAGGCCTGGTCGGCGGTGGGCATGGTGGAGACCCGCAAGGACCAGCTGCTGCCCGTGGCCCTGTCCGGTGCCCCTATCCGCAGCGAGGCGGGCGGGGTCCTGGGCGCCGTCTACGTGCTGCGGGACATGCGCCGGGAGCTGGAGATCGAACGGGCCAAGACCGAGTTTCTGTCCAACATCTCCCACGAGCTGCGCACCCCGCTCACCCCGATCAAGGGCTACGCGGAGATGCTGCGGCGGGACCGGGACATGCCCGAGGCCCGCCGGCTGGCGCCGGAGAAGGTGAGCAGCTTCCTGGAGGGGATCCTGGAGTCCTCCGAGCGCCTGGAGCGCACGGTGGACATCCTGGTCAACTTCGCCGCCAGCACCGCGGGCAAGCTCGTGCTGCGGACCGAGCCGGTCGACGTCAGCGCCCTGGTTCACCAGGTTTGTGAAAGATGGCGCTCAAGAAGTCCCCTCCACCGTGTCGAAGAACTAGTCAACGGCCGGCCGCGACTGCTGGCCGATCGTCGTTTGCTCGAACGGGCCATCGACGAACTGATGGACAACGCGGTGAAGTACTCGCCAGAAGGGGGCCAGGTGAAGGTTGGAACCCAGCTCATTGGAGCCGGGGACGGCCGCGCCGTGGAGATCTCCGTCGTCGACGAGGGCATCGGCATCGCACCTTCCGACTTCGACCGGGTCTTCGCCGACTTCTCCCAGATCGACGGCTCGGCTACCCGCCGCTTCGGGGGCCTGGGCCTCGGCCTGCCCTTCGTCCAGCGGGTGGTCACCGCCCACAACGGCACCATGGATGCCACCTCCGAGCCCGGACGGGGCTCGACCTTCGTCATCCGCATCCCGCTGACGTCGGGATCGGGCCAGGGCAACGGGCGGTCCGGATCGTGAACATCCTCAACCGGACCGTGGTGGCGCCGCTGTCGAGCGCCATCATCGCCGTGATGATCGCCGGCATCGTCGTGGTGGGCGTGGACCGCTCCGGCGTCGACGTGCAGCCCGGTGAGGCCCGGCTGGAAGCGCGGGGGGTCGTTGAGGTGTCCGTCGACGGGATCTCCTTCGTCCGGACCGAAGGCAGCCGGATCCTCAACCACGACGACCGGGTCCGGGTGCTGGACGGAACGGCCCGGCTCGAGCTGCCCAACTCGTCCATGGCCGAGCTCCGGGCCGGATCGTCGGTCTCCATCGCCGACGGCCAGGAGGCCGCCCTCGTGCTGGAGGCTGGCGACCTGCTCGTCGAGGCTCCCCGGGACACGGTCGAGGTCGACGGGGGCACGGCCCTCGTCTCGGTGGTGGGGGCGGCCAAGCTGCGCCGCAACGCCTCCCTGGTGGCCGGCGTCTACGACGGCAACGTGATGTTGCTCCGGGACGGCAACCGCTTCCCCGTGCCCCGCTACCGCCAGGCGGCGGCGGCCGGCACCGGCCTGCTGCCCGACCAGGCCGACCCCCTCCTGCTCTCCCGCGAGGACGAGTGGGACCGCCGGATGCTGCCCGAGGTCCTCGAGCTCGACAGCCAGTTGTCCGCCCTGGGGCAGAGCTTCGAGAACAACCTGCCGGCGGGCACCGACGTGCCTCCCGAGGTCTACGCCGCCCTGGTCCCCGAGGTGGCGGGCAACGTGAGCCGGCCGCTCCTGGCCGGGCGGGCGCCGGCCGAGAACCTCATCGGCCTGGTCCTGGTGGCGCTGGACAAGGGTGACTTCAAGACCCGGGTGCAGCGGGTCTTCGGCTTCCGCTCCGACGGGGCCAGCTGGGGGCTGGTGGCCGCCGACCGCAACCTGAGCCCCGTGCCCGTCCTCGGCCATCTGGAGGCGGCCCTGGCCACCATCCGCTCCGGCGGGTCCGGCGGCCAGCTGGCCTCCGACGTGACCAAGCAGCTGCGCGGCCTGCTCGGCGGCATCAAGCCTCCCGGCGCCGGCCTCGGCTCTGGCGAGGAGGTGGCCGCCCCGGCCGGCCCGCCGCCGGCGCCCGGCGGCACCTCCGGTACCAACCCCGGTGGCTCGGGCGGCGGAAGCCAGCCTGGCGGCCAGCCGTCGTCGCCGGGCGGGACGCCGCCGTCCACGCCGCCGCCACCCAAGCGGCTCGACATCCCGCCCACCGGTACCGGGCTCGACCCCCTCCTCGACCCGGTGGTCGATCCGCTCGAGACGCTCCTCTCCGGGGTGCTGGACAGCCTCCTCGGCCCTCAGCCGGCGTCCGAGCCGGCCATCCCGCCGGCGCCGACCGCCACGGCCCCGCCGGCCCCGGCCTCGACCACTCCCACCACGACCACCACCTCCGGCGGTGGCCTCCTCGGCGGGCTGACGAACACCGTGGGCGGCCTGCTCGGCGGCTGACCCGCCGCCGGCTGACCCGTCGCGCCACGGGTGAGCCTCTAGAGTCCCGGGGCGTGAAGATACCGACGGCCGAAGGCCGGCGCCGGGGACTGGGCGCCAGACGCACCTGGCTGGTGGGTCTGGCCGCCATCCTGCTGATCCTCCTCGTCAGCCTGCGGGGCATCGCCGGGTTCTACACCGACTACCTCTGGTTCAAGGAGCTCGGGTACACCGAGGTGTGGCGGGGCCTGCTGGTGGCCAAGGCGCTGCCGGCCGTGGTCTTCACCGCCGCCTTCTTCCTGCTCATCCTGGGCAACCTCATCATCGCCGACCGGATCGCCCCCCGCTTTCGTCCCGCCGGCCCCGAAGAGGAGCTGGTGGAGCGCTACCGCCAGCTGATCGGCCCCTATGCCGGCCGGGTGCGGGTGGCGGTGGCGGCGTTCCTGGCCCTGGTGGCCGGGGGCGGCCTCACCAACCAGTGGAACGAGTGGGTGCTGTTCCGCAACCGGGTCGACTTCGGCGGCGCCGACGCCCAGTTCGGCACCGACATCGGCTTCTACGTCTTCACCATGCCGTTCCTGCGCTTCATCTTCGACTGGGCCTTCGCCGCCCTGGTCATCGTCCTGCTGGTGACGGCTGTGGCCCACTACCTGAACGGCGGCATCCGGGTCCAGGGTCCGCTGCAGCGGGTCACGCCCCAGGTCAAGGCGCACCTGTCGGTGATCCTGGGGGCCATGGCCCTGCTCAAGGCCTTCGGCTACTGGCTGGAGCGCTACGAGCTCAACTTCTCCACCCGGGGGGTCGTCGACGGGGCCAGCTACACCGACGTCCGGGCCGAGCTGCCGGCGCTGAACATGCTGATCGTGATCTCGGTGGCCGCCGCCCTGCTGTTCCTGGTCAACATCCGGCTGCGGGGCTGGGTGCTGCCCGCCATCGCCGTGGGTCTGTGGGGCTTCGTGTCGCTGGTCATCGGCACGATCTACCCGGCCGCCGTCCAGCGCTTCTCGGTGGAGCCCAACGAGTTCCAGAAGGAGTCGCGCTACATCCAGCGCAACATCAAGGCCACCCGGTCCGCCTTCGGGCTGGACCGGGTCGAGGTGCGCAACTTCGACTACAAGGAGGACCTCCAGGCGGCCGACATCCAGGCCAACGAGGGCACCATCGACGACGCCCGCCTGTGGGACCCCAACATCCTGGAGCAGACCTACCGCGCCACCCAGCAGTTCCGGCCCCAGTACATCTTCGGCGACGTCGACATCGACCGCTACCCGCTGGGCGGCGAGGCCCGCCAGGTCGTCCTCTCCGCCCGCGAGCTCGACCTCGACAACCTGCCCAGCCAGACGTGGCAGAACCGCCACCTCGTCTACACCCACGGCTACGGCGTCGTCGCCTCGCCCTCCAACGGCGTCACCGACCGGGGGCTGCCCGAGTTCCTGCTCAAGGACATCCCCCCCCAGGGCACCGGCCTGGAGCTCAAACAGCCGGCCATCTACTACGGCGAGCGGCTGGCGGGCTACGCCATCGTCAACACCAAGCAGAAGGAGTACGACTTCCCGGCCGAGCCCCGGGACACCGTCACCACCTACCGGGGCGAGGGGGGCGTGGCCATGAAGGGGCTCATCCGCCGCACCGCCTTCTTCCTGCGCTTCGGGGAGTTCAAGCTGCTCCTGTCCGACCAGATCACGCCGTCGTCGCGGGCGCTGTACCTGCGGGACATCCGGGAGCGGGTGGCCAAGGCGGCCCCCTTCCTGCGCTACGACGCCGACCCGTATCCGGTCGTCGTCGACGGCCGGGTGCTGTGGGTGATCGACGCGTACACGGCCACCAACCGCTACCCGTACTCCCAGGCCTACGTGATGGGCCACCCCGACCGGCTGCCGGCCAGCAGCGGGCTGCGGGGCGGCCGTTTCAACTACGTGCGCAACTCCGTCAAGGCCACGGTGGACGCCTACGACGGGACGGTGAAGTTCTACGTCTTCTCCGAGGGGGCGGGGCGCGATCCCATCGTGGAGGCCTACCGCAAGGCCTTCCCCCGGCTGTTCTCCGACCGCTCCCAGATGCCGCCGGGCCTGGAGGCTCACCTGCGCTACCCCGAGGACCTGTTCCGGGTCCAGACCGACCACTTCAGCGAGTACCACGTCACCGAGCCCCAGCCCTTCTACAACAACTCCCGGCAGTGGGCGGTGGCCCAGGACCCGGGGTCGGGGCCGCTGCAGCTCGACGCCACCGTCAACACGGTGGCCACCCTGGCGCCGGCGCCGGGGGGGCGGGGCGCGACGGTCCCCCTGTCCAAGAAGCGGCGGATGGAGCCCTACTACCTGCAGATGCGCCTGCCGGGGCAGGCCAAGGAGAGCTTCCTCATCCTCCAGCCCTTCGTGCCCACCGCCCGGGGCGGCGAGGAGCTGACCAACCTGGTGTCGTTCATGGTGGCCAAATCCGACCCGGGGGAGTACGGGAAGCTGGAGGCCTACCAGATGCCGGTCGGTCAGGTGATTCGGGGACCGGACCAGATCAACACCATCATCAACACCACCCCGGAGATCTCGGGGCAGTTCACCCTGCTCAACCGCTCCGGGTCCCAGGTCCTCCAGGGCAGCCTGCTGCTCATCCCGGTGGAGGACTCGATCCTCTACGTGCGGCCGCTGTACCTCCAGGGGACCCAGGGGACGAGGCTGCCGGAGTTCAAGTTCGTGGCCGTGGCCTACGCCGACCGGGCCGTGCTGGGGACGAACCTCAACCAGGCCCTGGCCAAGCTGTTCCCGGGGCTGTCCGCCGAGCCGCCGCCGGGCACCACCCCCCCGGGCACCACCCCGCCGCCGCCGGGCACGACACCCCCGCCGGCGGGGGACGTGGCCAGCCTGCTGGCCCAGGCCAACGCCGCCTACCAGGAGGCCCAGACGGCCCTGAGGAATAGCGACCTGGCCGGCTACCAGCGGGCCATCGACCGGCTGGGCGAGCTCATCCGTCAGGCCAGCGTCGCCGCAGGGACAACTCCGACACCAGCAGCCACAACAACAACAACGGCCCCTGGCGGTTAGCCCTCCATATCCCTCCGTGTCGGGATGCTGCGGGCCGGGGTAGTTGTTACTATCTACGTAGTGATAATTCGATGACCGTTGCATCGGGGGGCGATGCGCTGTGACCAGCACCATTGATCTGGGCCGATACAAGCTCGGCTGGTCGGATCCCGAGGAGTACGTCTTCAAGCCTCGGAAGGGCCTGAACGAGGACGTCATCAACGAGATGTCCTGGATGAAGGGCGAGCCGGACTGGATGCGCCGGTTCCGTCTGCGCGCCCTGAAGATGTTCGAGCGCAAGCCGATGCTGGAGTGGTTCGCCAAGAACATGCCCACCATCGACTTCGACGACATCTACTACTACATCAAGCCCACCGACAAGCAGGTCAGCGACTGGGAGATGCTCCCGGAGAGCGTCAAGAACACCTACGAGAAGCTGGGTATCCCCGAAGCCGAGCGCAAGTTCCTGGCCGGTGTCACCGCCCAGTACGAGTCCGAGGTCGTCTACCACAAGAACCGGGACGAGCTGGCCGAGCAGGGTGTCCTCTTCGCCGACATGGACACCGCCGTGCGGGAGTGGCCCGAGCTGGTCAAGCCCTACTTCGGCTCGGTGATCCCGCCCAACGACAACAAGTTCGCCGCCCTCAACTCGGCCGTGTGGTCCGGCGGGTCCTTCATCTACGTGCCCCCCGACACCCACGTGGAGATGCCCTTGCAGGCCTACTTCCGGATCAACGCCGAGAACATGGGCCAGTTCGAGCGGACGCTGATCATCGTGGACGAGGGCTCCTCGGTCCACTACGTGGAGGGCTGCTCGGCCCCCGTCTACACCGGCGACTCGCTGCACTCGGCGGTGGTCGAGATCGTGGCCAAGCGGGGCGCCGATGTGCGCTACTCCACCATCCAGAACTGGTCGCCCAACGTCTACAACCTGGTGACCAAGCGGGCCCGGGCGGAGGCTGAGTCCAAGGTGTCCTGGATCGACGGGAACCTGGGCTCCAAGCTCACCATGAAGTACCCCTCCGTCTACCTGGTCGGCCCCAAGGCCCACGGCGAGGTGCTCTCGGTGGCCTACGCCGGCGCCGGCCAGCACCAGGACGCCGGGGCCAAGATGATCCACGCCGCCCCCGAGACGACCAGCCTCATCGAGTCCAAGTCGATCTCCAAGGACGGCGGCCGCACCACCTACCGGGGTCTGGTGCGGGTCGACCCGGGCTGCCACAAGACCAAGAGCCACGTCCGCTGCGACGCCCTCATCCTGGACGAGGACTCCCGCTCCGACACCTACCCCTACATGGAGATCGAGGAGCAGGACGCCCGCATCGGCCACGAGGCCACCGTCTCCAAGGTGGGCGAGGACCAGATCTTCTACCTGATGTCCCGGGGCCTGTCCGAGAACCAGGCGACGGCCATGATCGTCAACGGGTTCATCGAGCCGGTGGTCAAGACCCTGCCCATGGAGTACGCCGTCGAGCTGTCCCGGCTCATCGAGCTCTCCATGGAAGGCGCCGTCGGCTAGGTCGTCCATGGGCTCGTTCACGGCCGAGGCGGCCCAAGCTCTGGCCGGCCCCGGGTGGCTGGTGAAGCGGCGTCTGGCCGCGGCCGAGCGGCTCGCCGCCGGATCGCTGCCCACCCCCGCCGAGGAGGCGTGGCGCTACAGCCGCATCAACCAGTTCGACCTGGACCGGTACCAGCCGGCGTCGCCGTCGGAGGGTCGGGACGCCCAGGCCGGTGATACCCGGAGGTGGGCCGGGAGTCTCGTCTGCCGGAACGGCGTCGTCATCAAGGCCACCCTGGACGACGCGCTGGCCTCCAAGGGTGTCGCGCTCGGCGACCTGGCCACCGCGCCCTCGGCCCAGGAGTGGCTCGGGACCTGCTCGGACGCCTCCCGCGACTACTTCGTCGACCTCCACGACGCCTTCCTGGCCGGCGGGGCCTTCATCCGGGTGCCCGACGGGGTGGTCGTCGACCGGCCCTTCCTGGTCCAGCACGAGAGCCGGGGCAGCGGCGTCGCCTCCTTCCCCCACACCCTGGTGGTGACGGGCGCCGACGCCGAGGTGTCCGTCCTCGAGCGCTTCGATTCCTTCGACGACGACGAGGACCACCTGACCGTGCCGGTCACCGAGCTGGTGGTGGGTGACGCCTCCCGGGTCAGCTACCT
>JBIOUX010000168.1:0-11130 GCA_044867425.1 Acidimicrobiia bacterium | reverse complement strand
TGGTGCCTCCCCCGCTGCTGAGACGGGCAATGAGTCCGACGGTATGCAACGGCCCCCCAGTGGTCGTTCGCGGTGATGACGGACCGTGTGTCACAAGGGACAAGACGAACCCCGTCGCTCAGCCCAGGGGATGCCATTCCAGCGCCGAGTACAGGCCGGTGACGCTGCAAGGCTTGAGGAGGCCGAAGGGCTGCGAGCCCGCCTCCTAGCGCGCCCGCTGGTACCGACAGACCTGCACGCCCGTCCCCGCCGTGGTGGCGGACACGAGGGCCGCGGCGGGGGCTGCCGGGGGCCGGGCACCGGTGCGGGTGCCGGCATCGGTGCGGGTACTGGCGGGGGTGGTGCCGGCAGCGGTGGTGCCGGCCGACTTCGACCCGACGCTCCCGGAGGCCCGTGCGGCCTGGGCAGGGAGCCACTGAGCCACCGGGCCCCGCCTATCGCCGCCCTCGTCGGCGCCGCCGTCGGGCCACCAGTCGGCTGCCGAACGGTGAGCAGCGGCCCAACTTCTGGCCGAACCCGGCGGTAATACTCAGTTATACTTTCGCTGATGAAGATCGCCGTCTCGATACCGGACCCTTTGTTCGAGGCCGCCGAGCGCGTCGCCCGACGTCTCGGGCTGTCCCGCAGTCAGCTGTACGCCCGGGCCCTTGAGCGCTTCATGGCCGACGATCCCGACGACGAGATCACCGCACGACTCGACGAGGTCTACGCCACCGAGCCCTCGGCCATCGATCCCGAGCTGGCCAGGGCCCAGCGCAAAGCGTTGCGGTAGCCGGATGTGATCCGCCGGGGCGAAGTCTGGTGGGTGGACCTAGGCGAGCCTCGTGGCTCGGCGCCAGCCAAGCGGCGGCCTGTCCTGATCATTTCCAGCGACGCGTACAACCGCAGCCGGATCGCCACCGTCGTCTGTATCGCCATCACATCAAACCTGGGTTTGGCCAACGCTCCCGGCAACGTCGTCCTTGGGGCGGGAAGCGGAGGGCTAACCGCCGACTCGGTGGTCAACGTGTCCCAGGTCGTGACCTTGAACAAGGACGACCTCGATGACCGGCTCGGCGCCATCGACCGGGCCGCACTCCGGGCCGTGGAGACTGGGCTCCGCCGGGTACTCGGGCTCTGACGGCCTGCTGGCCGGCACGGCCTACTACCCCGATGCGAGGCGGCGCGTGAGGTGATCTCCGACCCGGAGGGCGTTGGCAATAATGGTCAGCGTCGGGTTCATCGCCGAGGAGGAGACGAAGAAGCTCGAGTCGACGACATAGAGGTTGTCGAGGTCGTGCATCTTGCAGTCGAGGTCCAGGGCCGAGGTGGCCGGGTCGGGGCCGAAACGGACCGTGCCGTTCTGGTGGGCGGTGCCGGATATGCCCAGGCGCCCCCCGACGTAGGTCTGGCGGTGGAGCACGTCCTGGCACTGCATGGTGTCGAGCAGCGAGCGGAAGCGGGCGTTGAGGCGGCTGTGGGCCTCCAGGTTGGTGGGCGTGTAGTGGAGGCGGATGCGGCCGTCGGCGTCGACCTCGACACGGTTGCCCCACAAGGGAAGATCCTCGGTGGTGAGCCAGAAGTCGAGTAAGTGGGCGGCCAGGTCGGCCGGATCCTCGGCATCCGGGACGTCGAAGCGGATGGTGGCGGCGTCGCTGCGTCCCAGGCGCTCGACGCTCCGCAGGGCGGCGATGTCGAGCAGCAGGCCTCGGGTGACGACCTGGGGCAGGGCCTCGATCCCGAGCCGGTTGGTCCCGTACTCCTCGACGATGTCGATGAGACGGTGACCGTGTAGGTGCGGTCGCCGATCTGCTGATGGTTGAGCCCGTCCAGTGGGTGCCCATGGAGGTGGCGCCGACCTGCTCCACGATCCAGTTGACGTTGTTGGTGCCCAGACCCTCCGGCCCGGTCGCGGGTGACCGGCGGTTCACCTGGTGGCCGGGGTGGTCAGGTACTGGCGAAAGGTCCGTCCCGGGAACGGGGGGGCGCGACGGCCACCAGGTCCCGGTGGTGGTGTCAACGGTCGTGGTCATCTCCCTCGCCCTGGTTGTGGCGTCTTTCCCGGGCGCCGGAGAGGAGGCGGCACCCGGGGCCCTGCCGGCGGCAGGGCGATGGGCTCCTGTCCGCCACCGAACCTTCTTCGTTACGGACGGCAGGCGCGTCCTTCGCTGTAACGCCACGGCCCCCGCGGGGACGGGAGGAGGGCTGGCTGGGACCCTCGACCTCCTGGCCCGACTCGGGCGGCGTGCGCCGGCCGGTGCCCACCCCGGCGCCGCCCCTGCCCGTCGCACCACTGCTGGGCACCCAGGGGAGCACAGGCTGTAACGACTGCCACCACGTGGGAGACGGGGGAGCCGCCATGAACGCGTTGTGCAGGCCCGACCCATGACGGTCGACTCAGCGCCGGTCCTTCTCGAGACCAAGTTGCTCCGGCCGGTTGTCCGGCCCGCGACGATCACCCGTTCGCGCCTCATCGAAGACCTGGCCACCCGACCCCTCACCCTGGTCGACGCCCCCGCCGGATGGGGCAAGACGACCCTCCTGGCTCACTGGTGCGCGGCCGTTGGCGGCGACCGTCCTCCGGCGTGGCTGGCCCTGGACCGGGCCGACAACGATCCGGTGGTGTTCTGGAGCTACGTCATCAGGGCGCTGCGCACGGTGGAGCCGGGTATCGGCGAGCGGGTGCTGGACCAGCTGCGGGCCCCGGGGGTGAACATCGCCGAGGTCGCACTGCCGACCCTCCTCAACGAGGGGGCCGCCCTCCGGGAGCCCGTCACCCTCGTCCTCGACGACTTTCACCTGATCAGCAACCGGGACATCCACGAGGCGATGGCCTTCCTCGTCGGGCACCTCCCCCCCACGTTCCGCCTCGTGATCTCCACCCGCCACGACCCCCCGCTGCCCCTGGCCCGTCTGCGGGCCCGCGGCGAACTGGTCGAAATCCGGGCCGCCGAGCTGCGCTTCTCCCGATCCGAGGCCGACGCCCTCCTCAACGGCGTCCTCGCCCTGGGCCTCGCCGCCGCCGACGTGGCCCGCCTCGACGAGCGGACCGAAGGCTGGGCTGCCGGGCTCTACCTCGCCGCCCTCTCCCTTCACGGCCAGGCCGACCCGTCGCGCTTCGTGGCCACGTTCGCCGGTGACGACCGCCACGTCGTCGATTACCTCGGCTCGGAGGTCTTGGCCGGCGAGAGCGCGGAGGTGCGGCGTTTCCTGCTCCACACCTCGATTCTCGACCGTCTCTGCGGTCCGCTGTGCGACGCCGTCACTGGAGGATGCGACTCCGGGCAGATGCTGGAGCGGATCGAGGGGCACAACCAGCTGCTCGTAGCGCTCGACGGCCGCCGGTACTGGTACCGCTACCACCACCTCTTCGGCGACCTGCTGCGCCATGAACTCACCCGGGCTGAACCGGGCATGGTCGGCGAATTGCACCGCCGGGCCTCAGCCTGGTGTGCTGACGCGGGTCTCACCGACGAGGCAATCCAGCATGCGGTGGCCGCCGGCGAAGGTGCCGAAGCCGGCGAGCTCGTCGCCCGGCACTGGTTGCTCACCACCGACCAGGGCCGGGGGGGCACCGTGCTCCGGTGGCTCGCCATCCTCCCGGAAGCCATCGTGTCGGGTGACGCCCGCTTGTGCCTGGCCACGGCCATGACCCTCCTGTCGGTAGGGCGGTCGGAAGAGGCGCGCGCCTGGATCGAAAAGGCCGAGGACACCGAGCCGCAAGGGCCGCTGTGGGACGGCATGAGCTCCATGGAGGCCGAAGTCGCCTTCGCGCGGTCGATGGATCGCGCCATGGCCGGTGACCTCGGACCGGCAGCCGGCGCCGCCCAGCGTGCCCTCGAGCTGGAAGCGGGCCCGGCGTCCTTCTGGCGCACCACGCTCGCCAGCATCACCGGCGCCCAGCTCTACCTCGTGGGCCGGGGCCCCGAGGCGAGGGCCCTCCTCGACGAGGGAATCGTCAGCGACGGGGCCGGGGGCAACGGAATGTCGCTCGCCTACGCTCTCGCCGTTCGCGCTTTCATGCACATGGAGGCGGACGAGCTGGAGGGGGCCGAGTGGGCGCTGGTGCGGGCGGGAGACCTCCTCGCCCGGGATGAGGCCCTCAGGGAGCACTTCGCCTGGTACGCGGTGGAGGCCGCCGCCGGCCTCCTGCGCGAGCGTCAGGGTGATCTGGGGGCTGCCGACGCCACCCTGGAGCGGGCCACGGAGCTCGCTCGCCGGGGTGGCGGCCCGGCCCAGATCGCGTTCTGCCTGCTCATCCAGTCCCGCATCCGACACCGCCGCGGTGATGGGACCGGGGCCTGGGAGTTGGCCCGTGAGGCGCGCCAGCGCATCGAGGCCTGCCCCGACCCAGGCGCCATGCTGCTGGCTCGACTCGAGGAATTGGAGCACCTCCTCGCCGTCGGGAACGCCCGCCCGGTGCAGGCGCACCCGCCCTGGGCGGTCCCGGCCGCCCTCACCGAGCGGGAGGCGGCCGTGCTGCGACTCCTGGCCTCACCGCTGTCGCTGCGGGAGGTCGGCTCGGCGCTGTACGTGTCGCTGAACACGGTCAAGACCCACGCCCGGGGGGTGTACCGCAAGCTGGGAGCCGCGAGCCGGGAAGAGGCGGTCGCCCGGGCCCGGGAGCTGGGACTCCTCTGACGGCCCCAGCGCAATTCACCCGGGTGAGATCGGGTGGGGGGTGAAGACGGCTCACCCTGGTGGCCCCGAAGATGCCGGCATGGAGACGAGGCCGCGCCACCGCTACCGGATCACCATCCGGGGCAGGCTCTCGGAGCGCTTCGCCTCCGCCTTCCCGGGGATGGCGCTGGAGGCCGGGACGGCCGAGACGACCTTGGTGGGTGAGCTCGCCGACGGCATCCAGCTCTACCCGATCATCGACCGGCTGCGGGACTTCGGCCTCGAGCTGGTGAGCCTCGCCGAGGTGGCCCGGTGATCCCCGCCCACGTCCTCGACCGTCGCACCGGCGACACGAGAGCCCCCATCGTCGAAGAGGCGCAGCTTCTCTCCCGGCTACGCCGGGGCGACGAGGCCGCTTTCCGCGGACTGGTGGAGCGCCACCACGGAGCGATGGTGCGGGTGGCCATGGGCTACGTCCCGTCCCGGGCCGTGGCCGAGGAGGTTGTCCAGGAGACGTGGCTCGGCGTCCTCCGGGGCCTCGACCGGTTCGAGGGGCGTTCCTCACTCAAGACCTGGATCTTTCGCATTCTCATCAACCGGGCCAAGAGCCGGGGCGTCTCCGAGTCGCGCTGCGTGGCGCTCTCATGCCTTGCCGGCGACGGCGGCCCGGGCGTCGACCCCGAGCGCTTCATGAGCGGAGACGACCCCACCGCCGGGGCGTGGGCCGCCGAACCCCGTCCTTTCGGTGACCTGACCTCTGACGGGGTCCTCTCAGCGGAACTCGCCGCCCGCATCCGTGACGCCATCGACGCCCTACCCCCGCGCCAGCGCCAGGTCGTGGTGCTGCGCGACGTGGAGGGCTGGTCCTCGGCGGAGGTGTGCGACACCCTGGGCCTCACGGAAGCCAACCAGCGGGTGCTCCTGCACCGGTCCCGCTGCGCGGTGCGGGCCCGCCTCGAGGCCTACCTGGCCCGGGGAGCTTGAGATGGACAGGAAGCCGGTCCACCGGCAGGGAGCCCGTCGCTACCGGATCGTCGTCCGGGGCCAGCTGGCGGCGCGCTTGGCGGCGGCGTTCGAGGACGTCGCGGTCGAACCGGGGCCGGGCCTGACGACCCTGGTGGGGGAGCTCGTGGACCAGGCCCAGGTGTACGGGATCCTCGGCCGCCTCCGGGACCTGGGGGTGGAGCTGATCAGCTTCAACGAAATCGACCCGTGATCCTCCTGCGGGGCCGTCCGCTCCGGCCTAGCATGTGGCGCCTTGATCGGGCCCGAACGGGGAGGAATGATGCGCCTCGGCCGGTGGCGATGCCGGCTTTCCGCCCTGCTCCTGGCGGCCCCCCTCGCCGCCTGCGCAGCAGGCGAGACCTCGGCCCGGGGGACGACCAGCGCGGCTGCCGACGTGGCCGGTGCGGCGGCCCGGCTCGAACGCTACCGAGCGCTCCCCACCTTCGTACCGCCCGGTCCCCCGTTCGACGCCGTCGGGGCTATGACGGGCAAAACCGTCTACGAGATTCCCATCACCAGCGAGGTGCCCTTCATCACCGCCGTGGAGGAGGGGATGGCCCAGGCCACGGCGACGGTGGGGGCCCGCCTCGTCGTCTACCCCAATCAGGGTGAGCCCTCCCAGTGGGCCCAGGGGATCAGCACCGCCATCGCCCAGCAGGCCGACGCCATCACCCTCTTCGCCCAGAACCCGGAGCTACTCGGACCGGCCATCCGCCAGGCAGAGGAGGCGGGTATCCCGGTGGTGGTGGTGCGCACCACCGGGGAGGACGAGCCCTGCCCCACCGACCCTCGGGGCCGACGCTACGGCACTACCTGCATCCCCGGTCCCTTCGAGCAGGCCGGACGGCTGGAAGCCGACTGGGTCATCAAGGACACCGGTGGGCGCGGCAACGTCCTCGTCGTCACTTCCAGCGACGCCACCTCGACGGTGTCTCTCCTGGAAGGCCTGAAGGACGAGTTCGCCACCGGGTGTCCGGACTGCCGAGTTCGCTTCGTCGACGTGCCCATCCCCCAGTGGGCCGACCGGGTGCAGTCCGAAGTGGCCTCGGCGCTCCTGGCCGATCGCGGGATCGACTACGTCATCCCCATCTACGACAGCATGTCGCAGTACGTCCAGCCGGCCATCCTGGCCGCCGGGGCGGCGGGACGGGTGCGGATCGCCACCTTCAACGGCACGCCGTTCGTGCTCAAGATGCTCCAGGAGGGCGACATCGTCCGGATGGACGTGGGCGAGAACCTCGCCTGGGTCGGGTGGGCGACGATGGACCAGGTCTTCCGCCTCGTCGCCGGCCAGGAGCCCGTTCGCAGCCAGCACACGCCCCTGCGGGTGTTCGACGACACCAACGTCGACGAGGCGGGCCGGCCGCCCCGGCTCGACGAGGGCTACGGCCGGGCCTTCGTCGCCGGCTACCAGCAGCTGTGGGGCGTGACGGGCTGACGGGGACGCCGCCCGTTCTTGCGGCCCGAGGGATCTCGAAGCACTTCGGGGCCACCCGGGCGCTCGAGCGATTCGACGTGACGGTGGCCGCCGGCGAGGTGCACGGTCTCGTGGGCGAGAACGGCTCGGGCAAGTCGACCTTCATCAGGATCCTGGCCGGCTACCACGCCCCCAATCCCGGCGGCCACCTCGAGGTGGGCGGCCAGCGGGTGCGGCTCCCGCTCCGTCCCGGGGAGCCGCGCCGGCTCGGCCTGAGCTTCGTGCACCAGGAGCTCGGCCTGATCCCGTCACTGAGCCTTCTGGAAAACCTGCGCCTGGGAGATCTCGCCACCCGCCGGCGCCTGCGCGTCAATTGGAAACGTCAGCGTCGGGCCGCCGAGGAGATGCTGGCCCGTCACGACCTCGATCTCGACCCGGGGGTGAGAGTCGCCGACCTGGAGCCCGTGGAGCGGGCCCTGGTAGCCATCGTGCGGGCGGCGGACGAGCTGCGGACCGGCCATCCCGGACGGTCGCCCGGCGGGGGGCTCCTGGTCCTCGACGAGCCCACCGTCTTCCTCCCCCGGGTCGAGAACGAGCGGCTGAGGGCGCTCATGCGGGCCGTGGCTGACACCGGGGCCGGTGTCCTGTTCGTCTCCCATGACGTCGAGGAGGTCCACCGCACCGCCGACCGGGTCACCGTGCTGCGGGACGGCCACGGGCTGGGCACCGTCCCGAGAGGCGAGGCGGCGGCGCAGGACATCGTGGCCATGATGACCGGCCGCCGCCTGGAAGCGGTATCCCCGCCCGGCTGCCCCCGGGTGCCGGTCGGAACCGCCGGTGTCCGGGTCAGGGGACTGTCCGGGGGGATGGTCCGCGACGTGTCGCTCGACGTCGGCCGGGGCGAGGTCCTCGGCCTCACCGGCCTGGCCGGATCGGGATACGAGGACGTCGCCTCGCTGCTCTGCGGCGCCCGTCGCCCCGCCATGGGGCACCTCGTCGTCGGCGCCGCCGCCCTGGCCCTGGCCGGGATGACGCCGGCGGCGGCGCAGGCGGCCGGCATCGCCTACGTGCCCGCCGACCGTCACCGTCACGGAGGCGTCGGCGCACTGCCGGTGGCCGACAACGTCACCCTGCCGGTGCTCGACCGGTACCGGAGACGAGGCCGTCTCCGAGGCGACCGCCTGCTCGCCGACGCCGCCGCCCTCCTCCGTGCCTTCGATGTGCGACCTCCCGAGCCGCGGATTCCCTGGCGCGCCCTCTCCGGAGGAAACCAGCAGAAAGCGCTGGTGGCCAAGTGGCTGTCCACGGACCCGCGCCTCCTCCTCCTCGACGAGCCCACCCGGGGGGTTGATGTCGGCGCCCGCCGCACCATCCAGGCGATGATCCGCGCCGCCGCCCATCAGGGAGCCTGCGTGCTGCTGGCCAGCGCCGATACCGAGCAGCTGCACGCTGTGTGCGACCGGGTCCTCGTCATGGTCCACGGCCGTGTCGCCGGCCAGGTCCGGGATGAGCCGGCGGGGAGTCGATGACGAGCGAGGCCCGCCCACGGGCGGCCGGGCGTCGATCCGGCGTCGGCGCCGTGGCCCACCGCTACGCCCTGGTGGCCGTCTGGATGGTGGTCATCGCCGTCTTCGGGGCGCTGCGGCCCGAGGTGTTCCTCACGACCGCCAACCTGCAGGCCATCCTCGGCTCACAGGCGGTGCTCGTGGTCGTGACCCTCGGGCTGCTCGTCCCCCTCACCGCCGGTGACTACGACCTGTCCGTGGGCGCCGTGTTGTCCCTCTCGGCGATGGTGGTGGCGCTGCTCGACGTGGAGTACGGCTGGCCGGTACCCGGGGCGATCGCCGCCGGAGTGGCGTGCGGGAGCCTCGTCGGCGCCCTCAACGGCGCCCTCGTCGTCCTCCTCCGCCTCGACCCCTTCGTCACCACCCTGGGAACGGCCACCTTCGTCGCCGGGGTTGTCCTGTGGATCAGCGGCTCCCAGACGATCGGCGGCATCTCGCCGGGTCTGGTTGATGCCGTCGTGGTGGACGAGGTGCTCGGCATCCCACCCGCCTTCTTCTACGGCCTGGTCCTGTGTGCCGCGGTCGGCTACGTCTTCGAACACACGGTGGTGGGGCGCCGGCTCCTGTTCGTGGGCCAGGGACGGAGCGTGGCCCGGCTGAGCGGCGTGCGAGTGGGGCGCATCCGCTTCGGCGCCTTCGTCGCCTCCGCCATGGTGAGCGCCGGCGCCGGGGTGCTCTACGCCGGGACGACCGGAGGGGCCGACCCGTCCTCGGGGACCAATTTCCTGCTCCCCGCTTTCGCCGGCGCCTTCCTCGGAGCCACCACCATCCGGCCGGGGCGCTTCAACCCCTGGGGATCGTTCGTGGCCGTGTACTTCCTCGCCACCGGCATCACCGGGCTCCAGCTCCTCGGCACCGAGAGCTTCGTCCAGCAGCTCTTCTACGGCGCCGCCCTGGTACTGGCCGTAGCCCTCTCCCGCCTCGCCAGTGGCCGTGGCGAAGATGAGGAGGCATAAGCAGACGCTTACCGACGCGATAGTCTCGGCGGGCTGTGACCACCGAGGGGCAGGCGCTCGAACCGGACGCCCCGGCCGGCAGCCCCGTTCTCCTGACGACCAAGCTGCACCCACCCGCCCTCCACGGCGATGCGGTGGCTCGCCCGGCCCTCGAGTCGCGGCTGTCGGCCGGGCTCGCCCGGCGCTTCACCCTGGTCGACGCGCCCGCCGGATGGGGCAAGACCACCCTCCTGGGCCGGTGGCGGGAACATGAAGCAGGACGGGGCTTCGCCTGGGTCTCACTCGACAACGGCGACAACGACCCGGTGCGGTTCTGGACCTACCTCGTCGAGGCCCTCCGATCGGTGGAACCGGACCTGGGCTCCACCACCCTCGCCCTGGTACGCAACCCCGGCACCAGCATCCTCGAGGTGGCCCTGCCGATACTCCTCAACGAGACCGCCGCGGCCTTCGACGACCGGGTCGTCCTGGTGCTCGACGACTACCACGTCATCGAGAACGGCGAGATCCACGAGGCCGTCGCCTACCTCATCGAGCATCTGCCCCCCGCGCTGCACCTGGTGATCAGCACCCGTTTCGATCCGCCGTTCGCGCTTCCCCGTCTGAGGGCTCGGGGCGAGATGGCGGAGATCCGGGCCGAGGAGCTCCGCTTCACGGAGGAGGAGACCACCGCGCTCCTCAACGATGTGCTCAGGCTGGGCCTCGCCCCGGGGGACGTCTCCCGGCTCCAGGAACGAGCCGAGGGCTGGGTGGCGGGGCTCTACCTGGCCGCCCTGTCCCTCCAGGGGCGGACGGACCCCCACCAGTTCATCGCCGACTTCGCCGGCGATGAACGTCACATCGTCGATTACCTCGGCGCCGAGGTGCTCGATCGGCAGCCCGAGGAGCTGCGCACCTTCCTGCTCCATACGTCGGTCCTCGACCGGATGTGCGGCCCGGTGTGTGACGCGGTGACGGGCGGAGCGGGTTCCGCGTCCCGGCTGGAGGAGATCGAACGCTCCAACCTCTTCCTGGTGGCCCTGGACACGAAGCGCCAGTGGTACCGCCACCACCGCCTGTTCCGCCAGCTGCTCCGGCATGAGCTCGAGATCCGGGAGCCGGGCCGGGCGCCGACGCTCCACCGACGCGCCGCCGAATGGCACCAGGCCCAGGGGGCCATCCCCGAGGCCATCGACCACGCCCTCGCCGCCGGCGCCGCTGATGACGCCGCCGACCTGGTGGCGGGGCACTGGAACACCTTGTTCAACCAGGGAGCGCTGGCAACCGTGAGTGGCTGGCTCGACGCCCTGGGCGAGGCGATCGTGTTCGGTGACCCCGGACTGTGCATCGCCCGAGCCTGGATCGCCATGGACCTGGGCCTGCTGGAGGAGGTCGGTCGCTGGACGCAGGCGGCGGCACGAACCTCACCGGGGCGCTTGATGCCCGACGGCTCGTCGGCCGACTCGGCCGTCGCCCTCCTCCGACTCGTGGCCAGCTTCAAGCTCGGCGACCTGAGGCGGACGGAGGAGGCCGCCGGACGGGCCCTCGAGCTGGAACCCGACGCCAGCGCCTTCGGACGGGTCGTGGTCCGCCTCCTCGTCGGGATGAC
>JBIOUX010000167.1:0-96970 GCA_044867425.1 Acidimicrobiia bacterium | reverse complement strand
CCACGACCACGCCGGCCAGCAGCGCCAGCTGCATGTACTGGCGGTCGAAGGGCCAGGGCAGGGGCAGGACGGCGGTGAGGGCGATCAACGTTCCAACCACACGGGGAGATCCTGGGGGTGGACGCCGAGGCTGACGCCGGTAGCGGACAGCGCCGCCGGCGTGCCGTCGAAGGCGATCTTGCCCCGGCGCAGCACCAGGACCCGGTCCAGGTCGTCGGCCACGGCCGACAGCTCGTGGGACACCAGCAGGACCGCCGTGCCCTGCTGCTCGACGAGCATCACCAGGGTGTCGCGGAAGCCGCGCTGGGACTCGACGTCGACGCCGGCCACCGGCTCGTCGAGGATGAGGAGCTCGGGCCCGGTGGCCAGGGCCTTGGCGATGAAGGCCCGCTGCTGCTGGCCCCCGGACAACTCCGAGAGGAGCCGCCGGCGCAAGGGCCACAGATCGACGGCCAAGAGGGCGGCCCGCACCTGCTCCCAGTCCTCGCCGGCGAGGCGCCGGCGCCACCCCCGCCGGGCCAGGCGGCCGGAGGCCACCACCTCCTCCACCGTGGCCGGCAGGACGTCGGAGAGGACCGGGCGCTGGGGGACGTACCCCACCCGCCAGCGCTCGGCCAGCCGGTCCGGCGGCATACCGAAGAGCCGGACGTCGCCCGCCTGGGGCCGGAGGAGACCGAGGGCGATGCGCAGCAGCGTCGACTTCCCCGACCCGTTGGGACCGACCAGGGCCACGAACTCGCCGGCCTCCACTGAGAAGCTGGTGCAGTCGAGCACCGCCTGCCGGGGGTAGGCGAAGGAAACGGCGTCGATCTGCAGGGCGGCGGGCAGCTGAGCCTCCCGGAATGAGAACTGTTCGTGGATGCTACTGCTCAGGCCCATCGCCACAGCCCAACGCTCTGGACAAGATGTCCAGGTTGTCCTTCATGACCGAGACGTACGTCTCCCCGTGCGCCAGCTCCTCCTCGGTGAGGCCCTCGATCGGGTTGAGGACGGCGGTGGCCACACCCGCTTCGCGGGCCAGCGTCTGGGCAATCCGGGGGGAGACCAGGGTCTCGGTGAAGATCGTGGTGGTGCCGGTGGAGCGCACCAGCTCGGCCAGCTGGGCCAGACGCCTGGGGTCCGGTTCCGACTCGGGTGACAGCCCGGCGATGGCTTCCTGGGTGAGCCCGTAGCGCTTGGCCAGGTAGCCGAAGGCGGCGTGGGCGGTGACGATCACCCGGCGCTGGCACGTGGCCAGGCGCTGCCCGAAGGCGTCGTCGAGGAGACCCAGCTCTCGGCGGTAGGCCTCGGAGTTCCTGGCGTAGGTGGCCTTCCCCCCGGCGTCGTCGCGGGCCAGGGCGGCCTCCACCCGTTCCACCATCCGGCCCAGCAGCCCCGGGTCCAACCACACGTGGGGGTCCATCCCGTTGCCGCCGGCGTGCTCCTCGCCCGCGCCGCCCTCCCCGGGTACGCCGGGCAGGAGGGTGAGGTCGGCCAGGGCATCGATGGCCTCACCCTCAGAGCGCTCGGCCACCTCCTCGACACCGGGCTGGAAGCCCCCGCCGAGGTAGAGCACCAGGTCGGCGCCCTCGATGACGTCCACCTGACGGGGCGTGAGCTCCAGGTCGTGGGGCTCCGTCCCCGCCGGGGTCAAGTTGACGATGTCGACCCGGTCGCCGCCGACGCGCCGGGCGGCCTCGAAGAGGGGATAGAAGGCGGCCACCACCCGGGGGCGCGCATTGGCCCGGGCCGCCCCGCCGTCCTCGCCGCCGCCACAGCCGGCGGCGAGGAGGACTCCCACCACCATGGCGACCGAGCCGGCCCACCGGCGCATCCTCGCCCTCCGAAGATCGAAATGAGAACTATTTTCGTAAGTATACGACGACGGTCAAGGTCGGCCGTGCTGCTCCAACACCACGCCGCCCATGTCCTCGGTACGGGAGTGGTAGGGGAAGCGCCCGGCCCTGGCAAAGGCGTGGGTGAAGGTCTCCCCGCCCTGCATGCAGCGTTCAGGCGCCGACCTGGTGCAGTCGGGGTGGGAGTCGAAGGAGCCGTCGTCGGCGGTGACGCTCTGCGGATCGCTGCCGTCCTCGTGGCGCCAGGTCACCGTCTCGCCCACCTCGACCTCGATCTCGGCCGGGCACGAACTCCCCGGGGCGCAGCACGACGACATGGGCGTTGACCCTCCGCCGCTCCGGTCGCCGGTGCCGTCGTCGCCAACATGGGCAGGCCCACGAGCGCCACGCCCGTCCGCCGTTGGAATCCACGCATGGTCTCTCCTCTCGGTTGGCTCCGGCACGTTATGATAACAATTCTCATTCAGTCCAACTCAGGAGCATTCGGTGCTGACCTTCCCCGTGGCGGTCACCTGTCCTCGCGGTGGGCTCAGAGGAACCGTGCGACTGAGCTGCCCGGCGGAGCTTCTTCAGGCGAGGAGCTGGCCCCGCCAGCGTGCGAATGCCTCGGCCAGATCCGCTCGGCCCAGCTTCGTGAGGCGCGTGATCTGGTCGTCCAGGTAGTGGAGGTAGAGCGGGATGAGCTCCCGGCCCAGGAGCTCGACCACCGCCTCCCCGTCATCTGGCGGGGCTGTCCGCCACGCCAGGGCGGCGGCCACCAGGCCGGCGCCCGGAGCCGGGTCCCCGGCCACGTAGTGCTCGACGGCGGCGTGGTTCGTCCCCACCCGGCCCGTCTCGGAGGTGAACAGGAACCGGACCGGGAAGAGGACGATCTTGGTCAGGTGGCGCACGCCCCGGGCCGCCAGCATCTCCGGCGTGCGGATCTCGTCCACGACCTGGTCCCCGGCGGGGACCAGCGAGCCCAGGCCCTGCCCCGCGGGGCTCACCGGACCTCGGCCGGGTCCCAGGAAGTCGAGGGCGAACTCGGCCCCGGCCACCACCAGCTCGGCCGGGTCAGGGCAGGCCAGGCCCGGGCGGGCCTCCTCCCCGTCGAGGAGCCGCCCGTGCTCCAGGAGGTCGAGCCGGTCGAGCGGGGGGAACCGCCCTCCCACCACCTCGCCCCGCAGCGTCGAGGGCGTGCCCCAGAACACCGAGAGCCGCTCGTGGAGTGCCGACCCCCCGGCCTTGACGCCATCGGCCACCTGCTGGATCGTCACCGGATCTGAGGGGAGCAGCGGATCGGTGAGGATCAGGCCGAGGTCGGCGTCGCTCACCAGGGGGCTGAAGCCGCCATGGGCCAGGCTGCCCAGCGCGTAGGCGGCCACCAGCCGCGAGCCGAGGGTCTCCCGGTAGGCGCCGACCGCCTCGGCCAGGACGGCCTGGCCCTCGTCGCCCTCGATCTCTTCCCGTGGCACGGGGGTGAGCGTACGACCAGGCACCGGTTAGCTGCTCCCGGTGGAGCCGAACCCGCCGGTGCCCCGGGCGGACGCATCGAGCTCGTCGACCACGACCCACTCCACCGTCTCCGCCCGGGCGATCACGAGCTGGGCGATGCGGTCCCCCCGGGCCACCTCGAAGGGCTGGGCGGGGTCGTGGTTGACGAGGATGACCCGCACCTCGTCCCGGTAGCCGGAGTCGATGAGCCCGGGGGCGTTGAGGCACGTGACTCCGTGCCGCAGGGCCAGCCCGGAGCGGGGGACCACCAGGCCGCAGAACCCCTCGGGGATGGAGAGGGCGATGCCGGTGGGGACGGCAGCCCGTCCGCCGCCGGGGGTGATCACGACCGCCTCCCGGGCCCGCAGGTCGTAGCCGGCGTCGCCCGGGTGGGCGGCGGTGGGCAGCGGGAGCTCAGGGTCGAGGTACCGGATGGGGACGCGCACTGCGTTTCCTTCCCGCCGGGTCCCTGCACCCGGCTCCTCCGGATCGTGGGACCCCTGCCCCACGCCCGGCCGTGCCGCAGCCTACGGGCTGGCGGCGACGAGTTGAGGACGCTCCACCGCCCGCCAGCAGTACCAGGCGGCCACCGTCCGGTAGGGGCGGAAGGGATCCCCGAGCGGCATCAGCTCACGGGCCGTGGGCGGCTCGGGGAGGCCGTAGGCCAGTGCATATCCCTTGCGGACGCCGTAGTCTCCGACGGGCCACACGTCGAGGCGGCCGAGGGAGAAGATGAGGAACATCTCCGCCGTCCACCGGCCGATGCCCCGCACCGCGCTCAGGTGGTCGACCAGCTCTTCGTCGCCCATGCGCTTCACGGCTTCAAGGTTGAGCTGAGCCGAGGTGGCGGCCTCGGCCAGCGCCCGCAGGCAGGCGGCCTTGGCGCCGGACAGGCCGGCGCCCCGCAGGGCGTCATCGGACGCGGCCAGAAGGGCCTCGGGAGTCGGGAGACCGCCCAGCGCGGTGCACAGGCGGCCATAGATGGCGGCCGCCGCCTTCCCCGCCAGCTGCTGGTACATCACGCTCTCGCACAAGGCGGCGAAGTGGTCGGGCTGGCGCCGGCCCGTCAGCCGGGGCGGGCCGGTGGCCGCCACCAGCCGGGCCATCACCGGGTCCCGGACGGCCAGCTCAGCGGCGCCAGCCGCGGCGGTGGATCGGGGCACCGCCGCACCCTATCGGGCGGCTCCACCGGTTTTGGCGACCGATTCTCTCGGCAGCTGAGAAAATCCGTCGCCGGAATCCACGGAAGGTTGCGCCAGCGATGGACGACAGCGAGATCCTGAGCCGGGCCGCCTCCTTGCTGGCCGGCGACGGGAGCGACGACGAGGCCCTGGCCGGCGTGGTGGCGCTCCTCCACGACGCCCGTCCGGCGTGGGACTGGGTGGGGGTGTACCTGCTCGCCGGCGACGACCTGGTGCTGGGACCCTACGTGGGGGATCCGACCGACCACGTCCGCATCCCCGTCGGCCGGGGGGTGTGCGGCACGGCGGTGGCCACCGGGCACAACCAGGTGGTGGACGACGTCACCGGCCTCGACAACTACCTGGCCTGCTCGACGTCGACCCGCTCCGAGATCGTGATCCTCATCCGCCACCGGGGTGAGATCGTGGGCCAGTTCGACGTCGACTCCGACACCCCCGCCGCCTTCTGTTCCCACGACGAGGCGCTGCTCTCGGCGCTGGCGGAGATGGCGGCCCCCCGGTCCGCCGCCCTGGCTCAGGCGGCGACCGGCTGACCTAGGGGCAGCAGGTGTCGGTCAGCGACTCGGCCGACCACGCCCGCCGGGCGGCGGCCGCGGCCAGTCCGCCGATGACCAGGGCGGCGGCCGGGTCGGCCCACCACCAGCCGAACACCGCGTTGAGGCCGACCCCGACGACGAGCACCCCGGAGAGCATGGCGCAGAGGTTGGTCTGGTCGGCGTCGGCCACCACCGCCTGGGAGCCGAGGGTGGGGGCGAGGGCCCGCTTGGCCCGGGCCAGCCAGGGCATGACGAGCAGGGAGAGGACGGCCATGACCAGGCCGGGGACGCTGGCATCGGGCCGGGAAGTGGTGACCAGATCGAAGACGGCCTGCACCCACACGTAGGCGGCCAGGGCGGCGAAGGCGACGGCGATGAGCCGGGTGGCGCGCCGGTCGTACTCGGCCATGCACCCGTCGCGGCGCTCCTGGCGGAGGCGCCAGGCCAGGATCACCGCCGCCGACACCTCGATGCCGGAGTCCATGCCGAAGCCGATGAGGCTGACGGAACCGGCGGCCACACCGGCGCTGATGGCCACCAGCCCCTCGATGACGTTCCAGGCCAGGGTGAGCCGGTTGAGCCGGCGGGCCCGGGCAACGGCCGCCGAGCGCTCGCCGGGAGCCAGCCGCAGCAGGGTCGCCTCCGCGCCCCGGTGCTCGTCGTGGTCATGGTCGTGAGCGTCAGCGCCGCCGTGGCGGGGAGACACCCCCGCATCCCCGGGCATCAGCCGACCCCGTGGCGGAGGTGCTCGCGGGACAGGTCGAGCAGGAGGCGGACATGGTCGTCGTCGAGGCGGTACCACACCATGCGGCCGTCCCGGCGGGCCCGGACCACCCCGGCGGTGCGCAGCAGGCGCATGGCCTGGGAGACCGACGTCTCGGCCACGCCCACGGCGGCGGCGATGTCACAGACGCACAGCTCCCCGGCCTCGGCCAGGGCAAAGAGGATGCGGGTCCGGGTGCGGTCGCCGAGCAGCCGGAAGAGCTCGGCCAGCCGCTCGGCCTCGGGGAGGCCGATCAGGCCCGAACGGACCTCGGCCACCCGCTCCGGGTCGACCATGCGCACGTCACAGGTGTCCACCGCCATCGCCGCCGGGCTCCTCGCCACCCTACCTACTCCTTCTCATCTGCGTGGATGTGCAGATATTACCGTGTGGTGGCCCGGCGGGTAAAGAACAACGATGACCACCGTGGTCCAGCGCTTCCCCATCCGCTACACGGGCCTCAACGCCAAGCGCTTCCCCGTCCTCGGGCTGCCCCGGAGCGGCTCCTACGTGGAGCTCGACGACGACCGCGTGCGGGTGCGGCTGGGCTGGGGCTTCACGGCGCACATCCCCCGCCGGTCGATCACGGGGGCCCGGCTGGGCCCGGACGTGGCCGGCATCACCGCCGGGGCCCACGGCTGGCGGGGCCGCTGGCTGGTCAACGGTTCCCGGCAGGGCATCGTCCGCCTCCACGTGGACCCGCCCGTGCGGGCCTGGACGCTGGCCATCCCCGTCCGCCTGCGGGAGCTGGCCGTCAGCCTGGAGGACCCCGAGGGGTTCCTGGCGGCCCTGGGGGCCACGCCGACCATTTAGGCTGAGGTCATGGGACGAGATGTTGAGAAAACGGACGAGGAGTGGCGCAGCCAGCTCAGCCCGGACCAGTACGTCGTGTTGCGCCAAGCGGGCACCGAGCGACCCTGGACCGGAAAGCTGTTGCAGAACAAGGCCGACGGCACCTACGTATGTGCCGGATGCGGGGCCAGGCTGTTCTCCTCCGACACCAAGTTCGAATCGGGGTCGGGCTGGCCGAGCTTCTTCTCACCCGAGGACGAGGAGAACATCGAGCGCCACACCGACACCAGCCACGGCATGGCCCGCACCGAGGTGACCTGCAAGCGGTGCGGCGGGCACCTGGGTCACGTCTTCGACGACGGCCCCGCCCCCACCGGCGAGCGCTACTGCATCAACTCGCTCTCCCTCGACTTCGAGCCGAAGGACGGGTAGCGCACTAGCGGTAGGCGGTGAAGGCCCGGCCGTAGGCCTCCCGGGCGATGATCCCCTTCATGATCTCAGGGGTCCCGTCGCCGATCTGGAGGCCGATGAGGTCCCGCAGGCGCTGCTCGAAGGGGGCGTCGGCCGAATAACCCGAGTAGCCGTGCAGGAGCATGGCGGCGTGGGTGGCGTCGACCCCCACCTTGCCGGCGTACCACTTGGCCATGGCCGCCTCCGAGGCGTGGGGTTCGTCCCGGTCCTTCTTCCACAGGGCCCGGTAGCCGAGCAGGCGGGCGGCGTCGAGGGTGGTGAGGTGCTCGGCCACCTGGAAGGCCACCCCCTCGCGGGTGGCCAGGGGACGGCCGAAGGTCTGGCGCTCCTTGGTGTAGGCGATGACCTCGTCGATGGCCTGGCGGGCGGTACCCACGAAGGCGAGGGCGATGAGGGCCCGGTTGTAGTCGAAGGACTGCATGGCCTGGACGAACCCGCCGCCCTCGGCGCCCAGCATGTGGTCGTCGGGGACGGCCACGCCGTCGAGGAACAGCGACCCCCGCTGGGACAGCCGCTCGCCGGCACTGGCGTAGACCTGCCGGCCGACCCCGGGCCCGTCGAGGGGGACGAGGAAGGCGCTCACCCCCCGGGCCCCCTCCCCGCCGGTGCGGGCGAAGACGACCGAGGCGTCGGCGTAGCCGGCGAAGGTGATGGACGACTTCTCCCCGGTGAGGACCCAGCCGCCGTTGCTCCGCTCGGCCCGGCAGGCCAGGTTGGCGGCATCCGAGCCGGCCCCGGGCTCGGTCAGGGCGAACGCCACCAGCGACCGCCCCTCGGCCAGCGCCGGGAGCCAGCGCTCCTTCACCGCCGCCGAGCCGTGGAGGGTGATCAGGTCGGCGGCGATGGCCCCCAGCTGCACGAAGAGGGAGTAGTTGAAGTCGCCCCGAGCCAGCTGCTCGGCGGCGATCCCGAGCGTGACGTAAGAAGCGAGCGTCCCGCCGTACTCCTCCGGCACGCGCAAGCCGGTGATGCCCAGGGCGGCCAGTTCCGCCAGGCGCTCCTTGGGGAAGGACTCGCCCCGATCCCAGCGGGCGTAGTCGGGGGCGAGGCGCTTCTCGGCGAAGCGTCCCAGCTCGGCGGCGAACAGCTCCTGTTCCTCCGTGAAGGCGAAATCCATGTCAGCCAGGCTAAGACCTGCCCGGGGCGGCATCGGCACTGGCGAGGACGATGGCGCCCTCCCGGCGCACCCGGGAGGCGGGGATGGTGGGGTCGCCCTCCAGCAGGCGGGCGAGAACGGGCGCCTTGCCGGCGCCGTCCACCAGCCACAGGATGCGCCGGGCCCGGTTCACCGCCGGCGGGGTGAGGGTCATGCGCCGGTAGCCGTTGAAGGGTCCGACCACGGCGACATCGACATCGGTCACGTCGACCACCGGGTCGCCCGGCGGCCAGGAGGCGGTATGCCCGTCGTCGCCCAGGCCCAGGTGCACCAGGTCCAGGACGCCTTCCGGCCCGCGTACCTCCCGGAGCTCGGCGGCGTAATCCGCCGCCGCCGCCTCGAGGTCGAAGGCCTCCACCGGCATGGGATGGACGTTGGCGTCCGGGATGGGGACCCGATCGAGCAAACGCTCCATCAGCGCGGTCAGGTTCCGGTCGGGGTGACCGGCGGGCGCCACCCGCTCGTCCACCTGGAACACGTGGATGCTGCGCCAGGGAAGGGGCCGGTGGGTCAGCTCCTCGAAGAGGCGCAGCGGGGTGCTGCCCCCGGAGAAGGCGACCGTGAACCGGCTCCGCTCGTCCAGAGCGGCGTTGGCGGCTTCGATGATCCGGCCGGCGGCGGCTTTGGCCAGGGCGCCGGCATCAGGGGCCACCTCAAGGGGCAGGTCCGCAGTGGTGGTCACCGGCTCCATTCCAGGCAACCGGTCACGGCCACGTCGAACTCGAGGCCGGCATCCACGAGGGTGTCGAACAGGTACTGGCCGAACGACCAGTCGCAGGCCAGGAGGTAGGAGCGCACGGCCGGCTCGGCAAGGTCGTCCCGGATGACCTCGGTCACGACGCCGGCGACGTCGCTGCGGAAGGCCGTGCCGTCGGGTGCGGCGCCGGTGTCGACGGCGCACACTTTGGCCAGCAGGTCGGGAGCCCGGGCTCCGCTCACCCGCAGGACGGCTCGACCGGAGGTGAGATCGACCACCGTGACGAGGTTCTCGTCGGTGATGCCGGCCAGCCCGGCAGTCAGATCGGGGGCCCGGCCGGGGGCGGCGAACAGCAGCCACTCGTCGGGCCCGACCCTCGCCACCAGCGTGCCCTCCCCGTCGCGGCGGGCCCGGCCGGGCTCGACGGCGAGGGCCCCGGCCATGTTGCCGGTCGCCGCCGCCCGCACCAGCACCTTGGCCAGCGCCGTCCAGTCAGCCAGTTCCAGCGAATCGCCCGTCGAGCGCGACGGGGAGGCTGGCGGGGCGGCGATGGGGCTGCGGGCGATGGCGGCGGCCTCAGCCACGGAGCCTGGTTCCTTCGGGGTCGAAATGGGCATGGTGGGCCATGACGGTGGCGGGGCAGTCACTTCCGTCGGGAAGGCGGACGGTGACCACGGTGCCCGGGGCGCCCAGGCGCGCCGCCACCTGGGCCAGGCAGATCGACCGCGCCAGCGTGGGCGACATGCGACTGGAGGTCACCCGCCCGACGGTGGCGGAGGCTGTGCTGCCGGGGCCACCCCGAATCCCGGGCTCCACGATCTGGGACCCCTCGGCCGGGACCACCGAGCCGTCCACCGGCTGCAGCCCGACGAGGACGGCGGCGTCGCCCCGCTCCCGCTCCCACACCAACTCGGGCTTGCCCATGAAATCGTCCTTGTCCAGCTTCACCAGCCAGTCCAGCCCGGCGGCGAACGCCTGGGTCAGGCCGTCGGTGTCCTGGCCCACGATGAAGTGGCCTTTCTCCAGGCGCATGATCCGCTGGGCCTCCACCCCGAAGGCGGCCACGCCGAGGTCGCCGCCCGCCTCCAGCAGGGCCTCCCACACGTGGAGCCCGTAGGCCGACGGCACGTGGATCTCGTAGCTGAGCTCCCCGGTGAACCCGATCCGCCACGTGAAGCAACCGTCCACGCCGGCCAGGGTGGCGGTGCGGATGTGCATGTAGGGAAATGCGTCCAGGGTCAGATCGACCCCCTCCGCCAGGCGGCCGAGCAGGGCCCGGGAGTTGGGCCCGGCCACGTTGATGCTGGCGTAGGCCGAGGTCATGGAGGTGACGTGGACCCGCCAGTCGGGATGGTCGGCCTGGAGGAGGTGCTCGATCCATTCGTGGACGGCGTCGGCGCCCGAGGAGGTCGTCGACATCACGTAGTGGTCGGGCCCCAGGCGCCCCGTCACCCCGTCGTCGAGCACCACCCCGTCCTCGGCGCACATCACGCCGTAGCGGACCGCCCCGATGTTGAGCTTCGACCACTTGTTGACGTAGACGAGGTTGAGGAGCCGGGGGACGTCGGGGCCGCGCAGGTCGAGCTTGCCCAGCGGGGTCACGTCGATGATCCCCACGCGGCGCCGCACGTTGGCCACCTCGGCTTCGGGGTCGCCGTAATGGTCGGGCCGGATCCAGGTGCCGGCCACCAGGGGGCGGGCGCCGTGGGCCTCGTGCCAGGGCTGCATGGGCGAGGAGCGCACCGGCTCGTAGCGGCGCCCGGCCAGCGCCCCCAGGGTCACCGGGGCGTAGGGCGGGCGCCAGATGGTGGTGCCGGTCTCCTCCAGCGACCGGCCGGTGGCCTCGGCCAGGCCGGCCACCGCGTTGATCGTCTCGAGCTTGCCCTGGGCCGCGCCCATAGTGACGGTGGTGAAGCGCTTGAGCAGCTCGACGGAGTCGTAGCCCTCCCGGGCGGCGGCGGCGATGTCCTTGGAGGTGACGTCCTCGGAGGTGTCGACGAAGCCGTGGGTCCGGCCCCGGAAGAGGGCGGGATGGGGCCGGAAGGCCAGCGGGGGCGGGGCGCCGGCGGCTCCGAAGCCGGCCCGGGCGGCGGCGGCCAGGCCGGCGGCGTGGCCGTGGGCCACGAGCTCCTCGAGGGTGCCGTCGCCGGCCAGCCCGCCGGCAGCCACCACGTCGGCCGGCAACCCGTCGCCGGGCCCGAAGCGGGCCGCCTGGGGGTGGTAGACGGGGCGGTCGCCGGCCATGTTCAGGAGCGAGGTGGGTGCCGTCCAGCCGGTGGCGGTGACGAGCAGGTCGCAGTCCACCGTCGTCCCGTCGGCCAGCTCCACCGCCTCCACCTGGGAACGGCCCCGGGCCCGCACGACGTCCTCCCCCCGGCGGGCGTCGAGGACCCGCACCACCTCCACACCGGCCTCGGCCAGGTCGGCGGCGGCCGCGTCCCCCTCGGGGTTGGCACTGAGGACGACGGCCCGCCGGCCGGGTTGCACAGCCCACAGGTTGAGCAGCCGGCGGGCGGCGGTGGAGAGCATCACCCCGGGAAGGTCGTTGCCACCAAAGACGTAGGGGCGTTCGACGAGCCCGGCGGCGACGACCAGGGCGCGGGCCCGGGTCTTCACCAGCCGCTCGTGGACGCCGGGGTGGCTGCGCTGGACGACCGCCACCCAGTTCCCGTCGTAGCGGCCCGCCGCCACCGAGTCGACCAGCACCTCGACGTCGCTGCGGGCCACCGCGCCCCGCAGCTCGGCCAGCCGGTCCAGCTCCGCCTTGCCGCCCCAGCGCAGGTGGCCGCCCAGGGCGGGCTCCTCTTCGACCAGCATGACCCGGGCGCCGGCGCCGGCGGCCGCCACCGCCGCCGCCATCCCCGCCGGGCCCCCGCCGGCCACCAGCACGTCGACGTGGGCGTAGCGCTGGTCGTAGACGGCGGGCGGCGCTTCGGGGGACAGCCGGCCGCCGGCCGCGAACCGCTTGAGAACACCCTCGTAGGCCGGCCACAGGCGCTGCGGCCGGATGAACGTCTTGTAGTAGAAACCCGGCGGAAGGAACCGGCCCACCGTCTGGTTGAGGGCCTTCACGTCGTAGCGCAGCGACGGCCAGGCGTTCTGGGCGGAGACCTCCATGCCCGCCTCCACCCGGCGGTGGGCGCCCCGCACGTTGGGTTCGTCGCCCACCTGCACCAGGCAGCCGGGGTCGTGGTAGCCGGCGGTCAGGATCCCCCGGGGCCGGTGGTACTTGAGGCTGCGGGAGAAGACCCTGATCCCGGCGGCGGCCAGAGCCGAGACGATGGTGTCCCCGGCCAGGGCCTGCTGCGGCGTGCCGTTCCAGGAGAAGGTGAGCGCCCGGCCCCGGTCGATGACCTCACCGGCCCGGGGCCCGAGCCGCCGGCTGGCGGCGGTCCGGCGGATGGGCAGGTTCACGTCTCGTCCCCGCCCGGGGCCCCCGCCGGCCCCACCGACCGCACCTCGTTGGTGACGGTGTGGCGTTCCACGGTGAGGAACTTGCGGCAGCCGGCCCGGTGCAGCCAGGTCTCGGCCACCCACCCCGCCGGGTTCCGCCGCAGATACAGGTAGGCGCGCCACTGCTCGGGCGCCGAGGTGGCGGGGTCGGGGCGGGGGACCAGCTCGCCCACGTGCCGGAACTCGTCGGCGTTGCGGGGGCCGCAGTGGGGACAGGGCAGGAGGATCACGGCCTCAGTGGCCCACCGCCGCCGCGCCCTTCTCCCCCACCAGGCGGCCGGCGCCGAAGCGGTCCAGGCCGAAGCCGGCGATGAGGTCGGGGACCCGGCCGGTGGCCACGAGCTCGGCCACCGCCTCGCCGGCCGCCGGCCCGGCCTTGAACCCGTAGGTGCCCCAGCCCACGTCGACCACGAACCCCTCCACCGGTGTGGGGCCGATGATGGGCGAGAAGTCGGGCGTCATGTCGCACAGGCCCGCCCACTGGCGCAGCACCCGCAGCTGGGCCATCCCGGGCATGAGCTGGAGGACGTGGCCGGCCACCTCCTCCAGGAACTCGAGCGAGGCCCGCATCGAGTAGGAGGAGAAGGGATCGACGCTGGCCCCGAAGACGACCTCGCCCCGGTCGGTCTGGCTCACGTAGACGTGGAGGGTGCCCGAGACGACCACCGTCCCCAGGAACATCTTCACCGGCTCGGTCACCGCCGCCTGCAAGGGGTGGGTGGTGATGGGCAGATCCACCCCGGCCATGGAAGCGATGAGCGACGCCCAGCCCGCCGTGCAGTTCACCACCACCGGGGCGGCGATGGGGCCCCGGGTGGTGTGCACGCCCCGCACCCGGCCGCCGGCCACGTCGATGCCCGTCACCTCGGTGTTCTGGTGGATGTGGACGCCGAGGGCGTCGGCGCCCCGGGCGTAGCCCCAGTTGACGGCGTCGTGGCGGATGATCCCGCCCGGCGGATGGTAGAGGGCGCCCAGGATGGGATAGCGGGTTCGCTCGGAGGTGTCCATGAAGGGGACGAGGGCCTTGATCTCCGCCGGTCCGATGACCTCGGAGTCGACCCCGCAGAGCTTGTTGACCTCGGCCCGCCAGCGCATGGTCCGCAATGAGGTGTCGTTGTGGGCCAGGGTGAGATGCCCCCGCTGGGAGAACATCACGTTGAAGTTGAGCTCGGCCGCCAGGTCCTCGTAGAGCTTGAGGGACCGGTCATAGAACGCCACCCCCTCGGGGGTGAGGTAGTTGGAGCGGAGGATGGCGGTGTTGCGGCCCGAGGCGCCGCCGCCCACGTAACCCCGATCCACCACCGCCACCCGGGTGATGCCGTGGCCGGCGGCCAGCGAGTAGGCGGTGGCCAGCCCGTGCACTCCGGCGCCGACGATGACCACGTCGTAGGCGGGGGCCAGGTCGTGGGTCCGCCACGCCCGGGGCCAGTCCTCGCCCGTCAGGCCGTGGCGGATCAAACCGAGGGCCGAGTAGCGCATCCGCTCAGACCTCGTCGCGCCCGTCCTTGCTGAGGAGCTCCACCACCCGCTGGGCGATGGCGTCCGGCGTGAGCACGAAGTCGGTGCCGGCCAGGGGGATGCCGGTGATGATGGAGGCTTCCAGGGTGAGGGCCCGCAGGTCCTCCGGCTCGAGATCATGGACGTCGGCCTTGCCGCAGGCCCGGGCCAGCATCTGCAACTCCATGGTCATGGCGGAGACGAAGTTGAAGACCCGATCGGCCGCCTGCTCCAGGTCGAGGCGGGCCTCGAGCTCCGGCTCCTGGGTGGCGATCCCCGTCGGATCCAGCCCGGTGTGCCAGATGGAGCCGTCGCCCGGCTCGTAGCCGAGCCGGTGATACTCGTCGGCGTAGCGGGGAGCGTCGGCGCCCATGGCCGTGAGAGCGGCGGTGCCGATCGAGACGGCGTCAGCGCCGAGGGCCAGCGCTTTGGCGGCGTCGGCACCGTGCTTGATCCCGCCGGAGACGACGAGCTGGACCTCTCCCAGCACCCGCAGCTCCTCCAGGGCCCGCACCGCCTCGACCAGTGCGCTCATCGTCGGGATGGCGGTGTGGTCGAGGAGGATCTCGGGGGAGGCACCGGTGGCGCCCTCGAGGCCGTCGAGGACGATGACGTCGGCTCCGGCCTTGACGGCCAGCTTGATGTCGTCGGCCACCCGGCTGGCGCCCATCTTGACGTAGATGGGCTTCTCCCAATTGGTTGCCTCCCGCAGCTCCTCGATCTTGATCTGGAGGTCGTCGGGGCCGATGAAGTCGGGATGCCGGACGGGGCTGCGCTGGTCGACGCCTTCTGGCAGCGTGCGCTGCTCGGCGATGACGGGAGAGACCTTGGCCCCGAGGAGGAGGCCGCCCGTCCCCGGCTTGGCGCCCTGGCCCACCACGACCTCGATGGCATCGGCCATCTTGAGGTGGGCGGGGTCGAACCCGTAGCGGCTGGGCAGCACCTGGTAGACGAGGAGGTGGGAGGCGGCGCGCTCCTCCGCCAGCATGCCGCCGTCGCCGGTGGTGGTGGAGATCCCGAGCCTGGTGGCGGCCGTTCCCAGCGCCGTCTTGGCGGTCTTGGACAAGGCGCCGTACGACATGCCCGTAATGGTGATCGGCCGCTCGAGCACGATCGGCTTGGAAGCACACCGGTCGCCGAGGACGGTCCGGGTCTCGCAGCGCTCCCGGTACCCCTCGAGGGGAAGGCGCGACAGCGTGCAGGGCACGAAGGTCAGGTCGTCGAAGCAGGGCACCCGGAGCCGGGTGGCGCCGCCCTGGATGCGGTAGCGCCCGAGCGTCGCCTTCGTCCAGATGTCCTCGACCACATCCCGGTTCCACAGCGGCGGGCGCTCTTTGGGGGGGCTCACAGCGCTCCCCTCCAGAGCTCGGGCTCCTTGGTGGAGAAGTTCCACAACCGCCGGCCGGCCTCGATCTTCCTGAACGCCTCGGGGGGCGTGGGAATCCCGAAGGGGGCGAGGGCGGCGGTGAGCGTTCCCCGGTCCTCGTCGGTCAGCGGGGCCTCGACGGCATCGGCCCCGTAGCTCTCGACGGCGCCGGCGATGTAGATGATCCCCTCGTACATGGAGTCGCCCAAGCCGTCGGCGGCGTTGCCGCAGATGATCATCGTGCCTCGCTGCATCATGAACCCCGACATGTAACCGACGTCTCCGCCGACGATGAGGGTGCCGCCCTTCATGGCGATGCCGGCCCGGGCGCCGGCGTTGCCGGCGACGTAGACCAGACCCCCGCGGATGGAGGCGGCGGCGCCGGAGCCGGCATGGCCGTGGACCTCGACCTGCCCGCTCATCATGCACTCGGCCACGCCCCACCCGCAGTTGCCGTTGACGACGACATGGGGGCCGTCGTTCATCCCGGCGGCGTACCAGCCCACGGGGCCGTCGAAGCGGATCCGGCTGTGCCCCACCAGGGCCACGGCCAGGTTGTGCCGGGCCGCCGGATGGCTGACGAAGATGTCGCCGCTGCCCTCGTTCACGAGGAGCCGGATCGCCTGGTTGATCTCCCGGGTCGTCAGCTCGGCGCAGTCGACAACCGGAGCGAAGGCCGCTACCTGAGCCACCAGCGGACCTCCTTGGCCCCGAGCTCATCCGGGACGAGCCCCGGGTCGGCAAAGACGCTGCGCACGGCGACTTCCTCCGAGGACAGGACCACAACCTCGTCGTTCTCGGCGTAGAGCAGCGGCTTGGTGGCGAACTGGTCCCGGGCCAACCCGATCCCCCGGTCGGTGGAGATGAGGTAGGCGAAGGTGCCGTCCAGCTCCCGGACCGACGCCCGCAGCGCCTCCTCCAGCGACGACCCCCGCTGCAGCCGGTCGGCGATGTAGACGGCGATCACCTCCGAGTCGTTGTGGGTGGAGAAGCGATGGCCCTTCATCTCCAGCCGGCGCCGGAGCTGGTGGTAGTTCGTGATCGTCCCGTTGTGGACGACGGCGATGTCGGGGAAGGGACGGGCCCAGAAGGGGTGGGAGTGGGCGATGTCCACCCTCGACTCCGTGGCCATCCGGGTGTGGGCGATCCCGTGCGTCCCAACCAGGGCCGACACCCCGTAGGTCCCGTCGACGTGGGTGGCCGGGCCGACGTCTTTGACGATCTCCATGGCCGTGCCCACGGAGAAGACCCGGGCCCCCGGGACCCGCTCCTCGATCCAGTCGGCCAGCTTGCCCTCGGCGTCGGAGGCGACCTGGAGGCGGACGCTGCGCCCGATGACCTGCCCGCCCCTGACCGGCACGAGTTGCTCGGCGGCGATCGCAACCAGGTCGAGGGCGGAGACGGGTTCCGGCCCGTCGATATCCACCCGGACGACGAGCGTGCCGGGCCGCGGCTCGCCGTAGACGGCGAATCCGGTGGAGTCGGGTCCCCGCCGGTACAGGTCCTGAGCCATGCGGACGAGCACGTCGCCCACCGGACCCGGTCCGGTTTCGTCAGCCTGCTTGTAGAAGATCCCGACCAGGCCGCACACACGATCTCCTTCAGAATCCGGACAACGCCGTTGAAGCTAGCTTTGCACTCTCCCTATTGTCAGCGCCCAGAGGGGGGGACGGCATGCTTGAGCGGCCGCAGACCATGGAGGACGTCCGGGCCGAGATCGAGGAACGCGGCATCGAGTTCCTTTTCGCCCAGTTCGTCGACATGTGGGGCAAGCCTTCGGGCAAGCTCGTCCCCGCCCGCCACCTCGACGACCTCTTCGCCGACGGGGCCGGGTTCGCCGGGTTCGCCGCCGGCGAGATCGGCCAGGGCCCCCACAGCCCGGACATGGCGGCCATGCCCGACCCGGCCAGCTTCACCCCGGTGCCCTGGCAGCCGAACCTGGCCCGCCTGGCGTGTGACATCTACGTGGAGGGCGAGCCCTGGCCCTACTGCCCCCGGACCATCCTGCGCCGACAGCTGGCCCGGGTCCGGTCGCTCGGCTATGTGGCCAAGACGGGCATGGAGGCGGAGTTCTTCCTCGTCCGCCAGGAGGGCGGCAAGCTCGAGATCGCCGACCCGCTCGACACCCTGGACCGGCCCTGTTACGACATGAAGGGCCTCACCCGCCGCTACGACTTCATCACCACGCTCTCCCGCTACGAGACCGAACTGGGCTGGGACAACTACGCCAACGACCACGAGGACGCCAACAGCCAGTTCGAATCCAACTTCGTCTTCAACGACGCCCTCACCACCGCCGACCGGGTGGTGTTCTTCCGCTACATGGTCCACACCCTGGCTCAGCAGCAGGGGATCCTGGCCACGTTCATGCCCAAGCCCTTCGGGCACCTGACCGGCACCGGCTGCCACATGCACCTGAGCCTGTGGGACGCCGAGACCGACACCAACCTCTTCACCGACCCCGACGACACCCGCGGCCTCGGGCACTCCGAGCTGTCGTACCAGTTCGTGGGCGGGCTGCTCGAGCACGCCAAGGCCTACATCGCCGTGACCGCCCCCACCGTCAACTCCTACAAGCGGCTCAAGGTGGCGGCGCCGGCCTCGGGGGCCACGTGGTCGCCGGTCTACATCACCTACGGCGGCAACAACCGGACCCAGATGATCCGCACCCCCGCCCCCGACCGGTTCGAGGACCGCACCGTCGACGGGAGCTGCAACCCCTACCTGGCCGCCACCGTGGTCATCGCCTCGGGCCTGGACGGCATCGCCCGCAAGCTGGATCCCGGCGAACCCAACCACGACAACCTCTACGAGGTGGGAGAGGACGAGATCCGGCGCCGGGGCATCGGCGTCCTGCCCGGCAACCTCCTCGACGCCACCAGGAACCTGGCCGAGGACCGGGTGCTCCGGGAGGCCCTGGGGCCGGTGGTCGGCGAGGACTACGTCGACTACTACGTGCGGGTCAAGCAGCAGGAGTGGGCCGAGTACCACGAGCAGGTCAGCGACTGGGAGATCAGGAAGTACCTCTCGCTGTTCTGAGCCCGGACAGGCGCATCTCCTGAGGGACGCTGTCTCCCGTCACTCCAGGGTGTGGGCGGCTCGCTCGGCCTGGAGGCGGGCGACGATACCGAAGGCGTCCCAACTCCAGCCCTCACCCGAACTCGAGCCAGAGACAACGGTGACGATGCGGCCGACCGCCGCGGCCACGTAGAGCGCCACGTCTCGACCGGTCGGGCACTCGGTCTCCTGCTCGTGTGCCCAGACTTGATCCGCGTGCTCGAGGGCGGGCGGGTCCACGTCGCTGCTCCCCACAACGCTGACCTCAGCTCGAAGATTCTTCAGCAGCTTGAGTGGCAGATCGCTGAGCGCCGCCTCCGCGTCGGAAGCGGAGGCGAGCGGTGTTGCCTGGCACCACAGCCAGCGTGAGGCGCCGGCATTCTCAAAGGAACGCCAGCCGGTAACGCTCCCGATGTCGCGCGCGCGGCGTGCCCAGGCCCTGTCGGGATCAGCTTCACCCGAGCGCCAGGTCCTCTGATCGGCCTGCTTCCATCCGCCGCCGGGAAGGTCCTGCGTCGTCAGGACGGTAACCCGGGCAACTGCAGCGCCACCCGACCAAGGTGGTCGCGTTTCTCCCCGTCACAGGGGGTCAAGCGCAACCACCTTCGCCAGCAGCGCAACCGGGTACGTTTGGCGCCATGCTCACCGTCACTGCCGACGTCGACATCGACCGTCCGGTCCCCGAGGTCTTCGCTTTCCTGGAGGACGTCGAGAACAACCCCAGGTGGCTCCAGGGCATGAAGTCGTGCAAGTGGACGTCCGAGCCGCCAGTCCGGGTCGGGTCCACCTACGACCAGGTGGCCGCCTTCCTGGGCAAGGAGATCGCCTCGTCGTTCGTGGTCACCGAGCACCAGCCTGGCAAGCGGGTCACCATCAAGACCACCAAGAGCACATTCCCCTTGACGGTCACCCGGACGACCGAAGCGGTGGCCTCGGGGCGGACCCATGTCCACGAGACCGTCGAGGGCGACCCTCAGGGCTACTACCGCCTGGCCCAGCCGCTGCTCCGGCTCATGGTGCGGCGCAGCGTGCGCCGCGACTACGGGCGGCTCAAGCGGCTGCTGGAAACGGGCAGCGTCTAGCCACGGTCAGCCGCCGGGCGCCAGCCGGTAGACGTTCTTCGATTCCGCAGCCAGGAGCAGTGCGCAGCGCCGGAAGGGGAAGAAGTCGCCCGCTTCGATGTTGTCGCCGGTGCCCACCAGCTCGGACTGGTCCGGCCGGCGGAACACAAACTGGGCCAGGTCGGCACTCGGGACGGAGGACCGGTAGATGTAGAGCCGGTTGTGGTTGGCCGCCACCAGCACCCGCCCGTCGGGCGACACCCGGGTGACGGAGACCGTCCGGGCGCCGCGCAGCAGCCCCACGAACCGGGGCCGGTTCACCCGCCGCTCCGACAGCAGACCTTCGAACCGGTAGACCCGGGCCGGGCTCGTCTTGGTCACCAGCACCAGGCGGTCCTGGTGGAAGAAGGCGGCCTCGGTGTTGAAGTGGCGGCCCGTCGGATAGGCGTAGCGGTAGCGGCGGAACCCAACCGACCGTCCCCGGCCCAGGGGATCGGGCTCGGGGATCTTGTAGATGTAGTGGTCCCGCCCCGTCTGGCCGCTCTCCACCACGTAGAGGCGCCCCGTGCCGTCCCGGTTGCGGGCGTAGGCCACGTCTTCCCAGTCGGTGTTGTCGGCCCCTCGGACCCGGACCTCCCGGAGGATGGACCGCCCGCGGGCCAGGAAGCGGACGGCGTAGAGGCTCGGCGGGTGCCCGGAATCGCGGATCAGCCATCCCCATCCCGGAAACCGGCTCGAGGCGGTGATTCCCGACGTCTCCCCCGTCCCCGTCGGCAGCGCCCCCGCCCGCCCCGGCGGGCAGACAGGCGCCGGTGTCTGGGCGCCGGCCCCCGGCGCCGCCGTCACGACGGCCATCAGGAGGGCCAGGGCGCCGGCGTGACGACGGCGGCCCCGGGGGGACCCAGGCTGCCTCACAGGCGGGTGGGAACGAGGGCGGGCACACGGGCCGGCGCCCGTCCCCGGCGGGAAGCGGCGACGGGCGCGGGCGCGAACCGCGACAGCACCTCGGTCACCCGTTCCTGTTCGGACGGGTTCAGCCGGCACCGACCCCCGATCTGCTCGGCCCAGACCCGGTTGGTGGAGTAGCCCCCTCCCGGACGGTTGGAGGCCAGCAGGAACTGTCGGGCGCCGGCCCCGAAGCGCAACCCGAGGCGGTCACTCAGCTCCTCGAACTCCCTCTCCGGTCCGGCGCAGAGCGTTTCATGGCTCACCACCTGCCATTCCGGGTGACGGTGCCGGGCCCGCCCCAGCAGGGCGGCGAGGAAGCCGTAGTGCCAGGCGGCCCGGTCCACCCACGAGGCACCGATTCGGGGCGGTTGCACCCCGAAGACCGCCCGGCACTCGGCCACCGCCGCGGGATCGGCGTCGAGGAAGCCGTTCCAACCGAGTTCGGCCCAACTGCCGATCACGGCGAACGGGTGCCGTTCGACGACGACCACGGCGGGTTCGAAGCGCTCCGCCAGCCACTCCAGCGAGCGGGCGCAGAAGATCGACTTGACCACGACGTCGCCCGACCGGGCCCAGGTGGAGACCAGGGAGGGCCGGGCGCCACCGGCGAAGGCGACTCGGAAGAGGCGCTCGTAGTCGGGTGCCGGCTGCCCGGGCAGGAGGCGGGGGTAGGCCCCCAGCCGGCGCTTGACCCACCACGCCTGGGGCCGGACGAGATGGTTGTCGGGCTCGTGGACGTAGCAGGCTCCGCGGGCCTGGCCGAGCACCCGGCCCACCCAGGTGGTGCCCGAGCGGGGGATGCCGGCCACCAGCACCCTGCGCCGTTGGCCCCGGGCCACCGTCACATCATCCCTTCCCGCATCGCCCGGCCCAGTCGTTGGACGAGCCCGATCCGGCTCCGGGGCGGGGACTGCGGGATCGGCGAGGCCAGGTCGGCCAGCGACTGGAGGCAGTCGACGAACACGGTCGGGGTGAGCTCGGAGCGCACCAGCACGGTGCAGAGCCCGCGGGTCAGCTCTCCGTCCGGACCGCCCGGGCCCACCAGGCCCAGCAGCCGTGTGGGGCGGCGCTCCCCAGCCCGCCCCAGCGCCCACCCCAGGCTCTGCTCCCCCAGATCGAAGACGAGGATGTCAGTCCGGTCCAGGTCCGGTTGCGGAACGAAGTCACAGCTCTCGCCGACGAGCACGAACCCGGACCGGCGCAGGGAGCAGGCGAGCCCCATCCGGAAGATGACGTTGGGATCGTCGATCCACACCCGTATGTCCATGACCCTGGATGCAACCAGGCCCCGGACCCCACTCCCAGAGGCCCCGGGGCAGTTCTCGGTTCCCCGCCCGGTGTCTTCCGGCCCCCCGGGGGGGACGGACGGTTCCCCGCCCGGGGGCCTGTTGGCCCGCCGGCTGGCTCCGGGGCGCCGACGGGCTCCGGACGCGAAAAAGCCCCGGAAAGGGCGCCGGCGGCGACGACGAGCAGCACCGACATGAGGGCCGGAGCCGGTACTCCTCGTCGTCGGGACGACGTCCCCTTCCGGGGTGTCCCAGACGGATGGGCTAGCCGAACAGTCCTCTCCGGTTCTCCTCTCCCTTCTTCCCGTCGGGCGGCTCCGACTTGGGCAGCAGGAGGATGCAGGCCAGACCCTCGATGGGCAGGGCAATGTTCCACAGCTCCTGCGGGCACGGCTCTTGCTGCGGCTTCTTCTTGGTCTCGGAGGACGAGTTGTCGGGATTGTTGGGGTCCTGGGACCCTCGGGCGGCCGGCACGTACGTGCCGTCCCCGGTCGGGGAAGCGCTCACGGGACCAACGGTGGCCACCAGGGACACCAGGGCCAGCAGCGCCACCCACACGCAACTGCTTCTACGCATGCTTGTTGCTCCTTTCGTTTCTTCAGTGCTGCAGGGCCTGGGCCAGGTGGGCCCGGGTCAGCTGGGACAGGTAGGACTCCCCGTGGTGAAAGGGGGGGAACACCTGCATGACGGGTTCCTCGGAGGAGCAGGCGACGACTTTGATCGCCGGGAAGGCGGAGGTGATCTGGACGGCCACCTCCAGAGCGGACTCGTCGTCGAGGTCGAGCACCACGACGTCGGGGCGCACTTCGTTGACGAGGCTGACGATTCCCTCCTGGCCGGGGCGGTCCCGCTCCCCTGTCCCCCCGGGACTCTCCGCCGGCTCGGCGCGCCCCACCACCTCGAGACCCTCTGCGGCCAGGAGGTCCAGCAGTCCCATCCTGGCGACGGCCCCGAAGTCCCCGATCACCACCCGGTTGGCGGACATCAGATGAGACCCCGCTGGGTGGCGAGGGCCACGGCCTGGGCCCGGTTGCGGCAGTTCATCCGGACGAGCAGGTCGTGCACGATGTTCTTGACCGTCTTCTCGGAGTAGGAGAGTCCCGCGGCGATCTCCCGGGTGCTCTCACCGCGCGACAGGAGGCGCAGCACCTCGAGCTCCCGGCCGGTGAGGTGTCCGGAGGACCCGCCCCGACGCCCGCCGCCCTGCCCCGTCAGGATGCTGGCCAGGACTGTGGCCGGAACGGAACCGTTGCCCCGGGCGACCGAGCGCAGGCAGTGCAGCAAGGCCGAGGGCGTGACCTCGGAACGGACCAGGGCGCCGGCCACCCCGGCCTCCACGGCGTCGACCAGGAGCCCGTCGGACGCGCTGGCGGCGATGGCCAGCAGCCGGGTGGTGTTGCCCTTGGTGAGGCGCACCACCTCCCCCAGCCGTCCGCCGGCGAGGTCGAAGACGAGGATGTCGGTGCGGGCGAGATCGGGAGCGGGAACGAGGGACCGGCTCTCACCCGACACCACGAACCCGGGGGTTTCCAAACAAGCGGTGAGCCCCAGGCGGAAGATGTCGTTCTCGTCATCCACCCAGACACGGACGGGGCGTTCCTCGATCACGCGCCGATCCAACCAATCCGGGCGACCCGCTCCTAGATGCCTTCGGACGGTCTTTGGGGTGTGGCTGGGCGGGCGGGAAAGTCCCGGCGGGTACCCGGTCGATACGGGCTCCGGGGGCAGGCGGGGCAGCCCGGCTGCCCGCAGGGACCGCCCGGCGGGGCGGGTGCGCCCGAGCTCAGGCCTCGGCGCTCAGACCGATGAGACCTTGGCGTACCCCTTCGGCCACCGCCTGGGCCCGGTTGCGGGTGCCGAGCGCCAGCTGGATCTCGCGGACCACGCTCTTGATGGTCCGGTCCGAGTATCCGAGATGCTGGGCGATCTCGCGGGTGTCGGCGCCGGAGGCCAGGAGCCGGAGCACTTCAAGACGGCGGCCGTCCAGCCGGGAGACCACCGGCGCCACCGGTAGCGGGATCACCCGCAGCCCGGCCGCGGCGGCGTGGATGCCGGCCAGCAGCTGCTCGGCGGTGAGGGTCGAGCGGGGCAGGACGGCGAGCACCTGATTGCCTTCGGCCAGGCGGGTGGGGGTATCGCCGCACACCACCAGCGGGCAGGAGAAGGCGCGCTCGCCGGCGACGGTGCAGGAGACGACGGCGACGTCGGCGGGCTCCCCGGTGGTCACCTCGATCCGCGGCTGTCCGGCCAGGGCGGCCCGCAGCCCGAGGGCGAACATCTCGTTCTCGTCCACGATGCCCACCCGGATGGCAGTGGTGGTGGTGGCAGCAGGTGATCTCATCAGCGCAGAACTTCTCAATTCTCCTGATTTCCAACATTTCCCACATCAAAAACTAAAGCAACAGAGGCACCTCTTCAAGTGGAATTCAACAACCGTTATTTGACAAAAATGACGAACGTTAGGAATAGTCAACGATCCACTTCGGCCAACCGCGGTAAGGTGTCTAAGAAAGAATGCCGCTCACATAGGCGCAAATTGGCGCTAGCTATAGAGGTTCACTGGAGATCAGCGGCGGAGATCAGTTGACACAATCGGAGTCGGACCGGTGGCAGATCTTGGCGGTGGCCGGGTTGTTGCATCCCGACCCGACTGGGGTCGCCGCCCCCTTGTTCGCGGGGCCGGGGAGCTTTTTCCTGCCCGCCGACAAGGTGCAGGTGAAATACGAGATGCTCCGGGCCCACGTCGTCGACGGCCTCAGCGCCACCGCAGCCGCCCAGAGCCACGGCTATTCCCGGGCCGCGTTCTATCTCGTCGAAGCCGCCTTCGACTCCGCCGGCATGGTCGGCCTCCTCGATGAGCGCCGGGGTCGCAAAGGCCCCCTCAAGCTCAACGACGAGATCCTTGCCTTCCTCCACGCCGAGGCCGGCCGGCCGGCGTCGGTGCTGGCTGCCGAGGTGGAGGCCCGTTTCGGGGTGCGCCTCCACCGGCGGACGGTCGAGCGCGCCCGCCGGGGATAGCGCACCAGAGCGACACCTAGGGCTGGAAGGCGACCCACTGGCGGGTGGTGAGATCGCCGAGGTTGCTGGCCAGGATCCCGGCCGAGGAGAGGGTGTAGAGGGCGTCGTCGATCACCAGCGAGCGCTGGATGGAATTGGACCCGTCGCCGGCGACCTTGCCGGTCGCACCGTCGGGAGCTCCGCCGGGATGGGTGATCCGGCCGGCCTCACCCAGACCCCGGCCCCGGTCCACCGACAGGCCCACGGCCACGCTGGAGTACACCGGGTCGTAGGTCTGGAGGGGCAGGACGGCCAGGCCCCGGGGCGCCCACCACAAGAAGGCGTGGTGGTCGAACTCGGCGGCGGACGAACCGACACCGAGGGCGACCTGGTCGAGGCGGCGGGGCTGCGCCGGGTCGCTCACGTCGAAGAGTGACGCCTGGGCGCCGGTGCGCCGCCCCGTGTCGGTGGCGTCCTGGCCGATCCCGAGCAGGAGCCCGTCCCCCACCGGGTGGAGGTAGGCCGAGTAGCCGGGGATCTTGAGCTCGCCCACCACCCGGGGGGTCGACGGGTCGGAGAGATCGATGGTGTAGAGCGGGTCGGTCTGGCGGAAGGTGACGACGTAGCCGACGGCGCCGATGAAGCGCACGGCGTAGATCTGCTCGCCCCGCCCCAGGCCGCCGACCTCGCCCGCCTGCTCCAGCACGCCGGACCGGTCCTCGAGCACGGTGACGAGGCTCTCGGAGGTACCGCCACCGGGAACCGGAGCGGCGGTCGCCGAGACCGTGGTGGCGACCCGGAGGCGGTCGTCGAATTCCGATATGGAGAACTGGTTGAGGAGGTGGCCCCGCACCCGGCCGGAGGCGACGTGGCGGGCCGGACCCGTCCCGGTGATGTCGAACTTGTGGATCTCGGTGGTTTCCTCGGACACCACCGGCGGCGCCGCCCCGGGGCCGGCCATGGGGGCGCCGGAGAGGGTGCCGTCAGCCATGGGGGCGATCTCGGGGTAGCGGGTGGTGGCCACGTAGAGGGCCTCCTCCGAGGCGTAGACCGTCTGGCCGTCAGCCAGCACGGTGACGGCGTCGCCGTCGGAGAGCCCCTCGGAGAGATCGAAGGTGAGCACGGAGATGGTGCCCAGCCCGGAGAACTCGGCCGGCCGGCTCACCCGGGCGCACTCCACGGCCACGCCCGAGACCGTGGGGGCGTCCGGGGCGGACGACCGCAGCGTGTACTCCGGAAGCCAGTTGCGCAGCGTGGATCCCTCCACCTGGGTCCGGTTGGCGGCCTCCACCCGGGACTGCTCGGCCGGGGAGCCGTCGGTCGGGTACGTGGGGGTGAAGCCCTGGGGCTCGGCGCCGGTCACGACCCGGGCCACGTCTCCCACCAGGCGGGCGCCCAGGACATGGCCGTCGATCTCGAAGGTGGACACGACGGCGGGGGCGGCGGGATCGGAGATGTCGACCAGCGTGAGGACGGTGCGCTGGCGGCCCGGAGCGATCATCAGGTCCGAGGCCGGGGCCTCACGGAAGACGGAGCCGGATGCGGGCTCGGGGGACCACGTGGAGGATCGGACGAGCACCCGGTTCCCACTGAGCAGCAGGTCGTGGTCGCCGCCGTTGCCGGGCAGCGGGAGGGAACCGGCCAGGCGGTGCCGGCCGTCCTCCACCACCAGCACCTGGAGGCGCCCGCCGGCCTCCGGGGCTCCGGGTGTCCCCGACGTCACGGTGACGATGCGCCGCCCGTCGGTCTTGACCACGTCGGGCTCGTCGACCCCTGCCTCCTGGACGTTGGTGCCCGACGCCTGGGGAGCGGCGGTCTTGGCCGCGCTCTCTCCCGCCGCGTCGTTGACCGGCGCCGACACCGGCCGGGGCGCGGCCGTGGCCCGGCCCTCGAGGGCGATGACGTCGCCGCGCTGGCCCCACCCGTAGAAGGCCACCTCGCCGAAGGCGTGGTGGGTGAGCGCCTCCGACCGGACGTGGTCGAGGAAATCGCCGCAGGCGTCGAAGGGTCGCAGGGCGGAGGCGAGGCGCAGGTCGACGCCGACCTCGGCGATGACCTTGCCCGGCCCGGCCCCGGACGTGCAGGCGCCGGTCAGGACGGCCAGGGCGGCGGCGGTGGCGGCGAGGGTGGTTCGGCGGGAGCGGCGGCAGCGGGAGCGGCGCATGGTGTGGTCCCTTCCTCGGATATGCAACTGCCGGTTGGGACGACGCGGGCAGCCCCGCGGTTCCCGAACGTGTCAGCCGAGGACCCGATGGGCCGCTTCGTCCTTGGCCCCCACCATGTGCTCCGCCAGCCACGGCGGCGCCTCGGAGAGCCGGGGCACGTCGAAGGCCAGGAACCACACCACGGCGGCGGCGTCGACCGCCTGGCGGAAGGCCGCCGGGTCGACCGGACGGCGGCGGGCGCCCAGGTAGTCCGCCACGTGCTCGTCGACGTCGATCTCCCGGCGCAGGTACCACGGGGTCTGGTCGAGCCAGGTGGCCAGGTCGGCCGCCGCCGGGCCCACCGACGCCTGCTCCCAGTCCACCCACACCCGGCGCCCGGGCCCGGGCCGGCGGACGTTGGCCGGCCACGGGTCGCCGTGCAGGAGCGTCACCGGCTCCCGGCTCAGCACGTCCAGCAACGGTTCGGGGTCGCCCAGCAGGCGGGCCAGGAGCGGCGGGAGGAGGTGGGTGTGCGGCCGTGACCCGGCCAGCAACCGGTCGGTGGTGGCACCGTCGAAGGGCCGGCGCAGGACAGCGCCGGCGCCGGTGGGAAGCGCCGCCTGGTAATGGTCGTGGAGCCGGCCGAGGTCGGACAGGGCGCCGTGGAGGTCGCCCCGGCTCCAGCTGCCGTCATGGTCGGCCACCTCGGCGGTGACCACCCAACCCTCGCCGGCGGCCACCAGGGCGGGCCGGGCGACGGGCAGGGCGTCGAGGCCGAGGACGAACGCCTCCCGACCCACGACCTCCGGGGGACCGATCCGGGCCACGTGTCCGTTGCCGGCCAGCACGCAGCCGCCGCCTTCGCCCGAGCGGTCCTCGGGCACGGGGCCGAGGAGGGCGGCGACCTCGGCGGGAATGGCGGGCACGACCGGCGAAGCTAGCGCCCGCCCGTGCGCCAGCGGCCCGGACAAAGTTGAGCCCGGCCCCACCCCGGCGGAGAATTGCTCTCACTCCGGGGTATCAAGGCCGCGAGGCCGACACCGCACCAGAGTTCCGCAAAACGCCATGTGCCGAGGGGGGCTCGGGCTCCGTGACGAGCACCAGTCGTGGTTCCCCCCGTTACCACGCTCAAGTGCTCGGCCCGTCACAATTTCGACATATCTGATGTCGTTCCTGCCAGGGAAGGCTTACCAGTGACGGGAATTTTCGACCCCGGCGCGAACCCGCTGGTCACAGGATCAGAGCCTCGGTGGCGACCGGGAAGCCCAGGAGCCGGCGGCCGATGACGGGAGCGTTCGAACAGGCGGCGGGCGCCGTACAACCCACCGATCCGGGCGCCGCCGCCGAAGCGGCCGCCCTCCAGGACCGCCTGACCAAGCCCCGGGGAGCCCTGGGACGCCTGGAGGCGCTCGGGGTCCAGCTCGCCGGCATCGCCGGGCGGTGCCCGCCCCCGGTGCCCCATCCCGGGGCGGTAGCGGTCTTCGCCGGCGATCACGGGGTGGTGGCCGAGGGCGTGACGCCCTGGGTCCAGGACGTGACCGCCCAGATGGTGGCCAACTTCCTGGCCGGCGGGGCCGCCATCAACGTGCTGGCCCGCCAGGTGGGAGCCAGGGTGGTGGTGATCGACGTCGGGGTGGCGACACCGATCCCGGTCGCCGGTGGCGACACCGCCGGCCTGTTGGTCCGCAAGGTGGCGTTGGGTACCGCCAACCTCGCCGTGGCCCCGGCCATGACCCGCGACCAGTGCGGGGCGGCGCTGGACGTGGGCGCGCAAACGGCCACCGAGCTGGCGGCCGGGGGGGCCCGGGCGCTGGTGACCGGCGAGATGGGCATCGGCAACACCACGCCGGCGGCGGCGGTGATCGCCGCCCTCACCGGCCGGCCGGCGGCCGAGGTCACCGGGCGGGGAACGGGCGTCGACGACGCCACCCTGGCCCGCAAGGTGGCGGTAGTGGACCGGGCGCTGACCGTCCATGCCGGGGCGCTGGCGGCCGGTCCGCGGGCCACCCTGGCCGCCGTCGGCGGGCTGGAGCTGGCCGCTCTCACCGGCTTCGTGGTGGGCGGAGCGGCGGCCGGAGTCCCGGTCGTCATCGACGGGGTCATCGCCGACGCCGCCCTGCTGGTGGCCGAGCGCCTCGTCCCCGGCGTGGCGGCCCGCTGCGTCGCCGGCCACCGCTCCGTCGAGCCCGGCGCCGCCGTCGTGCTGGACGAGCTGGGGCTGGAGCCGGTCCTCGACCTCGGCCTGCGCCTGGGTGAGGGGACGGGCGCCTGCCTGGCCCTGCCCGTCCTCGAGTCGGCCGCCCGCCTGCTGGGCGAGATGGCCACCTTCGACGCCGCCGGGGTGACCGACAAGGACAGGTGAGCGGTCGCCGGAGGGCTGGGCTAACGTACGGCGCCGAGGCGTCCGGGAAGCCGGTGCGGGCCGGCATGGTCCTGTCCAATGGAGGTTCGATGACTGCGATCACCACCACCCGTCCCGTCGCTCTACCGGTCCCCCGCTGGGTGTGGCTGGCCGTGGCCCTGGCGGTCGGTGTTCTGTGGCTGGTGACCTTCGAGGGTGGCTCCCTGTCACGGGCGCTCAGCGGCTCCGCCAGCTTCCTGCACGAGGCCTTCCACGACGGTCGCCACCTCCTCGGCGTGCCCTGCCACTGACCCGCCGGCGCCGGTGATGGGCCAGTGATGTTCCGCCGGTTCGACCCGGCTCGGCCAAGCTCCGCCCTCCTGGGGGCGGTGCTCCTCGGCGTGCTCGCCGGGCTGGTGAGCGCCGCCTTCCTCTCCGTGACGGGCGAGCCGTCAATCGAGGACGCCATCGCCATCGAGGAGGCCAATGCCGCCCAGGGCGCCGATCACACCGGTGCCACGGGGCTCGACCAGGAGGGGCTCGGGAGTCCGGGCCACGAGGAGGCGCCCGAGGTGTCCCGGGACGTCCAGCGGGGCGTGGGACTCTTCGGCGCCTACGCCCTGGCCGGCGCCGCCTTCGGCGCCCTGTTCGGTGTGACCTTCCTCGCCCTGCGCAAGCGGATACCCCGCCTGCCCTCCCGGGCGCTGGTGGCGGGGGCGGTGCTGGCCGGCGCCATCACCGTCTCCCCCTGGCTCAAGTACCCGCCCAACCCCCCGGCGGTCGGCGATCCCGCCACCCTCTCCGAGCGCCAGACCCTCTACGCCGCCGTCATCGTCCTGACGCTTCTCGTGCTCATCGTCGCCGCCCAGCTCTCGGCCCGGCTGCGCACCGCGGGCTGGGTCGACGAGCAGCGCCTGCTGCTGGTGGCTCTCACCGTGGTCCTCCCCATGGCCGTGATCTACGCCCTCATGCCCCCGCCGCCCGACGAGATCGCCGTGCCGGCGACCCTGTTGTGGCGGTTCCGTCTCGCCTCCCTGGGCGGGAACCTGCTGCTGTGGGGAGTCCTGGCTCTCGGCTTCGCGGTCGTGGGCGCCGCCGCCGAACGCCGGGCCCGGGCCGGCGTGCTGATCGACCACTAGGCCGCGAGCGCTGCCCCGGTCCGGCGCCGGGCCGGGCGGATTACCTTGCTGGCTATGCCCCCCGCCGCCACCGTCGCCGCCTTCCTGGGCCGGGAGGATGCGCCCCCGGCGTCGCTCCTCGGGGTGCTGGCCGGCCTCCCGGCCGGCGTCGACATGGCCGTGGTGCGCGACGGCGCCGCCTGGGTGGTGGCCGTCGAGCCGGAGGAGACGGTGACGGCCCGGGGGGCGGACGCCTTCGCCGTGCTCGACGCGCTCACGTCGGGCTGGTGGGCCGGCTCTGCCGGCTACGACCTCGGGCGGGCGGTGGAGCGGGTGTGCCCCCGGCGGGCGACGGCCCCGTGGTTGCCCGACCTGGCCCTGGCCCGCTTCGACGCCCGGCTCGTCATCGACCCCGACGGCGCCCGGGTGGAAGGCGACGGCCGGACGGCGCCCGTCCTGGCCGGCCTCGTCGCAGGCGCCGGCCAGGCCATCCTCGCCCCACCGGCGCCGCTCGGGCCGTGGTCATCGGACCTGTCCCGGGATGCCTTCGAGTCCGGCGTGCGAGCGGCGCTGGACCTCATCGAGGCGGGCGAGTGCTACCAGGTCAACCTCACCCGTCGCCTCACCTGCCCCGTCGCCGCCGACCCGGTGGGACTCTTTGCCGCCCTGGCCCGCCACAATCCCGCCCCCCATGCCGCCCTGGTCCGACTCGGCGGGATGGCGGTGGTGTCGGCCTCACCCGAGCGCTTCCTGCGCCGCCAGGGACGCCGCGTCGAGACCCGGCCCATCAAGGGCACGGCGGCGGAGGCGGCCGTGCTGGCCGGCAGCGCCAAGGACCGGGCCGAGAACGTGATGATCGTCGACCTGGCCCGCAACGATCTCGGCCGGGTGTGCGAGTTCGGCTCCGTGACCGTCCCCGAGCTGTGCCGGGTGGAGCCGCACCCGGGCCTGCACCACCTGGTGAGCACGGTGCAGGGAACCCTGCGGGCCGGAGTGGGGACCGGCGCCCTGCTGCGGGCCACCTTCCCGCCGGCCTCGGTGACGGGGGCACCCAAGCCCCGGGTCCTCCAGGCCATCGAGGACCTGGAGGCCTCCCCCCGGGGCGCCTACTGCGGGGCGGTGGGCTGGATCGACGCCGATCGGGCGGCGCTGGACCTCAACGTCGCCATCCGTACCTTCGTGGTCACGGCCGCGGGCACCGAGCTGGGGGTCGGGGCGGGCATCGTGGCCGACTCCGACCCGGTGGCCGAGTGGCGCGAGACCGAGCTCAAGGTGGCCCGCCTCCTGGCCGCCGCCGGCCCGAACCCGCCGGAACCAGAGGTTCCGTCGGGGACCCCCGGCGGGACCCGGTAGCCGGGCGCCCGGGGGTCGGGGTGTCCCCGAGATCGGCCGAGCCGGGCCGGCCGTCGCCGGCGGAGCGGCGCCGGCTGGAGCTCCGGCGCTCCGCCCGGCCCGTTCCGCAGTACCCGGCCGAGCTGCCCATCACCGCCAGGAAGGACGACATCCTGGGCGCCATCGGCGACCACCAGGTGGTGATCGTCGCCGGGGAGACGGGTTCGGGGAAGAGCACCCAGCTGCCCAAGATGTGCCTGGAACTGGGCCGGGGCACCGAGGGTCTCATCGGCCACACCCAGCCCCGCCGGCTGGCGGCGCGCACCATCGCCGAGCGGATCGCCACCGAGCTCGGGACGGAGGTGGGCGGCGCCGTCGGCTACGCCGTGCGCTTCACCGACCGGGTGGGCGACGCCACCCTGGTCAAGGTCATGACCGATGGCATCCTCCTGGCCGAGATCCAGCGTGACCGCCTGCTGTCCGGCTACGACACGCTGATCATCGACGAGGCCCACGAGCGCAGCCTCAACATCGACTTCCTCCTCGGCTACCTCAAGCAGCTGCTGCCCCAGCGACCGGACCTCAAGGTGGTGATCACTTCAGCCACCATCGACACCGAGCGGTTCGCGGCCCACTTCGACGGCGCCCCGGTGGTGGAGGTGTCGGGACGTACCTACCCGGTGGAGGTCCGCTACCGGCCCCTGGCCGAGGACACCGACCAGGCCGAGGCCATCTGCGAGGCGGTAGCCGAGCTCATGACGGAGGGGCCGGGCGACATCCTGGTGTTCCTCTCCGGGGAACGGGAGATCCGCGACGCCGCCGACGCCCTGGCGGCCGTCGACCTTCCCGCCACCGAGATCCTGCCCCTCTACGCCCGGTTGTCAGCGGCCGAGCAACACCGGGTCTTCCAACCCCACCCGGTCTCTTCGGGGACACCCCGGGCCCCGGGTCGCCGGGTGGTGCTGGCCACCAACGTGGCCGAGACCTCGCTCACCGTGCCGGGCATCCGCTACGTCGTCGATCCGGGCACGGCCCGGATCTCCCGCTACAACTGCCGGACCAAGGTGCAGCGCCTTCCCATCGAGGCGGTGTCCCAGGCGTCGGCCAACCAGCGGGCCGGACGCTGTGGCCGGGTGGCCCCCGGCATCTGCCTGCGGTTGTACGCCGAGGACGACTTCGCCGCCCGCCCCGAGTTCACCGAGCCCGAGATCCTGCGCACCAACCTGGCCTCGGTCATCCTCCAGATGGAGGCCCTGGGGCTGGGGGACATGGCCCGCTTCCCCTTCGTGGAGGCGCCCGATGCCCGCAACATCAAGGACGGCGTGGCGCTGCTGGAGGAGCTGGGGGCACTCGACCCGGCGGCCCACGAGCCGAGCCGGCGCCTCACCCGGCTCGGCCGGCGGCTGGCCCGCCTCCCCCTGGATCCCCGGCTGGGCCGCATGGTGCTCGAGGCCGAGAGCCACGGCTGCATCCACGAGGTGATGGTCATCACCGCCGCCCTGGCCATCCAGGACCCCCGGGAGCGGCCGGCCGACAAGCAGCAGGCGGCCGACGAGTGGCATGGCCGCTTCGCCGGCGGTGACTCCGACTTCCTGGCCTACCTCCGGCTCTGGGACCACCTGACCGAGCAGGCCGAAGCCCTGTCGTCGAACCAGTTTCGCAAACGGTGCCGGGCCGAGTTCCTCAACTACCTGCGGGTCCGGGAGTGGCAGGACATCTACGGCCAGCTCCGCCAGGTGACCCGCAGCCTCGGCCTCCAGGTCAACACGCAGCCCGGCAACCCGGACCGGATCCACCTGTCGCTGCTGGCCGGCCTCCTGTCCCACATCGGGGCCCGGGACGGGACGACCCGCGACTATCAGGGGGCACGCGGCGCCCGCTTCGCCATCGCCCCCGGCTCGTCGCTGTTCAAGGCCACACCCCGGTGGGTGATGGCCGCCGAGCTGGTGGAGACGAACCGGCTGTGGGCCCGGGTGGCGGCCCGCATCCAGCCCGAGTGGGCCGAACGCCTGGGCGCCCACCTGGTGAAGCGCAGCTACAGCGAGCCCCACTGGGACGCCGAGCACGGCGAGGCCATGGCCTATGAGCGGGTCGCCCTCTATGGCCTGCCCATCGTCACCGCCCGCCGGGTGGGCTATGGGCGGGTGGACCCCGCCGGGGCCCGGGAGCTGTTCATCCGCCACGCCCTGGTGGAGGGCGAGTGGCGGACCCATCACCGGTTCGTGGAGCACAACGCCCGGCTGGTGGAGGAGGTCCGGACCCTGGAGGCGAGGACCCGCCGGCGTGACCTGCTGGTGGACGAGGAGGTGCTCGTCGCCTTCTACGACGAGCGCCTGCCCGGGGTGGTGACCTCGGCCCGGCACTTCGACCGGTGGTGGAAGGACGAGCAGCCGGCCCAGCCCCATCTGTTCGACTTCACCCTGGAGGGGCTGCTCGATCCCGGCGCCGGCCCCGTCAGCCGGGCCGACCATCCGGACCGCTGGGCGGTGGGCGAGGCCACGCTGGCGCTGGAATACGAGTTCGACCCGACGTCCGAGTCGGACGGGATCACGGTCACCGTCCCCCTCCCGCTCCTCGACGGGCTGGAGGGCGCCGGCTTCGACTGGCAGATCCCGGGCTGGCGCCACGAGCTGGTCACCGCCCTCATCCGCTCCCTGCCCAAGGCGTTGCGGCGCAACCTGGTGCCCGCCGCCGACTACGCCCGCGACTTCCTCACCCGGGCGGGCCCGGGGAACGGGCCGCTGCTCCCGGTGCTGGCCCGGGAGCTCACCCGGATGAGCGGGGAGCCGGTCGGCGGCGCCGACTTCGATCCCGGACGTCTCCCCGCTCACCTGCGGATCACGTTCCGGGTGGAGGACGAGTCCGGCCGCACCCTGGCCGCCGGCCGGGACCTCGACGAGCTCCGGCGCCGGCTGGCGGACCGGATGCGGGCGGCCGTCGCCGGCGCCGCCCGGTCCTTCGAACGAAGCGGGTTGCGGGCCTGGGACTTCGGCCGCCTGCCCCACACCGTCGAGGTGAGCTGGGCCGGCCATACCGTGGAGGCCTATCCCGCCCTGGTCGACGAGGTCGACAGCGTGGCCGTGCGGGTGCTCACCAGCCCGGCCGCCCAGGAGCGGGCCATGTGGACGGGGACCCGGCGCCTCCTCCTCCTGGCCGTCCCGTCGCCGGCCAAGGCGGTGCAGCGTCAGCTGGCCAACGACACCAAGCTCGTCCTGGCCCGCAGCCCCTACGGCAGTGCGGCCGAGCTGCTGGGCGACTGCATCAGCGCCGCCGTCGACCGCCTGATGGCCGATCACGGGGGGCCGGCGTGGGACGAGTCCGGCTTCTCCGAGCTGCGGGCCGCCGTCGAGCGCGGGCTGGTCGACACCGCCGTCTACGTGGCCACCGTGACCGGCGGCATCCTGGTGGTGGCCGGCATGGTCGAGGACCGCCTGGACGCCACCACGGCGGCCCCGCTGCGGCCGGCGGTGGCGGACATGCGCCGGCAGCTGTCGGGCCTGGTGTTCCCCGGCTTCGTCGGAGCCGCCGGGGTGGAGCGCCTGGGCGATGTGTTGCGCTACCTGGAGGCGATGGAGCGCCGGTTGGACAAGCTGGCCCAGGGCACCCGGCGCGACACCGACCTGATGGGCCGGGTCCAGGCCCTCGAGGGGGAGTATCACCAGCTGCGCGACGCCCGGCCCGGCGACGCCGAGGTCGAAGCCGTCCGCTGGATGCTGGAGGAGCTCCGGGTCAGCCTCTTCGCCCAGACCCTGGGCACGGCCCACCCGGTGAGCGAGCAGCGCATCCGCCGGGAGATGGATCGCCTGCGGGCCGCCCCGTCCTGAGCCCGGCGCGGCCCGTGACGGCGGTCAGGTCAGTCGCCCCCGCCGCCGGAGAGGCAGCTGGCGCCCCGGCACCGGCTCACCCCGGGGATGTCGAGGCTGATCTCGGGGCTCAAGGCGGCGAAGAGCATGAGGATGGCGACGGCCACCGCCACCACGGCCGTCGAGACCACCGCCGTGGTGAAGAGGAAGTCGGAACGTTCGAGGTCGTTCATTCGGCTACTCCGGTTCGTGAGGCGGACCTTCCGCTCACAACCATCGTGAAGCCCCGAGGAGCGCTCGGGTATCGGGAATGACCCTGAGCCGACCCCGAACCAGCCCCGAGTCCTACACGTAGTCGCGCAAGAGGTCCCGCAGCTCCCGGGCGCTCTGGGCCACCGTCTCGCCGTCGGCCTCGGCGTCGAATTGCGCGACGACCGTCGACGCCATCGTGGCGATCCGGCTCCACAACTGGCGGTCGATACCGAAGGGGGGCGGCGCCGCCTCCACGGTGTCGGCGGCGGTCGCCAGATCGCTGGCGGCGCCCTTGTCGTACGGCTCGTGCCGGAGCCGGTCGGCAGCCACGAACACGTCGGCCATGGCCGCCTGGGCCTCCTCGCCGCCGTCGGCCTCGAAGTCGCCTTCGGCCGCCAGGGCGGCGTCGGGCGAGGCGGCTTCGGCCGACTCGGCCTGGATGTCGTCGAGGAGCCGGTCGACCCGCTGCTCGACGGAGCCGGGCACGACCAGCACCAGGCCCTCCTCCCAGCGGAAGGGGATGTCGACCTCGTCCAGGGCGGCGCTCACCGCCCCCCGGTCCGAGACCGGCCAGTCCTCCAGGACGTAGCCGACCTCGTCGTCCGAAGGTGCCAGCATGGCCGGAGGCTCGGTGATGGCCAGGCGGCAGTCCGGGCAGCGGATGTTGGCCCGGATCCATTCGCCCATGATCTCGGCCTCGAAGGCGGCGCCACAGCGGGGGCAGTAGTTGATCACGAGCGCAGCATAGGGGCGCCGTGGCTCGGAGGCCCCTGAGAAACATAGAGCTGCCGGTCACACATGATCTGACCGGCAGCTCGACATGAAGCTGTGTTTCGAGATGTTGGCCAGCCGGATTGTTCCGGCCGGCGGGATCAGCGGGGCGGACTCTCCTCGCTGCTCGCCACGGTCATGCCGTTCGCACCTCCTTCGGGGAGAGCCCTGTTCAGGTGCTGCATCCCCCGGTCACCGCTGGTGGTCGCTCGATCCAGCGTCCCGTTTCCGAAGCGATGCCGTGGGGACCTTTAACTCTGAAGGGGGACCCAGGGTGGGTCAAGGGGGCTTTGTCAGATACGCGAAGTCTTTCGCCGGCCACGCAGTGTGGATGGCGGAGATCCTCGGTCCGTGCCACGGTCCCCGCCGTGGGACGACTGAGCGGGTCGAGGAATCGTCCTCCAGCACCACGGCCGCCGAGGAGACCACCACCACCACCTCCACTCCCACCACAACCACCACTATCGAAGCCCTCACGGCGGAGTCCAGGTTGCGCATGGACGGCATCGGGCCGGTGAGGATCTTCGAGACCGACGGCACCAAGGTCGAGTCCTTCCGTTCCGGCGAGGAAGGCTCGGTGCAGGCCATCGAGGGCTGCGCCTGACGCGCCTATTGCGCCTTGGATACCCAGAATCTGGTCGCCCCCTCCGGGGGGTGATCACCCCAGAGGCGGCGGGTCCTGACCAGGGAGAACCTCAGAGGCGGCGAGCGGAATTGAACCGCTGTACAGGGTTTTGCAGACCCTTTCATTCACGACGAATTTCGCCCGTGTAGTTTGCGTTTTGGCAGGTCAGAGGCTGTCGCATGAATCCCGACCAGCGGCGCGCTTGGTCGAGGACGTGGTCTTTCGGGTGTAGGCCAATCCGGGCAAACTGGCTGCGTCTGAAAGGCGATCTTGGAAGGTGAGGCACCCATGCTTGCTCGTCGAGCCCCGCTCGCTTTCCCCCCGCTGCTTCTTGCCATGCTCTTGGCTCTGGCCGTCCCCGCCGGGGCCGTCCACTTCTTCCCGCTCTTCCCCGGCGACCCCGGGGGTGACTGCGCCGCCGCCCTCGAGTCCGACCCGGGCGGGTCGGCCACTCACATCGGCGTCGGATTATTCACCTTCACCGACGAGACCACCGGCAACTCCACCAGCCAGGTGAAGGTGGGCGACTCCGTCACCTGGCGCTGGGACGTGCCCTTCTGCCACTCCGTGATCTTCCAGTCGAGTGACATCAAGGGCACCGACGGCGGACAGCCCTGCAAGTGCGAGTTCGACCCGGAGGTCACCGAGACCCAGTTGGTCAAGCCCGACGGCAACCGAAACACGTTTACCGCGAAGTTCGACCAGCCCGGGACCTACGGCTACTTCTGCGTCCACCACGCCTCGTTGGGGATGACGGGGACGGTTGTCGTCAGCTAGCAGGTAGCGAGCGAGCCTCATACCGCCGAGTAACAAGACAGCGCGACGGGGTCGGTTCCGCGGAACCACCCCGGTCGCGTCGGTCATAGCCTTCGGGTCGCTCAAGACCCGTGGAGGTTGCGATGGCCGACTACGCGACCCTACTCCGGGACCATGTGACGCTCACTTGCCGGTCGATCGACCGGATCTTCCTCCAGGCCTATGTGCCCAAGCTGCAGTGGGTGGGCCTGGTGTGCCGGTTCCTCCGCTGGCAGCGGCGGTTCATCATCCCGTCGGGGGCGGCGTTCGGGAAGATCGGCGACGGCTACGTGGCCACCGTCCACCGCTTCGCCAAACGCCACGGCATCCCCGTGGTCCATTTTCAGAAGGGGGAGAACAAGGAAGCGGTGGCCCGGCCGCTCATCGATGAGGCCGCCCGGGAGGGTGGGGACGGGAAGGTGGTCCTCATCGGCATCGCCCAGGAGAAGGCATCCGTCTGGCGGTCCTGGGTCGCGAAGGGTCAGAAGAAGGCCCGCCATCCGCATATGGAGTGGGGACGGCAGATGGCGTTCGTGAACCACTTCTACTTTTACCTGTGGGACCCGGACTGGGGCGGAGCGTTCTGGAAGACCAACGCCTACGCCCCTTGGCCGATCTGGATCTGGCTCAACGGCCACGAGTGGGCCAAGCGGCAGTTGGAGAAGGCGGGGATCGGCTACCAGGCCCTCGACAACGGCTTCCGCTCCTGTGAGGACCCTCGGGAGTTGCGGCGGATCTGTGACCGACTCGGCCCAGGGGCGGTGAAGAGCTTCTTTTGGCGGTGGGTCCACCAGCTCCCGTCCCCGTTCACCCGGGCGGATCTGCGGGCCGGCTATGTCGACGAACTCGCCTTCCGCCAGTTCGAGGTCTCCGACACCCGGGTCTTCGACCGGCCCCAAGCGGGACGGTCCTGCTTCGAGGGGGTCATCCGCGACCACCTCGACGTGGGACGGCCCTCTTCGGTGGCGTTGATCTTCGACAAGAAGGTCACCAGCCGCACGCCGGGGACGTTCCGCACCAAGGTGATCACCAAAAGGGTCGACCCCGAGATGGTCTGCTACTTCAAGTCGTCGCGGATCAAGCAGTACTTCAAAGAGCACCGGGCGCTACGCACCGAGACGGTGATCAGCGACACCCGGGACTTCGGGATCGGCCGGCGGGTCAACGCCGAGAACTGGCACGCCCTCCGATCCGTTGGCGACTCCGCCAACCAGCGTCTGTGTGACGCTCAAGCAGCCGATGCCCAGCCGGCCCCTGACGTGGTCACCTTCAACGAGGTGGCCCGGCCGTCCGAGATCGACGGCCAGCACGCACCCGCGCTGCGGTTCGGGGACCCCCGGGTGATGGCGGTCATGGCTGCCGTCGTCGGCTTCCCCCACCTCGTGGCCGGCTTCGACAACCGCCAACTGACCACGCTCCCCGCGAATGTGGTCACGTCCAGGAATGATGGGAAGGGCGAGGCCGTCGCCCCATCCAGTGAAACTCATGATTGGGCCTGCTTTCGGGTCGGCACCGTCGTACCGCTCCACCCTGATGCAGCCGGCCCGGATGCACCTCACGCGTTCGCGTGGATCTCCGGGCCGGCCGCTGTTTCTAGGAGCAGCCGCTGGTGGCGCCGCAGGAGGAGCAGACGTAGCAGCTCCCGGCCCGCTGCATCTCCATGCCGCAGTTGTAGCAAAAGGGGGCGTCGATGCGGCGGGTGCCCTCGGGGACGGCGGCTGCCTGCGGCCCGGGAGCCGCGGCAGGCGGCGGGGCGCTGGGCCCCGCCGGCGGCGGGGTGCCCGGACCGTCGGTCAGGTCGAGGCTGAGCTCGGCCGACGGCTCGGGCGGGATCGACGCCTCCTCCACCCCGGGCAGGGTGGGCTGGGTCCGCTCCCCCACGGTGAGGATGCCGAGGTCGACCCGGTCCTCATAGGGCAGGTACTCCACCGCCAGGCGCCGGAAGATGTAGTCCACCAGGCTGGCGGCCAGGCGGATCTCGGGGTCGTCGGTGATCCCCGCCGGCTCGAAGCGCATGTTGATGAACATCTCCACGAAGGCCTTGAGGGGCACGCCGTACTGCAGGCCGTGGGACACCGAGATGGCGAAGGCGTCCATGATCCCGGCCATGGTGGAGCCCTGCTTCGCCACCTTGAGGAAGATCTCGCCGGGTCGGCCGTCCTCGTACTCCCCCACCGTGGCGTAGCCGTGGCAGTCGGCCACCCGGAAGGAGAACGTCTTCGAGTTCCGCTTCCGGGGCAGCTTCTGGCGGATGGGCTCCTGGAGGACGATCGTCTCCACCACCCGCTCCACCTCACGGACCACCGTGTCCGCGGTCCCGCTCGCCTTCTTCTGCGTCGACAGGGGCTGGGCCACCTTGCAGTTGTCCCGGTAGATGGCGATGGCCTTGATGCCCAGTTTCCAGGCTTCGATGTGGAGGTCCTCCACGTCTTCGACCGTGGCCTCTTCGGGCATGTTGATGGTGTTGTGGTTCACGATCCCGTTGCCCACGAAGGCGTGGACCAGCGGGACGGAGATGTCGTAGACCTCGCGCTCGCCGGCATCGGCGATCCGCTCCATGGGGCTGAAGTGCAGATCGTCGACGATCACGAGCTGGAGCCAGTACGGGAGCTCGACACCCGGGATCGCCGCCACCCTCTGAAGAGTCCGCCGGCTGACGTGCTGGGTCCGCGGGTCATGGAGGAAGCCGAACTCGGTGCGGGTCCTAGAGCCAGAGCCCCACTTCCCCCTCGGGATCAGCTGCAGAAGATCCCTGGGCGTGATGCCCGGCACCACGTCGCTGTTGCTCTGCGACGGGGTCGCGGCCAGTAGCTCTGCCGCCCGCGCCGCCTTGGCCGGTTCGGCGAAGGGAACGAGTCGCAGGAGCCGTTGAGCCGCCTCACCAGTGGCGTAGACCTCGTCGCAGGTCTTGCCGTTCTGGCGGTTCAGCTTGCTGTTCCGGCTGTGGACGACGCCGAGGTTGGTCAACACGGCCTGGAGGTCGTCGAGCAGGGCAGGCGAATCAACACAGATCGCCGCCTTCGGGGTGCGACCCATCCAGGCGCCGTAGCCGTCCAGGAACAGGCCTTGGAGGAAGGCGAGAACCATGGAGCGGGGCGAGCACAGCACCGCGTCGGGGATGCGCTTGGAGGACGCCCGATCGCCACAGCCCAGGTACTCGAGGAACTCCACGATCGTCTTGGAGGACACGATCACGCTGGCGCAACGGTCAACCGGCCGGGCGATGCGGGCCTCCACGCCGAACAGGGAGCGCCACGCCGCCGCCACCCGCTCGAGCACCTCGGGCACCGAGTTCGTGATGGTGACCGTCCACGTGCAGCGGGTGGTGTGACCCTCCGCCACGTAGGCGCCGAGCAGGAACGCCAGCTCCTCTGACATCTCATCCGGGATGCGAACCCGCTTCTGACTGCCATACCGAGCGGAGGGACGGAAGTCGTCGAAGCGGGCAGGCAGGGTCGACCACATCTCGGCGCCATAGTGAACGGCGACGTGGTCACCCGGTTCGACCTCGTCGAGCCGCTTCCAAGCCACGTCGCCGTCGCCGGCTACGAGGAGCCGGTGGTTGGGAGTTCCGACGACGCGGTGGCCTGACCGGAGCACGGCTTCCCGCACCGGACGCACGCCGCCGTAATAGAAGGCGTCGGTCTTGTGCGTGCCCCCCAGGGAGGCGACCTCGATGTATTCGTCGCGGAAACTGTCCGCCGGCTCCCCGCGGTGCAGGCTCCCGATCCGGACGAGACCGTTGGCGGTCGACAGCAGCGTCTCTCCCACCACGCATTTCGAGATGGCACCCGAGATGAAGGGCTGGACAGCCGCCATCATCCGAACGTGACCCATGTAATGGATCGTGTTGTCGCCCATGGCGCAGGCGAAGACCGGCAGATCCTCCGCCCGCAGGCCCGGTGCGCCGAGGATCGTCTTGTGCTCGTCGATCCAGGCGATGATCGCTTCGCGCTGCTCGTCGGAGTAGCCGAGCCGCCGGAGGGCCCGGGGCACCGTCTGGTTGACGATGAACATCGTCCCGCCGCCGACCAGCTTCTTGGCCTTGGTGAGCGCCAGATCTGGTTCGACACCAGTGGTGTCACAGTCCATCATGAGGCCTATGGTGCCGGTGGGCGCCAAGACACTGGCCTGGCTGTTGCGGACCCCGTGCGTCTCGCTGATCTCGACCGCCTCGTCCCAGGAGCTGCGGGCCGCCTCGACCAGCTCGGCCGGCGCCAGGCTCGGGTCGATCTTGTCGACCTCGGCCCGGTGCATCCGCAGCACGTTGAGCATCGGCTCCTTGTTCTTGGCGAACCCGGCGAACGGTCCCATCCGCCCAGCCGTGCGGGCGCTCGTGGCATAGGCGTGGCCGGTCATCAGTGAGGTGATGGCTCCGGCCAGGACCCGGCCCTTGTCGGAGTCGTAGGGAAGCCCCTGGGCCATGAGCAGGGCCCCGAGGTTGGCGTAGCCGATACCCAGCTGGCGGAAGGCCCGCGAGTTCTCGCCGATCTTCGGCGTCGGGTAGTCGGCGTTGCCGACCAGGATCTCCTGAGCGGTGAAGATCACCTCGACGGCGGCCTTGAACCCCTCGACGTCGAACATGTCGTCGTCGTTCAGGAACTTGAGCAGGTTGAGGCTGGCGAGGTTGCAGGCGGAGTTGTCCACATGCATGTATTCACTACAGTTACGGATGATGATGTTGTTAACAATGTAAGAGTGGTTCCGAGGCTCACAGAGGTTGTACGTGAGTTCCACTCCATCCTCGGAGCGGGCGAGAAGCTTCACTGTCCTGCAGGTGTCATAGAACTCGTGGTTGAGGAGCAAGGTCGCAAGCTTGTTGTGCTTGGCGGGCACGCTGAAGCCGATGTGCCCGGCGAACGCCTCGATCGAGCGATTGGCGATCCGAAGATCGAAGAGCGGCTTACTGCGATATGTCCGGTCGACTCCGTCCTTGCCGGTGTATGGGAAGCACGCTTCCCCGCCCTTTCTCGTGGCGTAGATACGGCTGAACACGCCAAACGTTGCGAGCAACCGCTGGACGTCCTCCACCAGCACGCGCGATGCCGATCCCATGCCGACGTAACGGGAGTTCTCACCGTCGTAGACACACCCGTCGGCATCGAAAAGTCCCCGAAGGAAGGCAGCCACGATCTCAGCCGGCGCCTGCTCGATCGCCCAGGGAATCTTCTTCTCGGATGCCTTGGAGTGACCAATGCCCAGCGCCTCGAGGAATCGGGCGACCACCCGCCTCGTCTGCCGAAGCTGGAGCGTTCCGTTCTGCTGCACGGAAGGCTTCGGCTCGCGATCGCCATTCATCCAGGTCAGCAACTCACGATGCCAGGACAGGATCTCGTCCTGGTCGTCACCGTTGCCGTAGACGGTGGTGACCATGTTCTCGGAAATGCAGCCATCTCCGACCAGCCAGCCGAGGTAGTGGGCGAAGTCCTCGCTCCACTTCTCGGGCAGACGCAGTGAACGTGACCAGTCGCCCTTCACCGAGTAATCGCGCATGTCCGTCGACACGGGAAGGCGCCAATCGGCGTGGACCGCCGGTGCCGGAAGGTCGAGAACCTTCACGTCGTCGGCCGCGGTCAGCTCCGATGCCGCCACGTAGCCGCGGTTGACGGTGAAGATCTTGTGGTTCGGCGTGCAGCGCAGCTCCATCCCGTTCGAGAACGAGAGCTTCACGATCTCGTTGAAGCCGGTGATCATCACGGCTTCGGGCGTCGTGATCTCGAGACGCTCGGCGGGGGCGTCGGGGCTGGTGGCGTCATGGGTGTACACGCCGAAGCTCTCGCCCAGGCGCACCCGGTCCACCAGTTCGTCGAAGCGGATCAGGCCCTTGTCGGTGTGGACCTTGGCGTCACCGGGGAAGCAAGGGTTACTGGCGTTGATCCGTCCCGTGTTCGACGCCGTGTGCCAGCGGTTGATGGTGGTGTCGAACTGCATCCCCGGGTCGGCGCACTCCCAGGCCGCCTCCGAGATCTGGCGCAGCAGGGCCCGGGCCTTCATGGTCTTCATCGCCTCGCCGGTGGTGACGGCGTTGAGGTCCCAGTCGTCGTCGTCCAAGACCGCCTGCATGAACTCGTCGGTCACCCGCACCGAGTTGTTGGCGTTCTGGTACTGGATGGAGTGCGAGTCGACCCCGTCGAGATCCATGTCGAAGCCGGCCGCGGCCAGGGCCCGGGCCTTGCGCTCCTCCACCGCCTTGCACCAGATGAAGGTCTCGATGTCGGGGTGGTCGGCGTTGAGGATGACCATCTTGGCCGCCCGGCGGGTCTTGCCCCCCGAGTTGTGGGTGACCACCGAGTGGACGAGGTACTCGTGCACGTCCTCGACGGTGAGGTCGAAGGTCGGCCCCTCGCCCGCCGCCTCCACGGTGACGGGGACGTAGAGCTCCTCGCCCCGGGCGAAGCGGGCCAGGGGCCCTTCGAGCTCGGCCGGGAAGGCGGCGGCGATGCCCGCCGCCCGGGGCAGGCTCATCCCGTAGGGGTGGGCGTCGTGGCGGTACGACCCGATGGCCGCCCGCAGGGAGGCGCCGATCCCGAAGGCGAGCCGGTCGAGCTCGGCGTCGACGTGGGGGAAGAACCAGCTCGCCTCGAAGGCCTCCGGCTCCTCCTTGGCCACCTCCAGCGCCGTCTCCAGCAGCCGCGCCTTCCCCTCGGAGACGAAGCCCACCAGCTTGGCGAAGCGCCGCACGCCCTCACCGCCGACCACCCGCACCCGCCAGAGGCCCTGCTTCTCGGGGACACCTCGCTCCCCGGGACCGCTCGTGGGGGCGGCCCCGGGCGCAGCGTCGTCGTCGCCCGGCTCTGCGAACCCAGCCTTCACCGACACCGGCGGACGGGCCTGCGACACCTTGGACGGGATGCCGATGGACAGCAGGAGACGGTGGACGTCGAGGGCCAGCCCCCGGCGCCGGGTCCACAGCGTCGGGCACCCGTGCTGGACGTGGCCGTCCGACTCGAACAGGCCGGCCAGGAAGGCGGCTCGCACGGCGGCGGGCGAGGATCGCACCGGCCGGGGCACCGTCGCCGCCCCCAGCCGCCACAGCCCGTTGTCCCGCAGGAAGCGGGCCACCGTCGGAGCGCACAGCGTGGCCGGCGGCGCCGCCCCGCCCCGGGCGGTGGACATGCCCGCCACCGCCCGGCGACCGAACACCGAGGTGGTGAAGGCCCGGTAGCGCTCGACCAGCGCCTTGTCCTCGCCGTCGAGATGCACGGCCAGGGCCCCGCTGCCCGCCACCGGGCGCAGCCGCCCCTCGCCATGGGCCCAGCCCAGCCAGACGGCGAAGGCCTCGTCGAGCGCTTCGGGCAGGACCACCTCGGCGCTGCCGGGCTCGGCCGCCACCAGGCGCTGGGGGGAGCCGGCGTCGGTGTGGGCCAGGTCGACGACGACGTAGTCGTCCGGCCCCAGCTCCCCCGCCTGGCGCCACATCTCGCCCAGCGTCGTGCGCACCCGGAAGCGGTGCTCGGGCGTGCAGGTGATCTCGTCGCCCAGCGCGGTGCGCACCCGGACCAGGGGACGGACCCCGTTGTCGTGGACGGCGGTGACGGTGCGGAAGCCGTGGCGGGTCAGCACCTGCCAGCCCGCGGCCACCGAGCGGATGGGCACCGACCCGTGGTCGGTCACCAGCTCGGTGTCGGCGTGGAGGCACTTGATGGTGCCGGCCGAGGCGTCGGCGCCCCGCATGAAGCTGACCGGCCCGCTGGCCGTCCCGCCGCCGGCCAGGGGCTCGACCGAGGAGCGGATGTTGGACAGGTTGATCCCCGAGCCGGACCCGCCCTTGAAGATCGTGCCCTCCTCCACGTACCAGTTGAGGATGGAGGACATGGTGTCGTCGACGGCCAGGATGAAACAGGCTGAGGCCTGGGCCGGCACGCCCTTCACCCCGATGTTGAACCACACCGGCGAGTTGAACGCCGCCCGCTGGTGGACGAGCAGGTACTTGAGCTCGTCCCGGAAGGCGTCGGCCTCCGCCTCGTCGACGAAGTAGCCGTCGCGCACGCCCCAGTCGGAGATGGTGTCGGCCACCCGGTCGATGACCTGGCGCAGCGACGACTCCCGGCCGGGCGTGCCCAACTGCCCCCGGAAGTACTTCTGAGCCACGATGTTGGTGGCGTTCTGCGACCAGCTGACGGGGAACTCGACCCCGGGCTGGAAGAAGGCGTCGCCGCCGGACTTGTAGTTCGGGATGCGGGCGTCCCGCTTCTCCCACGCCACCGAGTCGTAGGGATGCACCCCCGCTCGCGTGAAGTGCCTGCGGACCCCGATCCCGACCTGCTCCGGCGCCATCGCCATCGGCCCTGACCTCCCTGATCTCTCCCCGACCCTGTACCCGTCTCCCGGAGTACAACCACAATATCTTGTGTCCTACGAACTTCGAACCGCGAGATGGAGGGTAATTACAGCACCAGAACTACACACGTGTCAACAGCGGCGGGTCGGCAAACCGGCAGGTCAGAGACCGTTCGCGATTGTTTGCAATCGTGCACGTGTGCACATGGAGCTACCCCAGGGAAGCAGCCGCGACGCTAGGCGCCGGACCGGCCGGATCCGGACTTGGGGGACGTGGTCTTCTGGAGCTCGCCGACCTCCCGGGCGAAGTCGGTCACGTCGTCGAAGCCCTTGTAGACGGAGGCAAACCGCAGGTAGCTCACCGGGTCGAGCGTGCGGAGCCCGTCGAGCACGGCCCGCCCGATGGCCTCGGTCCCGACGTCCGGTCCGCCGGCCTGGCGCACCTGCTCCTCCACCGCCGCGGCCAGCGCCTCGATGGCGGCATCGTCGATGGGCCGGTTCTTGGTCGCCCTCCGGATGCCGCTCGCCACCTTGGCCCGGTCGAAGGGCTCCCGCAGCCCCGACCGCTTCACCACCACCAGGACGGCCTCCTCGGCCCGCTCGAAGGTGGTGTAGCGCCGGCTGCAGACCAGGCACTCCCGCCGGCGGCGGATGGTGGCTCCGCCCTCCGCCAGGCGGGAGTCGACCACCTTGTCCTCCACCCCGTGACAGTAAGGACATCGCATCAGGACCTGCGTAGCAGGGACTGGCGGCTGGGGCTGGGGTCCCCGGCCGCAACGCGATGAGCCGCCAGGCGAAGAGCCATGATCGCAGCCAAAGTACCGGCGGAGCTTCCAAAGCACGATATAGAACCCATGTTTGCTCCGAATGTGCATTCGTGTTACCGTCCGCCACAAGCCTGGCAACGGCGCCGGGCGCACGTCGCAAGGAGGGCATGCATGCAGGACCTGACCCCCCGCCAACGCCAGATCCTCGAGTTCGTCGACGCCGAGGCCCGCAAGCGCGGCTACCCCCCCAGCGTCCGCGAGATCGGCGCCGCCGTGGGGCTCTCGTCGACCTCCACCGTCCACTCCCATCTGTCGGCGTTGGTGGCCAAGGGGTACCTGGTCCGGGATCCGACCAAGCCCCGGGCCTTGCAGGTCCACTTCGAGCCGTCGTCGGGCGCCAACCTGGGCCGGCGGCCGGTACGCCACGTGCCCCTGGTGGGCGACGTGGCCGCCGGTACCGGCGTTCTGGCGGCCGAGAACGTGGAGGAGGTCCACCCTCTCCCGGCCGACTTCGTGGGCGAGGGTCCCGTCTTCATGCTGCGGGTCCGGGGCGAGTCGATGATCGAAGCGGGGATCTTCGACGGCGACCACGTCATCGTCCGCCAGCAGCCCACCGCCGAGAAGGGCGACATCGTGGTGGCCGGCATCCCCGGGGACGAGGCCACGGTCAAGACCCTCAGCCGCAAGGGCGACAAGGTGGTCCTCCGTCCGGCCAACCCGGCGATGGACGACATGGTGTTCCGTCCCGACGAGGTCGCCATCTACGGGAAGGTGGTCGGCCTGTTCCGCCGCTACTGAGCGCCGCCGTTCCCGGTGAGCCCACCGAGCACCTCGGGAAGCGGCTGGGAGTGGAGGACGCCGAGGCGGCGGGTGGCCCGGGTGAGGGCGACGTAGAGGTCCGACAGCCCCCGCTCGGACTCGTCCACGATCTCGCCCGGTTCCACCAGCACCACCGAGTCGAACTCGAGGCCCTTGGCCTCCTTCACGGCCAGCACGGCCACCGGTGAGTCGAGCACGCCCCCGGCCACCGCCTCGGGCAGCGCCCCCCGCACCGCCGACTCCACCTCGTCGCGCCGGGCCGCGGGCGTGAGGACGGCCAGGCGGCCGGTCCCGATGACGTCCAGTTCCCGGCGCACGACGTCGACCAGCTGCCCGTCGAGCGGCGTGTCCAGCTGCCGGGCCCAGGGCTCCTCGCCGCCGTCGCGCATGGACACCGGCGGCTCCACGCCCGGATCGCTGGCCGCCAGGACCGTGGCCGCCACGTCCATGATCTCCCGGGGGGTCCGGTAGTTGACGGTGAGCTCGGAGACCCGCCAGCGGCCCCGGGCGTGACGGTCGAGCACCTCCGCCCAGCTCGACGGCCGCCAGGCCACCCCGGCCTGGGCCAGGTCACCGACGATGGTCATCGACCGCGACGGGCAGCGCCGGAACAGCACCCGCCACACCATGGGGGAGAGCTCCTGGGCCTCGTCCACGATGACGTGGCCGAAGGCCCACGTCCGGTCGGCCCGGGCCCGCTCCGACAGCGGCTCGGGGCCCTTCTCCCCGGCGTAGCGGGCGGCCATGGCCTCGGCGTCGACCGGGAACCCGAGGTCCAGCCCGGCCAGGACCCTGCGGGCGTACGCCTCCTGGGCATCCCCGCGGCGCCGCCGGCGTCGCCCGGTGGCGGGCGTACCCAGGATCTCCGCCGCCTCGTCCAGGAGGGCGACGTCCTCCACCGACCAATCGACATCGGCGGCGTTGCGCTGCCGGGGCCGGGCCAGCGCCTCCCGCTCCGCCGCGCTCAGATCCGGAGCCGCCGACCGCAGCAGGGCGGGGAAGCCGAAGAGGTCGTTGAGCAGCTCCTGGGGACTGAGGAGGGGCCAGAGGCGCTCCATCACCTCCTTGAAGGCCCGGGTCCGGCGCACCTCCCCCCGGCGCGCCGGCTCCTCCAGCTGGGCGGCCAGGGCCTCGAGGACCAGGCGCTCCACCACCTCCCGGGCCCGGTTGTGGGGCCGGCGGCTGCGCCGGGCCGCGGCCCGGATGCTCCGGGCCGTCCGCCGGTCGAGCCGCAGGCGCTGCCCCTCGAAGTCGACGGTGAGGTCCAGGCGGGGGAGGCGCTGGCGATCGGCCACCGCCTTGCGCAGCACGTCGACCATCCGCAGGTCGCCCTTCACCCGGGCCACGGCCGGTGGGTCGCTTCGCCGGGCGGTCACGCCGGGGAACAGCTCGCCGGGCGTGACCAGGAGGGCTCCGGTCTCGCCCAGGGAGGGCAGCACCTGCTCGATGTAGCGCAGGAACACGCCGTTGGGACCGACGATGAGGACGCCGCTGCCGGCCAGTTGGCGGCGGTGGGTGTACAGGAGATAGGCGGCCCGGTGCAGCGCCACGGCCGTCTTCCCGGTTCCCGGACCGCCCTGCACCACCAGGGCGCCGCCCAGGTCGGAGCGGATGATCCGGTCCTGGTCGGCCTGGATGGTGGCCACGATGTCGCCCATCCGGCCGGTGCGCTCCCGGCCCAGGGCGGCCAGCAGGGCGGCGTCGCCCTGGAGGCCGGCCCGTTCCTCCTCGGAGAGGGAGTCGAGATCGAAGACCTCGTCGTCGAGGCTGATCACCTCCCGGCCCCGGGTCAGGAGGTGCCGGCGGCGGACCACGCCCTGGGGGTCGCCGGCCGTGGCCTGGTAGAAGGGCTGGGCCGCCGGCGCCCGCCAGTCGACCAGCAGGGGCTCGTGGTGCTCGTCGGAGAGGGCCAGGCGGCCGACGTGGAAGCGACCGCCGGCGACCATGTCGAGCCGCCCGAAGCACAGCGGCAGGTCGCCGATGGTCATCCCCGCCAGACGTTTCTCGAAGGACACCGCCAGGGCATCGCGCTCGCTGCGCCACTGGGGGGTGCCCGCCGCCGAGGACCCGTAGACCGACGACAGGTGCTGGGAGGTCCGGGCCCGATGCTGGTCGAGCAGCTCGTAGAGCCCGGCTACGAAGCGGCGTTCGGCTTCGAGCTCCTCGAGGCGGGCGCGGGTGGCGTCGTCCGTGTCGGTGCTCCTCAGGTGGGCGAAAGGAACCGGGCCAGCGCCTGATGGCAGGCCTCGAGTGACGATCGGCTGACGTGTTCGCCGGCGGTGTGGGACACCTCGGGATCGCCGGGCCCGAAGTTCACCGCCGGCACGCCGTGGGCGCTGAACCGGGCCACGTCGGTCCAGCCCAGCTTGGGCCGCACCGGGACCCCGAGGCTGGCGGCGAACTCGGCCACCAGCGGGTCGGACAGGTTGGGGTGGGCGGCGGGCGACACTGAGGTCAGCGCCACCTCGTCGGCGCCGGCGAGCAGGGCCCGCACCTCGGCCTCCACCTCCTCCAGGCTGAGGCTGGGGGCGTAGCGGCGGTTGACGGCGATGGTGCAGCGGTCGGGCACCACGTTGCCCGCCACCCCGCCGTGGATGTCGACGACCTGGAGGGCCTGGCGGAAGCACAGCCCGTCCACCTCGATCTCGGGGGGCTGGTGGCCGGCCAGGCGGCTGAGGACGGGTGCCGCCCGGTGAACGGCGTTGCGCCCCCGCCAGGGCCGGGCGGTGTGAGCCCGCTCCCCGGTGAAGGTGGCCTCGAGACGGATCGAACCCTGGCAGCCGGCCTCGAGCCAGTTGTCGGTGGGTTCGAGGAGGACGGCGAAGTCGCCCGCCACCAGGTCGGGGCGGACCTCGAAGAGGTGGCGCAGCCCGTTGTACTCGTCGGCGATCTCCTCGCTCTCGTAGAAGACGAGGGTCACGTCGAAGCGGGCGGCCGGCGCCACCTCCTCGGCCAGGCGCAGGAGCACCGCCAGTCCGCCCTTCATGTCGGCGGCGCCCAGGCCGTAGAGGGTGTCGCCTTCCACTTTCGGCACCTCGTTGCCGTTGGGCGGCACGGTGTCCAGATGCCCGGCCAGCACCACCCGGCGATCCCGTCCGGCCTGGGTGCGGGCCACGACGGTGTTCCCCACCCGTTCCACGTGGAGGGCGCAGGCGGCCAGGCGAACCTCCACCGCCGCGGCCAGGTCCTCCTCGTGACGGCTCACCGAGGGCACGGCGCACAGGGCGGCGGTCAGGCCGAGCAGGTCGCCGGCGGGGATTGACAGGTCACCCACCTCTGAGCCTCCCCGGTACTGGCGCAGCCCGGGCGCGGCGGCTGGGGCTGGGGTCCCCAGCCGCACAGCGATGAGCCGCCAGGCGAAGAGCCATAGTCATTGAGCGAGGCCGTGCTCCCGGAGGACGGCGTTCAGGGCCAGCTTGTCGTGCTCCTCACCGACGGCCAGGGTCCGCAGCACCAGGACGCAGGCCAGGCCGAACTCGCCCCCGGGGAAGGCGCGGGCCCGGGTGGCGGGGACGGCCACCGCCCGCTCGGGGATCTCACCCCGGGCCAGCTCGTCGCCCGTCTGGGCGTCGATCACCGGCACGGAGGAGGTGAGGACGACACCGGCACCCAGCTTGGCCCCCCGGCGGATCCGGGCTCCGTCCACCACGATGGAGCGGGAGCCGACGAAGACGTCGTCCTCGATGACCACCGGGGCGGCCTGGGGCGGTTCCAGGACCCCGCCGATACCCACGCCCCCCGAGAGGTGGACACCGGAGCCGATCTGGGCGCAGGAGCCCACCGTGGCCCAGGTGTCCACCAGGGTGCCCTCGCCGACGCGGGCGCCGATGTTGACGTAGGACGGCATGAGGGTGACCCCGGGGGCGAGGTAGGCGCCCCAGCGGGCGGAGGCCCCGGGGACCACCCGCACCCGGGCGGCGGCGTAGTCGCGCTTGAGCGGGATGCGGTCGCAGTACTCGAACGGCCCGAGTTCGATGGTCTCCAGGCCCCGGGTGCGGAAGCAGAGGAGGATGGCGAGCTTCAGCCACTCGTGGACCACGACCTGGCCGTCGACCACCTCGGCCACCCGGACCTGACCGGAGTCGAGCAGGTCGACGGCGTCGGCCACCAGGCCGGGGACCTCGGGGGCGAGCCCGGCCGGGTCGTCCTTGGCCTCCCAGGCGGCGGTGATCAGCTTGGCCAACTCATCGTGTCCTTCGGGGACACCCCGAACCCCGTGTCCTTCGGGGACACCCCGAACCCCGGGGCTCACGGCGCGGCTCTCTTCGACGGAACGCCCCGCACGCCGGCGCGGCGCTTGACCTCGCCGGCCAGGCGGTCGAAGGCCAGCTGCAGCCGGTCCAGGGGATGGACGAGGGCGATACGGATGTGGGGTGCGCCGGCGGGACCGTAGAGGTCGCCGGGGGAGACGAGGGTGCCGGTGGCGGCCAGGCGGGCGGCCATGGTCCACCCGTCCTCATCGTTCTTGGAGCCGGCCCACAGGTAGAAGGTGGCGGGACCGCCGGCTTCGTCCAGGCCGGCCTGGCGCAGGCGGGACCGGGCGTAGGCCCGCCGCTCCCCGTAGATGAGCTGTTGGAGCTCCACGTGGTCGTCATCGGCCCAGGCCACGGTGGCGGCGGCCTGCACCGGGCCGGGCACCATGCACCCGGCGTGGGTGCGGACCTGGCCGATGTAGGCGACGAGTTCGCCGTCGCCGGCCAGGAAGCCGCAGCGGTAGCCGGCCATGTTGGAGCGCTTGGACAGGGAGTGGACCACCAGCACTCCGTCCTCTCCGGCGGACAGCGCGGTGGCTCCGGTCGTGGGCCGGCCGAAGGCGTTGTAGGTGAACTCCACGTAGCACTCGTCGCTGGCCACGATGATGCCTCGGGCCCGGGCCCAATCGACCGTGGCGGCCAGGTCGGCGGTCTTGGCGGCCGAGCCGGTGGGGTTGCCGGGCTCGTTGACCCACAGCAGCAGGGCTCGGGCGGCGTCTTCCTCGGCCACGGCCGTGAGGTCGAGGTGCCAGTCTTTGGTGAGGGGGACGGGCACGGCCCGCAAGCCGGCCAGGATGGCCCCCATCTCGTAGGTCGGGTAGGAGACCGCCGGGTAGAGCACCGTGTCCCGCGACCGGTCCCGCAGGGCCAGCACGTGGGGCAGCGAGGCCACCAGCTCCTTGGTGCCGGTGCAGGCCACCACCTGGGCGGGGTCGAGGGTGACACCGAAGCGGCGCTCGATCCAGCCCGCCGCCGCCTCCCGCAGCGGGGGCAGGCCCACCGCCGAGGGGTATCCGGCCCAGCGGGGGCCGGCGTCGGCCAGGGCGGCGGCCACCGCCGGCGGGACCGGATCGCAGGGCGTGCCCACCGATAGGTCGACGATCCCGCCCTCGACGGCGGCCGCCTGGCGGCGCAGGTCGTCGAGGCGGGCGTAGGGATAGGGAGGCGGCACGAAGCCGCGCGAGGAATCGGCAGCAAACATGGAACTGAAAAGCCTAGGCCATGTATGGCGCGAAACGCTCCAGCCCCTGGCGGGGAAGGCGGGCCCGGATGCGGCTGCCCGACTCGTCGTGGACCTCGACGAGGACCTCGCCCTCCCGGTGCAGGGCGGCGATCACATCACCCCGGTCGTAGGGCACGGTCAGCTCCACCACCGCGTTCAGGGCCCGCAGGCGGGCGCCCAGGGTCTCGAGGAGCTTGTCGGTGCCCTCGCCGGAGACGGCCGAGATGGCCACCGCTCCGTTGTCGTCCACCAGATCGGCGACGGCCTCGGGATCGGCCACGTCGATCTTGTTGATGACCATGAGCTCGGGGATGTCACCGGCATCGATCTCGGCCAGGACGGCCCGCACCGCCCGGATCTGGCGCCCGGGATCGGCCACGGAGGCATCCACCACGTGGAGGACGATGTCGGCGTCGCGCACCTCCTCCAGCGTGGAGCGGAACGACTCCACCAGTTGATGGGGCAACTTGCGCACGAACCCCACCGTGTCGGAGACGAGCACGGTCTCCCCGCCGGGGAGGGTCAGGCGGCGGACGGTGGAGTCGAGCGTGGAGAAGAGCCGGTCCTCGACCAGCACCCCGGCGCCGGTGAGGTGGTTGAGGAGCGTCGACTTGCCGGCGTTGGTGTAGCCCACCAGCGCCACCTGGGGGTGCTCGGCCTTGCGACGGGCCTTGCGCTGGGTGGTGCGGTTCTTGGCCACCTCGGCCAGCTCCCGCTCCAGCTTGGCGATGCGGGACAGGATGCGGCGCCGGTCGACCTCCAGCTTCGTCTCGCCGGGGCCCCGCTTGGCGCCGATGCCGCCCTCCTGGCGGCTCATCTGCACGCCCCGGCCCCGCAGCCGGGGGAGCCGGTAGCGCAGCTGGGCCAGCTCGACCTGGAGCATGCCGGCCCGGCTGTGGGCGTGCTGGGCGAAGATGTCGAGGATCACGGCCTCGCGGTCGACGACATCCCGTTCGAAGAGCTTCTCCAGGTTGCGCTGCTGGGCGGGCGAGAGATCCACGTCGAAGACGACCACGTCGATGTCCAGGACCTCGGCCAGGTCGGCCAGCTCGGCCGCCTTGCCCTTGCCGATGTAGGTGGCGGGATCGGGGGTCTCGCGCCGCTGCGCCGCCCGCTCCACCGGGTCGGCTCCAGCCGTGTCGGTAAGCAGGGCGAGCTCGTCCAGGGAGACTTCCGCCTCTTCGATGGAGTCGCCGTCCACGCCCACCAGCAGGGCGCGCTGGCGGACGACCCCGAGGTCGACTTCGGTGGCCGTGAGCCGGCGGCGCTGGCGTCCCTGGGGCGGGGTCATGGGATCTCCATGTTCTCGGGGACACCCCGGGCCCCGGGGTTCTCGGGGAACCGCTCGAGGTCGATGTCCACGTCGAACACGTGGACGACGGGACCGCCGAGGCGCACCGTGTCGCCCACCTCCACACTCAGCTCCCCGCCGGGCACGGCCACCACCGAACGGGCGGGCACCAGGCCCCGGCGGTGGGCGACGGCGGCCGCCGCGCAGGCCCCCGATCCGCAGGAGGCGGTCTCTCCCACCCCCCGCTCCCAGACCCGCATGTGCAGGCCGCCGGCCCGGGCGGCGACCATCTCCACGTTGGTGCGGCGGGGGAAGCGGGCGTCGGTCTCGAGCACCGGCCCATGGCGGTCCAGGGGGACAGTGGCCGGGTCGTCGACCAGGAGGACGAAGTGCGGGTTGCCGGCGCCGGCGGCGTCGCCCCGATAGACCACGCCATCGACCACCGCCTCGAGGTCGAAGGGGTCGGGGGCGTCGAGGGGGATGTCGCCGGGCACGAAGGTCACAGCCCCCATGTCCACCTCGGCGAAGTCGACCTCGCCGGTGTCGGGGCGGCGGGTGAACGTGATGTGACGGGGTCCGGCGGCGGTGTCGACCACCATCCGGCCGTCCGCGCCCAGGCCGTGGGCGGCGGCCACCCAAGCCAGGCAACGCAGGCCGTTGCCGCTGATCTCGGCCAGGCCGCCGTCGGCGTTGGTGAGCTCCATGGCGCAGTCGGCCCCGTCGCCGCCGGGCAGGAGTCGGATGAATCCATCGGCGCCGATGCCCCGGCGACGGTCGCACAGGGCGGCCCGCAGGGCGGGCGACAGGCGCGCTGTGCCTCCGGGGGACACCCCCGCACCCCCGTGCCCGGCGGGGCCGAAGGCGGCCTCGAGGTCGGCCAGCACCAGGAAGTCGTTGGCGGTGGCGTGGAGCTTGGAGAGATGGAGCGTGGTCATGACCGGGTCCACGTTGCCAGAAGGGCGGGGAGGACGGCGAGCGGATTCTCGGCCGTCCCCAGCCACCGGATGCGGGGGTCGCGCCGGAACCACATGCGCTGGCGCCGGGCCAGGGCCCGGGTGCGGTCCGCCGCCTTGGACAGCGCCGCCTCCAGCGTCGTCCTCCCCTCCAGGTGGTCGAGGATCTCCTTGTAGCCGATGGCCTGGCGGGCGGTCCGCGAGAGCCCGGCGGGGGCGGCGGCGAGGCGCCGGACCTCGTCCACCAGTCCCTGGCGGGCCATGGCCACCACGCGCTCGGTGATGCGAGCGGCGGTGACGGCCCGGGGCAGCCACAGACCCACGCTCCGCACGGAGAGACCACGCCCCCCGGGGGTCGGTGCGGCCTCCCCGGCCGGCGGGACGAACATCCCCGGGCCGAAGGACGAGAAGGGCCGGCCGGTCGCCAGGGTGACCTCCAGGGCCCGCACCACCCGGCGCCGGTTGCCGGGCTCGATGCGGCCGGCGGCCACCGGGTCGAGCCGGGACAGCTCGGCATACATCTCCGAGAGCTCGTCCTCGGCTCGGGCCTCGAGGGTCTCGGCCAGCGCGGCGTCCCGGCCCGGCGGCGTGAGACCGTCCACCACCGCCTGGTAGTACAGGCCAGTCCCGCCCACCAGCAGGGCGCGGTGCCCCCGGGCCTCGATGCCGGCGATGGCCTGGGCGGCCGCCCGCTGGAAGCAGGCGACGGAGAACTGGTCGATGGGGTCGGCCACGTCGAGGACGTGGTGGGGCACGGCCGCCCGCTCAGCCGCCGTCGGCTTGGCCGTGCCGATGTCCATGCCCCGGTAGACCTGCATGGAGTCGACGGTGACGATCTCCACGTCGCCCAGCTCGGCGGCCGCCGCCATCGCCAGCGCCGATTTCCCCGTGGCGGTGGGCCCGACCAGCGCCAGGTGGGTTCGCGGCCCGGTCAAGCGGGCGAGACGGCCAGGGGCGTCCGGGTGGCCAGGGACCCCCGCAGGTGGTGGGGGGCGGCGCCCTCCACCCTGACGTTGGTGAAGCTTCCGGGGGACAGGTCGGCGGCGAAGTGGACCAGCTTGTTCTGGCGGGTGCGTCCGGTGGTGAGGGAGGGGTCCTTCTTGGACGGACCTTCGACCAGGACCTCCTCCACCCGCCCCACCCTCGCTTCGTGGCGGGCGAGGGCCGAGCGTTCCACCGCCTCGGTGAGGCGCGTCATCCGTTCCCTGGTCACGTCGGCGGGGACGAAGTCGTCGGTCCAGGCGGCCGCCTCGGTGCCGGGCCGGGCCGAGAAGACGAAGGTGTAGGCGGCGTCGTAGCCGGCTTCCTCCACCACCTCCAGGGTGGCGGCGAAGTCGTCGTCCGTCTCGCCCGGGAAGCCGACGATGAGATCGGTGGTGACGGCGAGGTCGGGGATGGCGGCCCGGGCCGCGGCCAGGCGGTCCAGGTAGCGGGCGGCGGTGTAGCCCCGGTGCATGCGGGCCAGGGTGCGGTCGCTGCCGGCCTGGAGGGGGAGGTGGAGGTGCTCGCACACCGCCTCGCACTCGGCCATGGCGGCGATCGTCTCGGGGCGCAGATCCTTGGGGTGGGGCGAGGTGAAGCGCACCCGGCGGATCCCGGGGACGGCGTCGACGGCCCGGAGCAGGTCGGCGAAGCGGGGCCGGTACTGGCCGGCGCCGAGGTCCCGGCCATAGGAGTTGACGTTCTGGCCGAGCAGCGTGATCTCCGACACGCCGTCGGCGGCCAGCTCTTCGACCTCGCGCACGACGTCGCCCAGGCGCCGGCTCTGCTCCTTGCCCCGCACCGCGGGGACGATGCAGAAGGCACAGGTGTTGTCGCAGCCGATCTGGATGGTCACCCAGGCGGAGTGGGCCACGTCCCGGCGGGCGGGCAGGGCGGAGGGGAAAGCCTCCGACTCCTCGAGGATCTCCATCACCGGGCCCTCGAGCCGGGCCCGGTCGAGCAGCGCCGGCGCGTGGCTGAGGTTGTGGGTTCCGAAGACGACGTCGACGTGCCCGGCCCTGGCCTGGATGAGCTCCCGGTCCTTCTGGGCCAGGCAGCCGCCCACGGCGATCTGCAGGTCGGGGTTCGCCGCCTTGAGCGACTTGAGGTGCCCCAGATGGCCGTAGAGCTTGTTGTCGGCGTTCTCCCGCACGCAGCAGGTGTTGAGCACCACCACGTCGGCATCCTCGGGCGTGGCCGCCTCCTCGAGGCCCTCGGCGGCGAGCAGCCCGGCCAGACGCTGCGAGTCATGCTCGTTCATCTGGCACCCGAAGGTGCGGATGTAGAAGCGCCGGGCCACGGCCTCAGTGTAGGGAGTCACCGGCGGGTGCTTGCCTCCGGACGCGCAGACGCGCCCCGGAGGGCGCGTCGCCGCGAACCTCGGCCGGCCCGGGGGCCGGCGGGCTCAGACTGACAAGCGGGACATGTCGACGGGGACCGTTGCCCCCGGCGACTGGACCTGGACGGGAACCCGGCTGCGGTTCTCCACCGAGAGGCGGATGGCGGTGCGACCCTCGCCTGCGATCTCAACGTCAGCGAAGGTCGGGATGCACACCAAATCGATTCCCGACGGCGCCACATATCCCCGGGCGATGGCAATGGCTTTGATCGCCTGGTTCAGGGCGCCGGCCCCGATCACCTGTACCTCCACACTGCCCATCTGACGGACTACCCCCGCCAGTGCACCAGCCACCGAATTGGGGTTGGACCTGGAGGACACCTTCAGGACATCCATGGGCCGAGCCCTTCCTATGGGGAGCAGAGCAGGGCCTTCCGCCCAGCTCTTCGACCAAACCTTACTCTCCGTCCGTCACCCGTCAACCCCTCTCCGTCAACCTTCGAGGGCCCTCCGAGCCACATCAATACTAGGAGAGTTACCGAATGGTAACACGCACTCGTTGACCGCGGGGACCAGCATTTACCGGGCCTTAACAGTCTTTTCCACGCGTCACGGAAGAAAAACGTGCAAACCACCGTTCCACGACGCCGGCCGACCCGGTTCCCTGGTGCCCGTGGTTGGAGAGTCCCCGCGGAGTGTGAATGGGCGGCCCCGGGGGCGGGTGGGATCCCCGGGGCCGCCCAGGTCTATGCCTCGGCCACCTCAGTAGCCTCCTCAGCTACTTCTTCGTCGACTGCGCCAATACCCGCTTTCCGCAGGATCTTCTCGGTGATGTCGACCATGAGCTCGGGGCTCTCGGCCAGGAACTCCTTGGCCTTCTCCCGTCCCTGCCCCAGCTGCTCGCCCTCGTAGGTGTACCAGGCGCCCGACTTCTTCAGGATGCCGAGGTCGACGCCAAGGTCCAGGACCGACCCCTCTCGGCTGATCCCCTTGCCGTACATGATGTCCATCTCACAACTTTTGAAAGGAGGACTTACCTTGTTCTTGACGACCTTCACACGGGTCTTGTTTCCGACGACCTCCATGCCGTCCTTGATGCTCTCGATACGGCGGATGTCGAGCCGGACCGACGAGTAGAACTTGAGCGCCCGGCCGCCAGGCGTCGTCTCCGGTGAGTTGTGCACCATCACTCCGTCAACGAAGTAGTTGTGCGACCCCTCCACCTCGATGTCGAAACGGTGCATGCTCCGAGTCGGCGGCTTCCGGCCGGCAGCCGTGATCGGCATTGGCACAAGTTCGCACCGCATTCGAGCAAAGGTCGGAGTGACGTTGAACCGCCCTCGATAGCGCGGAAGGAGCTTGTATTCCATCGACGGATGCACGAAGGGTGCGATGAGAGCATGGAGCTTCGCCGTCTCATCCTTCGGGAAGACGAGCACGGCCTTGTCTCGGCGGGAGATCAGCGTGGGATGAAGATCCCAGGTGTCGCCAAGGTGCGCGACGAGGCTTGACCTCGTCGCCGGATGCATGGCCTCGATGCAGATCTCGGACCGTCCACTTCCCTCCCGTGTCCGCTCCTGCAAACCCTTCGCCCGCAGCGAGAAGCAACCATCGTCCATGTACCAGATAGCAAGCGAGAGCGGTGTGAGCAGCTTGAGATAGTCCTCGCTGAACACCTTCTTCTTCCCGACATAGACGGCGTCCCTCAGACCGGCCAACTCCGGTAGGGGACGCAGGTCGTAAAAGGTCGCACCGTTGCTGTTGGTGCTCCGGGACACGCCGACATTGGCGAAGAGGGAGGCCTTCCAGTCCCCGTACTCAACCTGCCTGGCGCCGTGTCCGAACCGGTAGCGGGCGCCGTGACCGCTGCGCGTCGGGGACAGGGCACCGTCACCCATGAGACCGCCGAGCAGCACGTCCCATTGAAAACCCGAGAGGTAGTGCGGCACGGCCTGGAGTACCCGGTCACCAACGGACAGTTCCGCAGCTTCACGCCAGCCTCCAGGAGTGCGGACCTGATGGTTGGGCGTACATGCGAACTGGGCCCGGCCGTTTCCGCCCGGCTTCGCCACGGTGAACTTGAGGAACCGATCCGTCCGGCCGTTGTCGAACCAGTTCACGACCTTCTTGGGTACGACCGCGTCGAGAACACGGTCGTAGGAGAGCACCTCGACCGCGAGCTTCTGGTTGACGATCTTGCCGATCTTCTCCTGGGTGCCATCGGCCAGCGTCACTCTGGTGCCGTATGACATGCATCCAAACATGACCCCGATCTTTTCCCGGAGCTGGTTGATGAAGATGGCGATGGTGTCGGACTTGTTGAGGTTGGCGGTCAGCTTCCGCAGCGCCTGGCTCATCAGCCGGGCCTGGAGGCCGACGTGGGTGTCGCCCATCTCGCCCTCGATCTCGGCCCGGGGTACGAGGGCCGCCACCGAGTCGATGACGATCACGTCGAGGCTGCCGGAGCGGATGAGCATGTCGGCGATCTCGAGGGCCTGCTCCCCGGTGTCGGGCTGGGAGATGAGCAGCTCGTCGATGTCGACGCCGATGGCCTTGGCGTAGACCGGGTCCATGGCGTGCTCGGCGTCGATGTAGGCGCAGGCCCCGCCGTTGCGCTGCGCCTCGGCCACCACGTGCATGGCCAGCGTGGACTTGCCCGAGGACTCCGGACCGTAGATCTCCACGATCCGGCCCCGCGGGAGCCCTCCCACCCCGAGGGCCACATCGAGTGAGAGGGCTCCCGTCGAGATCGTCTCCACCCGCATGTGGGCGTTCTCGCCCATCCTCATGATCGAACCTTTGCCGAACTGCTTCTCGATCTGACCCAGAGCCATCTCGAGGGCCTTGTCACGCTCCACTGCGCATCCTCCTGGACTTGGCGATCATTCAGCGGGGGAAGCTCGTCCGGGGCAGCGTACCGACGGGGTGTGACAATTTACACCCGTGGAATTCCACCGTTGGAAGAAATCCTAGAACGAACAGCTGTTCGGCACAAGGAATGCCGCGTTTCAACCCTCCGGGATCCGCCCTCGGCCGCCGGCGCCCGCGACGGCCGTCCTCAGCCGGGCCGTCTCAGCCGGGAAGCTCAGGCCAGGCCGAAGGCTCCTCTTCCAGCAGGGGAAGGCCCGGCGCCGGCTGCACCGGCCCGGGCGTCGCGTGCCCGGCGACGAGGGGATGGAAGAACACGAACGGCTCGGTCTCGAGGGGGATGCCGGGCCGGTCCCCCGGCCCCGACGACGATCCCGGCGACGCAGGCTGGGCCGGAGTCTGCGGACTCATTCGACTCCCTCCAGGATCGGGGGCTTCTGGTTGAAGAAGCCGACCTCCTCGTCGAGGGCGATGGCGATCGACAGGAGCCGGGCCTCCTCGAGCGGCAGGGCCGCGAGCTGTAGCCCGACGGGGAGGCCCCGGCCGTCGAGTCCCACCGGTACGGACAGGGCAGGGAACCCGTTCAGGTTCCAGGGCTTGGTGAGGTTGAAGGAGGGCCCGAAGATGAAGCTCTGCGACGGCGTCTGGCGTGTGGACGGAGCCGGCACCACCGGGTTGGCCACCACATCGAGCCGGTGGGCGGCGAACGCCTCGGTGCACTCCCTCGTCCACGTCGAGCGCAACCGCTGACCGTCGATGTAGTCCGGGGCCGAGACCGTCTCCCCGAACTTGATGTTCGCCAGCACCTCGGGGGAATAGAGGTGGCCCCGCTCCTCGGCCAGGCGGCGGTGGTAGCTGGTCGCCTCGGCCACCACGACGGTCTCGTACACGCTCAGCCTCCACCGTCATAGAGCGTGGCCGCTCCGTAGGGCTGTGGCCCCCGGCCGAGGACGGCGTCGGTCGACGCCGGCACCGGGAAATCGACCACCTCGGCGCCCATCTCCACCAGCCGGGCCACCCCCTCGTGGCAGACCCGGGCGATGTCGGCGTCGACGTCCTCCCAGAAGAACCGGTCGGGGATGCCGACCCGGACGCCGGCCAGGTCGGGCGGCGCCACAGTCGGATACGCAGGCACGGGGGCGGTCAGGGCGGTCGGATCGGCCGGGTCGGCGCCGGCCATGATCGAGAGCAGCACGGCCGAGTCGGCCATCCGCCGGGTCATGGGCCCGACGGTGTCCAACGACCAGGCGAGGACGATCCCCCCGTGGCGGGAGCATCGGCCGTAGGTCGGCTTGACTCCCGAAACCCCGCAGCAGGCCGCCGGGACCCGGATGGAGGCGCCCGTGTCCCCGCCCAGGGCGGCGGGCAGCATCCGGGCCGCCAGCGCCGCCCCCGACCCGCCCGAGCTGCCGCCCGGACTCAGGTCGGTGTCCCAGGGGTTCACCGTCGGCGGGCTGTTGGTGCCGTAGGCGAACTCCGTGCTGCTCAGCTTGCCGAGCAGCACCATGCCCGCCTGCTGCAGCCGGGCCCACACCGTGGCGTCGAACTCGGGGACGAAATCCTCCAGCACCCGGGAGCTGGCCGTGGTGGGGATGCCCTTGGTGTAGTACGTGTCCTTCAGGCCGATGGGCACGCCCGCCAGTGGCCCCACCGGCCGGCCGGCGGCGCGCGCCTCATCGGCCGCCGCCGCTCCGGCCCGGGCCAGATCGAAGGTCGGTCGCTCGAAGGCCTTGATGGTGGGGTCGAGACGCTCAACCCGGGCGATGCAGGCCTCCACCAGCTCCCGGGCCGAGAGCTCCCTGCGTTCAAGCCGGGGCAGCAGCTCGACCAGACTCAGGTCGGCGGGATTGGCGGCGCTGGCCGCTGACGCCCGCGCCACGGCCCCGTCCAGTCCCATCCGGGCCAGCATCAAGGAGAGCGGCGCCGCCGCTCCCGCCCCCAGCACCTGACGACGAGTGAGCCGCATGTCGCCCATCCGCCACCCCCTCTCCCTCGAGGCAAACGGTAAGCACCAGCTGTCGGGACGGCAACTGCTCCGGTGCCCGTTCAGATGCCGAGGGGGAACCGGGCCAGCACGCTGTACTGCGAGCCCGACGGCGACAGGCGGCTCTGGTAGAGCACGATCTCCTCGACGGTCCACGCCTCCCCGACGACGCCGTCCCCCAGGGTGGCCAGGACGGGCGTGACGTCGCCCGGGTCCCGCAGGCGGGCCACGGTGAGGTGGGAGCGGAAGGGACGGGTCTCGGCCTCATAGCCCAGCGGGGCCAGCACACCAGTCACGGCGCCGGCCAGGCCGGCCATCGGGCCCGCGCCTTCCTCGGATCCGATCCAGACGACCCGGGCCCGCCGCGGGTTGGGGAAGGCGCCCGATCCACCCAGCTGGAACCTGAAGGGTGCAAGGCTGGCCACGGCCGCTCCCAACCCCTCGACCACCGGCGCCAGGGTGGCCACCGGGCCGAGGAACTGCAGGGTCACGTGCCACTGGTCCCGGCCCGCCCAGCGGGGCCCGACCATCGCCTTCCGGGCGGGGGCGAGCGTCGCCTCGATCGCCTCCAGGACCGCGTCGGGCGGCCGGACGGCCACGAAGGCCCGGCCCACCTCGGGCGGCGGCCCCCTCCGCTCTGAGGCGGAGCGCGCCCGGCTGGGCGCCCCGGGCCGGTAGGCCGGCCGGCCGGGCCGCCTGGTCACAGCCGGTGCGGCCGCTGGACCGGGCGGCCGGGGCTGGGGTCCCCGGCCGCATCGCGATGAGCCGCCAGGCGAAGAGCCATCAGAGGAGTCCGCTGCCCTCCCGGGCCAGGAGCCGGAGGCGCAGCAGATTGAGCAGCGAGATGGTGGAGAACTGCCGGACCCGCTCCCGGTCGCCGGGCAACCGGCCCCGGACGGCCTCGGGCGCCATGCCGGGAAGCGCCACCCCGAACCACACCGTGCCCACCGGCTCCCCGTCCTGCTCGGTGGGCCCGGCCACGCCGGTCACGCCCAGGCCGACGTCGGCGCCCATCACGCGGCGGATCCCCTCGGCCATCTGGATGGCGCACTCCCCGCTCACCACCTTCTCCGCGGTCACCCCCAGCACCGGGCGCTTGACGTCGGTGGCGTAGGTCACCAGCCCGCCGCGGAAGGTGTCGCTGGCGCCGGGGGCGTCGACCAGGCGGGCGCTGACCAGCCCGCCGGTGACGGACTCGGCCACGGCCAGGGTCCAGCCCCGTTCCCGGAGCAGGCCAAGCACGACGGCCTCCATGGTCTCCTCGTCAACCCCGAAGACCAGGTCGCCCAGGACGGCCCGCAGCTCCGCTTCCTCCGCCTCGATCAGCTTGCGGGCCTCGGCTTCGCTGGCGGCCTTGGCCGTGATGCGGACGTAGAGCCCCTCGATGCCCCGGGCCAGGAAGGCGATGGTGGGGTTCGTCTGGGCGTCGACCCGGCCGGCGATGCGCTCGGCCAGCGTCGACTCCGCCGAGCCCCACGTCCGCAGGGACCGGGACACGATGGTGGCCCGCTCCCCGGCCCGGGCCAGCAGGTCGGGGATGACGTCGTCGGTGACCATGGCCTGCATCTCGTAGGGCACCCCGGGCACGGCGTAGATGACCTTCCCGTCCACCGGACAGGCCAGCCCCGGCGCGGTGCCCAGGGGATTGTCGATGGCCCGGCCCCCCTCGGGAACGTCGGCCTGGCGCTCGTTGGACGGCGACATGGGACGGCCCCGGCTCATGAACAGCTCCCGGATGTGGTCGACCAGGTGCTCGTGGCGCACCAGCCCGACCCCCATCACCTCAGCGATGGCCTCCCGGGTCAGGTCGTCGGGCGTGGGGCCGAGCCCACCGCACACGAGAAGGGCGTCGCTCTGGGCCAGGAGCCAGCCCATGGTCTCCACCACGCGGTCCTGGTTGTCGCCCACCACGACGTGCAGGTGGCTGTCGATGCCCACCGCCGCCAGCTGCTCGCCGATCCAGGCGCTGTTGGTGTCGACCAGCTGGCCGAGGAGCAGCTCCGTGCCCACGGCCAGGACGTCACACCTCACCTCGGTTTCGGTCCCGCCTCAGCTGGGCCGAGATTCCGGAGCAGGTCGAGGCCCGACACCAGGGTGAGCCCCACCGCCACCCAGAGGACGGCCAGCGCCATCCAGGGCGGCGAGTCAGTCAACGGACACAGCGCCACCCCTACCGCCACCAGCTGGAACACGGTCTTGAACTTGCCCAGGCGCCGGGCGGGGATGCACACACCCTGGCGCCCGGCCCAGGTGCGGTAGCCGGACACGGTCACCTCTCTGGTGGCGATCAAGACCACCGCCAGCCAGGGGAAGACCTCCTGGGCGGCAAGGGCGACGAGACCGCCGATGGCCAGGAACTTGTCGGCCAGCGGGTCCAGGAAAGCCCCGGAGCGGGTGGTGCCGTCCCGCCGGGCCAGCCAGCCGTCGAGCCCGTCGGTCGAGCCGAGGATGCACCAGCCCACCCAGGCCCGCCACGACGCACCTTCAGCCGAGATCACGGCCAGCAGGGGAAGGGTGAGGGCGAAGCGCAAGACGGTGACGAAGTTCGCCGGCGTGAGGAGCGCGCTGGGACCGAAACGGAACCCCGGCACCGCCGACGAGCCCGAGGTCCCCCCCGGCACGGTGCTCATCAGCCGGCCCGGGGGAGGCGGCCCCGCACCGGAGCCGCCACCAGGTCAGGACCGATCGCCTCGGTCACCTCGGCCTCCACCACACTGCCGGGGTCGAAGCGGCGCCGCCCGCTCAGGCGCACGACACCGTCGATCTCCGGCGCCTCCCGGTGGGTGCGCCCCTCGTCCCCCCTGTCCACCAGCACTTCGACCCTCTCCCCCACCAAAGCGTCACGTCCGGCCTGGGTGATGCGGTCCTGGATCTCGCCCAGCTCGGACAGCCGCTCGGACACGACCTCGGCCGGGACGGTCCCGTCCATGGTGGCCGCCGGCGTGCCCTCCTCGGACGAGAACGGGAAGAAGCCGGCCCAGTCGAGCCCCGCCGCCTCCAGGAAGGCGCACAGCTCCTCGTGGTCGTCCTCGGTCTCGCCGGGAAACCCGACGATGAAGGACGACCGGAAGGCGGCCGCCGGCTCCTGGCTCCGGATGCCGTCGATGATGGTGGCGAAGCGCTCGCCGCTCCCCCACCGCTGCATGCGCCGCAGGAGACCGGGGGCGGCGTGCTGGAGGGACAGGTCGAAGTAGGGCACGACCGTGGGCAGCTCGAGCATGGTCGCCACCAGCGGATCCCGCACCTGGGACGGGTACAGGTAGAGGAGCCGGAGGCGGACGAGGCCTTCGGCCGAGAGCCGGTCCAGCCGCACCAGCAGGGGGGTCAGCGCTCCGGGCTCGCCGGTGTCCCGGCCGTACCAGGCCAGGTCCTGCGCCACCAGGACGAGCTCCCGGGCCCCTCCGGCCACCAGCGCCCGGGCCTCGGCCTCGATGGCTTCCGGGGAGCGCGAGCGCTGCTTCCCCCGGAACGACGGGATGGCGCAGAAGGCGCACGTCCGGTCGCAGCCCTCGGCCACCTTGACGTAGGCCCAGGGCGCCGACGGCGCCGGCCGGGGCAGCTCCAGCAGGTCACGGGGACCGCCCCGGGGCGGCCGGCGCACGACGACCTCCGAGATCGACCCTTCCCCGGCGAAGCCGATCACGGCATCGGCCTCGGGCAGGGCGGCGGCCAGCTCGGCGCCGTGGCGCTCGGCCAGGCAGCCCGTCACCACCAGCTGCGCCCCCGGCCGCCGGGCCCGGGCCAGGGCGAGCACCGTCTCGATCGACTCGGCCCGCGCCGCCTCCACGAAGGCGCACGTATTGACCACCACCAGGTCGGCGTCGCCGGCGGTTTCCGCCGGCCGCAGGCCGTCGGCCAAGAGCGTGGCCGCCACCTTGTCGGAGTCGACGGCGTTCTTGGGACAGCCCAGGGTTTCGATGAAGAAGGTCGTCCCCGGCGGACGGGCAGGAGTGGACATAACGAGCTAAGCGTACCGGGCCCCGCCGCTTCCCCCCTTTACGACCCTCACCGCCACGAGCCGTACCTCCAGCACGCCCGGTCCTTTCGTAGACTGCCGTGCATGAGTGCCCCCGCCGTGTGGTGCCCGTCGTGCGGAGCCGAGTACACCGTGGGCTCGCGCTATTGCAGCGACTGCCGGGTCGCCCTGGTGGCCGAGCCACCCGACGCCCAGCCGGCCGACAATGACGAAGATGTGCTGGACGCCACCGACCTGGTGGAGATGGGCGACTACCCCCGCCTGTCGGCCCAGATCCTGCGCCGCCGCCTCGAGTCGGCCGGCATCTCGGTCATGGTCGAGTGGACCGGCCCGGGGGCGGACGCCACCGGCACCATCCTCGTCCCGGACGCGCAGGCCGAGTTCGCCGAAGCCGTGATCAACGAGATCGAGGTGGACGACGAGGTGCCCGACAGTTCGCCCGAGGCCTACGTGGCCCGGATCGAGGAGCACCTCTCCGCCATCGGCTCCCTCCTCGACGAGCTGCGCACCCGCTTGCAGAACAACGGGGGTTAGCCGCAGGGCCATGTCCAATTTGGACAAATGTAACGGGCCAGAATGTCACCTCTGGACACATTGCCCAGTCCAATTCGTTGAGAGGCCAATGAAGGTTTCTCCGGGGTTCGGGGTGTCCCCGATGAAAAAACTCTCCCAGGAGGTGTTGCATGTACCAGTTCGCCATCGTGGCGCTGCTGGCTCTCGCCGTCGTCAAAGTCGTTGACTTCATCGACGGTGCGGTCCCTGCCATCGCCGGGTTCCGCTCGCTGTTCACCTTCATTCTCGCTCTCGCCGCCGTGTGGGCGCTCGACTACTCCGTGTTCAACGGGTTCGGCGTCACCGTGCGCGACGCCAACACGGGCATGTGGATGACCGGCTTCATCGTGGCCGGCCTCACCAGCCCCTGGCGCGCCCTCTTCGGCTGGATGACCCACGACCGGGCCGCCGCCGACGAGACCCTCGGCGGCTCCAAGGGCCTGCGGGCGGCCTAGCGCCAAGCCACGCGCCTACCGCGCACAAACAGCGGGGCGTCTCTTCCTCGAGACGCCCCGCTGTCGCGTTCGGATGTGCCCGCTTCTAGTTGCGGCCCTTCAGGCGCCGCAGCGCCAGCCCGACACCGAGCAGGGCGAAGGCGGGCAGGGTGGCGAGCAGGCCACCGGTCCGGGGCAGCTCACCCTTCAGCGGCGCCTCGGCCAGACCGAGCACCCGGGGGATGTTCAGGGACACCCGGGCTTCGAGAGGAACACCGACGCCGGCGTCGGCCGCCCCGGCGGCCGGGCCGCACACCCCGGTAGCCACCGCCTCATCGAGGAAGAGCCCGCCGCCCGAGTTGGACGCCACCTTCATGTTGATGAGGAGGTCTTTCGTCCCGCCGGGCTGGATGGGCCCGACGTCGTTCCAGGTCAACCCCTTGTCCGACTCCGTGTTGGCCTTCGGATCGGAGGACGTGAGGGAGTAGCGGATGGGCGAGTCGGCGGTGATCGTGTCGACGACCTTCACGCTGGTCAGGACGCAGTCGTTCGGGTTGGTGACGGTGACGGTCCAGGTGAACGAGTCGCTCGGCCTCACGATCTCATGACTCGACTTCTTCACCAGACCGATGCCGCACTCGATACCCCCGGCGGGGACGGCGACGGCCGCCTCCATGTGCCCGATGCGGATGTCGCCGAACTCGCCGTCGGGGCCCAGGACCACTCGGGCCACGTCGACCGCACCCGCCGCGTAGGTCGTGGTTTCCGTCGGCTTGGAGTCCGTGTTGCCACCGATAGCCCGGGGTTCCTCGCCGATGGCGATCTCGGCCACACCGGGGAGGGTGACGTTGAGGCCGGTCTGACCGAAGAGGTCCTCGAATGTGAGCTCTTCCGTGACGGTGGTGCCCTGGAGGATGGTCAGCAGGGGGGCGGAAGGCTCCACCGTGCCCGGCCCGAAGAACACATCGCCGACGCCCTTGCCGTCGGCGACGGCCCGCAGCACCCATTCCCCTGCGAACTTGAGGGTGAACTCGCTGGGCGTGCCCTTGAAGAAGGTCACCGGGGCGATGATCTGGCGGGTCTCGCTCTGCAGCCCGAACTTGGCGATGGGGCCCGGCGTCGAGTTCGCCTGCGGAACCAGGCGGGTCCCCGACCTCGACTCCGAAACGGCCGGGGCGGGCGGGGTCGGACTCGTGCTCTCGATGAGGTGTGCGTTACCGCTGCTGACCAGGTTGGCATCGGCGGCGTAGCCCCGGCCGAACGACAGGTCGACACCGGTGGTGCAGGCGGCGGCAGCCCGGCTCTGGGCCTGCCCCAGCAGCGCGCTGGCGGCGGCGACCGGATCGGCGTTGACCGGGCCGGTCTGGTTGGTGACGAGGGGCGTGCTCGGCGGCGACTTGGCCTCGGCCCGCTGGAGGCTGAGCTGGGGCTCGGCGCTTGACGTCTGGGCCAGCCCGACCTCGAGCCCGCTGCCCCGGCCGAACCCGGAATTGGCGCCCAGAGCCTGGGAGGTGATGCGGGCGAACTCGTTGTTGAGCGCCGTCGAGATCGGAGACGACGTGAAGGTCGAAGCGGAGAAGGCCTCGTCGATCTTCTCGAGCTGCGTGCCGTCGCCGGGACTCGTGACCGTGTCGGCGTGGATCACGCTGCCGGTCGTCGTCCCGGCGTGGCCGGTGGCGGGAAGGCCGGGGAAGACACTGGCCAGGTCACCGGCCGCCGTCCGCAGCTTCGGCAGGGCCCGGACGATCGGCGCCGGGGGCGACTTCGGCTCCTGCTTGGGCTCCGCGGCGGGTGCCGGCTCGGGCGCCGGTTCCGGAGCCAGCCCGGCCGGCGGTGGGACCGGCAGGAGATCTGCGGCGGGGCCCGGCATGAACGGCAGGGCGCTCAGGATCTCGGCCACCTCCGGCGGCAGGCCGGCGAGCAGCTCGTCGGTCAGCGGCGTGCCGTTCTCGACCGCGTCGTTGACCGTGTTGACCACGCCGGCGTCGACACCCGGGGCGGGATCGGTGAGATCGGAGACTTCTGGTTGGGCGACCGAACCGGGTGCCCCCGGGATGCCCTCGGGGTGCATGATCCCCAGCTGGCGCAGGCGGGATGCGGCCGACGTGTCGGGCACCTTGGCGGACGCCGTGCCCATCAGAAGCACGGCAGAGACGACAGCCAGTGCTGCGGAGACTCGCTTCATCAGACCCTCCCGGTCAAACCCTCTCCCCGGCGACGAGCAACCTACCCCTTGGATGGGGGTACCAACAGTGCGTAACCGTCACAAAGGCCACAATAGGCACATCTGGGCTCAAGGGGAAGGAAATTTCTCAGAGACTATGAGCGCAGCGTGAGTACATGTCACTTACCGAACACGGAGAGTGATTAGCTTCGTTCCTGGAGCGCTTCCAGCTCTTCCACGGTCATCAGGACCGCTCGGGCCTTCGATCCCTGGGACGGTCCGACCACCCCCCGCCGCTCCAGCAGGTCCATGAGCCGTCCCGCCCGGGCGAAGCCTACCCGCAACTTCCGCTGCAGCATGCTGGTCGATCCCAGACGGCTGCGGACCACCAGCTCCATGGCCTCCTCGAGCAGGTCGTCGTGCTCGTCGAGGTCGGGACCCTCCCTCCCGACCTCCGTCTCCTCGCCGGCCAGGCCCTCGACGTAGCGCAGCTCGGTGGTCTGGCGCTTCCAGTGGGCCACGACCTTGTGGACGTCGGCCTCCTCCACCCACGCTCCCTGGATGCGCTGCGCCCGGCTGGAGCTGGCGGTGGCCACCAGCATGTCGCCCTGGCCGATCAGCTTCTCGGCGCCGGCGGCGTCGAGGATGACCCGGGAGTCGGCCAGCGACGACACCGAGAAGGCCAGGCGGGAGGGGATGTTGGCCTTGATCACGCCGGTGATGACGTCGACCGACGGTCGCTGGGTGGCGATCACCAGGTGGATGCCCACCGCCCGGGCCATCTGGGCGATCCGGCAGATGCTCGTCTCCACGTCCCGGGCGGCCACCATCATGAGGTCGGCCAGCTCATCGACGACCACCACGATGAAGGGCAGGCGCTCGTAGGTGGTGCCCGTCTCCTCGTCGGCCCGCAGGTCGCCCCGGTCGTAGGCGGCGTTGTAGCCGGTGATGTCCCGCACCCCCACCTCGTGGAGCAGCTCGTAGCGCAGGTCCATCTCCCGCACGGCCCAGTCGAGGGCGTTGGCCGCCTTCTTGGGATTGACCACCACCGGGGTGAGCAGGTGGGGCACGTCGTTGTACTGGCCGAGCTCCACCCGCTTGGGGTCGACCAGGATCATCCTCACCTGCTCGGGCGTGGTCCGCATGAGGATCGAGGTGATGAGCGAGTTGATGCACGACGACTTGCCCGCCCCCGTGGCCCCGGCGATGAGCAGGTGGGGCATGGTGGCCAGGTTGACGGTGCAGGCCCGCCCGGCGATGTCACGCCCGAGACCGACCTCGAGGGGATGGCTGGCCCGCACCACCTCTTCCGACTCGAGGATGTCGCCCAGGTTCACCAGCTGGCGCTGGACGTTGGGGACCTCCACCCCGATCGCACTCCGCCCGGGAATGGGGGCGATGATCCGCACGTCCGGGCTGGCCATGGCGTAGGCGATGTCATGCGACAGGCTGGTGACCTTCTTGACCTGGACACCGGGCCCCAGCTCCAGCTCGTAGCGGGTGACCGTCGGCCCGACGGTCATGCCCACCAGGCGGGCGTCGACACCGAACTCGCCCAGCGTGGCCTCCAGGGCCTGGCCGCCCTTCTCGATGAGCCGGCGGTCGATGGGCTTGGCCGCCCGGCGGCTGAGCACCGAGACGGGCGGCAGCTTCCAGCGCGTGTCGGGGGCGGGCAGTCCCAACTCGAGCTGGTGTGCCTCTCGCTTCTCCCCCTTGTAGGCCGCCGTCTGCAGGATGAGGTTCTCGCCGGAGACGGGGATGGCGGGGACGGCCTGTCCCCCCGTGGCGTCGGCGCCCGGCTTGGGCGGGCGCGCCCGCTTCGGCTTGGCCGGCGGCCCGTCCGGCTCCGCCTCCTTGTCGGCGGAGAGCGTCGTCAGCCGGCGGAGACCGAGACGCACGGCGCCGAGCGTCAGCATGCCGGCCCTCTTCACGCCGGAGGCGACCTGGCCGAAGGAGAGGTGGAGCACGACCAGGACGCCGAGGGCACCGGCAGCGGCCAGGACCAGCCCTGCCGCCCACCGGCCCCCGGCCGCCCGCAGCGGCGTGGCCGACATTCCGCCGAGGAGGCCGCCGGCCCGGCGCCAGGCGTTGAAGGTCGATCCCCCGCCGTCGAATCGGGCGAGGTGGAGCACCCCCGCCAGGGCGGCCGTGACGAGGAAGAGGCCGATGCTCAAGCGGAAGAGTTGGTGACGGCGGCCGGTGAGGACGACTCCGGCCAAGACCCCGAAAGCGAGGGGCAGGGCGTAGCGGGCAATGCCGAGGGCGACGCCCGCGAGGTAGTCAGCGAAGCCGGTAAAGGGGATCTCGAACCAGAGGATGATGGCGGCAAGGACGGCGGCCGTGGCCAGCGACACGCCAAGGACCCCTTCGCCGTGACGGCCCAAAGACGCGACGAGGGAGGCGAGTAGGCGGCGAACCAGGGGTTGCCGCTTGGGCGCCTTGGTCCGGGCCGGGCGCCGGGGGACGCCGGCCGGGCGGCGCTTCACCGAAGGGCGGGACTGCCCGGGCCGGTGTCTGGTACTCGAGGCCATGTCACAAAGGTAACAGCAGCAACATGCGCACAACGGACATCCAGCCGGGGCCGGCCGACGCCGATGCTGCTCACACCTAGATTCGGTGGCCGTAGGCGTCCCACACCACGGTTCCGGTTTCCTGGACGAAATCCATCTCGATCAACAGCCCGAAGTCGAGGTCTTGCGAATCCAAGCCGAGTTCCCGGGTCACCGGCTGGCTCTCCACCTGATGGATCACGAGCTCGGCGGCGGGCAGGCGGCTGACTCGATCGATCTTGATGACCCGGGCCGCGGCCTCCACGATCTGCTGCAGGGCGGCCTGGCGCCCGTCGCCGGCCCCTCGCACCTGCTTGAGGAACACCTGGCGCAGCCGCCGATGGAGGACGGACTCCAACAGGTTTCGCCCCAGTCCCAGCGGAAAAAGAGGCTTGTCCCCGGCCAGGCCCCGCAGCGCCTCCACGACGTCATCGAGACCCTGGATGGCGCCCGCCACCCACTCCGGGCCGGCCTCTTGGGCCGCGGCTGGAGGGTTGACCTCCAGGAGTGGGTAGCGATCGGGGTGCTGATGGGCGCCGAACTTCTTCAGACCGAAGACGTCCAGTCTGAAGCTGGCCAGCCCGTCGTCGCCAGGGAACTGGGGCCAGCCCGACGTCTTGGGCCAGCCGACGCCCTCTCTCCCGGTGGCGAACGACATTCCGTTGTCGAGCCAGATGTAGGGGACGAACATGGCGACCCCGGCCGCCTCGTCGAAGGGACCGGGGACGTCTCGAGTGGCGATGGTGGGCACCCACAAGGCGACCTGGCGCTCGGTGAGTGAGCCGTAGCTGTCGAAGGGGACTGGCTCGGGGATCACCTCGGCGATCTCCCCGAACGTCAGCATGACCCGGGGCCACACAGGCCGGTAGTGCCAAGCCCCGCCGGTGGGTCTGGACAGGGCACGGGTGCACAGCTCGGCCACCTTCTTCTGGTCAACCCGGGGGAACCATACCCACAGCTTCGTGCCCTGGCACCGATACGGCCCGGGGAAATTGGTGAGCCCGCCGAAGTCGACGTAGGGCACCGGCGTGGGGGCGGCGGGAACGCCCGGAGGCCGCCCGCTGAACAGCAGCTGCCGAAGGCCTTGGACAAGTCGCACGGGGGGGCGCAGGGCGGCGCCCGCCAAGCCAGCGCCTGCACCGACCGCCGCGTCCGCCCACCGCCCCACCATCGCCGGTGGTGCTGTCGCCATTTCGACCTCCCGAATCGATGCCGACGCCCCCTGGAGCCAGCTGTCCTCATTGGCAATGGCGAGCGGGTCCCCGGAGATGGCCCGGGCCGCCTGCATGCCAGAGATGACGGCGGCCTCCAGGCAGCCGCCGTCGATGCCATTTCGCGTCCAGTCGCCCGCCAGGAAGACGTTCTCGAACCCGGACTCGTCTGATCGCAACCGCGTCTTGGTACTGCCCGCGGGAGTGCGTACGTAGCGCTCCCAGGGACTGGTGTTCGCCCGCCAGTACTGGGCGTCGAAGCGAGAACGCCCGCTGGCGCCGGAGTCATCCACGAGCAGGTCCCACTGGATGTGACCGATCCCGTCCTGGGTCACGGCGGCGGGCCACAGCGGCCCCATACGGGTGTCCATATAGTCGAGAGCAGTGCCCTTGGCCCGGCCGTTGGCCTGCACCTGGGTCTCAGCGCGATCGGGGTAGACGCCACAGAAATAGGCGACACTGCACGCCTCATCCGGCGCCCAATCCTCCCGCTCGAGCAGGTGGCTCATGTTGCAGTAGGTGTCCACCGGATCGTCGTAGGCGCCGGCGATGGAGTCGGCGGCGAACCCCCAGCCGAGCTCGGGGAGAGGCTTGTTGAACCACAACTGGAAGGCTTGCGTGGAAACGGTCACAGCTCCGTCGACCATGGCGGCGAAGTCCTCGTTGGCGGCGACCAGTTCTGGGCACAGCGCGGGGAGCGCCCCCACCGGGATGGCCAGTACGACCACCTCGAATTCCGAGCCCCGGCGCAGGGTCACCGCGCCGTCAGCCCGTCCCAAGGGGTTCGCCTCATGCTCGAAGGCGGGTGGCTGGGGCCGGGCGGCCAATTCGGGACCTCCGGCCAAGAGCTCCCACTTGGGTTCGCTCGGCCAACAGCCGAGGCCTTTCACGTTGACGAGCGGGTCGTAGCTGATCGCTCCGCCGGCGAGGTCGACCTGGCGGATGAGTTCGATGCGATCCACAGCCTGGCCGTCGGAGGAGGCGCGTAGTTGGGTGGCCCAGTGGAAGAACTGAAAGCGCACCCCCCGGTGGCGAAGGAGCTGGTAGAGGGGTGTGAACACGACGTCCCCCATGCCCGCCTGCATCTTCCAGGTGATCGCCCCCTTGTAATCGAAGGCTATGCGCACCAGGGCGGCGACCGCCTTGCCCGCCGCCAGGTTGGGGCGGGTGACATCGCCCTCCTCGAAGGCAAAGACCAGATCGTAGAGAGCCCGCACCGGCCCGCTCTCGAGCGTCTCGGCCTTGGCCCCGTGCCGGTCGAGCCAGACCCGCAGGTCAAGCTCGTCGGCTCCATAGGTGCCTTCCTCCAGGCGGTCGTGGGAGATGCCGTGCATTGTCGTGACTGCCAGGTCGAAGAGGAACAGATAGCGCCGCAGTGTCGGGTGTTCCATCAGCGGACGCCCGACGAGCCAGGCGAGATCTTTCAACTCCCGCAGCGCCGAGGTGAACTGGCGGCCGACGAGGCTGGCGTCAACGCCGGCCGCCCATCTCCGGACCACCCGTTCGGCCTGGACCAGGCCGTCATCGATTGGACCGCCCACAATGCTGAAAGCGGGGGCGGCCAGGTTCTCGGCTCTGGCCAGGGCGGATGCTGCCAGCTCCTGAAGTATGCGTCCGCAGCTCCGCCCCATCAGGCCAGGAACCTCGTCGAGGAGCCTCACCCAGCCGGCCCGGAACCACCTGATGACGACGGCGACCACGTGCCAGTACCGGAAGGGCCGAGGCTCGCCAGGACGGTTCCGGTTCTCCGGGATGTTGATGACCCACGGGTCCCAGCCGCGTCCTTTCGCTTCGTACAGCACGAAGCTGCTGCAGGGCTCGAAGGCCGCCCGCCACGAGTCGAGGGGCGAGCCGGACGGACGGCCGAGGGCGCCGTAACAATCCTGCATGAGGCGAAAGGCGTTGTCGTAGAAGCCGAACCAGACGTGGAGCCCGTGCTCCTCGATGCGCTGGTGGGAGTGGCAGTTGCGCCCGCTGGCCCCTTTGCCGCCCACTCGCCAGCCGCACTGGTACACGGTGACCTCGAAGCGGTCCCGCAGCTCAGGGCTGGACGAGAGGTGGTTAGCGGCGGTGAAGCCACCCAGGCCTGCGCCCAGGACGACGACGCGCGTCTGCGCCATGGCAGCTCCCGACGTCGTGTTCTCGGTGTCCGGCCGGCTGAACCTCCCACATCGGGGGGAGTGGCGGATCCGTACCGTTACGGATTTGCCCCGGTCAGACCTCCATGACCACGGGGACGACGATGGGGCGCCGGCGGGTCCGCTCGTTGATGAACCTGGACAGGCCGGAGCGGGCGTGTCGCTTGAGGGTCTCGATGTCGAGGGCGTTCTCGTCAATCGCTTCCTGCAGGGAGCGCAGCACGGCGCCCTTGGCCTCTTCGAGCAGCAACTCGGCTTCGGGGGCGTGGACCCAGCCTCGGGTCACGATCTCCGGGCCGGTCACCACCTCGCCGGTGTGGGCGTCCAGCGTCACGATGACCACCACGATCCCCTCGTTGGCCAGGGCCCGGCGGTCCCGCAACACGCCCCGGCCCACGTCCCCGACGACGCCGTCGACGTAGAGGTAGCCGGCGGGGGCATAGCGCCGCTCCACGTCGATGCCCTCAGGGCCGAGCACCAGGGAGTCGCCGTCCTCGCACACGATCACGTTGGACTCGGCGATGCCGGTGGCCCGGGCCAGACGGGCGTGGTGGACGAGATGCCGGTACTCGCCGTGGACAGGCACGAAGTACTCGGGCTTGACCAGGTTGAGGAGGAACTTGAGCTCCTCCTGGGCGGCGTGGCCCGACACGTGCACGGGGGCGAGCCCGGAGTGCACCACGTCGGCGCCGGTCCGGTGCAGGCCGCCGATGACCCGGGACACGTTCGTCTCGTTGCCGGGGATGGGATGGGCGGAGATGATCACGGTGTCCTCGGCGCCCAGCTTGACCCTGTGGTTCTCGTGGGCCGCCATGAGGGCCAGGGCGCTCATCGGCTCGCCCTGGGATCCGGTGCAGATCACGCAGATGCCGCCCGGTTCGAACTTGTCGATCTCCTCCACGTCGACGATCCGGTCGTCGGGCAACTGGAGCAGACCCATGGAGCGGGCCAGGGCCACGTTCTGGATCATGGAGCGCCCGAGGAAGGCCACGCTCCGCCCCGACTCCATGGCGGCCTGGGCGATCTGCTGCACCCGGTGGATGTGGGAGGAGAAGCAGGCGGCGATCACCCGCCGTCCCGAGTGCTCCCGGAACAGCTCCCGCATGACCACCCCGATGGTGGACTCCGACGGGATGTGACCCGGCTCCTCGGCGTTGGTGGAGTCCGACAGCAGCAGGCGAACGCCGCCCCGGGCGATCTCGCCCAGGAGGGCGATGTCGGTGACCCGGCCGTCCACCGGGGCCTGGTCGAGCTTGAAGTCCCCCGAGTGCAGGATCGTCCCGGCGGGCGTGAACACGGCGGTGGCGAAGCCGTGGGGCACGGAGTGGGTGACGGGGATGAACTGGCAGTCGAAGGGGCCGATGGACCGGCGCTCGCCGTCGGCCACGGGGATGAACTCGGTGCGATCCAGCATCCCCGCCTCCTCGATCCGGTTCCGGGCCAGACCGAGCGACAGGGCGGAGCCGTAGATGGGGACGGGCCCCACTTCGGCCAGCAGGAAGGCCAGGCCGCCGGCGTGGTCCTCGTGGCCGTGGGTGAGGACCACGCCTTCGATCCGCTCGGCATTCTCCCGCAGGTAGGTGAAGTCGGGCAGGACGAGATCGACGCCCGGCATGTCGGGAGCGGGGAACATCAACCCACAGTCGATGAGGAGGATGCGCCCCTCGACCTCGATGCAGGCGCAGTTCCGCCCGATCTCACCGAGACCCCCGAGAAACACGATGCGAACCGGCGGTTCCATGGCCATTGCCGGGCGACGCTAGCCCAGCCAGCCGAATGGTCGTGCCCTCGTCATGCCAGCCGCTCGCCGACCCTTGCCCCACAAGGCGGAGCGGGAAACGGGCGCTGACCTATACCCACGATCTCGCTGCCCCAAACCCGGTACGTCAAATCATCCTTAAGCCGTCGATTTCTCGACATTTCCGGCAGGCGCTCCCCACGAAGGCGGCGAATCCGACCGATGTGGCCGCTTTGGGCGGTCTGCTCCCCTGGCCCCTGGCCACGTTCGGAACCACCGGGATGGAAGGAGACGCGGATGTTGAACCCGCGCCCGACGCGCACCTCGACCCGCACCCGTGCAGTGACAGCCTCGTTGGTGACCGCGTTGATCGCCCTGGCGCCGGTGGGCAGCCGGGCCGTCACCGGTTCGGGAGGCGCCGGAACGATCACCTCGGTGGCGGGCGCCACCGTCGACTCCCGGCAGTACGGGTTCTCGGGCGACGGGGGGCCGGCCTCCTCGGCCCAGCTGTACCACCCTCGGGCCATCGCCTTCGACAAGGCGGGGAATGCCTACGTCGCCGACACCCTGAACCAGCGCATCCGCAAGATCGACGCCGGCGGGACCATCACCACGGTGGCCGGCAACGGCACCGAAGGCTTCGCCGGCGACGGGGGGCCTGCCTTCCAGGCCGCGCTCAACCAGCCCCACGGGGTCGCCGTGGACTCCTCCGGCAACCTCTACATCGCCGACAGCGCCAACCACCGCATCCGGCGCGTCGACCGCCAGGGCGTCATCACCACCGTGGCCGGCAACGGGACGCCCGACGCCACCGGCGACGACGGCCCGGCGCGGGCCGCCACCGTGAAGGACCCCAAGACACTGGCTACCGACGCCGCCGACAAGAACCTCTACATCGCCGACACCGGCAACAACCGCGTACGCCGCATCGACCTGACCACGGGCGTGATCACCACCGTGGCCGGGGTGACGAAGGCCGGCGCCGAAGGCGACGGCGGCCCGTCGGCGAAGGCCCAGCTCAACTCCCCCCGGGGGCTGTGGCTGACCGGCGACGGCACGCTCTACATCGCTGACACCGACAATCACCGCATCCGCAGGGTGGACACCGGCGGGACCATCACCTCGGTGGCCGGCACCGGGGTGGCGGGATACAGCGGCGACGGCGGTCCCGCCGCCCAGGCCCAGCTCAACGACCCCCGGGCGGTGGTGGCTGACGGGACCGGCAACATCTACGTCGGCGAGGAACTGGGCCAGCGCATCCGCAGGATCGATCCGGCGGGCACCATCACCACCATCGCCGGCAACGGCTCTCCGGGCTTCGCCGGCGATGGTGGCCCGTCCAGCGCCGCCCAGCTCGACCATCTCCGGGCCCTCAGCCTCGACCCGGACGGCAGCCTGTGGGTCGCCGACACGTTCAACAACCGGGTGCGGGTCATCTCCGCGCCGGGTTCCGCCGGCTCGGCTCCGGCGCCGACGACCTCGAGCACGACGCCGGCGTCATCGCCGCCTTCGTCCCCACCCACCAGCGCGCCCGCCCAACCGGCTCCGGCTCCGCGCCGGTCCGGCTACTGGATGCTCGGCTCCGATGGACGGATCTTCGCCTTCGGGGACGCCAAGACGCTGGGCGACGCCTCGACCCAGCTGCCCCCAGAGGCCAAGGCCATCCACCTCGAACCCACTCCCACGTTCAACGGCTACTGGATCCTCGACAACCGCGGGGGCGTCTTCGCCTTCGGCGACGCCGCGGCCCTGGGCAGCGTCCCGGCCGCCGAGCTGGGCAAGGGCGAGAAGGTCACGAGCCTCTCCTCCACCTTGACGGGCAAGGGCTACTGGGTCTTCACCAACCGGGGCCGGGTCATCCCCATCGGCGACGCCGCCGACTTCGGGGACGTGTCCGACCTCGACCTCAACGGCCCCGTACTGAGCTCCGTCGCCACCCCGAGCGGCCGCGGCTACTACATGGTCGCCTCCGACGGCGGGGTCTTCGCCCTGGGAGACGCCCGCTTCCACGGCTCCATGGGCTCGACCAGGCTCAACGCCCCCGTCCAGTCATTGGTGCCGAGCGCGGATCGTGCCGGCTACTGGCTCGTCGCTTCCGACGGCGGAATCTTCTCCTTCGGGAGCGCCCGCTTCCGGGGCTCCATGGGATCCACACCGCTCAACAAGCCGGTGGTGGGCATGGTCCGTTACGGCAACGGCTACCTGATGGTCGCCGCCGACGGGGGCATCTTCAACTTCTCCGACCGGCCCTTCTCCGGGTCGCTGGGAGACAACCCGCCGTCGCGCCCCATCGTGGCCGTCGCCACCCTCGACGGACCGTGAGCCCCGATCCAAGGACCAGAACTAGGCCACGGCCAGCTCGGTGGCGGTGTCGTCCCAGTGCTCGAAGGCGATCACACCGAGCTCGGTGAAGCGATCCCGAAGCCAGCCGTCGGCGGCATCGAGGAGGCCGAGCTTGCGACAGTTGGGCACGATCTTGGAGAACAGCATCTGCTGGAACATCTGGCGCTGGGGCGCCTCGAGGAGGACCTTGGTGGTCTTGCGGACGTCGCAGCCCATGCGCTCCCACACCTCCTGCTGGAGGAACCGGTCGCGCATGCGCACCGCCGCCTCGAACGCGAACTCCTGGCGCTCTCGCAGCTCGGCGGCGGTGAGCTGCCCGTAGAACTCCTGCAGGGACAGGACACCGAAGGCGACGTGGCGGGCCTCGTCGGCCATCACCAGGCGCAACAGTTCCTTGAGCAAGGGCTCGGTGGTCATCTGGGAGATGAAGCCGAAGGCAGCCAGCGCCAGACCCTCGACCATGATCTGCATCCCCAGGTAGGTCATGTCCCAGCGGGGGTCGGCGATGATGTCGTCGAGCAGCATCCGCAGATGGGCGTTGATCGGATAGTGCCCGGAGAGCTTCTCGTCCAGGTACTTGGAGAAGACCTCGACGTGGCGGGCTTCGTCCACCACCTGGGTGGAGGCGTAGTACTTGGCGTCGATCCACGGCACCGTCTCCACGATGCGGGCCGTGCACAGCAGTGCCCCCTGCTCGCCGTGGAGGAACTGGGACAGCGTCCAGTTCTGGGACTCGACGCCGAAGGCCAGCCATTCCTTGTCCCCCCAGGTGGCGAAGGGGGTGCCGGAGAGGTCACCGGGCGGCATCCCCTCGCCGGCGCCGCCGAGCATGAGGCCCCCGTTGGCCATGGCATTGGCCACCACCACCGCCTCCTGGTCCACGTCGATGCCCCAGTCGAGGTCGGTCTGCGCGTCCCACTGGGCGTGCTTGGCCTTCTCGTAGAGCTTGCCCAGCCGGGGCCGGCATCGCTCGTAGTCCCACGTGAAGTGGGTGTCGAAGGTCGAGGCCACCTCGTGGGCGGTGCTGGCCGTGTCGGTGTTGGTGACAGCCAGGATGGCGTCGATGTCGTGCACGTCACGCATGGGTCTCCTCCACAGGTCTGACCGCCGGGACGACGAAGTCGGAAACGATCTCGAGGGCGGCTGGCACCCCGCCGGCCCCGAAGGCGGGCGGGGTGCAGCCGTAGGAGAGGATGATGCGGGCCAACCACTCCCCCACCCGCCGGGCCTGGACCGACGGGAGGAAGCGGCACAGCTGGGGTTCGACGGCCTCGGACAGGAGCGCCAGCAGCCGGTCGGCGCCGGCGAAGCACAGGTGGGGGAGCACCGAGCCGGGCTCGCGGGCGAGCAGGAACTGCAGGGCGGCATGTCCGGCGAACTCGCGGGCGCCGAAGCCCGCTGCCGCCGCCAGGGCCTCCTCCACGGTCATGACATCGGCCAGGGCGTCGTCCAGCCCGGCGCGCAGGCGGACCGTCTCGGAGGCCACCACCGCTCCCAGGAGTGCCTGCCTGCCCGGGTAGTAGCGGTACAGGGTGGCCCGGGAGCAGCCGGCCTCGCGGGCCACGTCCTCCAGGGTGAGCTTGGCCAGCCCGTAGCGGGCCACCAGCTGCAGGGCGGCGTCGGCGATCCGGCGATCGAGACCCGGCTCGGTAACCGCGACCGTCACCATGCTGAGATGATAAGAAGAATTTTGTCTCATCGTCAAGGGAGCCGGGAGAGACACGAACCTGACGAAGTGCTGACTGCCCCGCCTTGCAGACACCTCTAGTCACGTCTATAACAGAGATAACTCTGTTAACAGAGGGCCCCGGGGAGCGGGTGTCCCCGGAAAGGAGGCGGAGATGAGCCGGAGAGGCATCTTCCTGGCCGGCGCGCTGGTGATGGTCACGAGCGTGCCCGCCCTGGGCGCCCAGCAGGACCCCAAGGATGGGACCAAGGACGATCCGAAGCACGACGTGACGGCGAAGTGTCCGGGGCACCGGGACGACTCGCGCGAGCAGGTGGTGGGCACCGATGCCGACGACGTCCTCTTCGTCCCCGAGGGCGGTATCGGTTGCGGCCTGGGCGGCAACGATCTGCTCAGGGCGGACAAGCACGGCAACACCCGGCTCTTCGGCGGCGACGGCGACGACGTCTTCTGCGCCGAGAACAACGACCCGGACGCCATCTACGGAGGCGACGGCCAGGACCGGGCTCGCAGCGACGACTCCGAGGACACGTTGCGGGACGTGGAGGGCGACACCGTCCTCATCGGCTGCTACGTGCGCCGCTAGCTGGCTCCAGCCCGGTCGGTCGGGTGAGGGATGCATCCCGGCTCGGACAACCCCACGTCCTCCGCCGGGATCACCCTCACCCTCCCTCCCTCGCTGCGTTTACGGCTTGAGGATGCCGGCGAGGAGCTGGCCGCGCACGAGGGCGGCGGTCTGCTCCCGATCCTGGAGATCCCAGGCACCTGGAGCACTGATCCACGACAGCAGCATGCGGGCCAGGAAGTCGGCCGCCCGCTCCACCTCGACGCCCGGCCGCAGGCGGCCGGCGGCCCGCTCCCGTTCCAGGTAGGGCACCAGAAACCCCGCCACCAGGGGCAGGATGCGATCCGACGAGACGGTGAGCACGGGGAGGAGCCGCTGGGGTTCGGTGGCCAGCACCCGTTGCAGCACCTCGTGCTCGGCCACCGCCCGGTGGGCGAAGCGCAGCGCCTCTTCCACCAGGGAGGGCAGGTCGGGGTAGGCCCTCACCGCCTCGCCCAGACGGCGGAAGAAGCGGCCGACCTCCCAGGCCACCACGTCGGCCACCACCTGGTCCCGCCCGCCGGGGAAGTACCGGTAGATGGTGGCCCGGGAGACGCCCGAGGCGCGGGCGACGTCGTCGACCGTGGTCTTGGCCATCCCGTAGCGGCCAATGCAGGTCAGGGCCCCTTCCATCACCCGGTCCCGCACATCGGTCACGGCCCAGACGCTAACCCTGGCAGACTCGAGTTCCGTGGACCTGCCGGTGATGCCCCCCGTGGCGCCCATGTTGGCCAAGCTGACCCGGGAGCTGCCCGCGGGCGAGGGGATGCTGTTCGAGCCCAAGTGGGACGGCTTCCGCTGCATCGTCTTCCGGGACGGGGCCGAGGTCGAGCTCGGCAGCCGCAACGAGCGGCCCATCACCCGGTACTTCCCCGAGCTGCTCGACCCCATGCGGGACCAGCTGCCGGAGAAGTGCGTCCTCGACGGCGAGGTGGTCATCGCCGGGCCGTCGGGCCGGCTCGAATTCGACGCCCTCCTCCAGCGGATCCACCCGGCCGAGTCCCGGGTGCGCCTCCTGGCCGAGCAGACACCCGCCTCCTTCGTCGCCTTCGACATCCTGGCGGTGGGTGACGAGGATCTCCGCAACGCCCCGCAGTCCGAGCGCCGGCGGCGGCTGGAGGAGGTGCTGGCCGGCGCCCGCCCGCCGCTGTTCCTGACGCCGGTGACGACCGATCGCGACGTGGCCGCCGAGTGGTTCGCCGCCTTCGAGGGCGCCGGCCTCGACGGCGTGGTGGCCAAACCCGTCGATCTCCCGTACCGGGAGGACGAGCGGGTCATGCTCAAGGTCAAGCACGAGCGGACGGCGGACTGCGTGGTGGGGGGTTTCCGCTGGCACAAGAGCGGGCCGGTCATCGGCTCGCTGCTCCTCGGCCTCTATGACGACGGCGGAGACCTGCACCACGTAGGCGTGGCCGGCGCCTTCCCCATGGCCCAGCGCAAGGCCCTGGTGGAGGTCCTCGCCCCCTACCGGGACAACGCCCTCGACGGCCACCCCTGGCGCGCCTGGGCCGAGGCGACAGAGTCCGGCACCCGCATGCCCGGTGGCCAGAGCCGCTGGAACGCCGGTCGGGACCTGAGCTGGGAGCCGCTCCGCCCCGAGCTGGTCGTAGAGGTGCGCTACGACCACCTCCAGGGGGACCGGTTCCGCCACGCCGGTCAGTTCGTCCGCTTCCGGGACGACCGCGAGCCGGCGTCCTGCACCTACTCCCAGCTGGAAGAGGTGGCCCCGGCCGAGCTGGCCCGCCTCTTCGGCGCCGGCGACTGGGGCAGGGGCCCCCAGTCGCACCGCGATGAGCCGCCAGGCGAAGAGCCATGAGCACAGTGGCGACGAGAGTCGACCGCTGGCTGTGGGCCGTCCGGCTCTACAAGACCCGGTCGGCCGCCACCGAGGCCTGTACCGGCGGGCACGTGAAGGTCAACGGGGCCACGGCCAAGCCCGCCACCGCGGTGCGGATCGGTGACCGGGTCGAGACCCGGCTCCACCACCGCGACCGAATCCTCGAGGTGGTGCGGGTCATCGACAAGCGGGTCGGCGCGCCCGTCGCCGCCGAGTGCCTGGTCGACCACAGCCCACCGCTGCCACCCAAGGAGGAGACGTTCTCCGTCTTCGCCCGGGAACCCGGCGCCGGCCGGCCGACGAAACGGGACCGCCGCCGGCTCGACCGCTTCCGGGCGTCGGACTTCGACTAGATCCCGAGCAGTGAGTCGAGGCCCACGGTGAGTCCGGGGCGGTCCGCCACCTGGCGGACGGCCAGCAGCACGCCCGGCATGAACGAGGTCCGGTCGTAGGAGTCGTGGCGGATCGAGAGCGACTGGCCGGTGGTGCCGAAGAGCACCTCCTGGTGGGCGACCAATCCCCGGAGCCGCACGGAGTGGACTCGGATCCCGGCCGGTCCGGCCCCGCCCCGGGCTCCGTCCAGCACAACCGTCTTGGTTGGGTCGGCGCCCCACTCGTCCTTGGCTTCGGCCAGCCGGGCGGCGGTGAGCAGGGCGGTGCCCGAGGGGGCGTCGACTTTGTTGTCGTGGTGCAGCTCGATGATCTCGACGCTGTCCATCCAGGGCGCCGCCAGCGCCGCCAGGCGCATCATGAGCACGGCGCCGATGGCGAAGTTGGGGGCGACCACGGCGTTGGCGGCCCCGGTGCCGAACAGCTCCCCCAGCTCAGCCAGGTCCTCCACGGACAGCCCGGTGGTGCCGACCACGGCGTGAACGCCCTGGGTTGCACACCAGCGGAGGTTCTCCCGGGCGGCGGCGGCGTGGGTGAAGTCGACCGCCACTTCGGCGCCGGCGGCGGCCAGGGCCTCGGGCGAATCGGCGATGGTGAACCCCTCGACCGTCCGGCCGGCGCATGGGGGGTCGACGGCCGCCACCAGCTCCAGGTCGGCCGCCCCGTTGACCGCGTGGCACACGGCGGCCCCCATGCGCCCGCCGGCACCGAACACGCCTACCTTGATCACTCGACGATGTCCGCCTCGGCGAAGGGGAAACGGCCGAACGTGTCCCGGTAGCGAGAGGCGTCGTCGCCCTCCCAGCGCAAGGCCGCCACCTGGGCCCAGCTCCGGCGGGAGTACAGGCAGCGCAACAGCTCGAAGTCGTCCGGCGCCGTCACCGTCGCCCCCGGCTCCGAGGACCCGGCGATCCACTCCCGCTCCCCCGCCCGGAAGCGCAGGCCGGGGAGACCGGCGGCGGCGAGACGGTTCCCCAACCCGAAGAGCACGATTCCGAGGGAGACATCCAGAGCAGCGGCGTCCCGGGCGCCTGGACGCCCCGTCCCGCCTCGGATGTCCTGCTCGTGCAGGTAGCAGTCGGCCACCATCCGCAGGACGGGCGGCGGGGCGGTGTCGAGGATCGGTTCCATGATCTTGGAGTGGCCGGCCCACTCGGCCAGCACCTCGTCCAGTGACATCTCCCGGCGGGCGTCGACCTGGACGGCGGTCCAGGGGTCGGTCCCCAATCCTTCGATGTTGCCGGTGACGGCATCGAAGGCCACGCCGGCCAGATGCCCGACGATGTCCCGGGGACTCCACGCCGGCGTGGCCGGCACCGGGTCGGCGAGCTCATCGGGGGACAGGGACCGCACCAGCTCCGCCACCCGTTCCCGGGTCTCGGCGTAGATCGCCCCGTACCCCACCGTCAGACCACCAGGATCTCGGCCTCGCCGGCGTGGGGCTCGAGATCGGACTCCTCGATGGGGCCCACCGCGGCCAGCACCCGGGGCGCACCGTCGATCACCCGCTCGATGACCCGGGCCACGTCCTCGGGGCTGACAGCGTCGATCCGGGCCACCAGCTCGTCCATGTCCAGCACCTCGCCGGCGGTCAGCTCGGAGCGGCCCAGCCGTTCCATGCGGGGCGAGGAGCCCTCCAGCGACAGCGCCAGCTGGCCCTTGAAGTGTCCCTTGGCCCGCTCCAGCTCGCCTTCTTCCATCCCCCGCTCGGCCACCATGCGGTCGAGCTCGGCGCTGACGATGGAGAGCACCTCGGGGGCCCGGGAGGGGGCGGTGCCGGCGTAGACGGCGAACATGCCGGTGTCCTCGAACGCGGCCCGGTAGGAGTACACCGAGTAGGCCAGGCCCCGGCGCTCGCGGATCTCCTGGAAGAGCCGGGACGACATCCCGCCGCCGAGGACGTGGTTGAGGACGGAGAGGGCGTAGCGATCGGGGTCGGAGCGCGACAGCCCGGGCATGCCCAGCACCAGGTGGGCCTGCTCGGTGGGCCGGGTGAGGACCCGCCGGGCGCCGGCGGGGCGCACCTCGGCGTTGACCCGCGGCTCGCGGTCACCCACCTCGCCGGCGAAGCGGTGCTCCACTTCGGCCACGATCTGGTCATGGTCGAGGCTGCCGGCCGCCGCCACCACGATGTTGCCGCCCTTGTAGTGCCGGGCATGGAAGGCGGCGATCTGGGCCGGGCTCATGGCCTCGATCGACTCCACCCGGCCGAGCACCTCCCGGCCGATGGTCTGGTCGGGGAACAGCGCCTCAGCGAAGATCGAGTGGACCAGCTCGTCGGGCGTGTCCTCGTGCATCCGGATCTCGTCCAGGATCACCTGGCGCTCGCAGTCGACCTCGTCGGGGCGGAAGGCGGGCGACCACATGACGTCGGAGAGGATGTCGAGGGCGAGGTCGGAGCTCTCGTCCAGGATGCGGACGTAGTAGGCGGTGTACTCCTTGGTGGTGAAGGCGTTCATCTCACCTCCGACCGCTTCCACCGCCTCGGCGATGTCCTGGGCGCTGCGCCGCTCGGTCCCCTTGAACAGCAGGTGTTCGAGGAAGTGGCTGGCGCCGGCCAGCTCCTCGGGCTCGTCGCGTGAGCCCGTCCCGGCCCAGAACCCGATGGCCACCGAGCGCAGCTCGGGCAGCGCCTCGGTGACCACCCGGATGCCGTTTTCGAGCAGGGTGCGGCGAACGGCCTCCCCGTTGTCGGCCATCAACGAGCCGCCATCCGCTGGCCGGTCACTACCGGCGCCCGCCCCGGCGGTCGCCGCCCCGGCCCCGGCCACCCCGGTCCCGGCCTCCCCGGTCGCGATCGCGGTCGCGGTCGTCGCTCCGGGAGCGGACGCCGGGCACGTCGGCCGGCCCCAGTTCCCCGAACTCGTCCTTGGCCGTGCGGTCCCAGGTCTCGTCGAAGGAGACGAGATCCCGGTCGCCGTCCAGGGCGCGCACCGTCGCCCCGCCGCCGTTCCCCCCGGGCCCGTCGTCCGCCGAGCCGCCCCCGTCTCCGGTGTCGCCGCCGCCGCCCTCGAGGCCCTCGAGGGGCTTCGCCAGGGACAGCGACACCTTGCCCTGGGGGTCGACGTCGTCGACCCGCACGCTCACCTCCACGCCGAGGGACAAGACGTCCTCCACCCGGTCGACGCGCTTGCCGCCGCCCAGCTTGGAGATGTGCAACAGCCCGTCCCGGCCCGGCAGGATGTTGACGAAGGCCCCGAACTTGGTGATGTTGACCACCTTGCCGGCGTAGATGCCGCCGATGTCGGCCTCCGGCGGGTGGAGGATGAGCTCGATGAGCCGGCGGGCCTCGTTGACCGCCCCGCCGTCGCGCCCGCCGATGGTGACGGTACCGACCTGGCCGTCGTCGTCGACGTTGACGTCGGCACCCGTCTCCTGCTGGATGCCGTTGATGACCTTGCCCTTGGGCCCGATGACCTCGCCCACCCGGTCGAGGGGAATCTGGAAGCTGATGATCTTGGGGGCCGACTCGGCCACCTCTTCCCTCGGGGCGGCGATGGCCTCGGCCATGACCTCGAGGATCTTGAGGCGGGCGTCCTTGGCCTGGCGCAGGGCGTCGGTCAGCACCTCGGCCGGGAGGCCGTCGATCTTGGTGTCGAGCTGGAGGGCGGTGACGAAGTCGGCCGTGCCCGCCACCTTGAAGTCCATGTCTCCGAAGGCGTCCTCGGCGCCGAGGATGTCGGTCAGGGCCGTGTACTTGCCCTCGGCGAAGACCAGGCCCATGGCGATCCCGGCCACCGGGGCCTTGATGGGAACGCCGGCGTCCATGAGCGACAGGGTCGAGCCGCACACCGACGCCATCGACGTCGACCCGTTGGAGGACAGGACGTCCGAGACCACCCGCAGGGTGTAGGGGAACTCCCCCACCGGTGGCACCACCGGCAGCAGGGCCCGCTCGGCCAGGGCGCCGTGGCCGATCTCCCGGCGCCGGGGGGAACCCACCCGGCCCGTCTCCCCGGTGGAGAAGGGCGGGAAGTTGTAGTGGTGCATGTAGCGCTTGGAGTCGTCGATGCCGATGGTGTCGAGCATCTGCTCCAGACGGGGCATGCCCAGCGTGGCCACCGACAGGACCTGGGTCTCGCCCCGCTGGAACAGGCCGGTGCCGTGGGCGGTGCGCAGCAGCCCCACCTGGGCGGACAGGGGCCGCAGGTCGGTGGGCGCGCGCCCGTCGATCCGGATGCCCTCGGTCACGATGCGGGAGCGCACCACTTCCTTCTGGAGGCTGCGGAAGGCCCGCTTCACCGCCACCTCGGAGTGCTCTCCGGGCGCCTCGGGCGTGCCGGCCAGGCTGGCCACCAGCTCCGCTCCGATCTCGTCCAGGCGGGCGTTGCGCTCGGCTTTCTCCGCGATGGTGAGGGCCTCGGCCACCTGAGCCCGGGCCGCCGCCTCCACCGCCGCGAAGGTCTCCTCGGGGTAGTCGGCCATCATCTCGTAGGCCATGGGCTCGATGGGGCCCTTGGCCTCCTCCACCTTGGCCCGCAGCTCGAGCTGGACCTCGATGGAATCGTTGATCCAGCGCTTGGCCTCCTCCAGGCCCGCGGCGATGACCTCCTCGGTGACCAGGGGGGCGCCGGCCTGGTAGAGCTCCCAGGCAGACTCGGTGCCGCCCGCCTCCACCATCATCACGGCGATGTCGCCGTTGTCGAGGCGCCGGCCGGCCACCACCAGCTCGAAGGTGGAGGCGTCGCCCTCCTGATAGGTGGGGTGCGCCAGCCAGGTCCCCTCGTGGTGGGCCAGGCGCACGGCCCCGATGGGGCCGGCGAAGGGGATGCCCGAGACCATGAGGGCGGCCGAGGCGGCGTTGATGGACAGCACGTCGTGGGGGTTCTCCAGGTCGGCTCCGAGAATGGTGGCCACGATCTGGGTCTCGTTGCGGAACCCCTTGGGGAACGACGGCCGCAGGGGCCGGTCGGTCAGCCGGCAGGTGAGGACGGCCTGCTCGGTGGGGCGTCCCTCCCGGCGGAAGAACGAGCCGGGGATCTTCCCGGCGGCGTACATGCGCTCTTCCACGTCGACGGTGAGGGGGAAGAAATCGATGCCCTCCCGCACTCCTTTGCTGGCCACGGCGGTGGCCAGGACGGTGGTGTCGCCGATACGGGCGAGCACCGCCCCGTCGGCCTGGGGGGCCAGAACCCCCGTTTCGAAGGACAGGGTCTTACCGGTCTGCCCGATGGGGGCCGACACCGCGATCGGGTCGGTCATCACAGCTCCTTTTCGATCAGGGCGGCGGGGCGGAGCCGGTTCCCAGTCGCCACCCTCCGGAGGATTTCCTCCCCCGGACGCTGGCGACTGACAACCGACGTCGCCGTCGCCGCCCCCAGCTGGCAAATTTGGCTTGGAAAACGAACGAGGAGCGACGAGTCGCTCCCCGGGGTCCCTATCGGCGCAGGCCGAGTCGGGCGATGAGCGCTCGGTACCTCTCGACGTCGTTGCGCCGCAGGTAGTCGAGCAGCCGGCGTCTCCGGCCCACGAGCATGAGCAGGCCGCGGCGCGAATGATGGTCCTTGCTGTGGACCTTCAGGTGCGTCGTGAGCTCGTTGATGCGCCCGGTGAGGAGCGCGATCTGAACCTCGGGCGAGCCCGTGTCGGTCTCGTGGAGGCGGTACTCGTTGATCGTGGCGGAGGTGTCGGGCATGCCTCGTCGTCTGGTCGTCTGCGTGAAAGGGCTGCGGCGGGCCGCCGCAACGAGCGGCAGACTACCAGAATTGCCCGTCTTCCCCGTCCGGCCCGGTTTAGGTTGGAGCCGTCGAGACGGAGGGGAACCCATGCGCAGAGCACGGTGGGCGCTGGCGGCCATGCTCCTGGGAGCGGTGCTGGGACCGGCGGGCAGCGCGCCGCTGGGAGCCCAGACGGCCGCCCCCGCCGTGGTCCAGGCCATCCTGGGGGGGGCCGACGGCAAGATCCTGGGGGCGGTCGCCCTCAGCACCGACGGTGACCTCGTCCGGGTCGACGTGAGCGTGTCGGGGCTCGCTCCCGGCTTCCACGGCTTCCACATCCACACCACCGGGCTGTGCGATCCCGGTGATCCCGCCAGTCCCTTCGCCTCGGCCGGCGGCCACCTGGGCGGGGGCATCACCCCGCACGCCGGTCACGCCGGTGACCTGCCCTCCCTCCACATCCGTCCCGACGGCACGGCCCGGGCCACTTACCGCACCGACCGGCTGAACCTCGCCCAGCTCCTCGACGGGGACGGGACGGCGGTGGTGGTCCATGCCGGCATCGACAACTTCGCCAACATTCCCGGTCGTTACGTCTCCAACGAAATGAGCCCGCTGGGCGGCGCCGACAGTACGACGAGGGCCACCGGCGACTCCGGGAAGCGGACGGCCTGCGGCGTGGTGCGGGCGGGACGACCGGGACTGCCCGCGGGCTACTTCCTGGTCGCCGGCGACGGAGGGGTCTTCGCCTTGGGCGACGCCGTCTTCCGGGGCAGCCGAGGGGGCCAGCGCCTCAACCGGCCGGTCGTGGGGATGGCGGCCACCCCGGGCGGCGACGGCTACCACCTCGTCGCCTCCGACGGCGGCACCTTCTCCTACGGCGACGCCGTCTTCGAGGGCAGCATGGGTGGCAAACCCCTCAACGCCCCGGTGGTGGGGATGGCCACCGAGCCCGTGGAAGCCAGGGCGCGCCTGATCGACAAGCGGGGCATCACCGTGGGCGACCTTCGGCTGTCCGAGGGCGACGGCGGCGTGCGGATGGCGGTGACGGCCCGGGGTCTGGACCCCGGCTTCCACGGTTTCCACGTCCACACCATCGGGGTGTGCGACCACGACCAGGCGTTCGTCACCGCCGGTCCCCATCTCGGGGCCTCGCCCCAGGTGTCCCATCCCGACCATCCCGGAGACCTCCCGCCCCTGTTTGCCGACCAGGCGGGACGAGCCTCGGCCACCTTCAGCACCACGGGCTTCGGACTGTCCGATCTGCTCGAGGGGGACGGCACCGCCTTCGTGATCAACTCCGAACGCGACAACTTCGCCAACATCCCCACCGACCGCTACGACCCCGATCCCGACGAGGAGACGCTGGCCACGGGCGACAGCGAGGCGAACGGCCGGGTGGCCTGCGGCGTGGTCAAGGGCGACCAGGACGGCCACCCCCGCTCGGGCTACTGGCTGGCCGGCGCCGACGGCGGCGTGTTCAACTTCGGCGACGCCCCCTTCCTGGGATCGGCCGGCGGCACCAGGCTGAACCGGCCGGTGGTGGCCATCGTCGCCACCGCCTCCGGCGACGGCTACTGGCTGGTGGCGTCCGACGGGGGGGTCTTCAACTACGGCGACGCCACCTTCGCCGGCTCGACCGCCGGGATGAGGCTCAACCAGGCCGTGGTGGGGATGGCCGGCACCCCCTCCGGGGCGGGCTACTGGCTGGTGGCAGGCGACGGGGGGGTGTTCGCCTTCGGCGATGCCGTCTCGCACGGCAGCCTGGGGGGCATGAGGCTCAACGCGCCCATCATCGGCATGGCGGCCACCGCCACCGGGGCGGGCTACTGGCTCTTCGCTGCCGACGGCGGGGTCTTCACCTTCGGCGATGCCGGCTTCGCCGGGAGTACGGGTGACCTCCGCCTGAATCGCCCGATGGTGGGCGCCGCCGCCCTGACCGGCTAGCGATCATCGGTATCGCCCGTCCCGCCCCCGAGCCCGGGCGCATGAGGATTCTTGACCAATCCCAGCGTCGGCTCTGACGCCCGCCTCCGTAAGTTCGACCTGACACAACGGCTCTACGGAGGTGCGAGATGCGCAGGATGCTCATGCCATTGGCCAGCGGCCTGCTGGTCATCGGACTGGCGGCACCGGCCTGGGCGGAGGACGCCCGGCCGGCGGACCGTGATCGTCACGAGACCAGGCACGAATGGCGAGACCACGACCGCGACGACTGGCGGCACTTCGACCGGGATGACCGGCACCACTTCGACCGGGACGACTGGTGGTGGCGCCACAACGGCCGGCGCGGGGACGGCGATGACTGGTGGTGGCAACACCACGAGCGCGGTCACCACGATCGCGACGACGACTGATTCCGGCGCCGGCGGCGGGCGAGCCTGGATGGTCAGTGGGCGGCGAGAGCGCGACGCACGGCGGCGACGTCGGCTTGGATGGCGTCGATGAGGGCGGCGACGGACTCGAAGCGCTCCTCGTCCCGGATGCGGGCCACGAAGCGCACCGCCGCCGGCTGGCCGTACAGGTCGCCGTCGAAGTCGAGCAGGTTGGCCTCCAACAGCAGATGCCCGCCGCCGGCGTAGAACGTGGGCCGGCGCCCGAGGGAGATGGCCGCGGGCCGGTCCACGCCATCCGCCCCCCGGAACGTCCCGGCGTAGATGCCGGCGGCGGGCAGGCAGATCTCGTCGGGCACGGCGACGTTGGCGGTGGGGAACCCCAGCTCCCGACCCCGACGGTCTCCCTCGATGACCACGCCGCGCACCTCGTGGGCCCGGCCCAGGAGCACCGCCGCCGCCGCCACGTCCCCTTCCATCAGCAGGCGCCGGATGGCAGTCGACGAGTAGATGGGCCCTGATTCGGCTTCCACCAGCGGCAGCCCGACCACCTCGAAGCCGCACTCCGCGCCCATGGTCTCGAGCAGGGCCACGTTGCCCCTCCGCTGGTTGCCGAAGTGAAAGTCGGCGCCCACCACCACGAGCTGGGCCCCGAGGCAGTCCACCAGCACCTCGCGCACGAACTCCTCGGCCGGCTCCTGACGACGGCTGTCGTCGAAGGTGAGGACGAGCGTGTGGTCGACCAGTCCGGTGGCCGCCAGCAGCTCCAGCCTCTGGTCCAGGGTGGTCAGCAGCTTGGGAGCGGATTCCGGGCGCACCACCTGGGCGGGATGGCGGTCGAAGGTCACCAGGGCGGTGCGCAGCCCCCGGGACGAAGCCTCGGCGCGCACCAGCCGGAGGAGAGCCTGGTGGCCGAGATGGACACCATCGAAGGCACCGATGGTGACCGCCGTGCCCGCCGCCGGGCAGTCTCCGAGGGCACGTACGACCTGCATGCTCACGCCCCCGACCCCGGGGTTCGAGGTGTCCCCGTAGACAACACGACGAGGGGGCGGGCGGCGGCCTGCCGGCGCTCGTAGACGGCCAGGAGCTCGCCCTCCGGCCCGACGATGGCCACCGGATCGTGGGCTTCGCCGGGACAGAGCGTGGCCACCGGGAACACGGCGCCGTGCCGCACTCCGTGGGCCAGGTCGGCGTCGACGGCGACCCGTTCGAGGTGGCGCACCGCCTCGAGCGGAGGGAGCAGCACCTCCACCCCCGTCTCCTCCACTTCGGGCAGGGGGTGGGCCTCCTCGATCCCGAAGGGCCCCACCGCCAGGCGCCGCAGCCAGGCCAGGTGCGCGCACCCCCCGAGGGCCGTTCCCAGGTCGTCGGCCAGGGAGCGGATGTAGGTGCCGCTGCCGCAGCTGACCCGAACGGTGGCGGTGGGGAAGTCTCCGGCCGAGAAACCCTCCACGTCGATGCTGTCGATGCGCACCCGGCGGGGTGCCCGCTCGACCGTCTCGCCCCGGCGGGCCAGCTCGTAGAGCCGTCGTCCGTCCACCTTCACGGCCGAGACCATAGGGGGCACCTGGTCGATCTCGCCCACGAAGCGTCCGCTGGCCTCGGCCACCGCCTCGGCGGTGAGACCGGGCATGGGGCGCCGATCCGTCTCCTGCCCGGCGGCGTCGAGGGTGTCGGTGGCCACCCCGAAGTTGATCCCGCCCTCGTACACCTTGGTCGTGTCGGTCAGGAAGCGCAGCAGCCGGGTGACCCGCCCCACGCCCACCAGCAGCACGCCGGTGGCGTCGGGGTCGAGGGTGCCGGCGTGGCCGACCCGCCGGATGGAGAAGACCCGGCGCAGCTTGGCCACGACGTCATGCGAGGTCCACCCGGCGGGCTTGTCCACCACCACCAGCCCGTCCACGAGGGGGTCCACCAGCCCCCTACAGGTCGGCCAGGACCCGCTCGACCACGGCCTCGGCCGGGCCGGAGGCCGTGAACCCGGCGGCGAAGCGGTGACCGCCGCCCCCATTCCGGGCAGCGACCGCTGACACGTCGACGGCGCCGAGGGACCGCAGGCTGACCCGGAAGGTGCCGTCGGCCGCCTCCTTCAGCACACAGGAGACCTCGGCCTCGCGGGCCTGGCGGAGGAAGTCGATCAGGCCTTCGGTCTCCTCGAAGGTCACGCCGTAGCGGGCGAGGTCCTCCTGGGTGACGGCCGCCCAGATGAAGGCCTTGGCCTCCACCAGCTCGGCCCGGGAGAGGATCTCGCCCACCAGCCGCAGGTAGGTGAGGCGGTGCTCGTCGAACAGGGTGCGGTTGAGCCGGGCGATGGGCACGTCGAAGTCGAGCAGGCGCCGGGCCAGGTCGAAGGCCTCCACGCCGGTGCTCTCGTACTGGAACCGGCCGGTGTCGCACACCAGGCCGGCGTAGAGGCAGACGGCGGCGTCGTGGTTGAGGGGCAGGCCCAGGGCGCCGATGAGGCGGGCGGTCACCACCGCGCTGGCCGCCGCTTCCGCGTCCACCAGGTGGAGAGAGCCGAAGCGGGTGTTGGAGACATGGTGGTCGATGACCACGAGCTCCTTGGCCGCCTTGGCCGACTCGGCCAGGGCTCCCAGGCGGTCGATGGAGCCGCAGTCGAGCGTCACCATCACCTCGGGCTCGCCCGGGAACTCGTCCGGCGGGGTGAGCAGGTCGAGGCCGGGCAGCTCCCGGTAGTGGTCCCCCACCACCTGGGGTCCGGCGAAGGCAGCCACGGTCGGGTGCCCGGCCGCCCGGAGCACGTGGTGGAGGGCGAGCATGGAGCCCAGGGCGTCACCATCGGGAGCGACGTGGCAGGCCAGCGCCACCAGCCCGGCGCCGGCGATGAGGGCCGCCCCCTTGGCCAGGTCCTCCTCGGGATAGCCGGCGTTGAGATTCACTCGGAGCTTTCCTCGCCGTTGTGGGGGACCGGCCCGCCGGCGTGCAGCTCACGGATGATCTGCTCCAGCCGCTCGGCCTGGGTCATCGCCGGGTCCTCCCGGAACATCAGGTCAGGGGTGTACTTGAGGCGCACCTGACGGCCCAGGACGGCCTTGAGGTGCCCGGTGACGGCCCGGAGGGCCTCGGCGGTGTCCTCGTGGACCTTGCTGGGGTCGGCATCCTTGATGTACCCGGGCAGATCGAGCACCGAGTACCACACGGTGGCCTGGCGGAGGTCGCCGGTGACGTCCACCCCGGTGAGCGTCACGAAACCGAGATTGGGGTCGTCGGACAGCCGCTCGAGCTCCTCGGCCAGGACCTCACGCACCAGCTCGTTGACCCTCGCCGTGCGGGGATAACGACGTTCGGGCATGCCGTCACTCCTCGGGCTCCAGGTAGGCGGTGGCGGTGTCGAGCACCTCCACCTCGGTGGAGGACCGGACGAAGCGCTCGATCGTACCGAGCACCTCCTCCAGGTGATGATTGCTCTCGGCCACCACGGCCACGGCGATGGCCGCCCGCTGCCACAGGTCGTGGTGGTCCACCTCGGCCACCGAGAGGTGGAAGCGGTGCCGCAAAGTGTCCACGATGGGTCGGACTGCGGCCCGCTTGGCCTTGAGCGACCGGCTGTCGGGCACGTGCAGGTCGAAGCGCAAGGCGGCCGCGTGCACGCCCCCATTGTCGCGGCCCTGACACCGGGTCACGAACCGTGGAGTTACGCCCGGGGGATCTCCCGGACGGTGAAGGTCTCGATGACGTCGCCGGACTTGAGGTCCTGGAAGTTCTCGAGCCCGATCCCGCACTCGTATCCGGCCGCCACTTCCCGCACGTCGTCCTTGAACCGCTTGAGGGAGGCGATCTCCCCCTTCCAGATGACCACCCCGTCGCGCAGGAACCGGACCTTCGAGCCGCGGGTGATGGTGCCGTTGCGGACATAGCAGCCGGCCACCTTGCCCACCCGGGGGACGGAGAAGACCTCGCGCACCTCGGCGTCGCCGGTCACGACCTCTTCGAACTCGGGCTTGAGCATGCCCACCATGGCCGCCTCGATGTCCTCGAGGACCTGGTAGATCACCTCGTAGAGCCGGAGCTCGACGCCCTCGTGCTCGGCTACCTCCCGGGCCTTGCGGTCGGGACGGACGTTGAACCCGATGATGGTGGCGTTGGCCACGTTGGCGAGCTGGATGTCGCTCTCGTTGATGCCGCCGACGCCCCGGTGGACGAAGGCCAGCTTCACGTCGTCGCGCTCCAGCTTGCGCAGCGCCTCGGTGAGGGCCTCCAGGGAGCCCTGGACGTCGGCCTTGAGCACCAGGTTGAGGGTGGCCACCTCGCCGCGCGAGATGTGCTCGAAGATGTCCTCCAGCTTGGTGCCGGCATGGGGCGCGGTGCCCAATTCGGCCAGGGCCGTCTGGCGGCGGCGGCGGGCCCGGGCCTCGGCCACCACCCGGGCGGTGCGGTCGTCGGGGGCGACCCGCAGCTCGTCGCCGGCGGCGGGCACGTCGTCGAAGCCCAGCACCTGGACAGGGACGGACGGCCCCGCCTTGGTCTCCTGGGCGCCGTTCTCGTCGAGCATGGCCCGCACCCGGCCCCAGGCGGCACCGGCCACCACGGGGTCGCCGATGCACAGGGTGCCCCGCTCGATGAGGACGGTGGCCACCGGCCCCCGGCCCGGGTCGAGGTTCGCCTCCAGCACGATGCCCCGACAGGGCGCCGACGGGTTGGCCCGCAGCTCCTCGACCTCCGCCACCAGCAGGATCGCCTCCAGCAGGCCGTCGATGTTCTGGCCCTCGAGGGCGGAGACCTCGACCATGATCGTCTCGCCGCCCCACTCCTCGGGCACCAGTTCCTGCTCGGTGAGCTGGCGGCGGACCTTGTCGGGGTCGGCG
>JBIOUX010000166.1:0-11917 GCA_044867425.1 Acidimicrobiia bacterium | reverse complement strand
GCTGGAGGACACGGTCATCGAGGATCTGACCGACGAAGAGGCCGAGGCGTTCTGGGAGTGCATTAGCAACCTGTGAGCTCCGGCGTTTCGTCTACAGGTCCCATCGTCGTCGACACCACCGTCTTCGGCCCCAGGCTCATCAAGACACGTGCCGCCCTGGCCAAGCAGTACCAGCACTACATCGCCGGCCGGGAAGCGCACATCTCCTTCGTGACCGAGGCGGAGTTGCGTTTCGGTGCGCGGTGGGCCGGTTGGGGCGAGGCTCGACTTTCCCGGCTCGAAGCCGTGCTCGCATCCGCTGATGTCGTGCTTCCCGGCCCGGAACTCATCGAGGCCTAGGTGAACCTGCGACACCAATGCATGAGCACCGGGCACGGGCTCGCCCAGAAAGAGCATGAAGCCGATCGGTGGGTGGCCGCGACCGCCCTTTGGATGGGCCTGCCGCTGGTGGCGCACGATGGGATCTTCAAGGACGTTCCCGGGCTCCAGCTCCTGACGTTGCTGGCCTGACCTCGCCCATCATGGCGGTGGCATGACGAGGTCGGCGACCAGCTGGGCCGCCTCGTCGTGGAGGGTCGGCGACACGTGGCTGTAGATCCCGAGGGTGATGGCGATCGTCGAGTGGCCGAGGCGTTCCTGGACGACCCGAGGGTGGACGCCGCGCTCGAGGGCCAGGGTCGCCCAGGTGTGGCGGAGCCCGTGGAGGGTCAGGCGGGGGAGCCCATGACGGCGAACTCGGCGGAGGAAGGCGCCGCTCACCGCGTCGGGCCGGAGCCACGAGCCGTCAGGCTGGTGGAAGACCAGGCCGAGGTCGTCGAAGTCGGCGCCGACGAGCAGCCGCTCTTCGAGCATGCGGCGGCGGTGCTCCCGCAGGGCGGCGACGGTGGCCTGGTCGAGCGCCACTGAACGCCGGCCGCGGTCCGTCTTCGGCTGCCCGACCGTGACGAGCGAGCGGGTCTGGACGATCGTCTGAACGACCCGCAGGCGACCGGCATCCAGGTCGACGTCGCTCCAGCGCAGACCGAGAGCCTCGCCTCGGCGCATGCCGGTCGTGGCGAGGACGATCCACAGGGCGTGCAGGCGGTCGCCGGCCAGCCGGGAAGCCTCGATGAATCCGCGAAGGGTCGAGGCGTCCCAGGCCTGGACGCCGCCCGCCTGCTGGCCCGCCCGGGGCGGGTCGGCGGCGTCGGCCGGGTTCCGTGACAGCCGGCCCCAACGGACGGCGTCCTTGAAGGCCCGGTGGAGGATGGTGTGCACGTAGCCGACGGTGCGCCGATCGAGGCCCTGCGGGCCCAGGACATCGTCGCCGGGGCCCTGGGCCTGGCGACGGAGCAGCGATGCGAGCGTGTCCTTCGTGATGTGCCCGGCTTCGGGAAGTTCGCGCCGGAGCTGGGTGGCTGTCTGCGCCAGGCTGCAACCCTCCTCGCGCAGGGCCAGCGCCCGGTCGAGGACGGCCACGGAGTAGCCGGCGCCCTTCCGGGAGGACTTGCGCCGCCCTGAGCGCAAGAGGGTGGCGTAGAGGCCGTTCAAGAGGCCGGCGTCGACCTTGGTGAGCCGGGTCGGGCCGATGTGGTCAATGACGTGGAGCCGGAGGTTCCGGGCGTACGAGTCGAAGGTGGACGGGCGCACCGTCGGCTCGATCGCCTGAAGCCACTCGGTCAAGAACTCGGCCAGCGTCGCCAGCCGCCGTTCTCGATGGCCATGCCGAGGGGGACGGCGACGAGGAGGGCGGGGAGGCAGACGGCAAGGGAGGCGATCGCCACAGCGCTGAGGACGACGAACTGTCGCCGTCGTCCTCATCGCCCAGACCTGGGCCAGCCTCGGCCCCGATGAAACGATCCGAAACCGACTGGCTGGCACGGTGGGAACGGTGATCGCCCATCAGTTGAAGCAGCCCGACGAGGTCGCCGCCCTGGCCGGGCACGGAATGGGTCCTCGAGCGAACCGAACAGACCCACACCCTCGACCACACCGGCCTCGGGAGCCAACGAGCCGGGAACCGCTACGTCGTCCACCCCGACGACATCCGCCGCCTCCACCAAGGGGAGGCCTTCATCATCCACAGCGGCCAAGCCCTGAAGCTGCGAGTCAGGTCGCCTCGCAGCAGCCCCGTCGGTCGAGAAGACCGTGCTCCCACACGCGGCCCCTGATCAGAAGGCGGTGCCTGGGCCGCCCGCACGATCACCGGTTCACACGAATATCGGCTGCTCAGCTGGCGGGCGGCCGGTCGAGCAGCGTCTCGGCCCGGGAAAAGAAGCAGCGCCGCAGACCGGCGTCGGTGATCGCGGCGGCCAGGGTGTCGACGACGGCTCGAGCGCAACGCTGGTGTTCGTCGGCCGCGGGCGTGTCAGCCTGGTCTCGCCGGAGCCGGGCGAGTGCCCCATGCGCTTCCCACAGCACCGGAGTGAGACCGGCGTTCGTCGCGTCGTCGAGGGCCCGCCGGAGGAAGACCGCGGCGGCGTCGGGATCTCCGCGGCGACGGGCACACTCGCCGAGGAACATCGCGGTGCGGGCGATACCTTCGGCCCAGGCGGCGTCCTCCGCGGCGGCGAGCAAGGGAGCCACGAGATCGGCGGCTTCGCCGGGGCGGCCGCCGGCCAGACGAAGGTCGGCCACCGCCAGGTAGGCGTCGAGGCCGTAGAGGAACTGCTTGCCTTTCGGCGGATCGATCCCGGCCAGCAAACCCTCAGCGCAGTCCAGGTCGCGCTTGGCGGCCTCGTGGTCGCCGATGTTCCACCGCACCCACGCCTGGTGGGCGGCGAGGCGGACGACCTGGATGTGCACGCCACCCCCCTCCGCCGCCACCCGCCCGGCGTCGAGGTGGGCGAGGGCTTCGTCGAAGGCTCCGAGGTCGGCGAGGATGGCGCCGAGGTGAGCTTCGGTCCAGGCCGTCCACTGGAGGTTGCGGGCGGCGTGCGCGCCGGCCGACGCCGACCGGGCGACGGTGACCGCGGCCTGATAGTTGCCCCGGGCCCGCTCCAGCCAGGCCCGCAGCGTCAGGACATAGGGCAGGACATACGGCGTGCCCAACGCCTCGTTGATCGCCTCCGCCTCGTCCAGGCGGCGGACGGCGCCGTCCCAGTCGCCGGCCGCCGCGCTGGCGAACGACCCCTCGGCCAGCACGAACTGCAAATACCAGCGCTGGTCGTGGCGGCGCAGCGCCTGCTCGGCCTCGTCCACGATGCGGCCGAGGGCGGGATAGTCGCCGAGGACGAGGGCGACCAGCTTGAGCCCGTCCATCGCCCGGACGACGAGCAACTCGTCACCTGACCGGCGAGCGGTGGCCAGCGCCTCTTCACCGCTGGCTAGCGCCGGAGCGAGCTGCAACCGGTTGACGAGGACGATGGTGAGGCCGTTCTGGAGCGCCACTTCGGCCCGCTCGTCACCGACCCGCCGGGCCAACGCCAGCCCCTCATGGAGGCTGCTGACGTCGTCGCCGCGCTCCCCGAGCTGCTCGAAGGCCCAGAGGATCTCCAGGACGGCCAATTCGGCGGCGGTGTCACCCGCCGCCCGAGCAGCTGCCAATGCCCGGCGGAGCTCGTCGCCCGCCCGCCGGTCGGTCAGCTGCCACCAGGCGTAGCCCCGGCCGAAGTGGAGCGCCGCGCGCACGCCGTCGGCCTCTGACGCCGGCACAGCATCGATCAGGTCGAGCGCCGAGGTGTAGTGGCCAGCCGCTTCGTTGAGGGCGTGGGCCGCCCGGGCGGTGTCGCCGGCGAGGCGGTGATACCTGACGGCGGCCGCCGCGTCGCCGGCCCGTTCGCAATGGAAGGCCAGCACGCCGTAGCTCTCGGCCAGTCGCTCCGGGGACCTGGATTCCAGAGCGTGGGCCGCCCGGCGGTGCAGTTCGCGGCGGCGGTCGGGCACGAGCCGCCGGTAGGCGGCCTCCTGAATGAGGACGTGGTGGAAGCGGTACTCGAGCGTCGGCCACCGCCGGGCCTGTTCGAGGAGGGCGAGGCGGTGGAGCTCGCCCAGCGCCACGTCGACGTTGGTGCCGGCGTCGCAGACCTCGGTGAGGACCTCGACGTCGAACTGCCGGCCGAGCACCGCCGCCGCCCCGAGCACCGCCCGGGCCCGTCCCGGGAGCCGGTCGATGCGGCTGGCGAGCACCGCCTCGATGCTCTGGGGAATCGCCACCGCCACACCGGGGTCGACGCGCCATCCGCCGGCGTCGTGGCGGAGTGCCCCGCTGTCGACCAGCGACCGGACCAGCTCCTCGATGTACAGCGGGTTCCCTTCCGCGACCGCCAGCAGCTCCCCGGCTGTGCCGGCGGGGAGTGTCCCGGCGCCGAGGAGCTCCTCGAGCATCCGGGCGTCGGCACCGCCGGCGAGCGGGTGCAGCGCCGCCTCCTGGCTGCGGTGGCCGAAGTCGCGCAGCGCCACCTCCCGGACCCGCCACGACGCGTGCTGGCGTTCGGGGCGGAGGGCGAGCACCAGGAGCACCGCGGACGTCTCCGTGATCGGGAAGAGATGCTCGAGGAGCTGGAGCGACGTGGGGTCCCCCCAGTGGAGATCGTCGACGGCCACCACGACCGGGCCGTCCTCGGCGAGCCGCTGGAGGAGCCGGCGCACGGCGCCGAAGGTCGCCTGGCGGAGGGCGTCGGGCGGCAGCGACGACAGCTGCTCGGCTTCGTCCCGCTCGAGCGGCAGGCCGAGCACCCCGGCCAAAAAGGACGAGACCTCGGACGCCGCCTCCCCGAAGAGGTCGTTGAGCTGGCGCCGCAGCGTCACCCGGGTGCGCAGCGCCGGCTGCGTGGGCGAGGCCCCGAGCCACTGCCGGACCAGCTCCCGGAAGGGCCAGTAGGCGAGGGGCTCGCCCCACGACAGGCACCGTCCGTCCAGCCACAGAGGCGGCGCGCCGCCGGTGGGTGTCCCCTCGAAACGCTGGCGGACCTCCCGCTGCAGGCGGCTCTTGCCGGTACCGGCCTCGCCGGTGACCACCAGGATCCCGCCGCTGCCGGCCAGGACGGCGTCGACCAGCGTCGTCGCCGCGGCCAGCTCCGCGTCCCGGCCGATCAGCGGAATCTCGTGCCCTTCCAGGCCCCGGACCTTTCCGCCGGCCGGACGGGCGCCAACCACCGCCGAGGCCTCCACCCCGGCCGACTTGCCCTTGAGTTCGAACACCTCGGGTTCGTCCCAGTCGAACAGCGGAGCGACCAAGCGGCGGACCGCGGCGCTGGCGAGGACCGAACCCGGCCGGGCGGCGGCTTGGAGGCGGGCGGCGGTGTTCAGCGGGTCGCCGAGGACCTGCTGGTCGCCGGCGGGGTGGACCACCACCGGGCCGGTATCGATACCGACCCGGCCCTGGAGGGGATCCACTCCCCACGAGGTGGCGACCTCCTGACCGTAGGCCGCCACCTCCTCCACGATTCTCAGCCCGGCCCGCACCGCCCGTTCCGGGTCGTCCTCGTGGGCCTGGTCGGCCCCGAAGAGGGCGAGGATCCCGTCGCCCATGCGGCTGGCAATCGTGCCGCCGAACGCCTCGGCGGCGCTGGTCATGCGGTCGACCACCCCGTTGACCACCAGCGACAACTCCTCGGGCGGCAGCTCCTCGGCCAGCGGCGTCGAGCCGACGAGGTCGGCGAACACGGCGGTGACCACCCGCATCTCGTCGAGCAGAGCGTCGGCGTCCTCCTCGCCCGGCGATTCGGCGCTGGGGGAGACCTCGGCCGGGGCTGCGGCCGGGGCCGGGGCCGGCGGCGTGGCGGGCCCCCGATTCGTGGGCGCCGGGAGATCCAACGCCGGGTCGTGGCGCAGGACCGCCGACTCGAGCTGGCGGAGCTCCGGCCCGGGCTCGAGGCCGAGTTCCTCGCCCAGCAGGTCGCGCAGGCGCTGGTAGGCCCGTAGGGCGTCGGCCTGCCGGCCGGAGCGGTACAGGGCCAGGATGAGCTGGGCCCAGAGGCGTTCCCGGAACGGGTGGTGACGGACGAGGGCCTCCAGCTCGCCGGCCAGCTGGTCGTGGCGGCCCAGGGCCAGCTCGGCGTCGATCCGCCGTTCGGTGGCCACCAGCCGCAGCCCCTCCAGGCGGGCCGTCTCGGCCTGCACGAACGGCTCGTCGGCCAGGTCGGCGAGGACGGGTCCCCGCCACAGCCCCAGGGCCTCGCGGAGGAGCCGCGCCGCTTCCTCCGCCTGTCCGCCCTCGAGGGCGGCGACCCCGTCCGCCACGAGACGCTCGAACCGGCCGGCGTCGCAGCCGTCCGGTGGCACGGCCAGGAGGTACCCGGGCCGTTGGGTGACAAGCACGGCAGCCGCCGCCGATCCCCGGTCGGGTTCGAGGAGGCGCCGCAGGTTCGAGACGTAGACCTGCAGTGCGTGCGAGGCGGTGGCCGGCGGCTCGCCCCGCCACAGCTCCTCCAGGAGGCGGTCGGCCGGTACGACCTCGTTGCGGTCGAGCAGCAACCGGCCGAGCAGCGCTCGAGGCCGCCCGGACAGGCCGGGGACCGGCGCGCCGCCCTGGAGCACCTCGAGCGGGCCGAGGATCCGGAACTCGAGTCCCGTCAATTGCCACCCCCGCCTCTGGCCCGTGCCGCCCGTCCGTACTGGAATACAAGGCTAACGCTCCTGGTCAAGCGGGCAATTGAGCGGAGCGTTCAGTGCTTCTTGAGCGGGCGGGCGCAGCCTGATCGTCAACGGTGGGACGAACCCCAGGGGGAGGAACGACCATGCGAGCGAGGGAACCCGAGGTCACCGGATTCGTCGAGCGGGACGGGGTCAAGACCTACTACGAGGTCTTCGGCGACGGGGAGCCGACGGTGCTGTTCGTCCCGCCGTGGCAGGTGGTCGACTCCCGGGTGTGGAAGGGCCAGGTTGCCGACATCGGCCGCCGCTACCGGGCCGTGGTGTTCGACTCCCGGGGCTGCGGGCGGTCGGACCGGCCGGTGGGGCCCGAGGCGTACTCCGACATGGAGATCATCGACGATGCGGTGGCCGTGCTCGACGCCGTCGGTGCCGAGAAGGCGGTCGTCGTCGGCGTGTCGTTCTCGGGCTGGTACGTGCCGTTGATGGCCGCCGAGTACCCGGAGCGGGTGAGCGGGATCGTCATCGCCGGCCCGGTCAGCCCGCTCGGCGGGTTCCCGAACGATTTCACGACGCCGCACGACACCTACGAGGGATATGACAAGTTCAACCACCATTACTGGCGGCAGGACTACCGTGGCTTCGTCGAGTTCCTCTTCGGGCTGGTCTTTCCCGAGCCCCACTCGACGAAGCAGATGGAAGACGCCGTGTCCTGGGCGCTCGAGGTCAGCCCCGAGACCATCTGCGACACCATCCCGACGCCGAGCAACTTCTGGGACAAGGCCGAGGACGTCTACGCCCGGGTCCGCTGCCCGAAACTCGTCATCCACGGCGAGCACGACGGGCTGATCCCCTACGACCACGGCGTGAAGGCGGCCGCCGCCATGGGCACTCCCCTGCTGACCGTCGAGGGCGGCGGCCACAACATGCCGGCCCGGGATCCGGTGCGGTTCAACCTCCTCCTGCGCGACTTCATCGATTCGCTCGCCGACGATCCCCGCCGGCGGCTGCCGGCCCGCTGGACCCGGGCGATGGTGCGGCCCAAGAGGGCGCTGTTCCTGTCGTCGCCGATCGGCCTCGGCCACGCCCAGCGGGACGTCGCCATCGCCGACGAACTGCGCCGCCTCGAGCCCGACCTGGAGATCGACTGGCTCACCCAGCACCCGGTCACGGCGCTGCTCGAGGCCCGGGGGGAGCAGGTCCATCCGGCGGCCCGGTTCCTGGCTAACGAGTCCCGCCACATCGAATCGGAGGCGGCGGAACACGACCTCCACTGCTTCCAGGCCTTCCGCCGCATGGACGAGATCCTGGTGGCCAACTTCATGGTCTTCCACGACGTCGTCACCGACGACCAGTTCGACCTCGTCATCGGCGACGAGGCGTGGGATGTCGACCACTTCCTCCACGAGAACCCCGAACTGAAACGGGCCGAGTTCGCCTGGCTCACCGACTTCGTCGGCTGGATGCCGATGGAGGATGGCGGCGCCCACGAGACGATGTTGGCGGCCGACTACAACGCCGAGATGATCGAACACATCGCCCGCTTCCCCAAGCTGCGGGGCCGTTCGCTCTTCGTCGGCAACCCCGACGACCTCGTCCCCGACCGGCTCGGCCCCGGCCTGCCCACGGTGCGGGAGTGGACCGAGGCCAACTACGACTTCTCCGGCTACGTCACCGGCTTCGATCCGGCCGCCTTCGCCGACCGGGAGGCCCTGCGGGCCGAGCTGGGCTACCGGCCCGACGAGCGGATCTGCATCGTCACCGTCGGCGGCTCCGGCGTGGGCATCCACCTGCTGCGGCGACTCCTCGCCGCCTACCCGCTGGCCAAGGAGCGCCTGGCCGACCTGCGGATGGTCGTCGTCACCGGTCCGAGGATCGAGCCGGCATCGCTGTCGGCCCCGGCCGGCGTCGACGTCCGGGCCTACGTCCCCGACCTCTATCGCCATCTCGCTGCCTGCGACCTGGCGGTGGTCCAGGGCGGCCTCACCACGACCATGGAGCTGACCGCCACCCGCCGCCCGTTCCTGTACTTCCCGCTCCGCCACCACTTCGAGCAGCAGATCCACGTCCGCCACCGCCTCGAGCGCTACGGCGCCGGCCGGGCCATGGACTATGGCAGCGCCACCCCCGAGGTCATCGCCGAGGCGATGGCGGCCGAGATCGGCCGGGCCGTCGACTACCGGCCCGTCGAGACCGACGGGGCGGCCCGGGCCGCCGCCCTGCTCGCCGAAATGGTCTGACCGCCATGGCCGCCCCTCTTGTTCCGACCTTCGTCGTGATCCCCGTCAAGGAGCGGCTCGACCTCACCCGCCGACTCGTGGATCACCTGACGGCCGAGGGGGGCTACGAGGCGCTGTTCGTGCTCGACAACGGCTCCTGCGACGGCACGGCGGCCTGGCTGCGCAGCCAGCCCGTCCACACGATGATCGAGCCGGTCGACGCCGCCGGCCTCTCCATCTACGGCATGTGGAACCTGGGGGTGCGCCTGGCCCGGGCCCGTCACCCGGCCGGCAACGTCGCCATCCTCAACAACGACATCCGGACCGGACCGCAGTTCCTCGCCCGCCTCGCCGCCGGGCTGCGCAGCCGGCCCGACCTGTGGGTCGTCTCACCCAACTACGACGACCGGGTGGTGCGGGGGGTCGAGTACGTCCGCTCCACCTTCAAGCGGGGCGGGCTCGCCGGCTTCGCCTTCATGGCCCGGGGCGAAGTCTTCGACGAGATCTCCTTCGACGAGGGCTTCCGCTGGTGGTACGGCGACGACGACTTCGTCGCCCAGGTGAGGGCCCGCGGCGGACGGGCCGGGATCGTCGGCGACGCCGCCGTGGAGCACATCGGCGGCGGAGCCCAGACCGTCCGCTACACACCCGCAGTGCTGGCCGACATCGAGCGGGACCGCCGGCGCATGTGGGCTAAGTGGAGGCACTTCTAGGCGGCCTCCAGCCAACCTCCAGCGGGGCTGAAGCGCCTGGGCCGAACCTCGGCCCGGTGACAGGTTCCGCCTTGCCAAAAAGCAGCCACACCCGAAAGGAGAACACGATGACGCTCACCACCACCCCGATCGACAACGGGATCAACCTCCAGGCGCTCCTCGACGCCCGGGAGGCGCTCAGCGCCAACCCCGAGGCCGCCGAGTTCGAGTGGCGGGCAACCTGCTCGTGGGTCAACGGGACCCACAGCCACACGACGGTGGAAGGGTTCCGGGGGCTGTGCGAGGAACAGGCACACCGGACGGTCTTCCACTACGACGTGGACCATCCGGAGTGCTTCTTCTCCGAGGACCACGGACCCACGCCGACCGAGATCGTCCTCGTCGGCCTCGCCGGCTGCCTCACCGCCGGCGTGGCCGCCGTTGCCCAGCGGCGCGGCATCCAGCTCCGGTCGGTGACTGCCACCCTGACCGGGGGGCTGAACGTCCTCGGCGTGCTCGGCGCTGATCCCGACATCCGCAATGGGTTCAGCCAGATCCACGTCCACTTCGACATCGACGCCGACGCCTCGCCGGCCGACATCGAGGCGCTGGTGGCAGGGTCGCAGAAGCGCTCCGCCGTCTACGACGCGCTCACCAACCCGACGCCGGTCACCGTCACCGTGAACTGATGCGCACCACCACCGTGATCATCGGCGCCGGGCACGCCGGTCTCGCCATGAGCCGCCGCCTCACCGAACGCTCGATCGACCATGTCGTCCTCGAACGCGGTGAGGTGGCGAACTCGTGGCAGCACGAGCGGTGGCCGTCGCTGCGGTTGCTGACCCCGAACTGGCAGACCCGGCTGCCGGGCGTGGCGTACCAGGGCGACGACCCCGACGGGTTCGCTTCGATGCCCGAGGTGGTCCGGTTCCTCCAGGGCTACGCCCTGGCCATGTGCGCCCCGGTACAGACCCACACCGCGGTGACCGGGATGCGGGCTGCCGATCCGGGCTACGAGGTCACCACCACGCAGGGCGTGTGGCGCTGCGACAGCGTCGTGCTGGCCAGCGGGGCCTGCAACCGGCCGGTGATCCCCGACGTCGCGGCGGCGGTGCCGGATCCGGTGGCCATGATCACTCCGATGACCTATCGGGGCCCTGCGGCGCTGGACGAGCGCGGTGTCCTCGTCGTCGGCGCCTCGGCCACCGGGGTGCAGCTGGCCGACGAGATCCACCGGTCGGGCCGCCCGGTGACGGTGGCCGTCGGGGAACACGTCCGCCTGCCCCGCCAGTACCGCGGGCGCGACATCTTCTGGTGGATGCAACGCAGCGGCTTGCTCGACCAGCGCTACGACGAGGTCGACGACCTCGTCCGGGCCCGCCACGTCCCTTCGCCCCAGCTGGTCGGGAGCCCGCAGCGGGTCACCGTCGACCTCAACACCCTCGGGGCCCAAGGGGTCCGCATCGTGGGCCGGCTGGGGGGGATCGCCGGTGGCGTGGCCCAGTTCTCCGGGTCGCTGGCGAACCTCTGCAAGCTGGCCGACCTCAAGCTGAACCGCCTGCTCGACACCTTCGACGCCTGGGCCGGCGCCGCCGGGCGCGACGGCGAGGTCGACCCGCCGCAGCGGTTCACCCCGACGGCGGTGCCGTCCCCTGCTCTGGCCGTCGACCTCTGCGGGGGCGAGATCGGGACGGTCATCTGGGCCTGCGGCTACCGGCCCGACTACTCCTGGCTGCACCTCCCCGTTCTCGACCGCCGGGGTCGGGTCGTCCACGACGGCGGCGTGGTGAGCGGCGCACCGGGCGTCTACCTCCTGGGTGCGCCGTTCCTCCGCCGCCGACGCTCCAGCTTCATCAGCGGCGCCGACCACGACACCAGGGAACTGGCCGACCACCTCCACCGCTGGCTCGACGGGCACCGGGGTAGAGGTGCGGGGGCCCGTGGCTCCGGCGCCGGGATGGCCGCCGTCGGATGATGACGCGCCTATGGTCCCTCGCTCACGATCCGGGCCACGATGACGCGGCCCGCCGTCACCGAGGCGCCGGTCGCGCCGTGGTCACAGAATGGTCACGGATCGTTCCGGACGAGCCCCTAACAGGTCGGATCGGGTCGACGCCGATCTGAGCACAAGTGCTGGTTGAGCGCACTCTCCGGGATCTAGCGGCACCCGCCCGGATGGCGTTGATCGGAGTTCGATCCCGGCTGCCTCGACGAGTTGCGAGCAGGACGGCCCGCTGCGGATCGGCTGGATGGACGACGCTGCGACTTCTACCGAAACTTCTACCGGACGGGTAGAAACGGGCCGTTATCCACAGGGACGGGTTAGCACGGCCGAGCAACAAATGCGCTGATCAAAGGCTATTTCTTCCCTCTCCGTGAATAAGGGTTGGAGCGGGGTCCGTTTCGGGTCGAGGGCATCCCCCACCTGAGCGGCCCCGGCTCCCAAGCTTCGGTTCTTGCGGGAATCGAGCGAAGGAGCCAGGGGCCGTGGCC
>JBIOUX010000165.1:0-21823 GCA_044867425.1 Acidimicrobiia bacterium | reverse complement strand
CGCACACCCATCTCGAGAAACTCCCCGAAACGGGGCATTGCTCTCATCGGGGCAGGAGAACGCCATTACCCTCCTCCCCGGAGGGGTGCCAGAGCGGCCGAATGGGGCAGTCTTGAAAACTGCTGGGCGCAAGCCCCCCGGGTTCGAATCCCGGTCCCTCCGCCGGCGCGGTTCAGTCCAACGATCGCTCCAGGTCGCCGGCGCGGCGGATCCAGCCGGACATGCCCATGGCCTCGAACTGTCCCCGGGCCTTCTCGAGCAGGGTTCGGGCACGATCGATGTCGCCTGGTTGGCCACGGCGGACGCACATCAGCGCCTCGTCGTAGTCGGTGATCGCCAGAAGAGGCCACTGCCCCTCCTCTTCCAGGACGCGACGTGCTTCGGCAAACCATGAGTGCGCTTCATCGTGACGGCCGGTGACGGCACAGAGGCGTGCCAAGGCCAGGCGCGGGTCCACCATCGGCCAGCGGAACTCGGCCACCAGCAGCTTCTCCCGAAGCGCGCGCTCGATGACCTCGGAGTAGTCCGGACGCCCGAGGGTCCAGAGCACTTCGGCGGCGTCGCAACAGAGCATCGGCAACCCCGCCGTCCACGCCGGGGCCGACTCCAGCCACGGCAGCGTTCGTTCCAGGAACGCCAGGGCGTCATCGGCCTGCCCGAGGTGGGCGGCAATGCGAGCGCAGCCCACGTAAGCCCAACCCCGGGCCCAGGCCAAAGCAGGATTCGTCGAGGCGGCCAAGGCCTGGAAGGTTCGGGCCAGGTCGGCCCAGCCCTCGTCGAACGCCGCACCCAGGACAACCTGGGCGTAGATCACATTGGCCAGTGGAGTCCCGAGGCGGGCAGCCAGCCCCAGAGATCGATCAAGGGCGTCGCGCGCCTCCGCCAGGTTGCCCGCCGCCGCCCGGCACAAGGCGACTCCAACCCACGCCCGAGCGCCTCGGGCCAGCCGGCCCGACGACTCGGCTTCGGCGGCTTCCTCCTCGAAGAGCGGCAGGCAACGGGCGTATTCGCCTGCCCAGTAGGAGAGGACATAGAGGTTTGAACTCCCCCGGGCGTCCTCTCTGGTATCGAAGACAGCCTCCATCGGCCCCGGGGCCATCGGGTCGAGGCGGGCGGCCCGGAGAATGCGGGCCGACTCGCGGCGCTCGGCGCTGTCGATGGGAATCCCCGGATGCTCGGGATCTTCCGCGGCCCGGCGCTCGTAGTCGAAGGAGACCAGACGCGCCCAGGCGACATCCCGGGCTTCCGCGTACTTCAGGCCAACCTCGGCCAGTTCCCAGGCTTGGACCACGCCCCCGGCCATGGCACACACGAAGGTCGCGTCCGAGAGGTAGTGAGCGGCGGCATCCTTGCCTTCGGTCTCGGCGATGGCGGCCGCGGCTTCGCCGGCCACGACGACGGCCTCCTCATAGGCGAGGGCCCAGGCCAGCACGATGCCGAGGCGGCCGAGCAGGCCGGGCCTGCGGTCGTCCCCCTCGGACAGGAGGTCGAGGGCGATCCGGAGGAAGCGGACCGCTTCGTCGTGCCCTCCGTTGGCCTGGGCGTGATCGGCGGCCATCAGGGCCGGTTCCACGCCCTGCTCGGCACCGGGAAGCCCGGCGCTGCGGTGGTACTGGGCGGCGATCTCGCCGGCTTGGGCGGGGAACGGCTTGGCCCCGTAGGCCTCCTCCAGGGCCTCGGCCACCTGGCGGTGGAGGCGGAGCCGGCGCGACGGTCCGAGCTGGCCGTAGAGGGTGTGCCGGATCAGAGCGTGATGGAACAGGTACGTGTCGGCGGGTCCGGCCGGGACGAGCAGCTGGGCGGCCAGTGCCTCGTCGATCCCGTCGAGTCCACGATCCTCGGAGAGCTTGGCCACCCTGGCCGTCACGTCGAAGCGGAACGGTCCCTCGAAGGCGCAGGCGACCTGCAGGAGGCCGCGGGCCTCCTCGGAGAGCCGGGACAGCCGCCGGGCGATCACGTCGCGGACCGTGTCGGGCACCGCCAGAGCGGACAGGGGGCGATCGGTGGCCCAGCTTCCGTCCGGCGCCCGGTAGAGGTGGCCCTCCTCGATCAGGTGACGGGCGAGCTCGGCGACGAAGAACGGGTTCCCGTCGGTCTCTCTGGCCCACGCGGCACCGACCGTCTCCTCCACTTCCTGGTCGCCGAGTGCGGAGAGCAGCTCGGCCGTGCCCGCGGCCCCCAGTCCGTCGATGTGGAGGCGTTCAAAGGTGGTCTCCCGGGGAAAGGCCCCGAGGGCATCGGCCAGAGGGTGGCCGGCGGCGACTTCGGCGTCGCGGAAGGTGCCCAGGATGAGCAGGCGCTTGCGGGACGCCAGGCGGGCCAGGTGGCGCAACATCCCGATGCTGCCCCGGTCCGCCCAGTGCAGATCATCGAGGCAGACCAGCATGGGTGACCGTTCGGAGCGGGCGATCAGGTACTGGGTGACGGCGTCCAGGAGGCGGAAGCGCTCCTCGTCGGGCGGCAGGGGCACCGCCTCGGCAAGGTCGGGAACGACGGTGCGGAACTTGGGGACGAGCTGGCCCAGGGCGGGCCCGCCGGAACCGAGATCCGCCCGCAGCTCGTCGGCGTCGGTGTGGACCAGGACGGCCTCGAGGGCCTCGGCGAAGGGGGCGTAGGGCGGGGTCCACTCACCTTCGTAGCAGTGGCCCCATGCGACGGTCGCCCCTTCCCGTGCCGCCTGCTCGGCCACCTCCTCGACCAGGCGGGTCTTGCCGATCCCCGGCTCGCCTCCCACCAGAACAAGGCCGCCCTGCCCGGCGGAGGCCTGGACCAGCCGCCGGGTCAGGTGGTCCAACTCGAAGTCACGGCCCACGCACGGAGTCCGTCCCGCCAGGCCGGAAGCGGGGACCGCCCGGTAGCTGATCCCGAAGGCCGGTACCGGCGCAGGCACGCCCTTCAGGTCGAGCCGGCCCAGGTCGGCGAACGCGAACTCCGGGCGGCCCGACAGCAGCGAGGCGACCACCTCGGCGCAGCGGATCTCGCCCCCCTCGGCGCTGTCACACAGCCGGCGGGCCACCACCACCGGGAGTCCGAACCAGTCCGCCGCGTCCCGCATCACCTCGCCGGCGTTGAGCCCCACCCGGATGGCCAGCCGTTCCCCGTGCACCGGCCGCCGGGACGCCTGCTGCATGGCGACGGCCGCCCGGACCGCATCGGCGGCGGAGGAGAAGGCGACCATGAGACCGTCGCCCAGCCACTTCACCTCCTCGCCGTGATGGGCAGCAGCGGTCTCGGCCAGCAGGTCGTGATGCGCCCGGAAGATCCGCTGCGCCTCCTCGTCGCCGGCGCGGGCGAGGAGCTCCGTCGATCCGACCAGGTCGGTGAACAGGATGGTGACGAGCCCCGAGCCCCCCTCCGCCATGGCTCCCAGTCTGGTCGGCGCCCTCTGGCACTGCCAGGGCTGGTCAGTGCCAGTCTCCGACCTGGGGTCGATGGCGCGCTGGGCAGTCCCTCGTAACGGTCCGTACGATGTCGGGATGTGGGAGAGGGACGGGCCGGGCCGGGCCGGACGACGGCCACGGTGCTCTTCACCGACCTCGTCGGTTCCACCGAGTTGCGGGCCCGTCTGGGGAAGGCGGCCGAGGCGCTGCGCCGCAAGCATGACCGGCTGCTGATCAAGGCCGTCCAGGCGCACCAGGGGCATGTGGTCAAGAGCCTGGGCTACGGGCTCATGGCCACCTTCGTCGGCGCCGCCGACGGCGTGGCCGCGGCGGTGAGCATCCAGCAGGCGGTCGACCGAGACAACCGGTCCGCCGGCGCCGCCGCCAGGCTGGAGGTCACGGTCGGCCTCTCCGCCGGCGACGTGAAGTTCGAGGCCGGCGACTGCTTCGGCACTCCCGTGGTCGAGGCGGCACGACTGTGCGAGCTGGCCGGTGGCGGCCAGATCCTGGCCTCGGAGGTCGTGCGGTTGCTCGCCGGGCCGGGGGAGGGCCACGACTTCCGGCCGGTGGGGACCCGGGAGCTCCGGGGCCTGCCCACTCCCACCGCGATCTACGAGGTGGCCTGGACGCCGCCGATGATGTCCTCCACCCCCCTCCCCGCCCTGCTGACCGACATCGGCTCGATCTTCGTGGCCCGCACCCACGAGCTGGAATGGCTCGGGCGGCTCTGGAGGGAGGCGGTGGGCGGGGAGCTGCGTCTGGCGCTGCTGGCCGGGGAGCCAGGGGTGGGCAAGACCCGGCTGGCGGCGGAGCTGGCCTCGGAGGTGTACGAGCAGGGGGCGACGGTCCTGGCCGGGCGCTGCGACGAGGGCCTGGGCGTTCCCTTCCAGCCCGTCGTCGAGGCTCTCCGCCACTTCATCGAACACAGCCCGGCGGACGCCCTGCTCCCGCGCCTGGGTCGCTACGGGGGCGATCTGGTGCGCCTGGTGCCCGACCTGGCGGAGCGCCTCCCGGCCCTGCCTCCGCCCCTCAGCTCGGATCCGGAGACAGAGCGCTACCGCCTCCTGGACGCGGTGGCCGCGTGGCTGGCGGCCCTGTCCAGCCACGAGCCCGTCCTCCTCGTCCTCGACGATCTCCAATGGGCAGCCAAGCCGACCCTCCTCCTGCTCCGCCACGTGGTCCGTTCTCCCGAGCCCCAGAGGCTGCTCGTCCTCGGCACCTATCGGGACACCGAGCTCGGCCATGGCCACCCCCTGGTGGAGGTGCTGGCCGACCTGCGCCGCCAGGAAGACGTCGCCCGACTCTCCCTCTCGGGCCTCGACGAGGCCGGAGTCACCGCCTTCGTGGAGCAGACCGTCGGTCACGAGCTCGCCGAGGCCGACAGGGCGCTGGCCGCTGCCATCTATGAGGAGACCGACGGCAACCCGTTCTTCGTGCGGGAGGTGCTCCGGCACCTGCGGGAGACAGGAGCCATCGAGCGCCGGGACGGCCAGTGGATCATCCGCCGCATCGAGCAACTGGGCATCCCGGAAGGAGTCCGGGAGGTGGTGGGCCGGCGCCTGGCTCGGGTCTCGGACGAGGCCAACCAGACGCTCCGGGTGGCGGCGGTGGTGGGCACGGAGTTCGAGCTCCCGGTGGTCCAGGCGGCCGGCGGTCTCGACGAGGAGCATCTCCTCGCCGCCCTCGAGGAGGCCATCGCCAGCCGCCTGGTCACCGAAGTCCCGGGCCCAAAGCCCCGGCACCGGTTCGCGCACACGCTGGTACGGGACACCCTCTACAGCGAGCTCTCCGGCGCCCGGCGGGTGACCCTCCACCGCCGGGTGGCCGAGGCGATCGAGAGCATCCACGCCGGCCAGCTCGACGACCAGCTGCCCGCCCTCGCCTTCCACTGGGCCCGGGCTTCGGCTCCGGCGGCGCACGCCACCCGGGCGGCAGAGTACGCCGCCCGGGCCGGCGATCGGGCTCTCGCTCAGCTGGCCCATCACGAGGCGGCCGGCTACTACCGGCAGGCGCTCGAGCTCATCGACATCGCCGAGGCGCCGGCCGACGAGAACTGGCGGACCGACCTGCTCACCGCCCTCGGAGACGCCATGCACCGGGCGGGCGAGCCCGGCTACCGGGCCGTCCTGCTGGAAGCCGCCCGGCGGGCCGAAGCCGCGGGTGACGCCGACCGCCTGGCCCGAGCGGCGCTGGCCGGGTACCGGGGCCTGTGGGACCGCAGCCTCAGCGTCGACACGGAACGGGTCGCCGTCCTGGAAGCAGCGCTGCGGGCCCGGGGCGGCCAGGAAGACCTGATGCGCGCCCGCCTCCTCGCCGTCCTGGCCGCTGAGCTGATGTTCACGGCCGACCTCGACCGCCGCCGCCGGCTCAGCGACGAGGCCCTGGCCATCGCCCGCCACCTCGGTGACCGCTCCACCCTGGCCCGGGTGCTCCTGTCCCGCTGTGCCGCCATCTGGGACCCGGCCATGCTCGGCGCACGCCGGAGCACCGCCGACGAGCTGCGCAGCCTGGCCGCCGACCTCGGCGACCCCTTCGTCAAGGTCTGGGCCTCCCTGTACAGCTTCGAGACGGCCATGGAGGCAGGAGACGTCGTCGAGGCCGACCATCACCTGGACGCGGCGCGGCAGAGCGCGTCGGAGGTGGAACGAGCCCTGTGGTGGTTCGCCGCCTTCCCCCGGGCGGGCCGGGTGCTCCTCGCGGGGCAGATCAAACAGGCTGACGTGCTGGCCCGCCAGGCCTTGGAGATCGGGTTGGGCACCCAGCCCCTGCCCGAGGTGCGCATGACCTTCGGGATCCAGCGCTTTCAGATCCGCTTCGAGGAGGGCCGGCTCAACGAGCTGGTTGCCAACCTGGCCGAGGCCGCGGCCGGCACCGGCCACCCCGAGACCCTGGCCATGCTGACCCAGGCGTACTGCGAGCTCGGCCGGCGCGAGGACGCCCGGGCCGCCTTCGCCGCGCTGGCCCCGAGCCTGTCCGAGCTACCGCCCGACCCCAACTGGATCGTCACCGTGACCCGCAGCGCCGCCGCCTGCACCTACCTGGACGACACCTCGGTGGCCCCCCTCCTCTACGACCTGCTCCTGCCCCACGCCGGACAGGTGGCGGGCCAGGGGATCGTGTGGACGGGCTCCGTGGCCCACTACCTCGGCGGGCTGGCCTCCACGCTCGGGCGGTTCCCGGAGGCGGAAACCCACTTCGCCTCCGCCGACGCCACCCACGCCCGCATCGGCGCCCGCACCTGGCTGGCCCGCACCCGCCTGGAGTGGGCCCGGATGCTCCTCACCCAACGCCGGCCCGACGACCGGGGACGGGCCCGCGACCTGCTCGGGCAGGCCCGGGACATGTCCCGGGACCTCGGCATGCCCAACGTTGAGCGGGACGCGACCACACTCCGCCAATGAACTGTTGCTAAGGGACGAGGACGAGATCGACGGCCGCCGACCCGGCCGAGGAACCGTGGAAGGGAGCGGCGCCGAACGCGAAGACGCCCCCATCGGGGCCCAGGATGTAGTAGCCGGCACCCCCGCCCGTGGCCCGGATCCGCAGCCCCCGGAGGTCGCCGCCCCGCGGCAGCCCGGGCAGGCTGCCATGGAAGGGCACGCCGAAGGAGAAGATGCCGCCGTCCTCGGCCACCAGCCAGTAGCCGCCACCCGGCGACGCGGCCAGCGAGACCACGGAACGGTTGAGCCTCATGCCTCCGGTCGAGCCGAAGAAGCCTGCGTCGCCAAAGGCGAAGACGCCGCCGTCGGCGCCGAGCAGCCAGTAGCCGCCCCCCGTCGGTGACGGCGCCAGATCCACGATCGGCCGGTTGAGCCGGACCCCAGCCGTCGAGCCGAAGAAGCCCGCATCGCCGAAGGAGAAGATTCCGCCGTCGGCGCCCAGCAGCCAGTAGCCACGCCCCGTCGGGGTGGCAGCCATGCCGACGACCGGGGCGTTGAGGTGGAGGCCGGCGAGCGAACCGAAGAAGCCGGCGTCGCCGAAGGCAAAGACGCGGCCGGCGGCCGTGGCCAGCCAGTACCCACCTCCCGATGCGGTGGCGGCGGCCGCCACCACCGGCGCGGCCTGGGGCATGGCGGACAGGTCGCCCAGGTGGGGGGCGGAGCCGAAGGCGTGGACCGCACCATCGCGCCCGACGACCCAGTATCCGCCGGCGGCCAAGCCGCTCCCGGGACCGGCGGCCACTCCCGGCACCGGGCCGGGGGCGGGACCCGCTGGCCCCGGGGTGGCGATGGGGACGGGAGCCGCCCGCATCAGGGCGGCGCGCGGGTCCACCATCCCGGCGCCGTACTCGTCGTCCCAGCCGGGGGGCCCGAGGTCCTCGGCACTTCCCTGGAGGAGGCCCTGCACCTGGGCCGGGCCCAGCTCAGGGTGGGCAGCCACCACCAAGGCGGCGGCGGCGGTCACGAACGGCGCTGCCATCGACGTGCCCGACAGGGCGGCGTACCCAGGGGGGAGGAGCGGGTCGAGGCTGCGAGCACACTGATTCGCCGTCATCGGGCACGGGCCGACGATGCCCCGGCCGGGGGCGGCCAGGTCGATGTAGGACCCCACGTTGGCCGACGGGGCGTGCTGCCCGGCGGCGGTGACGGAGGTCACAGCCAGCACATCGGGATCGGCGGCGGGGTAGAAGGTGGCGTTCTCCTTGAGCCCTTCGTTGCCCGCCGCCGCCACCACGACCACGCCATGGTCGCGGGCGTACTGCAGCACGGGGCGGTACACGGCGGCCCCCGACGTGCCGCCCACGCTCAGGTTGATGACGTCGGCTCCGTGGTCGACGGCCCACACGATCCCCTTGGCCACGTCGGAAACAGTCCCCGACCCGTCGGCCCGCAGCACCCGGACCGGCAGGATCCGGGCCCCCGGGGCGCTCCCGGCGACGCCCCGCCCGTTGCCGGCCACGGCGGCCACGATGCCGGCGACGTGGGTGCCGTGCCCGGCCGGATCGGTGGTCGCTCCGGCCCGGCCGGTCGTGGCGTCCCAACCAGGCAACACGGCGCCGCGCAGGTCCTCGTGGTCGGCCTGGACCCCGCTGTCCACCACCGCCACCACCACGCCGGCGCCGTCGCTCATGCTCCACGACGCTTCGAAGGGCACCCGATCCAGGGCCCACTGGGCCGGGCGCAGGGGATCGCCCAGGCCCCCGCCCCGCGCCTCGAGGGCCTGGACGCGCTGGTCGGCGGTGAGGACCAGGAGCTCGTCGTCATCCGCCCAGGCCTCCACCTCCTGTCGGGCCTCGCCGGCCGTGGCGGCCCGTACGCGGACGACCTGCAGCGACCCGTCGGGCTGCGCCGACACGGCGACGTAGGCCTGTGGGCCGCCGGCCACGGCCGGCGAGAGAGGCAGGGCAGCCGTCAGCACAGCGGTCGCGGCCAGAACGGCACGTCTGGAGCCGCGGCCGAGCCCAAGGAGTGCCGTCCACGTCCTCACACCGATGTTGTCGACGGCGGCAACACAACGGCAGCACAACGACGACACAAGATCCGCACGACCGGTGAAGAGCGGCAACGCCGCTCCGGACCGGTGGCCTATGGCTCGAAGCGGTACCCGACGCCCCGGACGGTCCTGATCCAGCGGGGGGATTCGAGGTCCGGCTCGATCTTGGACCGAAGGCGGCGGACATGCTCGGTGACAGTGGCGACCTGCTGCCAGCGCGTCGACGAGTTCCACACGTGGCGGAGCAGCTGCTCCCGGCTGAAGACACGGCGGGGGAAGGCAGCCAGATGGGCCAGCAGATCGAACTCGCGGGAGGTCATCTCGACCGGCCGACCGCCGATCAGCACCTCACGCGCCCCGGTGTCGATCACCAGGTCGCCGAACTGCAGTCGCTGCCCGGAAGGCGCAGGGGTGGTCCGCCGGAGCACCGATTCCACCCGGGCCACCAACTCCCGGGGGGAGAAGGGCTTCGGCAGATAGTCGTCGGCCCCCGTCCTGAGGCCCAGCACACGGTCCGATACCTCCGCTCGGCCGCTCACGATGATCACCGGAACATCGTCGGCCCGGCGGAGCTCGCTCAGCAGGTCAAGGCCGTGCATGCCGGGAAGGCTGAGGTCAAGGACGATGAGGTCGACGTGTTCGCTCCGGAGCCGGGCCAGCGCCGCCTCCGCCCTCGCTTCCAGACAGACGTTGAACCCACTGCCGGCCAGGATCTCGGCCACGAGCTCCTGGATCTGGGTGTCGTCGTCGACGACGAGGATGGTCCGGGCCTGACCCACGCCGACCGCACCGTCGACGGGCAGGTTCGGTCTCGGTTGCATGGTGTCGACCGTGCGCCCCCTACCTCAACCATTTACTTATCAGTAACTTCGGCGCGACACGGCCGGCCGCTTGAGGCCAATGGGTGGGCACGAGGAGGACAAACCCCCTATCGCTCCGATCGCCCCCTTTCGGCGCCGACCCCAGGATTGAACCAATATATGAAGGATTCTTCATCTATTCAGACTCCGGGATCAGGTCGAAAGGAACACAACGTGACGCGGCCCGTGTACCAACTGAAGGCTGAGTTCTTCAAGACGCTCGGGCATCCCGCTCGCATCCGGATCCTGGAGGTGCTCAGGGAGGGAGATCACTCGGTGGGCGAGCTCCTTCCCAAGGTCGGGATCGAGGCCTCCCATCTCTCCCACCAGCTGGCGGTCCTGCGCCGAGCCAACGTCGTCAGGAGCCGCAAGGAGGGAGCGAGCGTCGTGTACACGGTCTTCGACCCCCGCATCTTCCAGTTGCTCGAGGTGGCCAAGCAGATCCTCACCGGCCGGCTGCTCGCCACCCAGGAGCTCCTCGCCGATCTGGAATCGCTCAACTTCGAAGAAGACAAGCCGCTGAAGCTCGCAGCCCGGGTAGACGCAGCAGGGACGAGAAAATCCGACCGATTCGGTCGGAAAAATTCCTGACCAAGTTACTGGCAAATTGCCGGAAGCCGCGGTAGCGTGCCGGGCGATGATCCGGGAGCGCGGAGCGCCGACCATCTTCATGGGCCGCACGCCCCATGAGGGACACGACGAGATGTGTCGCCGCGCCCTCGCAGCCGTCTGAGCCATCCGCCCGGCTGCGCCCCCGCTCCGCTCCCCCCGCCACCTCCCCGGCGGCGGCCTTCTCCCGGAAGGAGCACCGACTCCGTGTCTGTCACCTCCGCATCTGCCGACTTCGTCGCTGCCCCCTTCGACCTTCCCGATCTCGACCACGCCCCGGCTGAGGCCATCCTGGCCTACGCCATCGGCCGGTTCTCACCCCACATCACCGTGGCCTGCTCCATGCAGGACGCGGTGGTGGTCGACCTGGCCGCCGGCCTCGAACCCGGGATCGAGGTCTTCTTCCTCGACACCGGGTTCCACTTCCCCGAGACGCTGGAGACGGCCCGCCAGCTCCGGGCCCGCTACGACGTCAACCTCGTCGTCCTGCGCCCCGAGCCGGGCTCGGCCGTCCACCACTCCGACGGGATCGACGCGTGCTGCGCCGCCCGCAAGGTCATCCCCATGGAGCGCTACCTGGCCACCAAGTCCGCCTGGGTCAGCGGATTGCGCCGGGACGAGACACCGGCCCGGGCCGGAGCCCGAGCCCTGGAATGGGACGCCCGCCGGGGCCTGGTAAAGGTCAACCCGCTGCTGACCTGGACCGAAGCCGACGTGGAGCGCTACGCGGCCCGCCACCGGCTGCCCGTCAACCCCTTGCGCCACCGGGGCTACGGGTCCATCGGCTGCGCGCCCTGCACCCAGCCGGGCACGGGCCGGGAGGGCCGCTGGGCGGGGACCGACAAACTCGAATGCGGACTGCACGACGGCCCCGAGGTTCGCGGTGTCCCCGACGACGTCGCCTCGAGGAGGCCGTGATGGCCTTCGGCTACCCCGTCGCCCTCGAGCTGGCCGGCCGCCGGTGCGTGGTTGTGGGCCAGGGGCCACTGGCCGCGGAGAAGGTGAAGGGCCTGCTCGAGGCGGGCGCCACCGTGGCCGTGATCGCCCCGCCGGCCTACCGGCGCGGCGACCTGGCCGGCGCCTTCCTGGTCATCGCCGCCACCGGCGACCCCTCCGTCAACCGGGCCGTGTTCGCCGAGGCGGAAGCGGAGCGGGTGCTGTGCAACGCCGTGGACGACGTCGAGCACTGCCACTTCGCCGCCCCGGCGGTGCTGCGCCGAGGCCACCTGGTGGTGGCCATCTCCACCGGCGGCCGGTCCCCGGCGCTGGCCAAGCAGCTCCGAGCGGGTCTCGCCGAGCGGCTCGGGCCGGAGCTCGGCGTCCTCACCGAAGTGCTCGGGGAGCTTCGCGCCGAGCTGATCGCCAGCCGCCAGGTGGACGCCGCCACCTGGGCCCGACGGTGGGAGGCCGCGCTGGAGGCCGACCTGGCCGGCCTGGTCCGGGCCGGGCGCCTCGACGAGGTTCGGGAGATCGTGCGCCGGGCCGTGTCGGGCGCCGGGATACGACAGGAGGCGGTGGCGTGACCGCAACCGACGTCAGGAGCTCAGGCGCCCAGACCATCGACCCGGCCATCGCCGCCGACATCGACAAGTTCGAGCGCATGCTGGCCGCGTACCAGGCCGGCGAGCTGGAGGACGAGCGTTTTCGCGTCTTCCGCCTCGGCAACGGCATCTACGGTCAGCGCCAGGGCGGCACCAACCAGATGGTGCGGGTCAAGATCCCGTACGGGTCGCTCTCGCCGACCCAGCTCGACCAGCTGGGGTACATCGCCACCGAGTACTCCCGGGGCTGGGGCCACATCACCACCCGCCAGAACGTCCAGTTCCACTACGTGGCCCTCGACCGGGTGGTGGCCCTGATGCGGGATCTGGCCACCGTCGGGCTCAGCACCCGGGAGGCGTGCGGCGACACCGTGCGCAACGTCGCCGGCTGCCACCTGGCCGGCGCCTGCCCCTACGAGGTGCTCGACATCAGCCCGTGGGCCGAGGCGACCTTCCGCCACTTCCTCCGCCATCCCTACGCCCAGCGCCTGCCCCGGAAGTTCAAGATCAACTTCTCCGGCTGCGCCACCGACTGCGGCCAGGCCATGTTCAACGACATCGGGGTGGTGGCCGTCAACCGGCCCCGGCCCGACGGCGCCACCGAAGCCGGCTTCCGGGTCTTCCTGGCCGGCGGGCTGGGGGCCAACCCGCATCCCGCCTTCGCCCTCGAGCCCTTCACCGCCCGGGAGGACCTCCTGCCCACCCTGGAGGCGACGCTGCGCACCTTCGACCACGACGGCAACCGGGACAACAAGCTGCGGGCCCGCATGAAGTGGCTGGTCGACACCCTGGGGCAGGACGAGCTGCGCCGGCGGATCCTCAAGGAACGTTCCCTCTTGGTGGCCGCCGCCGGCTGGCCGGGAGGCATCCCGGCGACGGTGGCCGAGGCCGGAGACCTCCCCGCCGGCCTCGCCGCCGGCGCCGTGGCCACCCCGGTCGGACGGCCGGCGGCCGGGCATGCCGGCGTCCCCGTCAGCATCAAGCCCAACGACGCCTACGCCCGCTGGGAGGCGGCCAACGTGGTGCGGGGCGTGGCCCGGGGAACGGTGTCGGCCTACGCCTGGTGCCGCCTGGGGGACGTCACCGCCGAGCAGTTCCACGGGCTGGCCACCCTCCAGCGCCGGCTGGGCGTCGAGGTCCGGGTCACCAACCGCCAGAACGTCGTCTTCCGGGCCCTGGCCGAGGACCAGCTGCGGGAGCTCCACGCCGGGCTCGACGCGCTGGGCATGGCCGCCCCGGGCGCCGAGCTGGCCCGGGACGTGGTCAGCTGCCCCGGGGCCGACACCTGCAACCTGGCCTTGACCCAGTCCCGGGGCCTGGCCGCCGAGATCGGGGCGGCGCTGGAGGAGGCCGGGCTGGCCGAGGTGGGTGGGGTCCGGGTCAACATCTCGGGCTGCCCCAACTCCTGCGGGCAGCACCACGTGGCCGACATCGGCTTCTTCGGGGTCGAGCGCCGGGCCCACGGCCGGCCCGCTCCCGGCTACCAGCTCCTCCTCGGCGGCCACCTGGGCGACACCGCCGTCACCTTCGGCGGCAAGGCCCGGCGCCTCCCCGCCCGGGCCTGCCCGGAGGCGGTGGTGCGGATCGTGGGCCGCTTCGCCGCCGAGCGGGCGGCGGGCGAGTCGTTCCCGACCTGGCTGGAGCGGGCCGGGGGGCCCGCTGCCCTGGCCGGCGAGCTGGCCGACCTCGATCGCTTCCCGGCGCCCGGCGACGACCCCACCTTCTACATCGACTACGACGAGACCGGCCCTTACGCCGCCGAAGTGGGACTCGGGGAGTGCGCCGGGTAGGTTCGCGCTCGAAAGGCTGTGCGTTCCGGGGATGGGGAGGTCCGGCGCTGCAGACCGTCACGCTGGTCGTGGTCGGCGGCCCCGAGGTGGGCCAGTTCGAGGCCGGGCTGGACGGTGCCTCGGGGGGAGCCGTGCACGTGGTGGGCCGGGCCGACGACGGGCGAGCCGGCGTCGACCTGGTCCGCCGGCGCCGCCCCGACGTCGCCGTGGTCGCAGTAGGAGGAGCGCCGGCTTTGCCGGGCGAGGTCGGGTTGGACACGGTCCGGGAGCTCCACCAGGCGTCGCCCTCCACCCGCCAGCTGGCTCTGGCCCGCCAGGCCGACGTCGAGCTGGCCGTGGCCACGCTCCACGCCGGCGCCCTTGGGTTCCTGGTCCGGCCGGCCACCGCCGGCGAGCTGGTGGCGCCGGTCCTCACCGTGGCCTCCGGGCACTCGGTCGTGCCCCGGGAGCTCCTCTCGGGGCTGGTCGGCGCGGCCGTTCCCCGGGACCCCGAGCTGCTCGGCGCCCTCACCCCCGAATACACCGAGTTGTGGCGGATGGTGGCCGACGGGCTCGAGACGACCCAGATCGCCGAACGGCTCTACGTCTCCGAGCGGACGGCCAAGCGGATGGTGGCGTTCCTTCTCCGCCGGCTCGGGGTGGCCAACCGGATCCAGGCCGCCGCCCTGGCCGGTCAGGCCGGGCTGCTCGACGACGTCGGGGCGTCGCCGTGAGCATGGCTCTTCGCCTGGCGGCTCATCGCGGTGTGGCCGGGGGCCCCTGCCCCAGCCACCAGGACCTCCTGGCGGAGGTCCCGTGAGCGAGCTCGGCGACGGGCTCCTCACCGTCGTCCTCGTCGACGACCACCAGCTCTTCTCGCGCGGTCTCGAGCTGCTGCTCAATACCGACCCCGAGAGCCGGGTGCGCGTCCTGGCCCGCACCGAGGACGCCGCCCGGGCCCTGGAGCTCGTCCGCCACCACCGGCCCCGGGTGGCCATCATCGACCTGGTCATGCCCCCACCGGGCGGGCTGGCGGCGGTGGAGGCGGTCAAGCGGCACTACCCCGACGTGCACGTCCTCGCTCTGTCCGGCAACGACGAGGTGGCCAGCGCGGTGGAGGCTCTGCGCATGGGGGCGGACGGTTTTCTGCTCAAGTCATCGGAGCCCGACGAGCTGGTGCCGCCGCTCATCGCCCTGGCCGCCGGGCTGTCGGTGGTGCCTGTACCGGTGCTCTCGGCTCTCCTGGAGACGTGGACCCGGTCGGGTCAACGGGCGGTGAGCGACCTCACCGCCGAGGACGTGGACCTGCTGCGCCTGATCGCCACCGGGCTGGAGAGCACCGACATCGCCGACCGCCTCCACGTCTCCGAGCGCACCGCCAAGCGGCTGGTGGCCGGGCTCCTGCGCCGGATCGGGGTCTCCAACCGGGTCCAAGCCGCCGCCGTGGCCGGCCGCTGTGGCCTCCTCGCTCCGGTGGACTCCTGACAGACGGTGCCGGAGTGGCCCCAAAGGGCCAGGTTTGGCCCCATTCGCGGGAGACGGAAGACCGCTGCGCCTTCTAGGGTCGGCCCACGGCACGGCGACGAAAGGAGCGGCCATGGCCGAGCTGGACGGTAAACGCGCGTTGATCACCGGTTCGGCCGAGGGCATCGGGTTGGAGATCGCCCGTCTCTTCACCGAGCTGGGCGCCCAGGTCATGCTCTCCGACATCCAGGACGACCGGATGGAGAAGGCCGCCGCCGAGCTGGGCGCCTCCTCGGTCCACTGCGACGTCCGGGTCGCCGCCGACGTCGAGCGGGCGGTGCAGGCGACCATCGACGCCTTCGGCGGCATCGACACCGTGGTGAACAACGCCGGCATCGCCGTGGTGGCGCCCCTGGTCGAGTTGACCGAGGAAGACCTCGACCGGATCATCGCCATCAACCTGAAGGGCGTCCTGTTCGGGATCAAATACGGCGCCCCCGCCATCATCGGCTCGGGGGGCGGGGCGATCGTCAACGTGGCCTCGGTGGCGGGCCTCGGCGCCATTCCCCTCATCGGCTCCTACTGCGCCACCAAGGCGGCGGTCGTCTCATTCACGGCCACGGCGGCCTGCGAGCTGCGGGAGGCGGGTGTGCGGGTGAACGCCGTCTGTCCCACCTTCGCCCCCACAGCGATGGTGGCCCAGGGCGCTCCCCTGATCGAGGCAGCCCTGGGGACCAGCCTCGAGCCCGTCTTCGCCCACTTCCAGGGCCGGCTGAGCACGACCCGGGAGATCGCCGAGGCGGTCGCCTTCCTCGCCTCCGACCGGGCCTCGTTCATCAATGGGGTTGCCTTCCCGGTCGACAACGCCTTCACCGCCCGGCTCATCTGACATTCCAAGGAGGACACGACACATGGGAGAACTGCAGGGCAAACGAGCGCTGGTCACCGGTGCGGCGAGGGGCTTCGGTCGCGCCATCTCCGAGGTGTTCTTGGCCCAGGGGGCCCAGGTGATGTTGTGCGACGTCCAGGACGACCTGGTGTCCAAGACAGCCGAGGAGATCGGCGGATCCTCGGTCCGCTGCGACGTCAGCGTCGCCAGTGACGTGCAGGCCGCCATCCAAGCCACCGTCGATGCCTTCGGGGGGATCGACGTGGTCGTGAACAACGCCGGGATCGTCCACAACTACTCCCTCCTCGATGAGACCGAGGAGGACTTCGACCGGATCTACGCCATCAACCAGAAGGGCGTCTTCTTCGGCATCAAGTACGGCGCTCCGGCGATCATCGCTTCCGGTGGAGGGGCCATCGTCAACATGTCTTCGGTGGCCGGGCTGGGCGGCGCTCCCCTGTTCGGGGCCTACGCCGCCACCAAGCACGCGGTGATCGGGCTCACCCGCACCGCCGCCGTCGAACTCCGGGACGCCGGGGTGCGGGTCAACGCCGTGTGCCCCGGCCTGGCCGAGACCCAGATGACAGCTGAACTGACGCCGGTGGTGGAGGCCGCCCTCGGCGCCAGTCTGGCGCCGGTCGTTCAGGCCATGCAGGGACGGCTGGTCCAACCCAAGGAGGTGGCCGAGACGGTCTGCTTCCTCGCCTCCGACCGGGCCTCGTTCATCACCGGCGCAGCCATTCCCGTCGACAACACCATGACGTCCAGGCTCATCTGAGCCGCCGAATCCTCGCCTGGCAGCCCTGACGGCCGTCCCTCCCCCTCCCCGGGGCGGCCGCCGGGCGCCAGCGCTTTGGAGAGCCCTACAAGTCTTCGGGGTTGAGCCGGGCCCGCTGCAGCGCCCACCACACCTCGAAGGCGGTGAAGGGCCGCTCCAGGAAACTGCCCGTCAGCTCCTCGAAGCGGCTGAGGCGGTAGCGCACGGTGTTCTGGTGCACGTCCAGTGCCTCGGCGGTGGCCTTGATGTTCAACCCGTTGTCGATGAAGGCCTCCACCGTCTCCTGGACGGGCTCGGCCCGGCCCCCGAGGGCGGCCAGCGGCCGCAGGTAGCGGCCCATCAACAGCTCGCCCAGCTCGTCCTCGGCCGCCACCGCCACCCGCAGCGACAGGTCTTCCAGGCGGAAGACCCCCTGCTGCCCGAAGCGGCCGGCGACTTCGAGGACGCGGCTGGCGGTGGCGAAGGAAGGCTCGATGGCGGCCAGGTCGGCCGGCGGTCCCACACCGATGGTGCCCGGGCAACGGGCGATCTCCGGCGTCCGGGGCGCCACGCCGACCACGTCGCCCTCGAGCACATCCACGAAGGCGTTGTGGCCGTGGCCCCGCACCGAGGCCATCACGGCCCGCATCAGCTCGCTGCTCTCCTTCCCCGGCGAGGGCCGGCCCCGGAGCGCCACGTAGCGCAGGTCGGGAGCCAGGCCATAGGCGGGGCCGAGGCGGCGGATCTCGGCCGGCGCCACCGATCCGAAGACGAGCCCCCGCAGGAACTCGGCCCGCTGGCGCTCGTCGTGGCGGGCGATGTCCAGCTCGGCGTCGCGATGCACGGCGGCCATGCGGACGCCCACGGCATCGGCCAGGGTCCACAGCAGCTGCACCATCTCCAGGGTGACCGCCGGGGAGCAGCCGCCGGTGGTGGCCGCCTCGATGAGGAACTCCCGGATGTGGTGCACCGACAGGCGGTAAGCGGTGAGGACGTCCTGGACCGACACGCCCTGGTAGGCCCGGTCTCCGGCCGCCACCGCCGCTTCGGCCAGCTCGGCATCACCGGGCAGGCGCCGGGCGGTGAGCGTCTTGATGGCATTGGCGCTGTTGCGCAGGGCCGAGGCCCGCAGCGCCTCGTCGCTCACGTCCCGGTAGGAGGGGAGCACCTTGCGCAGCGCGACGATGGCGCCCTCGGCCACCTCGCGGTCGCGGGCGGCCAGCCGGGCCAGGAGGGGGCGGATCTCCCGGTCCCAGGTGGCCCGGTCGGCCCGTCGCTTCGGTGGCGGGGGACTGTAGAGACCTCCAACCATGCGTTGGCGATTCTAGAGAAGTCTCTCTCGCCCGCCCCCAGACGGTTCGGCCAGACTCGGCCTGGGAGGACCGTCACCGCAGACCACGCGTGGACGGCACGAATTCAAGACGTGAGGTGATGACATGAGCACCAAGCCCGTCGTCGTCTATGGGGCCTCGGGATACACGGGGAGGCTCGTCTGCGAGTACCTGCGGGAGCACAACCTCCCGTTCATCGCCGCGGGGCGCAACAAGGACCGCCTGGCCAGCTCCATGGAGCGCAACGTGCCGGGCATCGAGACGGCGGACTACGAGATCGCCGAGGTCGACCATTCCGTCGACTCCCTGACCAAGCTCTTCACCGGGGCCAAGGTCGTCGTCAACACCGTGGGACCCTTCGCCCAGTACGGCCACGAGACCGTCCAGGCCTGCCTGGCCGCCGGCTGCCACTACACCGATACCACGGGTGAGCAGGACTGGATGATCGAGTGTGACGAGAAGTACAGCGACGACATGGCCGCCCAGGGCCTGCTGCTGGCGCCGGGGATCGCCCAGATGTACACGACGGGCGAGATCGCGGCCCAGATCTGCCTGGAGGAGCCCGGACTCGACACGCTCGACATCATCGTGTTCTGGAAGGGCGTGCCCACGGTGGCGTCGACGGCCACCATCCTCGTCAACGCCGCCCTGTCCAAGGCCTACTACCTCGAGCAGAACCAGTACGCCGAGTGGCCCGCCGACGGCGGCCTCTACGACGTGGTCATCCCCGGTCAGCACGAGACCGGGCTGGCGCTGCCGTGGGGCGGCACCTCCCACCCGGTCTGGTTCAAGCGGGACCCCCGGGTCGCCAACGTCAAGGTGGTCGGCGGGGTGATGAACCGCCAGCTCATGCAGGGCGTGCCCCAGATCGTGACCGCCGTCACCCAGGGAATCGAGGGGCTCACGCTCGAGCAGAAGTACGCCGCCCTGGCCGAGACGGCGGCGGGCGTGAACAACCAGATGCCCCCGCGGGAGAACCCCCGTATCAACATCTCGGTCGACTCCGTCCACGCCACGGGACCCCTCGGACGGGCCCACTGCGTGATCTACGGCAACTGCAACTACAAGCAGACCGGCCTGCTCAACGCCTACGCCGCCTTCCGGCTGGCCACCGGCACCCCACATGAGGTGGGCTTCGCCTCGGCCTGCCAGGCCTTCGGCCACCGGGAGCTGCTCGGCGTGCTCCGGAGCTTCGGGCTCGTCCAGGAGCCGGTCGTCACCCGTGCCTAGCTGAATCCGCCTACCAGCGCCGCCCGTCGGCTGACGGGCGGCGCTTCCTTCCTCGGACCGGAGGCGAAGCATGAACCTGGGGGAGATCCTCGCTGTCTCGGCGCGCCAGCATCCGGAGCGCACCGCCGTCATCTGGGACCACGGCCGCCAGCGGCGGACCTACCGGGAGCTGAACCGACGGGCCGACGCCCTGGCCATCGCCCTCAGCGAAGAGGTGGGCGTGCGCCCCCAGGACCGCGTGGCCCTGATGATGGCCAACTCGCCCGAGCTGCTCGAGGCGCTCTTCGCCGTGTGGAAGGCGGGGGCCACCGTCGTGCCCCTCAACGCCCGCTACACCCCGGAGGAGATCCTCTACCACGTGGGCGACTCGGAGGCCCGGGTGCTGCTGGCGGGCGAGGAATTCGCCCCCACCCTGGTGCCGATCCAGGAGAAGCTCGGCCTCGACTCGCTCATCCTGGCCGGGGACGGGACGTCCGTCACCGACGGGAGCATCGCCCTCGAAGGGCTCCTGGAGCGCCACTACGGGCGCCAGGCCGAGGTGCCCCCCACAGCCGAGGACGACGTCGCCTGGCTGGCCTACACCTCGGGCACCACCGGCCGGCCCAAGGGCGCCATGCTGACCCACGGCAACCTCACCTTCGTGGCCGTGAGCTGGCTGGCCGACCTCCAGCGCCTGGAACCGGAAGACGCTGGGCTGGTGGCCGCCCCCCTCACCCACGGAGCGGGGATGATGGCCCTCGCCTTCGTCATGAAGGCCGCCACCCAGGTCATCCTCCAGCCCTCCGGCTTCGACACCGCCCAGTTCCTGGCCGACGTGGCCGAGCACGGGGTCACCCACACGTGGCTGGTGCCCACGCAGATCAAGATGGTCCTCGACCATCCCGACCTGCCCGGCGCCGACCTCTCCAGCCTGAAGACCGTCGTCTACGGCGGGGCCCCCATGTACGTGGAGGACCTGAAGGAGGCCATCCGCCGCATCGGCCCCGTCTTCGTGCAGCTCTTCGCCCAGTCCGAGTCACCCATGACCGGCACCTACCTCCGGCCCCAGGAGCACGTCCTGGAGGGGCCCGGCAGTGAACGTTTGGCGTCGTGCGGCTACGCCCGCTCCGGCACCGAGGTGGCCATCCTCGACGACAAGGGCGCGCCGTTGCCCGCCGGTGAGATCGGCGAGATCTGCATCCATTGCCCGGCGGTGATGAAGGGCTACTGGAGGCGGCCCGACGCCACCGCCGAGACCATCCGCGACGGGTGGCTGCACACCGGCGACATCGGGAAGATGGACGATGGGGGCTACGTGTTCATCCTCGATCGCACCAAGGACATGCTCATCTCCGGGGGGCTCAACGTCTACCCCCGGGAGATAGAAGAGGTCCTGCTGCGCCACGCCGGGATCAGCCAGGCGGCGGTCATCGGTGTTCCCGACGAGCGCTGGGGCGAGGCGGTCAAGGCCATCGTCGTCCCCGCCGCCGGCGCCCGCCTGTCCGAGGCCGAGGTCATCGCCTTCGCCGGCTCCCAGCTGGCCGGCTACAAGAAGCCGAAGTCGGTCGAGTTCGTCACCGACCTGCCCAAGACCACCGTCGGCAAGATCGACAAGAAGGCCCTGCGCGCCCCCTACTGGGTCGGCCGCGACCGCCTCGTCTGACCCTCAGCAGCCGCCCGACCCTCGCGACGGGCCGGCGCTGGGGCCGGGCACGACGGGTAGCGAGCAACCCTCCGACGTCGACCACATCGGTACGATCGTCGACATGGATGTCGAGCACGGCAGGATGCATTCGGCGGCACCGTGACCGAAGCGACATTCGATCGGCGCTTCTGGGAGGATCGATGGTCGCAGGTTCTGCGTGACCATTCGGATCAGGTCGCGCGCCGCCCTCCGAACGAGTGGCTCATCACCGAGGTCGCGGACCTACAGCCGAGGTTTGCCCTCGATGCCGGTTGCGGTCACGGATCGGACACGCTGTGGCTCGCAGCGCGCGGGTGGCACGTCACTGCGGTCGACTTCTCGGCAACCGCGCTGGCCCACGGCCGCTCGACGGCCGAAACCGTTGGCGTGGACGTCGCCGAGCGCATCGACTGGGTGGAGGGCGACCTCTCGACGTGGACCGCGCAGCCTGCGCACTACGACCTCGTGGTCTCGCTGTACGTCCACGTGGCGGACTCGGTGGAAGCGATGGTGCAGCGGCTGGCAGCAGGAGTCGCCCCTGGTGGGACCCTGTTCATGGTCGGCCACCGCCCGATCGACCCGACGACCGGAGCAGAAACGGCTGCAGCCGGTCAGCTTCAGGTCTCGGTCGACACCGCCACCGCAGCGCTCGATCCCAATCGCTGGACGTTCCTCGTCGCAGAGGACCGCCCAAGGCGCATGGTGGGGACCGGCGTCGACGCCGTCATCTGTGCGCGGCGCCACTCCTGACGCCGGACCTCGGCGACGCCGCATCGAGCGAAAAGGGTGATCGTCGAGGACGAGGGGTCTTTTACCCACGTTATTTGTAGGCAGATGACCCCTCGATGAGCAGCCTGACTACCGCCCGTCCGGAAATGCCGGATCCTGAGCTACCGC
>JBIOUX010000164.1:0-75911 GCA_044867425.1 Acidimicrobiia bacterium | reverse complement strand
GCCGGCCCGTCCACGAACGATCAGCGCGATCCGGTGGCGCTCAACCCGCAGGCTGCGGCCGCCCCCACCGCGAGACAAGGGTGAAGTGCACCGGGCCATTGGTTGCGGCCGCAGGCTGCGTTATGGGCGGTCGTAGGACAGGGCGTCCCAGACGTCGACGATGGTGAACACCCGGGCGACGGGTGGGATCTCCTCGCCCTTCAGGTGCCGCGGGTAGCCGCTGCCGTCCCAGTGCTCATGGTGACACCAGGGGATGTCGAGGGCGGGACGAAGGAAGGGGACCTCAGCCAGCATGTCCCGGGCGAAGTTCGGGTGGCCGCACATGACCTCCCGCTCGGAGGCCGTGAGGGCGCCGGGCTTGAGGAGGATGTCGTCCGGCACCGCCATCTTGCCGACGTCGTGCAGGCGGGCCCCCCGCTGCACGTGCACCAGCGCCTCGCCCGTGGTTCCCAGGGCCTGGGCCAGCACCACGCTCATCTCCGTGACCCGCTGCGTGTGCCCCTCCGTCTCCTTGTCCCGCAGGTCCAGGGCCCGGACCCAGCCCTCCAGCGTCTGGTCATAGGCCGCCAGCAGCTCGGCGTTGGCCCGGTTGAGACTCTCGAACATCTCGGCGCTGTCGACGGCGATGGCGGCCTGTCCGCGCCAGCGTCTCGAAGAACTCCAGCCAGTCGGGGTCAGGATCGAGACGGGTGCGGTGAAACGTCTCCAGCACGCCCTTGACCAGGCCCTTGGCGATGAGCGGGGCGCAGCAGTAGCTGACGAAGCGCTGGCCCTCCAGGTGACGCGCGGCCACGAAGGCCGGGCGGCACCGAGGTCGGGCACCGTCACCGTCCGGCGCTCGAGCACGGCCCGGCCGGGAAACCCCTCCCCCACATGCAGGCGCTGAGGCTGCCGGCGGCTGACCAACCCCCGGCTCCGGACACCCTCGAGCTGCTGGGTGTAGGCGTTGAACAGCAAGACGTCGGCCGCACCCAGTTACGCGATGCGTAGTCAGACACCGAAGGGTGCGTGGGCACCCAGGAAAGGGAGGCACACCATGTCGAAGCGCAAGAACACCCTCACCCCGTTCCTCGAGGACATCGTCGACGACACCAAGGACTTCGTGGACGACCTGCTCGATCGGGCCAAGGACCTCGAGGAGAACGCCAAGGACGCCGTCACCGACATCGTGGACGACGACGATGACGAGGTTGACGTCGCCACCGTGCAGAGCCTGCAAGCCTCCCTGGCCGAGCTCACCGCCAGGGTCAACCAGCTGGCTGACCTTCAGGTGTCGCTGGCCAAGAAGGGCTGAAAGAGCCTCCCCTGGGACCGGTGCCACCCGCCCGGCCCGACCACGACTCGGGCCGGGCGGCGCCGGTTCTCTTGGGCACCGCCGTACACGCAGTCGGACCATCAAGGACGTTCAGGGGGGATCATGCGGAAGACCTTTCTCCAGACACTGCGGGATGAGACCTTGCGGATCGAAGTCGGGCCGGCTGCGCTCGCCGATCTCGCCGTGGAGAATCTCGACCTTCCACTCCGGCGCTGTCCCGATCAGTACGCCGGTGCGCCATCGAGCGCCGGGTGCCCGGCGCGTCCACCCAGCCACACCGCGTCGGACGGCAAACCTGCTGTCTCTGCACGAGGTCGTCCTCGTGCCCGAGGTAGCTCCGGCGCTGGAATACTGCGCGGCCTGACGGTGAGGAACAGCACAGGCAAATCGGGTCAAGAGGTCATTGTGGTGGAAGGCGCGGGACTCAGGTACGTAATAGAGCCCGGGATTGTCTACATCAGTCGACCGACAAATCACGCGGTGTAGTCCGTCGTCCTGGCTCGCAGGCCCATACGCAGCATGGCACCCTGGTCCCGATTCCCGGGCGATTGAACCCATGAAATCTTTCGTTGACGTCAAGTCAGGCGTTCAATACATCCAACCAAATAGTCGGGAAATTCCTTACGAAATCACTGGCGAATTGCGGCGGGCGTGAGGTAGGGTCCCGCAGGATGATCTGGGAGACGGGACCGCCAGGAATCTGGGCTCTGGTCCCGGAGGCTCCCTTCGCAGGACCGTCTTTCGGAAACGCGACCTTGGACGCAAGGTGGTGGTTGGTGTGCGGATCAGCGTGCTCGAGCAACGTCTGACTTCCCGGGCCTTTGCTCTGGCCCTCGAGCCCGCTTTCGACACGCACGACGTCAGCCGGGAGCTTGTGGGCCTCGCCGCCGGCAACCGGGTCGCGCTCGAACGTGTTCTCGAGCGCATCCACGCCGCCGCGTACCCTCCGGGCCAGGTCACGACCCGGATCCTCGGGGCGCTGCACGCCGCTCTGGACCTGCCGGAACCGTCCGGGTTCGCGAGCTCCGCGGCTTTGTGACGGCCGGGCACGCCGCCAGCCGTCGAACCGAGCAGAGGAGCGCTATGCAGCGAAGCGCGGTGGTCACCGGATCCCCCGGCCGTGTCGGCGACGTGGCGATCGCCTTGAAGGAAGCCGGCTTCGATGTGACCGAGGCGGGCTGTGGAGAACGCCTCGACGAAGTCGCCGGTGGGCTGGGGTCGGGCTCCGTTCACACCTACGTGCAGCTCCCCTGGGACGTGAAGACGGCGGCGCTCGGCGCCATCGAGCAGGTCCACCAGTTCCTCACCGGGGGGCTGCTGGCCCGGTTCCGGATGGCGAACGAGATGCTCCCCCTCCTTTCCCCCGGGGCCAGCGTGGTGCTGGTCGCCGGCAACCGGCCGGCGGGCGCCCCGATCCTGGACGATCGCCACGCCCGCAAGAGCCTCCTGCGCCTGCTGGCCCGAACCATCGAGGCCGACACCGCCGAGGCAAGAGTCAGAACCGTGGTCGTGGGTGACCACTGCTCGCCCGCGGAGATCGCCGAGCTCGCCCTGCATTGCGGCTCCGACTACAGCCGGCGGCTGTCGGAGTATGTCGCGCAGGGGGAGGGACTCAGCTACGACGACTGGCAGCGGGAGATCCTCGCCCTGTCCACCACATGGTGGGATTGACCATCGCCTACGTCCGGCGCTGGTCCTCGAGGTCCTCGGCGAGTGCGGCAGGATGATGAGATAGGGGTTCCTACATGGCTGTCCCACCCTCTCGGCATACTTCGGGTGTGAGTGGCGACGGGCGTGGGCGGGTGACGAGGGCGGTGGTGTTCCCGCTCGACGTGTCCCCGGCGGAGGAGCGGCTGCTGGTCAGCTACTGCGGGGCCCGGCGCTTCGCCTACAACTGGGTGATCGGCCTGGTGACGGAGAACCTGGCGGTGCGCCGGGCGGAGCGGGCCGCCCCAGATTGCTCGTTCTGAAGGGCGTCCGCATCCGCACGGTATTGCTTGGCACTGGATTGCCCGGACCACCCGGCCGAGCGGCCGTCCGCCACCGGCCGGACCCGTCCGCGAACGGCACATCAGGGCGATTGCTCCCGGCCTTCGGACGCCACCCAGGAAGAGACGGCGGGGGATCCGATCAGCAGCCCGGGATCGCGCTTGATGATGTCGACGGCCGCCTCGAACGGTACGGAGACCTGTCGGGCCACTTCAACGCTGCGGCGGCGGATCTTGCTGTCCATGCATTGATTGTCGGGGACGGCGGCCCCCGTCGAGCAGGGCCAAAAGTCCCGAGCCGCCGTCCGACCGGACCGAATCAGCGCCGCCTCTACGCTCACTTCGGTGCTCGTTGTCCATGCCCTCTGGTCGCCCCTGGCGGGATTCTGCTACTGGGTCGAAGACAGCACCCGGGTCCCCGCGCTCGTGAGGCAGCCGCCGGGGCGGGGCCAGCCCGTGCTCCCCCCGATCGTCGCCCATCCCTTCGCGGTGACAGCCGGCCTCGTCGCCGCCGTCCTCTCTCCGGAAGGCGCCCGCCCGGCCGAGGGCGCCTCCGACGGGCAGCTCACCTTGATGCTCCCGACCAATTCGTGGGGCCCGATCCCTTCCCCCCAAGCCCGGATCGAGGTGGAGGGCCGGCCCACCAGGACGGAGCAGCTCCGGCCCTGGCTGGTGCCCGTGGTCCGCCTGCCCGCGCAGGCCGCCGTCGACCTCCTTTTGGACCGGCCCGGCCCGGCCGGCACCGACGACAACCCGGTCATCACCGGTGGGGCCTGGGACTGGCTCGCCGCCGTGGCCGACACGGCCGTCGAACTCGTCGCTTCGGGCCGGGCCCTGCCGGGGATCGTGGACCCGGCCGGCGGCCGGACGCAGGCCCGCTGGTTGCCCGTGCCCACCGCCGCCCACAGCCGCCGCATCCGGTCCCTCGTCGCCGCCATCCCCCCGCTGTGCCGGGCGGAGACCGACCCGGCCGGGAACACGGCACCGCCCCTCTCCGAAGCGCTGCTGACCGGAGCGCTGGCCGCCATGGTGGACGCCATCGTCCGCTCCGCCGTGGCCGACTGGCCGCGGGTGACACCCGGGCGGGCGCCGGGCCCCGAAGTCCTTCCGGTGGAGGAGGCGTTCCTGGCCGCCCTGACCGGCGCTGACGCCCGCCTGGCCGCCGATCCCACCGAGACCTTCAAGCTGCAATCCGTGCTCGACGACTGGCGCCGGACCGGCCTGCCCGAGGCCGGTCCGCTCCGCTCCGGCTTCCGGGTCACCCCAGCCGGCGCCGACGGCCCCCGCCGGGTGGAGTTCCTGCTGGAGTCCGCCGACGACCCCGACCCGCTCCCCGACGGGGGCGCGGGGATGCTCCTCCCGCCGTGGTGGCGGTCGCCGGCGGAGCGTCTCGGGTTGCGGCTGCGGGCCCGGCCCCGCCCGGACGACGGCTCCGACCGCAACCCCTTCGGCCTCGGTCTGGCCGGTGTGTGCGACTACGACTACGAGGTGGCAGTCGGCGACCTCACCCTGACCGTCCCCGAACTGCGAGAGCTGGCCGAGCTCAAGACGCCGCTCACGCAGGTGCGGGGCCAGTGGATCGAGCTGCGCCCCGGCGACGCCGAGCGGGCCCTGGCCGCCCTGACCGGGTCCCGCTTCCCCGGCGCCGGTTCGATCACCGCCGCCGACGTGCTCCGGATCGGCCTCGGCCTCGACCCCGCCCCGGGCACCGAACTGCCCGTGGTGGCGGTGACGGCCGACGGCTGGCTCGGCGACCTTCTGGCCGGCGACGGCGATGAGCGGATCAAGCCCCATCGGACCCCCGCCAGTTTCAACGGCAGCCTGCGCCCCTATCAGGAGCGGGGCCTGGCCTGGCTGCGGTTCCTCCATCGCCTCGGGCTCGGCGCCTGCCTGGCCGACGACATGGGTCTCGGGAAAACCGCGCAGCTGCTGGCGCTGCTCCTGGCCGAACGTGAAGGTCCGAGGGGCGGGCGCCGGCGCCGGCCGGCGCCGACGCTGGTGGTCTGCCCGATGTCGCTGGTCGGCAACTGGCAGCGGGAATCGGAGCGCTTCGCACCCCGCCTCGCCGTCCACGTCCACCACGGCGCCGCCCGCGAGGTCGGCTCCGCCTTCACCAAGGCCGTCGGTAAGGCCGACCTGGTGCTCACCACCTACAGCCTCCTGGCCCGTGACCGGGACCTGCTGGCCCGGGTCAGCTGGGGCCGCCTGGCGCTCGACGAGGCCCAGAACGTCAAGAACCCGGCCGCCCAGGCGTCGCGGGCGGCCCGGTCCCTTCCCGCCGCCACCCGGGTGGCCCTCACCGGCACGCCGGTCGAGAACCGCCTGCGCGAACTCTGGTCGCTGATGGACCTTCTCAACCCCGGCCTGCTCGGACCCGAACCGACCTTCCGGGAACGCTTCGCCATCCCGGTGGAGCGTTACCGCGACGAGGAAGCGGCCGGAACACTCCGGAAACTCACGGGCCCCTTCATCCTCCGCCGGCTAAAGACCGACCGGTCGATCATCGCCGACCTCCCCGACAAGATCGAGATGAAGGTGCTGTGCAACCTCACCCGGGAGCAGGCCGACCTGTACCAGGGAGTGGTCGAGGAGATGCTGGCCAGGATCGAGCAGGCCGGCAGGGGGATCGAACGGATGGGCATCATCTCGGCCGCCATGATCAAGCTGAAGCAGGTCTGCAACCACCCCGCCCATCTCCTGGCCGACGGGTCGCCGCTGGGCGGGGCCCGCTCCGGCAAGCTGGCCCGGCTCGACGAGATCCTGGAGGAGATCAACGCCGCCGGGGAGCGGGCCCTCTGCTTCACCCAGTTCGCCGAGATGGGCCACCTCCTGCAGGGCCACTTCCGGGGCTGGCTCGGGATCGACATCCCGTTCCTCCACGGCGGCGTCCCCAAACGGGGCCGCGACCAGATGGTCGCCGCCTTCCAGTCCGACGGCGGCCCTCCGCTCCTGCTGCTGTCCCTGAAAGCCGGTGGGGTCGGCCTCAACCTGACCGCCGCCAACCACGTCATCCACTTCGACCGCTGGTGGAACCCGGCCGTCGAGGATCAGGCCACCGACCGGGCGTTCCGCATCGGCCAGCGGCGCAACGTCCAGGTGCGCAAGTTCGTCTGCGTGGGCACCGTCGAGGAGCGGATCGACCGGATGATCGAGGAGAAACGGGACCTGGCGCAACGGACCATCGGGGCGGGCGAGGCGTGGATCAGCGACCTCTCCATCGTCCAGCTCCGCGAGCTCGTCGCCCTCTCCGACGACGCGGTGGCCGAGGCATAGGTCGAATCAGTCGAAGTCGTCGAACACCAGCATCTGGTTGCCGCGCCGACGCCAAAGCGTGCCATGGAACAGCAGCTGTCCTGGAGTGGGAGTCACGGTCCCGTCGTCGGGGCGGTCATGGAACCTCGGCTCGATCTCCTCGCTCCAGACTCGCTCGCGGTCGGCATCTGGAATCCACCGCAGCATCCTCCGTTCGGAGTGCACACCGACACGAACCGTTCGATCGGCCAGGAGCCGTACGACGGCGGCGCGGGACAGGTCGCTGCGGACGCGGTGCCACTGATTGCCGGAATCATCGGTGAGCAGGTCGTCGGTGATGCGGTTGTGGCTACGTCTGGAGCGCGGCATTCGCCCATGATGACTCAGGCCCTGTGTACGAAAGGCGCTGCGAGTGCCCCTTCGCCGCTTCGTCACTCGGCGTTGCCGAGGTAGGGACCGGTCAGCTTGCCGCAAGCGACCCAAACTTGTGACCATGACCTCCGCTGAGCCGATCACGGACAGGACCTATGGAGCCGGGAGTTGTGGAGTCGTCTTCGCCGATCTGTTCGAGCAACGCCGCCCGAGCGGCGGTGATGCCGCCGGGGACCAGGACGAGCACGTCACCGAGGTCGACCCATCCCACCTCTCCCCCGCCGTCGAGGCCCCAGCGGTGCCGGGCCTGGGCGGGCAGGCTCATCTGGCCCCGTTCCGTGATCCTCACCTGCCCAACCACCGGCTCGCTCACTTCTCCACCTCACAATGCATCTGTTCTTGTTGCATTGTAGGCGTTCTAGCCGCCGATGGAGCCGGCCGTTTCCGCGAGCAGGTCGGTGCCGGCCTCGTAGGGCAGGTAGCTGTTGATCCGCTCGGCCATGTCGCCATAGCGGGCCGCGATCTGGGGGCCGATCGTCTTCGGCTCGCCCCGCACGGCGAAGCGGGTGAGGACGTCCTCGTCGATCAGGGCGGCCATATCCGCCCACCGGCCCTGCCGGGACAACGTGAACAGCTCACTGTGGAGGTCGCCGAGGCCCTCGAGCTCGAGGAGCGGGCGGTAGGTGGGCGTCGAGCCGTAGAAGGCGATGAGGCCGGCCACGCCGGCGTCGGCCGTCGCCATCTCCCGCTCGTCCCGGCCGGTGGCGATCATGACCATGGGCACGATCTCGAAGTCCGCTGGCGACCGCCCGGCGGCGGTCAGACCGGCCTCGACCTCGGGCACCATCCGCTCCCGCACGAAGCGCTCGGTGACGAACGGGTGCAGCAGCAGGCCGTCGGCCACCTCGGCCACCATGCGCGTCATCCTCGGCCCCAGGGCCCCGACGAGGACGGGCGGCGGGCCGTAGGGGCTGGGGCCGGGGTTGAAAGGTGGGTTCATGAAGCTCAGCCGGTAGAAGGGCCCGTCGTGGCGGAGCGGCTCGCCCTCCTGCCAGCAGCGGAAGATGGCCTGCAGGGCGACGAGGTAATCCCGCATCCGTTCCACCGGCTGGGACCAGGGGGTGCCGTAGTACCGCTCGTTCACCTGGCGCACCTGGGTTCCCAGCCCGAGACGGAACCGGCCCTCGGAGAGGAGCTGGAGGTCCCAGCTGGCATGCGCCACGTGCATGGGACTGCGGGGAAAGGCGATGGCCAGGCTGGTGGACAACTCAAGGCGCCGGGTGCCGGGGTCGTGGGCCGCCAGCACCAGGGGGAAGAAGACGTCGTGGGCCGCCTCGATGGTGTAGACGCCGTCGAAGCCGGCGTCACCGAGGCGCGCCGCCTGCTCGCCGGCGTCGGCCAGGTGGGGGCGCCGGAGGTCGGAGAGGTCGCCGGCGCCGACCAGGATCCGGCCCCGCTCGACGACGTCGAACATCCCGACCTGGAGCCGGGCGGCGACCTTCAGGAGATCTCCATGGGCAGGCTGGCAAGTCCCCGGGTGGTGTTGTGCGGCGCCCACACCGGGTCGCCGCACTCCAGCGTGCTCACCTGGTTCACCAGGGCGGTGAGCACGGCGTGGGCCTCTTCCCGGGCCAGCGGCGAGCCCACGCAGGCGTGGATGCCGTGTCCGAAACCGACGTGGTCCTGGGGGTTGCGCCGCACATCGAAGTGGTCGGGGTCGGGATAGTGCCGCTCGTCACGGTTGGCGGACCCGAGGATGATCGCCATCCGGCTCCCGGCGGGGATTTCCACGCCGTCGATCACCGCGCCTTGGCGGCAGCCCCGGCTCCAGATCTGGATGGGCGCCTCCATGCGCAGACCTTCGTTGAACGCCGCCGGGATGAGAGAGGGGTCCTCCCGCAGGAGCTTCCACTGCTCCGGGTCGCGCGCCAGCAGCCAGATGGTGCTGCCGATCCCGTTGATGGTGGTGTCGAAGGCCGGGCCGAGGTAGTTCCAAATCAGCATGGTGGTCGAGTCCTCGGGGATCTCGCCCCGCTCCTCGGCTTCGAACAGCGACCAGCCCATGCTGCCGGGCGCCATGTCCTCCTTGGTCAGCCTCCCGATCTCCTGGAGCAGCTCGAGGGCGATGGGAAACGCCTCGTAGACCCGTTCCCCTTCGGGCCCGGCGGTGTCGAAGAAGTACGGCCCGGCGGGGCCGAAGCGGTCGAGCACCTCGCCCGAGATGCCAATGAGCTCCCCCACCGCGCCGGTGACGTAGGGCTGGGCCAGATCGGTGACCAGGTCGAAGGTCCGGCGCTCCAACAGGTCCGCCACCAGGGCGTCGGCCCGGCCTTGGAGCATGGTGTGCAGCCCCCGGACCTCCGACAGGCGCAGGCGCTGCAGCAGGGCGGCCCGGACCTGGTCATGCTCGGGCGGGTCGGTGCCCGGGGCGGTGCCCATCTCCGCCTCGTTCATGAGGTCGTTGAAGGCCACGCCGTCGGCCGAGGTGAACGTCTGCCAGTCCCGCAGCGCCGCCCGCACGTCGGTGAAGCGCCCGACGGCGTGGTGGTCGTAGCGCTCGAGGTAGACGGCGGGCCCGGCGTCCCGGATGGCCCGGTAGTGGGGCCACGGGTCGAGGAGCACCTCGTCGGACCATAGGTCGAGCTCAGAGCGGGGTGCCGGCACCCCCATCGCTGATCCCCCCTTCCGTCCTTCTGACCGAATATTCAGTCAAACATTATCGCGTCCCCTCCCGGTGCGGTCGGTGACCGCTCGTCATGCCGGGCGCAGGCCCCCGATCACGAGGGCAAGTCCGTGTTCGAACAACGGCTCGGCCGGCCAGCCCACCAGGGGCTCGGCCACCGCCGCCAGATGGGGGTATTCGGCACTTCGGTCCCGCAGGTCCTGCACCTGCTCGTCAACCGTCCGGTCCGCACCCAGGCGGGCGGTCTGGCTGAGGGTGAATCCCAGCGTGTAGCTGGCGAGGACGGGAGGTTGGCGCACGAGAGCATGGAGCGACCCGAACAAGCGCGCCAGCCAGTCCTCCCAGGGGATCTCGTTGCCGGGAAGCTCCAGCTCGGCCAGATAGCGGTCGGCGACGAGGTCGAGGAGATCCCGCTTGTTCCGGACGTGCCCGTACAGGGCCATGGTCGTCACCCCGAGAGACTGGGTCAGGCGCCGCATCGAGAGCGCCTCGACGCCTTCCGTCTCGGTGATCTCGACCGCCATGTCCACGATGCGGTCGACGCTGAGGGTTCGGAGCCTCGCCGGCCGTGCTGCTGGCATCACCCTCCCACTGGTTTCCAGCCCGGAGCGCAGACAAAGCTCTCGCTGGGGTCGTGGGCGACGGTCTTCCCGCCGCTGAGCTTGACCGGAATGATGCACTGGTTGGACTTGGAGTGGTCGAGGTTCTTCTCGAAGCCGATGCCCGGGAGCAGTCCTCCCAGCGTCTCCGCTTTCAAGGAGTAGAGGCCGTCGAGCAGGTTGGCGGTGGTCGGAGGCTCCTGGATGAAGGGCCCGATCTTCTCCGCCAACAGCCTGCCGACGACGAACACCCCGGCTCCGAGATCCCCTCGGGGCGCCCGGGGCTGGTAGCGGTTCATGGTGTCCCGATAGAACTGCATGCGGGGGGAGGTGTCCCACGGCGGTACCCGGGAGTTGAGGAAGAGGCCTTCGAGCTCCTTGGCGAAGGCGCCGAGAAGATCCTGGTTGAGGTTGTAGGTGCCGACGAAGGCGGGGTCGTAGCTCTGGCGGTGGGCCGCTTGGCCCAGGCGGTTGAGAGAGGACGTGTCGACGAGAGGCAGGATGATCTCCGCGCCCGCCCTCTGGGCCTGGATCATCTCCCCGGTGTAGTCAGGCTGGGCCAGGGAGACGAAGGCTTCGTAGACGACCTCGAGCCCGTTGTAGGGCAGGAGCTTCTTGAACCCTTCCTTCAGGGCGGAGCAGGTGCTGGCTTCCCGGCAGTAGACGATGCCCACCTTCTTCTTTCCGGCAACCTGGGTCAGGGCGTTGTTGATGAAGCCCCAGCTCTGGCCGACGTCGGCCCCCACCATGGGATTGAACATCATGGGTGAGTGGTCCCCGGAGGCGTCACCACCGATGCTGCCGATCACCGGTATCCCCTTCTGCTCCAGGTAGGGGAGGACCGCCGGGAGCGTGAAGGAGTAGTCGTTGAAGAAGCCGATGACCTTGTCCTGCTCCACCATCTTGCGGACGACAGCCTGACTCCGGGACGGGTCGGCGTTGTCGTCGCCCAGGATCACCCGGACGGGGTGCCCATTGATGCCCCCCTGAGCGTTGATGGACGCCGCCCACGCCCGGATGGCGGGCGGGGCGGGACCGCTGACGGCTCCGAGGATGCCGGACTCGGCGCCCCAGGAGCCGAGCAGGATCTCGGACTTCTTCCCACCCGGGGCGGGAGCCGCGGGCTGTGGTCCGCCGGGCAGGCCCTGGGCGGCTGCTGCCGAAGTGCTGGATGCGCCCGGGGAGCCGCCAGTGGTGGCGCTGCCTGTCGCCCTCGGGGGCGAGGCCGCCGATGAGGCTCCCGACCCTGGGCCGCCGCCGGACCGGAGCGCCGGCGCGGCGATTCCCGAGCTCACTCCTCCGGTGTCGCCGCTGACGGCGCCGGAGGAGCCCGTCCCGGGATCGGTCGCGGTCCCGGCCACGGTGCCGGCGTCGCCGGAGGCCGGTTCGGCGCCGGGGACCGCCTCGCCGCCGAATCCTGGGGCGACGCCCCCGGCCTGCATGAACGGCCCATTGGCCGCCGTCAACCCCGCCTGGTCGAGACGGGACCCGCACGCTCCTGTGGTCAGGGCGACAGCGGCGACCACGGCCGCCAGGGTCAGGCGTGAGGGCAGGCTCCGGTGCATCGACATCCTTTCGAACGGGCGCGTCGCGGCGGCGACAGGGACACGTGGTGGAGAGTTCCCGTGGCTGACTGAATCCTCAGTCAACCGCGCCCACCATGAGAATGTCAACCACTTTTTCTGTACGCGTAAAGATGCGCTGGGGATCGCTCCGCCGTAGCGCCCGAACCCCGGGAAATTCCCGGGCCCGTCCGTTCGCCGGCATGCCACCATCGCGGGTCATGCCTCCCGAGTATCAGCTGGACCCTGAGATCGCCCACTACTACGGCGCCCGGCGCGAGGCCGACCGCCTCGTCGGCCCCGCCGTCGGCCGGCTGGAGTTCGAGCGGACCGTCGATGTGCTCGCCCGCCACCTACCGGGGTCGGGGCGAGTGCTCGACGTGGGCGGCGGTCCGGGGCGGTATGCGGTCTGGCTGGCGGAGCAGGGCTACGACGTCGAGCTGTTCGACGCGGTGGAGCTTCATGTGCACCAGGCCGCCGAGCTGGCCGCCGAACGGGGAGTCTCCCTACGAGCCGACGTCGGTGATGCCCGGGCCATCGAGCGTCCCGACCGTTACGCCGACGCCGTCGTGCTGCTCGGACCCCTCTACCACCTCACCGGCCGGGCCGACCGGTTGCGGTGCCTGCAGGAGGCCCGCCGGGTACTCCGCCCGGACGGCGTGTTGGTCGCCGCCGGCATCAGCCGCTTCGCCGCCGTGCTCGACAACCTCGGGCGCCGCATGGATGACGACCAGTGGTATCAGCGGTGGACGGCCATCCGCCACACCATGGCGGCGGGCACCCACGTCAACCCGGAACGGCAGGCGGGGCTGTTCACCACTGCCTTCTTCCACCATCCCGACGAGCTTGCCTCCGAGGTGGCCGAAGCGGGGTTCGCCGGCGTGTCCGTCGTCGCCGTAGAGGGCCCGGGGCTCCTGCTCGGCGACCTCGAGGCCAGGGCGGCCGCCCCCAGACGCTGGTCCCACCTGCTCGAGGTGCTGCGCCTGCTGGAGTCTGAGCCCTCCATGCTCGGTTCCACCGGGCACCTGCTGGCCACCGCCACCCGGTGAATAGCAGTGCGCGGGCACCATGAGAGGGAGAATGCCCGTCGTGGAGCGACCCAAGCGGTTCACCAGCTTCCAGCGCCGGGCGGTCGAGGAGGCCCTGGCCATCATCGACGCCGAAGGGCTGGAAGCCTTCAGCATCCGGCGCCTGGCTGACGCCCTTGGCCTGCGGGGGGCCTCGCTCTACCACCACTTCCGCGACAAGGAGGAGATCCTCGACGGGGTGGCCACGCTGGCCTTCGCCGAATTGCGGCCCCTGGAGGACGACACGGCCGGCTGGGTCGACTGGTTGATGGAGATGGCCCGCTCCTACCGGCAGGCCCTGCTGGCCCACCCCAACCTGCTGCCTCTGGTCTTCGGCCGCTACAACCGCCGGGCCGGGTCGGCCACCTACGACTACGCCACGCGGCGGCTCACGGCCGCCGGCGTGTCCCCGGCCTACCAGATCACCCTCATCAACGCCCTGGAGGCCTTCTGCACCGGCTCGGTGCTCTATGGCCTCAACGCTCCGGCGGCGGCGTGGAGGGCCGAGCTGCCCGCCGAGGGGTATGACGACCTGCGGCTCGCCCTCGAGCGCGACGCCGTCGACGAGGACGAGCGCTTCGAGCTGGCCTGCCGGGCCCTGCTGGAGGGGCTGGCGGCCCGGATCGAAGGCGTTGACGCCCTTCCCTAACACCGTTAGAGTCTGGCCCGGAAACTGACCGACTGCTCATTCGGAGGCGCCATGCCCACGCTCACCCCGGAGCAGGAGCTCTTCGCGGTGACGGTGGCCCGGGTGGCGGAGGAGCGCATCGCCCCCATCGGCGCCCGCATGGAAGAGGAGGACAAGTTCCCCCACGACCTCCTCGATCTCTACCGGGAGCTGGGCTGGCTGTCGCTCATGACCCCCGAGAGGTATGGGGGCGCCGAGGCCGGCTCGACCGAGTGGGTCATCCTGGCCGAGGGCATCGCCAAGGTGAACGCCGCCGCCGCCCAGATGTTCGAGAACTTCGGTCCCGCCATCCCCCTGCGCTTCCTGGGCACCCCCGAGCAGCAGGACCGGCTCTTCCCGCTCCTCGACGAGCGCATCGGCTGCTTCGCCGCCACCGAACCGGAGGCGGGCAGCGACCTGGGCGGGATCCGCACCCACGCCGTGGACAAGGGCGGCTCCTATCTCATCAACGGCGAGAAGTGCTTCATCACCAACGGCGGCCACGCCAACTTCTTCGCCCTGGTGGCCACCGTCGAGCCCGGCTCGGGCTGGAGCGGCCTGCGCATGTTCATGGTCGACACCGTGGAGTCGCCCGGGGTCAGCGTGCTCCGGGAGGAGCGCAAGATGGGGCTGCGAGGCAGCTCGCTGGCCGCCCTGGCCTTCGAGAACGTGGAGGTCCCGGCCGAGAACATGATCGGCGGCGACACCGGCCTGCGGGCCGCCCAGCGCCTCCTCGACTTCGCCCGCCCGAATGTGGCGGGCATGGCCTGCGGGCTGGCCGCCGGCGCCATGGAGTACGCCCTCGCCTACACCCTGGAACGCAGGGCCTTCGGGAAACCGGTCTACGAGTTCCAGGGCGTGTCGTTTCCCATCGCCGACATGGCCATCCGCATCGAGGCCGGCCGGGAGCTGGCCTACAAGGCGGCCGCGGCGGTGGACACCGGGGATCCCAGGGCGAGCGAGCTGGCCTCGATGGCCAAGGTGTTCTGCACCGACACGGCCATGGCCGTGACCACCGACGCCGTCCAGTGCCTGGGCGGCCACGGCTACCTCAAGGACCACCCCGTCGAGCGCATGATGCGCGACGCCAAGGTCATGCAGATCTACATCGGCACCAATCAGATCCAGCGGATGCTGATCTCCGAATCCCTGGCTCGCCGGGTGCGGGCTGGAGACCGCTAGGCATGCGCTTCGGGATCGCCCTCCCTCAGTACGGTCCGGCCAGCCCCGAGAGCCTGACCCGGACGGCCCGCCAGGCCGAGGACCTCGGCTTCGACGACGTGTGGGTGGCCGACCACATCGCCGTCCCCGAGGGTGTGCCCTATCCCCCGTCGTTTCTGCTGGAGGCCATGTCCACCCTGGCCTTCGTCAGCGCCGTGACCAGCCGGGTCGGTCTGGGCACCAGCGTCCTCGTCCTGCCCCTGCGCCGGCCGGTGGTGGCGGCCAAGCAGCTGGCCACCATCGACGTCCTCTCCGGCGGCCGGCTCGTACTCGGCATCGGCGCCGGGTGGCTGGAGGCCGAGTTCGACGCCTGCGGCGTCCCCTTCGGGCGCCGGGGTGACCTGACCGACGAAGCCGTCGACGTGCTCCGCACCTGTTGGGCCGAGGCCCCGACCAGCTTCGACGGTCCCACCGTCCGCTTCCGCGACATGAAGGTGAAGCCTCTGCCCACCCGGCCCATCCCCATCTGGGTCGGCGGCACGAGCGAGCGGGCGCTCCGCCGGGCGGTGGAGAAGGGCGACGGGTGGCAGGGCGTCGGTGTCCCCCTCCGCCAGCTGGCCAACCCGGACCAGCGTCGCTACGTCACCCTCGACGACCTCACGACCACGGCGAAGCGGCTCCGGGAGGAGCGGCCGGAGCCGCAATTCACGATTTCCATGCGGCTTGATGTCGACGGCCTGTCGGGTGACCTCGACGAGCTCCGCCGCCACCTCGACGCCTCTGTCGAGGCCGGAGTCGACCACGTCCTCTCCTCCCCCACCCAACGGATGCTGGACGGATGGCTGGCTTCGGTCGACGCCCTGTGGAACGTCTTCCAGGAGTACACATGAAAGGTTTTCCGTGGACCACCATGCCCACGGGCTGGTTCCAGATCGCCTGGAGCGACGAGCTGGCGGTGGGCAACGTGAAGCCCATGCACTATTTCGACCGCGACCTGGTCGCCTACCGGGGTGAGTCAGGCCAGGTCCACGTCCTCGACGCCCACTGCGCCCATCTCGGTGCCCACCTGGGCTTCGGCGGCGAAGTGGCCGGCGACGACATCATCTGCCCCTTCCACCACTGGCGCTGGAGCTGCGAGGGCTGCACCGTCGACATCCCCTATTCCAAGCGCAAGACGCAGGCCAAGCGCATTCCGACCTGGCAGGTCCGGGAGGTCGAGCCCTTCGTGCTGGTGTGGCACGACGCCGCCGGCAACCCACCGTCGTGGGAGCCGGAGAAGCTGCAGCTGCCCTTCCCCCTCGACGACTACTACCCCGTGTGGCCCGACGGCGCCCGGCGCTGGGAGGGCGTGGCCATGCAGCCCCAGCTGCTGATCGAGAACCTCCCCGACATCTTCCACTTCCGCTACGTGCACGGGACGGTACGGGTCCCGGCCTTCCTCGAGTTCTCCACCGACGGCCACAGGATCCACAGCGTCCAGCGCTTCACCGAGCCGCTCGACGCCCAGGACGAGGAGATCCCCCTCACCGCCGCCCAGGGGGAGTTCGACGTCTTCGTCCAGGGGCTCGGCCTCCTGCTCACCAACATCAAGGGCCTGGGGGACACCTCACAATCGGCCTGCATCACGCCGATCGACGGGGACCGGAGCGACTTCCACTTCACCGTCTTCGTGCCCCGCACGCTGCCCGAGAAGCAGCGGGACATGCTCTACGCCCTCCAGTACAAGCTGGCCCAGGAGGACTTCCCCATCTGGGAGAACCTGCGCTACCAGGAGCGCCCGCCCTTCGTGCCCGAGGAGGCCGGCCCCTACCAGGCCGTGCGCAAGTGGGTCCCACAGTTCCACCCGCACGAGCCGGCCAAGTAGCCCGAGGAGACCTGCCGAATGGACTTCGCCCATCTGCCCGAACACGAAGAGCTCGTCGCCGTGGCCCGCCGGGTCGCTCGCGAGCTCGCCCCCGGATACGTGGAGCGGGACCGGGCCGGCGTCTTCCCCTGGGAGACGCTGAAGCTGCTCGCCACCTCGGGGCTCCTGGGGGTCCACGTCCCCGCCGAGGCGGGCGGGCAGGGCGCCGGCGAGCTGGCCGCCGGTCTGGTGTGCGAGGAACTGGGCCGGGCCGACTACACCACCGCCCTTATGATCATCCAGGCCGGGACAGCCGGGAAGCTGTTGTGGCGCCTGGGTTCCGACCGCTTGAAGGCGCAGTGGTTGCCCCGGGCGACGACCGGCGACACGACCTTCGGCCTCGCCTTCACCGAGCCCGGCACCGGATCCGACATCGCCGCCCTGGCGGCCACGGCCAAACCCACGGACGGTGGATTCGTCCTTCGAGGCGAGAAGTCGTCCATGAGCTTCTCCGAGTCCCCGGTGGCCTTCGTGCTTGCCCGCACCGAGCCCGGGGCCCGGGGTGCCCCCGAGATGTCAGGCCCGGCGATGTTCTTCGTTCCGATGGACGCCCCCGGGGTCACGGTGGCGCCCTTCGACGACATGGGCAGCCGGCCCCTGGGACGGGCGGTGGTGACCTTCGACGACGTCGAGGTCCCCGCCGACGCCCTCCTCGGCGAGCCCGGCAGCGGGCTGCGCAGCGCCCTCGGCTCGCTGGCCTCCTCCAAGGTGCTCGTCTGCTGCGTGTGCCTCGGCGTGGCCCGGGCAGCCGTGGACGACGCCGTGGCCTGGGCCAAGGACCGGGTGACCTTCGGGGCGCCGCTGGCCACCCGCCAGGGGATCGCCTTCCCGCTGGCCGACGCCGTCACGCAACTCGAGGCAGCCCGGCTGCTGGCGCAGCGGGCGCTGTGGAAGGCCGACCGGGCGGAGGACTTCCGCCAGGAGGCGGCCATGGCCAAGTCGTGGATCCCCCGGCTGGCCGCCTGGGTGTGCCACGAGTCGATCCTGACCATCGGGCATGTGGCCTACAGCCGGGAGCATCCCGCCCAGGTTCGCCTGCGCGACATCCTCGCCACCGAGCTGGGTGAGGGCCCGGCCAACACCCAGCGCATGCTCATCGCCCGCGACCTCTTCGGCGTGACCCCCGGCTGATGCCGACCCTGACGCCCGACCAGGAGCTGTTCGCCGACACCGTGCGGCGGGTGGCGACGGAGCGGATCGCCCCCATCGGGGCCCGCATGGAAGCCGACGACGAGTTCCCCCACGACCTCCTCCAGCTCTACCGGGACCAGGGCTGGCTGTCGATCCTCACCCCCGCCACCTACGGCGGCGCCGAGGCCGGCTCCACCGAGTGGGTCATCCTGGCCGAGGAGATCGCCAAGGTCTCGACTGCCGCCTGCCAGCTGTTCCAGCACTTCGGGGCCGTCCTCACCCTGCGCTTCGCCGGCACCGCCGAGCAGCAGGACCGGCTCTTCCCCCGCCTGGAGGAGCGGGTGTCCTGCCTGGCCAGCACCGAGCCCGAGGCGGGCAGCGACCTCGGGGCGATCCGCACCCACGCGGTGGACAAGGGCGGCTCCTACGTGGTCAACGGGACGAAGTGCTTCATCACCAACGGGGACGTGTCCGACTTCTACACGACACTGGTGACGCTCGACCCGGGCTCAGGCCCGGCGGGCGTGCGTCTCCTGCTCATCGACGGCCGGGAGTCCCCGGGGGTGACCGTCACCGGGCGGGAGCGGAAGATGGGCCTCCGGGGCTCCACCATCGTCGGCCTGTCCTTCGACAACGTCGAGGTCCCGGCCGAGAACCTGATCGGCGGCGACCACGGCTTTTCGGCGCTCATGGCCATGTTCGTCTTCGCCCGCCCCAACGTGGCCGCCCAGGGCGTCGGCCTGGCCACCGCAGCCATGGAGTACGCCCTCGCCTACACCCTGGAGCGCAAGGCGTTCGGGAGGCCCGTCTACGAGTTCCAGGGCGTGTCGTTCATGATCGCCGACATGGCCATCCAGATCGAGGCCGCCCGCGAGCTTCTCTACGCGGCGGCGGCCGAGGTCGACCGCGGCGGCCCGCGGGCGGGCGAGCTCTCGGCCATGGCCAAGACGTTGTGCACCGATACGGCCATGAAAGTGGCGACGGACGCCGTGCAGTGCCTGGGGGGCCACGGCTACCTGGCCGACCACCCCGTCGAGCGGATGATGCGCGACGCCAAGGTGCTCCAGATCTACGAGGGCACCAACCAGATCCAGCGGGTCATCCTCAGCCGGTTGCTGGCCAAGAAGTCAAGGGGGACGAGATGACACCCACCGAGCGCTACGACCCGGTCGAACTGGCCCAGGACTTCGACCCCACCGACCCGCGGGTGGTGCATGACCCGTACCCGGCCTACGCCGTCATGCGCGAGAAGTGTCCGATCGGTCACGGCAGCCGATTCGGGGGCTTCCATGTGATCTCCCGCTTCGCCGACGTCTGCGAGGCGGCGCACGACACCGGGGCGTTCAGCTCGGCCGAGGGTGTCAGCCTGCCCGACTTCGGGAACCCCCTGAACGCCATCCCCCTCGAGGTCGACCCGCCGGAGCACACCAAGTGGCGCCACCTGATCCAGGCCTGGTTCTCGCCCCAGTACTGCGCGGGGCTGGAGCCGGCCATCCGCTCCATCGTCGGTGGGCTCATCGACAACTTCGCCGGCCACCGCCGGGCCGACCTGGCCCAGGAGCTGGCCGTGCCGGCGCCCCCCATGGTCATCGCCCACATGATCGGTCTGCCCGAAGAAGACTGGTCGTACTACCGGGAGTTGACCGAGATGATGCTCCAGGCCGCCGCCGCCGAGGACAGCCAGGTCAACGCCGAACAGGCCCTCCAGCTCTTCAGCTACCTCTACAACCTCCTGGAGGACCGGCGGGAGCACCCCATCGACGACCTCCTCACCAAGATCGTCCAGCTGCGCTACGAGGGGCGGGAGCTGACCGAGGAGGAGGTCCTCGGCATCACCTTCCTGCTGGTGGTGGCCGGGCACGAGACGACCACCGGCGCCATCGGCTCCCTGCTGCTGCAACTGGCCCGTCACCCGGAGATCCAGGACCGGCTGCGTGACGACCCCGCCCTGCGGTTCAGCGCCATGGAGGAGTCGCTGCGCCTCGACGCCCCCGTCCAGTACTTCTCCCGCACCATCACCCACCCCACCACCTTCGCCGGCACGGCCCTGGCGGAAGGTGAAAAGGTGATCCTGTCCTGGGCCTCCGCCAACCGCGACCCAGATGCCTTCGCCGACCCCGACGAATTCGTCTACGACCGCCCCAACAACCGGCACCTCGCCTTCGGGTCGGGACCCCACCGCTGCATCGGCGCCCATCTGGCCCGGCTCGAGATGCGGGTCGCCCTGGAAGAGATCCTGAACCGCCTCCCCACGTTCCACCTCGAGGATCCGGAGGCCGTGGTGATGAGCGGGGTCATCACCCGGTGGGTCAAGCACCTCCCCGTGGTGTGGTGACGGGTGGCAGACGGCCGGCCGGTGCCCTAAACTGACCGACTGACTGCTCATTCGGAATTTTGGGGTCAAATGTCGGGGGGTCGGGGGGCAACATGGAGACCACGGATCTCGTACCGGCCGAGTTACGGGCTCAGTGGGTGGCGGACGGGCACTGTCCCGGTGTCGACCTCATGACGCTCTTCTCCCGGCAGGTGGACCGCCATCCCGACAAGACCGCGCTCATCGACGACGACGGCGCCGTGACCTACACCGAGCTGGCGGCCGAGGCGCGCCGCATCGGCGCCTACCTCCACCAAGCCGGCGTCGGCGCCGGTGACGTGGTCGCCATCCAGTTCGCCAACACCCATCATGCGTGCGCCGCCGACCTGGCCGTGGCCAGCGTCGGCGCCACCTGCCTGGCCTACCCCATCCTCTACCGGCACCGGGAGGTCCGATCCCTCCTCACCCGCTCCGGCGCGGTAGCCTGCCTGTTCGCCCGGCGGTTCCGGGACTTCGACTTCGCGCAGATGATGGTCGAGCTCCAGGGCGAGCTCCCCGCCCTGCGCCACCTCGCCGTCCTGGGCGATCCCGCCCCGGGCTGCGACTCCCTCGACGAGGTCCTGGCCGGCCCCGACCCGGGCACCCGCCCACCGGTCAAGGTGCGCCCCGCCGACCCGGCCCGCATCATCGTCACCTCGGGGACAGAGGGCGAGCCCAAGATGGTGCTCTACTCCCACGACGGGATCGGCGGCGGGATCGCCAACGTCCTGGGCGCCATCCGGCCCGACAACGACACCCGCTTCCTCCTCCTGCCGCCCCTCTCCACCGGCTTCGGGGCCCTCGGCACCTACGCCGCCATTTCCCGCTTCGGCGTCACCCTGGTGGTCACCTCGATGTTCGATCCGGCGGGAATGTTCAAGCTGATCGAGCGGGAGCGGATCACGCACCTCTTCGGAGTGCCCACCATGCTGGGCATGATGCTCGAGGCCAGGCCCGAGGGCGTCGACCTGTCTTCGCTGCGGGCGGTGGGCAGCTTCGGGGCGGCCATGAGCGAGGACCGGGTCCGGCGCACCATCGAGGTGTTCGGAGCGCGGTTCGTCAACGGCTACGGCTGCTCCGACGGGGCCATCTGCATGACCGGCTGGGATGACCCGCCGGAGAAGATCGCCGCCACCGTGGGGCGGCCCTCGCCGGCCCTCAGCCACATCCGCATCCTCGACGACGACGGTTCCGAGCTCCCTGGGGGTGAGGTGGGCGAGGTCTGCTCCCGGGGCCCCATGACCCCCTTGCGCTACTTCAACAGCCCCGAGCTCGACGCCCGCTACCGCTTCGGCGACGGCTGGGTCCGAACCGGCGACCTCGGGGTCATCGACGCCGACGGGTACCTGCGCATCGCCGGCCGCAAGAAGGACATCATCATCCGGGGCGGCTACAACATCAGCCCGGCCGAGACGGAGGCCGCCCTCCTCACGCACCCGGCGGTGGCCGAGGCGGCCTGCGTGGGCATGCCCGACGAGCGCCTCGGGGAGCGCATGTGCGCCTTCCTCGTGCTCCGGGAGGGCCAGAGCCTCCCCGATCTGGCCGAGGTCGAGCAGCACCTGACGGCCGCCGGGCTGGCCCGGATCAAGTGCCCGGAACGCCTGGAGGCCATCGACGCCATGCCCCTCAACCCCACGGGCAAGATCCTCAAACGGATCTTGCGCGACCGGATCGCGGAGATCCTCCGCGCCGAGGGATGAGCCGGGGGTCCGCGCTTCGTCGTTCCGGCGCCGCCTGCCTGCTGGCGCTGGTGGCCGGGTCCGGCTGTGGCTCCCGGTTGGAGCGAGCCGCCCTCCAGCAGGTGAACGGCTCGCTGACCGCGCCCGGTCCCGATGCTTCCCCGGCGCTCGCCTCCGCCGCCGCCGATCCGACCTCCGCCGGCGCGGGGGCCACCGGTTCCGGCTCGAACGCCGGAGTCGTCACCGCACCTTCGGGCGCACTGACGGCCTCGGGACCGGCTACCGGCGGCCCGGGCAGGAGCACGGCGGCAGCCGGAGGAACCGCCGGCGACCCCGCGTCCGGGACCACCCCGTTGGGAGCGGCGCCCGCCACGTCCTCGGCCGCTGCCTCCCGGCCGGGACCGGCCAGTGCCGCCGGCCCCGTCCCGGGGCCGGCGACGCCGGCGGCACCGGTGGCGGGCGAACGGTCGCCACTCGTCTTCGGGTCGCTGGGCACGGCCAGCGGGGTCATCGGCGCCGCCACCCAGTCCATCGTGGCCGCCACCAAGGCATGGGCGGCCGACGTCAACGCCCGGGGCGGCCTGCGGGGCCATCCGGTGCGGGTGGTCTTCGGCGACGACGGCGGCGACCCGGCCCGGGCCGCCACCCTGGCCCGCAAGATGGTGGAGCAGGACAAGGTCATCGCCTTTGTCGGCACCTACCTCGTCATCACCACCGCCGCCGTCACCCAGTACCTGGACCAGGTGCAGGTGCCCATGATCGGGGGGCCGGGCGGCAACGAGGTCGAGGATGTCAGCCCCATGGTGTTCAACCCCCAGATGGGGGCGGATGAGGCGCTCGGCCACGGCCTCCTCCACAACATCGTGGTCCAGTCGGACGCCCGCAAGGTCGCCACCCTCTACTGCCGGGAGGCCTCCTCCTGTGGCGCCCAGGCCAAGCGGGTGCGGGAGTTCGCCGGCCAGTACGGCGTCGAGGTGGTCTTCGAGGCGCAGGTGTCCATCGCCCAGCCCGACTACACCGGCGAGGTGCTGGCCGCCCGCAACGCCGGCGCCGACGCCATCATCACCACCGTCGACGAGGCCAGCATCGTGCGCATCGCCCGCTCGGCCAAGCGCCAGGGCTACAACCCGGTGCTGGCCGGCAGCTACACCGTCAACAACGACGTGTTGCTCAACGCCGGCGAGGACGCGGTGGGGATCCTCGGCTTCTCCGCCACCGCTCCCTACGGCAGCTCGCCGCTGCTCAAGCCCTACCGGGAGGCGGTGGCCCGCTTCGTCCCCGGCGCCCGCCTGGCCGGCTACGGCTCCACCGCCTGGGTGCAGGGCAAGCTCGTGGAGCGCCTGGCCGACGTGTTTGGCGACAAACCCAACCCCGGGCCCGCCGACATCATCGAAGCTCTCTACTCGCTGCGGGACGAGACGCTGGGCGGCCTGGTCCCCCCCATCACCTTCAACCAGGGTGCCCACGGCCGCGTCAACCGCTGCATGGTGCCCATCAAGATCGCCCAGGGCGCCATCGTGGCCCCGCTGGGCAACGACCGGTTCGTCTGCGCCCGCAGCTAGCGGCGAGCAGGGAAGGGTGACATGGTGGCCGTCCGGCTGGTGGAGCTGTTCTTCCTGGCCTCGTGGCTGGGCGGGCTCCGGCTGGTGTGGAAGCACACCCGCCACACCCTCCTGCTCGGGGTCCATCTCGGCTGCACGCTGTCGTGGACGCACGACTGGGTGCTGGCCAGCCCCGAGATCTGGCGCATGGACTTCCACCCCGACACCATCTGGATCGCCAGCTGGGGCAGCCGCAACGAAGGCCTGTGGGCCCCGCTGTCCTACGGCGCCTTCTTCGGGATCGGCGCCTTCGTATGGCTCAGGTACCTGGAGGCTCCCCTGCGCCAGAAGCTCGGCGCCTGGCGCTACCTGGTCATCTTCCCCGCCGTCTTCGCCGGCAACGTCGCCGTCGAAGGCGCCATCATCGAATGGGCCCACACCAACCGCTACCACCAGGCCGGGAACTGGCTCGTGTTCAACATCCCCTGGCTGCACCTGGTGACCACCGGCGTGATGCTGGCCGGCATCATCTTCTTCACCGTCGAAGCCATGAAGGTCCTCGAGCACTTCGGCTGGCGGGAGCTGGAGCCGGCGCCAGCCGCGGCTCCCCGGGAGCGGGTGCTGGTGTCTCCCTCGGGAGTGGAGGCGCAGGCCGACGGTGCCGGTATCGCCGCCGCCGAGGCCCGGGTAGTGCCCCGCCGCATCCGCACGGCCATCTTCGTCGTCGGCCTGGCCCTCCCCCAGGCTGCCTTCACGGCGGCCACCATGGTCGGCCTCTACCTCTACGACTGGATCCCCGTCCCCTCCTGAGCCGCCCTCTCCACCTGTGGCCGTTGTTCCAGGAACGGACTACCGTGGCTGGCGCACCTACGCGTGGGTATCGAGGGCGATGAGGGGGAGCCATGCGACGGTGGCCGGTGCTTGCATTGGCGGCTGTGATGCTCGCGGGGGCGACCGGCGCGGCGGCCGGGCCCCACCCCAAGAAGGGGTTCGCCCACCTGGACCCCGGCGGCCCCGCCCATCTCACCGAGCGGCTCCCGGTCCAGTTCGTTTTCGTGGGCTACGACGACCGCCTCGTACGGCGGACGGGGTTCCTCGGCCGCCTGCCGAAGGGGTCGGCGCCGGTCGTGCGATCCCGTCTCTGGTTCAAGAAGACGGAGCCTGTCGGCCTTGATTACACCTTCGACTACCGGCTGGTGTTCGCCGGCGGGGCCTACACCAACGCCTTCTTCGGGGCGTTGTCGGCTCTGGCTGTTCCCCAGCAGGGCGTGGACGGCCGGCCCCGGACGCTGTACCAGGACCTGTACAACAGCCAGGCGGGCAATGTCCTCGACGTGGGGGTGAACCACTTCATCGATGCGCCCAGCGTGGAACGCTGGCTGATCCAGCATCCGCCGCCCGGCGTCGATCTCACCCGCAACACGGTCGTGTTCGTGAACTGGTGGGGGCGGAGCGACTTCCGGTTCCACACCTACACCAAGTTCGGGGAGCCCGATCCCGATACCGGCTATGACTTCGGGTTCAACCGCCAGAGCCGCAAGCTGATCGCCTGGGGTGGCACTCCGCCCGACGACGAGGAAACCGGCACCGGCGGCCCGGCGCACCGGGTGTGGTTCCACGACCTCTCGGCCGGTCCGGACCACGCGACCGGCGGCTGGAACGTCGACGACGCAGATATCGACGGTGACAAGAAGGCCGATCGCCGTTTTCCGCCGGTCTGGGAGTACCTGACCCCCGGTGGGGACCGGCACCGGGGGGATCTCACCGGCGACCTCGCTCGGGTGGCGCGTTACGCCGCCATCGATCTCCTCTTCGCCGCCTCGCCGGTCTACCCGCCGTACCTGACTCCGCACCGCCTGCCGTCCTCCATCAACATCGACGTGAACATCTACCGCCATCGCGGGCCCAGCCTGTCCGGCGCCTACCTGCAACCCGGGTACATGCTCAAGGAGCTTCGCAAGCTGGTCCGCACCCCGCTCACGTTCGACCGCCAGGAGCAACCGCTCCAGAACGACGCCGAGGTCTGCTTCCACCAGTACATCCGGAAGGCGCCCTGCTACCCCGAGCTCTCGGCCTATCCGTGGCCCGCCAACTTCTTCCTCCGCCACGCCCAGCATCTCGACGAGGTGCGCGACGGGGGCGGCGAGTACGAAGCGGTGGTGGCCTACTACATCGCCCAGGACAACACCGATTTCCTGGGTATGGCGGATCACAACTGGTTCGACGGCACCCAGAGTCTGATGATCAACGCCCTCACTCCGGCGAGCGTGGCCGAGGGCAACGGGACCACCGTGACGCACATCCACGAGATGGGACACCACCTGGGACTGGGCCATCCGCACGACGGCTATGACCCGGGCGAGGCAATCGAAATCGTGCCCGACGGCAAGTTCTACTTCGCCTGGGTGGCCGATGAGGTCAACTCGGTGATGAGCTACATCGACCTCAACTGGGATTTCAGCGTCTTCGACCGCGACAACATGGACCGGTTCCAGGCCGCCGGTCTGCTCCGGAGCACGAACGCCATCGCCGCTCTTGTGCTCGGCAGCGACGCGGCCGCGGCCGGGATGGCGGAGCTGACCCTGGCCGACCGGGACGCGGGGGCAGCACAGGCATCGCTCTCCATTCACGACTATCCGGCGGCTTTCACCAACGCCCGGTCCGCCTACCGGCACTCCCGGCGGGCGGCGGACCTGGCCGGCGTGCCGGTGGTGGCCGACGAGATGACCCCGTGGAAGATCCAGGCCGGCAAGGGTCCCGGCGTCGAGCCCAACCCGACCCACGACCGTACGGCGACGGTGGACCACATCGGGCCCGGCACCCACCGCAGCGCACCCTGAGACTCGCCGTCGCCGTCGCTGGCGTGTCCTCCTAGGCTCTCCCGGATGACCATCCCTGAGGAGGGCCTGGTGCCCGTCCCGCCGCCGGCGGTCCTGTATCACGCCACGGCTTGGAGCTCCTTGCCCGACGTCCTCTCCCACGGATTGCAGCCGATGGGCCAGCAGCACGTGCACCTCCAAGCCGATGCTGCCACGGCCGTCACCCTGGGCTCTCGCTCTGGCCGCGCCTTCATCCTGGCGGTCGCCAGCGAGCGCATGCGCGACGAAGGACGTCAGCTGGATCTCGATGGGCGGGTGTGACGGTGCCGGCTCTGCTGGCGGGAGTGGCCGTGGCCCTCGGGGCCGTGGCCCAGTTCGCCACCGGCTTCGGGTTCTCCCTGGTGTGCGCGCCGTTCCTGATCGCCGCCTACCGGGCGCCCACCGGCGTGCAGCTGAACATGGTCCTGTCGGTGGTCATCAACGTGGCCCTGCTGGCGCGCGAGCACCGCGGGATCGATTTCCGGGCTGCCGGGCTGCTGCTGGTGCCGGCCATGGTGGCCACCGTTCCGGTGGGATACGTCGTCCGCCACTCCCGGCCCGGGCCCCTCACGGTCGTCGCCGGCCTGATCTGTCTGACGGGGGTGGCGGCCCTGGCCCGCGGCCGTGAGTTCCGCAGCGTGACTGGCCGGGCGGGCACGGTGGCGGTGGGCGCGGTCAGCGGCGGCATGAACGTCACCGCCGGGATCAGCGGCCCGCCCGTGGTGTGGTTCGCCGTCAACGCCGGCTGGCCGTCCGAGCGGGCCCGCCCGACGATCCAGCTCTTCTTCCTCGGCCTCAACCTGGTGACTCTGGCCACGCTCGGGTGGCCGGCCCGCCTCCCCCTCGGGATCGTGGCTGCCCTCGCCGCCGGTGTCGTCGCCGGAGTCCTGCTCGCGGGCCGGCTGCCGGCCGCCGCCGTCCGCCCGGCGACGCTCGCCCTGGCCGCGACCGGCAGCGTCCTCGCCATCGCCCGCGGCCTCACCGCCTGACTCGTTTCTGTGGGTTTTCTGCCAGGAATTGCTGGCACAAAACCCACAAGTTCCAGGAAGGGGTGATGGACCGGACCCTCCGGCACCCGGCATGCTGGCGCCATGTTCTCCGACGGATTCTCGATCGAGCAGCTGACCGAAGCGGACTTCGCCCCCTGGGTGGAGCCGCTGTTCCGGGAGTACGGGCTGTGGGTGTTGGGGCGCCTCGAGGTCGACCTCGGTCTCCGGTTCGGCGAGGCGGACCTCGAGCGGCACCACAAGGAGTTCCGGGTCGAGCTGCCCAAGCTGGTCGGACCGGGCGGGCGGCTGCTCCTGGCCCGGGCGGGCAAGGAGGCCGTCGGGGTCGCCGCCCTCAAGCCGGTCGACGCGGCCACGGCCGAGATCAAGCGGATGTACGTCCGGCCCCAGGCCCGGGGGCGGGGAGTGGCCCGGGCCCTGCTGCAGCGCCTGGTGGAGGACGCCCGGGCCGAGGGCTACCGGACGGTCCGGCTGGAGTCGCTGCCCTTCATGACCGAGGCTCACGCCCTCTACCGGTCCTTCGGCTTCGTCGACATCAAGGTGTTCGACGGCGCGGAGGCAGCCCTGTCCGGCCTGGAGGGCGTGACCTACTTCATGGAGCTGGAGCTCTAGCCCGTTTACAGGCCGAGGCTGTGGAGCAGGGGCTGGACGCCGGTTGTCCAGCGGTCGGCCACGGCGGGGTCGAGGGTCTCCAGCCAGCGACGGGTGGCCGGCACCAGCCGGGCGAGGCACTCGCCGGCCCGGGCGGCGTCGGTGAAGGCACCCCGGCGCAGCTCCAGGTACCCCAGGGCGGCATGGCCGGCGCAGTCCCGGGCCGGGCGGTCGAACCCCCGGCGGGTGGTGTCGTCCCCCTGGCGGGCGATCTCGGCGAAGAGCAGCGACTGGGCCCGGCCCACCGTCAACAGGACGGCCATCAGCTCGGTCCAGTCGCCGGCGGCCAGCGCCGCGGCCAGCGGCTCGGCGGGCTCGGCCAGAGCGGGCGGCTGGTCAAGGTCGGTCCCCATCCGGTCGGACAGCCACTTCCAGCACTGGTAGGTCGCCGCCACCTGCTGGGCGTAGACGTCCCCGGCGTAGCGCCGACGCAGGGGGTCCGGCCCCAGATCCACCCAGTCGTCAATGCCGTGGTCGAAGAGGACGGCCCGGATCCAGCCCTCGTCGATGCCGGGAACAGCCCTCGTCACCACCGCCATCTCCTCAGACACCCCAGTGCCACATGGCCCGCATGGCCTCGAAATCGCCTGGGCCCGGCGTGGTGCTCCCGGGGTCGAAGCCCTCGAGCTGCTCGGCCAGCTCCTTCAACTGGTGGTCGTCCAGCGCCCTCGGGTCGACCCGGGGGTTGGCGTCCCGCAGGGCGTCCACCAGGGAGTCGAGGTCCTGCCATCCGACGGTCATCGCTTGTCTCCGATCATGTCCCCGCCCGCCGGCCCTCAGACGAAATGGCGGTTGTAGAGGTAGTCGGGCGGCTCCAGGCCGAGCTGGGTGAGCAGGGGGTTGACCTCGGCCACGTAGTTGCGGCGCAGCTCCTCGTTCCCCGAGCGCTTGATCCCCCAGGCCACGTAGCGCCACTGCCGCTCCGACTCCGACCGCCCGAACATGTCCAGCGACATCGGGTACCACTTGTCGAGACAGCGCTGGGCCTCCTCGAGCCGACCGTGGTTGAGGACCTGGTCCCGGAGGTTCGAGTAGCCGAGGGCGGTGTGACCCACCTCATCGCGAGCCACCGAAGCGGACACGGAGGCCCAGGGACGGTAGGAGCACTCCTCCATGTCCTTGAACACGAACACGCCCATCCGGTCGGTCAGGGTGTTGACGATGGCCAGCTCGGTCCAGTCCTGGACGGAACCGATGTGCTCGAAGACCTCCTGGCGCTTGCGCTTCGCCTCCCGGAAGTACCGGGGCGTGAGCTCCACGCCCAGACCCTTGGCGATGCGCCAGAACGTGTAGCCGTGGTTGACCTCCTCGGCGAAGAACTTGGCCATCCGCATCCGCCCCCGGGGGTCCGGGGCGGCCAGGATGTGGGAGCGGAGCAGGCTCGAGTCGAAGACGAGCTCACTCTCCAGGTCGGCCTGGACCATGACCACCTGGATGACGAGCTGGCGGTACTCGTCGGGCAGGTCGTCGCCCTCGTCGTAGCCGTCGACCCCCAGGCGCTCCAGCTCACTGCCGAACCAGATGCCCTCGGGCGGCTCGATCGTCGATACCGGCGTGCTCATGGGCCCTCCTGTGTCGCGATCGTCGGCCTCACGGGTACACAACCTGACCATCCTCGCGCTCGAGGATGATGGCCGCCCACGGACAGGCCCGGGCGGCGTCCCACAACTGATCGTCGGTGGCCTGCCCTCCGGGGATGACCTCGGCGAACTCCTCCTGCCCCTCCGAGACGAGCCGGAACACCTGGGGCAGGAGACGGGCGCAGGTGCCCGTCCCGCTGCAGGCATCGCGGTCGATGTGAGCGGAGAGCGTCGTCATCAGGGCACCCAGGGGATCTTGCCGTAGTCGTCGATCTCGCCCAGGACGCCACGGGCATCGCGCCGGGCGGGATCGCCGTCGCCGAGGTCCGGCTCCTTCAAGGAGAACACGGCGATCCCCTTCTCCCGCCAGCCGGCCAGGATCATCTCCTGGGCCATGAGATCGGGCCCGAGGAGCTCCAAACTGGGCAGGATGATGCGGCCCACCGTGCCGTCGTAGACGGCGTCCTGGAGTTCGTCGAGTGCCTCCTCGCCGCGGTCCACGATGACCTCGTCCACCGCCTCGGCGCTGACCTGGGCGGCCCGCACGAGATCGGGGACGTCATTCTCGTCGGCGACGAACACGACAGTTCTGCGGTCAGCGCTCATCGGCACCAGCTCAGGCGGCGCTGCCGAGGTAGCGCTCGAACACCGCACCCGAGGCGCACTGGGCGGGCTCCCCCACGAACACCACGGTGCCCTTGTTCATGATGTAGACGTAGTCGGCCAGCTCCACCGCCCGCTCCACGTACTGCTCCACCAGGAGCATCGAGCGCCCCTCGGACTCGAGCACGGCGATGGCCTCGAGGATCTCGTCCACCACCACCGGGGCGAGCCCGACCGAGAGCTCATCGGCCAGCACCACCTGCGGGTCCTGGATGAGGGCCCGGGCCAGAGCCAGCATCTGCTGCTCGCCGCCCGACAGGGTCCCGGCCTGCTGGGACAGCCGCTGGCCGAGCTTGGGGAAACGCCCCACGGACCGGTCGATGGCCTCGTTGAGGCTGCGCCGCCCGGCGTGCATGAGCAGGTTCTCCCGCACCGTGAGCCGGCGGAAGATCCCCCGGCCCTCGGGGATGAGGCAGATTCCGTGCTGGGCCCGCCGGTGGGCGGGGCGGCGTTCCATCGACTCGCCCTTGAGCGTGATGGTGCCCGCCCGCGTCGGTACCAGGCCGGCGATGGTGCGCAGCAGCGTCGACTTCCCGGCCCCGTTGGGTCCGAGGAGCACGACCGCCTTGCCGGCGGGCACACGCACGTCGACCCCGTGGAGAACCTCGGTACGGCCGTATCCCGAGCGCAGTCTGGAGACGTCGAGGGTCAGCATCAGCCCGCCATCCTCTCCTCGAGCAGCATCCTCTCTTCGAGCCGGCGGCTGCCCGCCCGCCAGGCGCTCTCCCGGGCCAGAGCGGAGAAGTCCGGCATCCGGAAGAGCCCCACCAGCCCGTTGGGTGCCTGGGCCAGGATGATGGCGGCCGCCCCGAAGAACACCGGCTGGAGCTCGATGACCGTCCGGGAGGTGAACACGGCCGGCACGCTGACGAGCAGGACGGCAGCCAGCACGGCGCCGCCCAGGGTGGCCGGTCCGGCCGTCACCAGGACGGTGACCCACAGCAGCGAGAAGAAGAACCCGAAGCTCTCCGGGTTGACGACCTGGGTGAGCGTCCCCAGCAGCCCGCCGGCGATGGCGGCCATGAACCCGCCGATGCAGAAGACGATGACCCGGGCCGCCGTCGGGTTGATGCCCAGGCTCTCGGTGGCGGTGGGCGAGTCGGCCAGGGCGCGGAGCACCCGGCCCAGGCGGGTCACCCGCACCGCCTCGATGGCGAGCACCCCGACGACCACCACCGCCAGGACGAAGTAATAGAAGGTCTTGTCGCCCGAAAGCGAGATCCCGAACAGCTCGGGCCGGCTGATGCGGGCCAGGGCGTCGGCCCCGAACACGATCGAGGTACCGAAGAGCAGGTTCTGGGCCAGGATGCCGAAGCCGAAGGTGGCGAGGGCCAGGAACAGCCCCGAGAGGCGGATGGCGGGAATGGCCAGGAGGGCCCCGACCGGGACCAGGATCAGCCCGGCCAGCAGCAGAGCGGGGAGATACGGGACCCCGGCCTCCTGGAGCTGGGACAGGGTGGTGGCCCCGAAGACCACGAACACGGCGTGGCACAGAGACACCTGCCGCGATGTCCCGATGAGCAGCGACAGGCTGGCGAAGACGAGCACGAAGCCCAGCGTCGACGTGGCCGTGAGGAGCTGGGAGCCGTTGAGCTTGGCCGGGAGGACCACGGCCACGGCGGTGAGGATGGCGAGGGTGGGCAGCGGGAGCCGGCGGGCTCCGGTCTGCCGTCCGGTGCGCATGGCGGCGGTGGACCGCACCACCTCGACGAAGCGGCCCTTGGGGGAGAACACCAGCACGGCGAAGAGGATGATGAAGGGGAGGCTGGTGGGCAGGCCGGCCAGGCTGAGCTTGCCCGCCACCAGCTTGGTGGCCAGGGCCTGCCCGATGCCGATGAGCATGGCGCCGGCGTAGGTGAGGGGCAGGCTGGTGAGGCGGCCGACCACGGCCGCCCCGAACACCTGGATGGCGAGCAGGGTGAGCAGGACGGCGTCGACGCCGAGGACGGGCCCGAGAAGGACACCGGCCAGGGCGGCGAACCCGCAGCCCAGCATCCAGGAAAAGGTGGTGATGCGCCCGGAATCAAGGCCCTCCAGCTCGGTCAGGCCGGGGTCGTCCACCACCGCCCGGGTCTTGATCCCGAGCCGGGTGAAGCGGAAGAAGCCGGCCAGGACGAGACCGGACAGCAGGGCGATGCCGACCAGGATCACCTGGTCGTAGCCCACGTTGACGCCGGGGAGCCGGAACGTGCTCCGGGGGAAGATGGGGTCGAGGCTGCGGGTGACGGGCCCGTAGATGTAGATGGCCAGCCCCTGGAGGCCGACCAGGAGTCCGAGGGAGACCACCACGTAGGTGGCCGCGGTGGCCCCGTGGAGGCGCCGCAGCAGGACCCGGTCGATGATGATGCCGATGCCCGGCCCCACGCCCAGCACGGCGATGGCCATGGCCAGGACGGTGGGGACCCCGAGGTCGACCCGCAGGGTGTAGAAGATGAAGGTGGCGATCATGCCCACCGCCCCGTGGGCGAAGTTGAACACGCCCGACGTGGTGTAGGTCACGGTGAGGCCCATGGCCGCGATGGCGTACACCGACCCGGTGGCCAGGCCGATGACGAGGAACGGCAGGTAGTCGCTCACGCCGTGGCCAACTCGGACGGGGCCGGCTCCCGGCTGGGGGTGGTGACCTCGGGCGCGTCGGCGACAGCGGGCGTCACCGGCATGGGAATCGGCTCACCCGAGCGCAGCGCGTCTTCGACCCGGTCGAGCTTGCGCCACTCGTCATGGATATCGGCGGAGATGAGCAGTGTCGCCCCCGCGCCCAGCAGGAAGAGGCCCCCGATCCCCCCGGACATGATGTAGGAGAGCGCCTCGGCCACATACGGCGAACCGCTCACGCCCGTGTAGCCGAGGACGAGCAGCAACGCCCCCAGGGCGATGAGGCAGAATCCTGCGACACGGTCCCACTCCGCCCGTAGCCAGCTCTTTCCGTCCATCTGGCACCCCACCCTCGCCGCGACTGTCTGACTGATCCGTCATTCAGTATAGGGAACCGGCAAAATGGGGTCAATCCGTACCAAGGGAGGAACCGGTGAGCTTTCTCGATGCTCATGTCGAACGGGGGCCGTCCGGGAACCGGGCGGTGGTCGAGGCGGTGGCCGCCCTCGCCGGGGTCGTGGCGGTCGTGGACGTGGAGGAGGATCGGGTGGTCGGCCACTCCGGGGTGGACGACGACGACACCCGCGAGGTCGTGGCCCACTTCACCGAGACCTGGTGGGAGCTCCTCAATGCCCTCCTCCCCGTGCTGGGCGACGCCACGCACCTGGCCTGGACGCCCGGCCGCTGGTGGGGCTGCGCCGGGGGCGACCACGTGGCCCTGGGCCGCGCCGGGCGAGCGGTGATCGTCGAGGAAGGAGTCGCCGGCCCCTTCCTGGCGGCCGTGGCCGGAGCCGGCCAGGTGGACGGCACCCAGGTGTGGTGACCCGGAATCTGTTCTCGACCAATTCGGGCATTTCGATGCCGGACGGTGGCGGCGGTGACGAAGACTCGCCACGATGTTCGAGCCGTCCACGGCGAGATCTCTGCGAGACATGGAGGCGACCTTGTTCATCCAGGTGATTACGGGAAACGTCGTCGATCGAGAAGGCCTCCTCCGCCAGGCTGACCGGTGGGAGGCCGAGCTGCGTCCTGGCGCCATCGGCTTTCTCGGGAGCACGGGAGGCATCACCGGCGACGGTCGGTTCGTCCTCATGGCCCGCTTCGAGTCCGAGGACGCCGCTCAGCGCAACAGCAGCCGTGACGAACAGGGCGCCTGGTGGGCCGAGACGGAGAAGTGCATCGAGAGCCCGATGTTCCAGGAGAGCGTTCAGGTCACGACCATGCGCGGGGGTGGCTCGAACGACGCAAAGTTCGTGCAGGTGATGCGGGGCCGGGTGACCGACCCGGAGAAGATGGCCGAGTTGGAGAAGCGCCTGGGAGAGGCCGAGGCGATCATGGCCCGGCACCGGCCCGACGTCCTGGGCGACGTCGTCGCCCTGCACGCCGACGGGTCCTACACCGACTTCGTCTACTTCACCTCCGAGGCCGACGCCCGCCGGGGCGAGGCCAAGGAGATGCCCGCCGAGGCCCAGGCCCTGTTCAGCGAGTGGACGTCCGCCAGCACGATCGATGAATACCTCGACCTGAAGGAGCCCTGGCTGCGCTGACGCGCTACCCGGCGCAGGCCAGGACGGAGACCACCCCGGCGTCGCCGTCGACCCGGAGGAAGTCGCCGGTGCGGAGCCGGGCGGTGCCCACCTCGATGGGAACAGGAACCGGCTGGCCCGTCCAGGAGTCGGGCAGGCGCAGGCCCAGGTACTCCTCCCGGCGGTCGCGGCGGAAGGCCACCACCTCCTTCGCCTCTGATGGAGGCTGGCCCAGCAGCTCGTCCACGGTGAGATGGGGTCTCCGGGGTAACGGCGCCACGTAGCCGGTGGTGGAGAGGATGCAGGCGTTGGTCACCAGGGTGAGGCAGCGGACCTGGGCGGTCTGGTCGTCGCGGTGGCGGTAGTGCGTGATCATCGCGAAGAGGGGGGAAGCGCCGCATTTCGTCGGCCCGCTGAGGAGTGAGTCGCGGACGGCGAGACGGGTTGGCCCAGCCCACAGGACGTAAGGACGTAAGGACGTAAGGCAGCCGGTTCCGCCGCTCAGCTGACCGCTGCAGAAGCCGACCCATCGGCACGACCCGCCGGCGACTTGAGAACCGCCTCGAAGTCCAGCAGTCGGCCCTGAATCTTCGGGGCGTTTTCAAGTGCGCCCTTCGCCTGCGCCGACGTCATCGGCGGTATTTCTGACGAAGGGCGAGTTGCGACATGAAGCTGTCGAAGATCCTCACGCGCGGGCGCTCGGGGCAGGGCGGGCGAAGCGTTCGGGCGCTGACCCTCAGCCTGCTGGTGGCTGTGCTGGCCACCGGTCTGCCGGTGCGTCCGGCAGCAGCGGAGGAACCGCCGCCGCTCCCCCCGCCGCCGGGGCCGTGGGCGACAGCCACCCTGCTGGACGTGGGACCGCTGGACCCGCCCGATCTGGAACTGCTGCAGCGTACGGACACCACGAACGTGTTCCGCCGCCCCGACGGCAACGGGGAGCTGTTCGCCTATGCCGGGCCGGTCAACTGGCAGGCGCCGGACGGGCGCTGGGTGCCACTCGACGCCACTGTCATCTCCGACGGGCTCGGCCGATTCAGAAACCGCTCCGGCCCGATCACGGCGAGCTTCGCCGGCGTCTCCGGCGGCGGCCCGCTGGTCCAGGTCGGCACCGACGCCTGGTCCGTCGGGTTCACCCTGGAGGGGATGCTGCCATCGGTGGCGGCGGCGACCGACCGCAACACCGTCCGCTACCCCGGTCTGCTGGGCGGCGCCGACGTGGAGTACACGGTGGGCCGCGACGTCGTGAAGGAAATCCTCAGCCTGCCCAACGCAGCCGCAGCGGGCAGCGGCGTGTTCCGTTTCCCGCTCGAGCTCTCCGGCGTCGCCGCCCACCAGGGCGCCGACGGCAGCTTCGGCTTCTACGACGCCGCCGGGATCCGGGTCGCGTCCATCCCCAACCAAGGGGCGGCCTGGGACTCCAGCGGCGACCCGGCCACCGGACAACAGCCCCGCCAGGCGCCGGTGGCGGTGCGCCTGGTCGACGACGGCGCCGGTCTGGTCGTGGAGGTGGAGGCCCCCCGGAGCCTGCTGGACGACCCGGCCACCGTGTGGCCGGTCAAGATCGACCCCGACGTGCGCTTCCCCAAGGACTGGGGCGACTCGTGGGACTCGTACGTCCGCAGCAACCAGCCCACCTGGACCCAGCAAGGCACCTGGGCCGAGTCGCTGGGCGGCCAGTACGACCCCGCCAACGGCGGCTTCGTCACCAAGGCCGGCTACACCGGCTACCCCTGCTGCACCGTGGAGTACGACAGCTACTTCCTCTACGACCTCAGCGCGGCGAACAACCAGAACATCCTCACTGGCCAATGGGTCGCGTACCGCTACATCCAGGGGCAGAACCCCACCAGCCGCTACGTCCTCTGGCCGGTGGCCGACCCCTACGACCCGAACACGGTGACATTCAACACCCGCCCGAACCACTTCTCGAGCGGGCTGTGCGACGGAAACTACTCCAAGTGCTACGGGCCGGGCGCCAGCGGGTACGTCGCCCATGACATCCAACCCTGGGTGCACAACTGGACCCACTACTCCCAGAGCGGCTGGAACAACCGGGGCATCGTGGTCGACAGCGGCGGGGAGCCCTACAGCTTCTTCACCTTCATCTCCGACGAGGACCTCCTCAACCTCTCCTACATCCGGGTCGTCTACAACCTGCCCCCCACCGCCAGCGCCCTCGCCCCCAACGGCGGCTACCAGACGACCACCACGCCGCAGCTGTGCGCGACATGGACGGACCCCAACCTGGGCAACCCCGGCAGCGCCGACACCGGCTACGTCGTCTTCCGGGTCTACAACAGCGGCGGCACCCAGGTCTGGTCCGGGAACAGCGCCACGCTGGGCAACAACGGCCGGGGCTGCGTCACCACCGGCGCCCTCGGCCAGGGCTACCACAGCTGGTCGGCAGAAGCCGACGACTTCCGCCAGCGCAGCGGACCGGTCTGGGCCAGCTTCACCGTCGACACCGTCAAACCGGGGACACCGACCCTGACGAGCTCCAGCCATGGAGTGGAGAGCCCCCCGGGCGCGCAGTGGTACTCGAGCCGGACGGTTGCCGCCGCCATCAGCGGTCCGTCGGGCGACACCAGCGGCATCGCCGGGTACTCGGCATCAGTCGACCAGTCCTCCTCCACGCTCCCCGGCGCGACGGTGAACAGCACCGGTAGCTACACCAACAGCACCTCGATCACGGCCGACGGGCAGTGGTACGTCCACGCCCGGGCCAAGGACAACGCCGGCTGGTGGTCCGATTCTGCCCGCCACTACGGGATCTGGGTGGACAGCACCCCGCCGACCGCGCCGACCATCACCACCAGTAGCCACGCCAAGTACTTGTGCACCTCGATCCGGACGATCAGCATGAACTGGCTCGCCGGCGCGGACGTCACCTCGGGGGTGCTGGGCTACTCGTGGGTGTTCAACAACGACCAGGCGGCCGCTCCCGACAACACGGTGGACACCACCGGGCTCAGCGCCACCTACACGGTGCCGGTCAACGCCGACGGCACCTACTGGTTCCACGTCGCCACCGTCGACAAGGCCGGCAACAAGAACACCACCGATCAGGTCTACGGGCCGATCTGCATCGACTCCACCGCCGATCCGGTCACGCTCTCCCCCACCCTGCTGCCCGACATGGTGGCCCAGTCCGACCAGGTCGGCCTGGAGCAGTTCGCCCCCTACAAGTCGTTCCCCCTCGGCTCGTCGGGAACGGGCTACGTGCAGCTGCGTTCGGGCAACCTGACGGCCAGCTTCGACGACGCCACGATCCCCAACCAGGGGCTGAATACGGTGATCCGCCACGTCTACAACTCCCAGCGCCAGTCGAGCGTGCTGCACGACAACGGGCTGAGCCAGGGCTGGTCGCTGTCGGTGAGTGACCTCGACGCCGGCCTCGACGGCGTGGAAGGCGCCTTGGAGGACTTCGACGTGGCCGCGCCGATGACCGCGGCGTCGGCCACCGTGGTCGACGGGGCAGGGACCATCGCCGGCTACCTGCTGGAGTTCACCGACGGCGACGGGACCACCCAGCGGTTCATCCGCAAGGGCGGCATCGGATCACGGTGGGACTCCCCGCCGGGGGTGAGCCTGCGAGTTCGGGAGGTCGTCAGCGGCGGGGTGGTCACGGCCTACGAGCTCGTCCGACCCGACGGGGTGATCTACAAGGCGGAGAACCTCAAGGTGGTCAAGCCCGCCCTGGGACTGACCACCAATACGTGGCGGGTCACCTCGATCCGGGACCGCCGCGGCGACACGTTGACCTTCGACTACAACCTGGCCGCCGGCCAGGTGCGCCTGAGCTCGATCAGCCACAACCGCAACGGCGTGGTGGCCAGCCTGACCTGGGACGCCACGACAGGGCGCCTGTCGCGGATCACCACCCTGCAGGGGGTGACCGACGTGGAGCCGGTGAGCGGCGCCACCCGCTCTTACGAGCGGTGGGTGGACTTCGTCTACGACGCCAACGGCCGCCTGTGGAAGGTGAACGAAAACGCTCAGAGCGGCAGTGACGCCGCCCGCACCACCGAGTTCGCCTACACCAGCGGGCAGCTCACCTCGGTCAAGGACGGGCGGGGCAACACCACCCGCTTCGCCTACACGGGCAGCGGCTATTCCGCCCAGATGACCACGCTGACCGACCGGCGCCAGAGCCCCCAGCCCACCCCCAAGACGTGGGCCTTCGCCTACGGCACCCCGGATCCGACCACCGGCCAGCAGGACACGGTGGTGACCTCCCCGGCGGCCGACCAGGTCACCTACCGCACCTCGGGCCGGGGGGCGATCCAACCCACGGGGGCAGACCGGCGCATCGCCGGCGGCAACATCATCGCCATCATCGACGCCGGCTTCGGCGCCGGGGCGGTGACCCGCCAGTTCTCCTGGGAGGAGAACCGCCTCTACTCCAAGAAGGACGGGCTCGGCAACGAGACGAAGATGAAGTACAACGACTTGGGTCTCCTGGTGGAGATCACCGAACCCGCCCCCAACGACCCCGGCCGCAACGACCTGCCCACCGGGGCCCCCAAGGTGGCCGTGACCCACAAGCTCGCCTACCGCTACGACGCCGCCTGGCGCCACCCGTCGGGCTGCACCGATCCCGCCCCCGGCAACGCCAACGTCACCGAGGAAGGCTACTGCTACATGGTCGCCGACCTCCTCAAGGCCACCTACGCCTCCGGTGACACCGCCCAGCGGGTAGTGGACTTCGACCCCGACGCGGCCACCGGCAACCTCCGCAGCGTCATCGAGCGCTACCGCTCGGACGGCGCCGCGCAGGCCCCCTCCTGTTCCAGCAGCACCGGCGTGTGCACCGGCGACCGCACGACCACCTTCGCCTACTACACCTCCGGAGCCCTCAAGACCGTCGACGGCCCCCGGGGCGAAACCGCCAACGACGGCCTCTACCCCGCCGACGACCTGACCACCTACGGCGACACAGCCGATGCCGCCAACGGCGCCTACGACCGCACCGGAGCCCCCACTCGGATCACCGACGCCGCCGCCAAGACCAAAACGTTCCAGTACAGCCCCTACGGCCCCACGGTGAAGGAAACCGACCGGGACAACCGGATCACCAAGTGGCGCTACGACGACCGCGACAACCTCGTCGAGATGGTCGATCCCAAGGGGAACCGGATCACGTCGGCCTTCGACGCCAACGACAACAAGACCAGGGACACGACCCCCCGGGGCCAGCTCACCCCGAGCGTCGCCGACGACTTCACCACCATCTGGACCTACGACAACAACGACTGGCAGACCCAAGCCTCCTGGCCCGGCGCCAACCCCACCGACCCGAGGCGAGTCGCCACCGTCACCTACGCCGACGACGGCGCCAAGACCGCCGAGACGACCCCTCGATCGAGTAGCCAGATCAACTTCGCCTACACCCCCAACCGGACGCTCAAGCAGATCGACGCCCCCGGCCAGACCGCCAACAGCATCGACCGGGCCGTGACCGACTATGGCTACGACACCGCCGGACGGGTCACCCAGGTGGACGCCCCCGCCGGCAACACCACCAACGAACGAGCCCGCACCACCTTCACCTACACCCCCTCCGGGGCGGTGGCCCAGCAGCAGGTGATCGCCAACGCCACCCAGACCCAGACCACCCTGTACGCCTACAACGCCCACGGCGAGCCGCTCCAGACCAAGGGGCCGGGCAAGGTCGGCACCTTCTCCCACACCACCGAACAGACCTACAGCCCCTTCGCCGAGGTGACCCGCACCCGCCGCTACAAGACGGCCACCACCTGGGTCGACGCCGAGGTCGGCTACGACCAGGCTGGCAACCAGGTGCGCACCGCCCAACCCACCGGGGCCGGCGCCACCTTGGAGTCGCTCTACCGCTACGACGCCCTCGGCCGGCTCTCCGCCCAGACCAAGGACCCGGAGAACCCCAGCCACACCGTGGCCTACAGCTACGACGGCGAGGGACGGCAGACCGAACGGCTCGACAAGGACGGCGCCACCAACGTGCGCCGGGTCGCCTCCGTCTACAATCCCGACGGCACCCTCCAGTCCGAGGTCGCCAAGAACGAGACCGCCGGCACCACCCTGGCCACCTGCAACTACGCCGACGGCGCCGGCGACCTGACCAGCGGCTACGACGCCGACGGCAACCCCCTCGTGACCCGCACCGTCTCCGGCACGACCGGCTGCACCGCCGGCGGCACCACCCTGAAGACCCAGACATTCGCCTACGCGGCGGCCAACAACTGGATGACCAGCTCAACCCAGACGCTGCGCTCCCCCGACAACGGCACCTCCTACAGCCGCACCCAGAGCTTCGCCTACGAAGCCGACGGCGCCCTCGACTCCGCCACCTGGGACGGGCGGCTCACCAGCTACGACCATTCCCCGGCCGGGTGGCTCACCTCCATGACGGACTGGCGTAGCCGGGCATCGACCAACGCCTACTTCCCCTCCGGGGCGCTCAAGACCGCCCAGCGGAACAACAATGCCCTCACCGGGACGTGGGACTACCAGCGCAACGGCGCCCCCACCTCGCTGACCTGGAATGCGGGCGCCAACGTGCTGCGCTCCCACACCGGGGTGCTCTACGACGACGGCGGCCAGCGCACCCAAGAGGCCGTCGCCCTCCGTCAGCCCGGGGCCAGCTCGACCACCAGCGGGACGGCCAAGTTCGCCTACGACGCCCTCAACCGGCTCACCAGCTGGGTGGCGCCCTTCGCCGAGACGTCCGACAGCTCCCAGAACACCGTCTACACCCTCGACGACGGCGGCAACATCACCCAGGAAATCGCCCGCACCGGCGCCACCGCCGGCAGCGGCTCCACCCGGACCACCGCCACCTCGACATTCACCGATGGGCGGCTCACCAGCCGAGTGACCGTCTACTCCAGCCTCATCTACGAGGCCGACTGCGAAAAGTTCTGGTACGACGCCCTCGGCGAAGAGACCAGCCGCTACTTCGGCTACACCAGCGTCTTCAGCTGCCCCTCGAACCCGTCGGCCACTCGAAGCACCAGCTACGACCCGGCCGGCCACGCCGCCGGCCACGACGACAAGACCCTCAACCAATACGACATCAACTACGTCTACGACGCCGATGGTGGGCTCATCGCCCGCACGGACCCGTTCGAGAGCGGCTCGGCCAAGACCACCCTCTACTTCTACTGGGGTTCTGGCGACACCCTCGCCGAAGAAACCGACGGCACCGGCCAAACCATGGTCCGCTACCTCACCGACGACACCGGCCAAGCAGTAGCCCAGGAATCCCACCGCACCTCCACCGGCGACCGCAACGCCACCGCCACCTGGAACTGGCTCCTCGGCGACCTGGCCGGCAACGTCGGCACCGTCTGCGACGATACGGGGGTGGTGCTCGAACAGGCCGCCTTCGACCCCTACGGCCAACCCAAGACCGGCGGCGCCGGCAAGACCACCAGCTCCAGCTACGGTCGCTCCTCCCTCGGCTACCAGCACGCCCTCACCGACCGCACACCCGGCTCCGCTGGTACAACCAGAGCGCTCATCCTCAAAGACCGCCAATACGACCCCAGCATCCGCCGATTCACCACCGAAGACAGCTTCGTCGCCGGCGGCCTGGACCTCGCTCTCGGCGTCGATGCCCTCACCGGCAACCGCTACCTCTACGCAGCCGCCAACCCCGTCGGCTACTACGACGACGGCCACGCCCCCAAAGGCAAGGGCAAGAACGGATGTGGCCCCGGGTATAGGAAGGTGCGAGGTCCCTTCGGAATCTGGGAGGCCTGCAAACCTGTCAACTCGAAGGGACCAAACATCACGGACAATCTTGCCAGGAACCGACTCGTGGCGAACTCGGGAGGCGTCGTCACCGAGTGCGCACGGAGCAAGAGCGGCCAACCGGTGTTCTGTGTGCAAAACGTCAAGCGGCTTCCCAGTGCCGATCCCGGCGCTGGTGCCGTCACCTATGGCCACTTCATTTTCTGCGGGGGATCGTGCGATTCCCTGCTGGCTCACGAACTCGTTCACGTAGGACAATGGGAGAAGTACGGGGACAAATTCGGGATCAAGTACCTGATCGAGGCGGCTAAGCGCGGGACAGGGTGCCGGAACAAGTATGAGCGGGAAGCGTACACAGCACGAGGCGGCGGTGGTTGTCCAGAGGTCCGAGGCGAGACAACCGAACCGAACTACAGCGTCAACCGTCGATATGGCACTAGCTCGGCGTGAGCCTATTCCCTTGATGTCTCGACCCTCGAGGCTCTTGTTTCGGATAGCGCTTTGTCTGTGTTCGAGCGCGGCCCTGGCGGCCTGCCTTCCGGGGGATCGTGCGAAGACATTGATCGTCTCGAACCAGTGCAGTCATGAGGTCTGGGTCAGAGTTCGAGAATCCGGTTCGGCGCAGCCGGAGGACATGGCCACTACACGGGGTGAGCGTATTGCTCCAGGCAGAGCGGTTGCTTTCTCGGTTTTCGACAACGATGCCGACGGTCTGACCTTGTCGGCGACAGCAGTCGATGGTGCCATCGGGCAATTGCTCCCTGTTCCACATTCGGACGATGACCGCCGGACGTTCGACATCAGAGGGCCGAGCTGCGCCAAGGGCTAGGTGAGCTTACGGTTCACATTCAACCAGAACAGCCTTCGACCGAAAGTACGCGTGAAGCTTGGCAACTAAACGCGATCTAGGCGGTGTGCTGCTGTCCGCATTGGGTGGTCTTCTTGCCTACGCCCTAGCTCTCATCGCTCTGCCTGACAGCGAAATGGCGCTCACCACGCCCCTTCTCTCTTGGGCGGCAAATCGGTCAGATGCGTCCCGACGTCGCTGCCCGTCTCGCAGGCATAGACACGAGGACAGCGCGTAAGAAGCTTGTTTATGACACCGGCTTCGCCATCGCTATGGCCGCTGAGTACCTCGCGGAGTTCCAGAACAAGTATGGCTTGTCTGACCGCGAGGCATTCATCGCCTATGGCTTTGGTGAGGGCAGGATTTCGGATCTGCGGGCCACCAAATTCAACGGGAAGGCCGCCAAACCCCGAGGCAAGAGCTATGACCGCCTATCCAACCAGATCTCGCGGAGTAAGGAGTACAAGTCGTGAACAGTTCGGCGGTCGCGCACCACACCGAGGGTCGTAAGGCGAGGCGGGGCAGTGCTGCCCGTCGAATATTATGGATGATCCTAGCCGTCGTCACACTGTCTCTTGTCTTCTTTGTGGTGGCCATGGGGCTGTGGAATCGTACGCACCCAGCGCCGAAGCTCAGCATCCTCGGCCCTCTTCCTTCTTCGGCGGAGATCGTTCTTAACGAGAGCGTCCAAGGGGGCGGCTCAGCTGAGCAAAAGACTCGGTTGGTCGTTCTCTCATTCAAGGGGCTCAGGAGCGCTGAAGAAGGTATGGCAGCCATCCTTGAGCCCCTTCGTGCCCAAGGATGGAAGGTCACGAGTCGCAACGCTGCCATCGATTCGAAGAGCGGTGCCTGTATTTCTTTGGATTCCGCGTCCGGGTTCTTCGTTGATGATTCTCGAGACTCTGAAGAGAAACGACTGATCAGAGCTGCGTCACGAAAGGTCAGCTCGTCGACAGTCGTGGTTGCGAGCGTGCTTTTCTGTTGAGGAGGGGTTGGAGGGACGATACACGAGCGCGAGGCCTACTTGGTGGGGCAGTTCGGCGTCTTGGGGGTTGGCGCATCACGTTGAAATCCACACGACCTTTCACGCCGTCGACACGCGCGGAACCGTGTACCTGCCAGATGACCCAGTCGTCGACATCGGGCCGGCGTAGGAAGCGTCGGTGCCAGAGGGGCCGCTGGAACGATGTGCGGACGGGGTACCGGTCCTCAAAGTCGTCACCGACGTAGAGGACCATCACCTTGCCCATCGTGGACTCGACGCTACGCAGGAATGTCGTGAGTTCACGTTCCACAGTGACGCCGTCAGGTCGCTCCCGACAGTTGCCCTTGAGTTCCAAGTCCACCGCGGGCGCCAGTGAGTTGGAGTCAACCGGCACGGTCCGGAGGAAGTTCCAGGCCTGGAGGTTCCCTGGCGTGCAGAGGGTGTAGAAGTGGTAGGCGCCACGTGCGATCCCCGCCTCGCTGGCCCAGCCCAGTTGTCGGCGAAGCGGCGGTCGATGAAATCCCCGCCTTCACTGGCCTTGATGTACGCGAACGAGATGCCGTCCCGGGCTACACGACCCCAATCGATGCTTCCCTGGTGGTTGGAGACGTCAATCCCATACTCCTCACCCGCCCGGAGGCCCGGACGAAAGTTAGGGAGCCAGACATCCCAGCCCCAGGCAGCGACGGTGGCGAGGAGAACGCCACTGCCGACGACGAACGGCCACTTGCGGCGTTGAGGAACCCTTGCGTGTTTCTGCTCGCCGTCCACACCGTCAGCCTGATTAGGACCGGGAGCCTCTTTCATGACCGGGGAACCCACTCCTCCTCTGGGGTCGTTCAGGTGTCGCGATTCCCCCTACCAGGGGTAAACCTTCGGAGCTCCATTTTGCTGTCGAAGGCCGGTCCTGGTGCGGCATCGAATACCACACCACCGAGACGGCGCACGGATGACGTAGCGCACCGGATTCCATCAGGTGCCGCAACGATCGCGGGCGTGACCAAAGGGTGAGATGAGAAGGATGCCTGCATCCTGGCGACGCATCGGCTCCCCGGATCGCCAAACTCACCGAGCGGCAGCTCTGGCGCCCCCATCCGCCGGGTCGCTACACCGGCTGGCCCCGGGCAGGCCCGCTCCTCGACCACCACGCCCAGATCGATCTCATCGCCGAGCACTGGGACGAACTCCTGCGCATCGCCGGCTCGCTCAAACTCGGCTACGTCTCGGCCTCCCTGCTCGTGGCCAAGCTTCAGGCCGGGTCCCGCCAGCACCCCTCGCCAAGGCGCTCCTCGAACACGGCAAGCTGTTGCGCACCGTCCACGCCCTGCGCTGGTTCACCGACGAGGCCTTCCGCCGGCGGATCGGCCGGCAGCTCAACAAGGGCGAGTCCCTCAACGACCTCCGCCGCTTCCTCGCCTTCGCCCACTCCGGAGACCTCCGCTACCACCACCACGACGACCAGACCGCCCAGGCCCTCTGCCTCACCCTGGTGACCAACGCCTGCATCCTCTCCACCACCGGCTACATCCAAGACGCCATCGATGCCGAACGGGCCGACGGCCACGAGATCAGCGAAGAAGCCATCGCCCATACCAGCCCCGGCCATTTTGAGGCGATCAATCCCTACGGCACCCACACCATCGACGTCGCCGGCGTCCTCAACCGACGCGGTCGCCGCCCCCTCAGGTCAGCGAAGCGCCGTTAGTGGAACCATTCTCCGCCGTTTTGGCGCCTTTACCCCGGAGACCCCGAGATAGAAGACGTCGGCCGGGTCGCCCAGCACACCCCGGCGGGCGAGGTCCTCGCCCATGACCCGGGCGGCCGCCCGGGCGGCATCGACGGCTTGAAGGAAGGCGGTCTTGCCCACCTCTCGCAGGGGGATGTACCGGCTGGCCACGTTGACCAGCAGCCGGGCTCCGGTCCGCCGGCGTCCGCCCACGGCGCCGAGCAGCTCGGCCGTCGCCCTGTCCCGCCCCCGGCGCTGCCTACCCTCCACGGCCGCCGGGGAAGCGGACTCCTCCATCCCCCGGTAGGTCTCCACCAGGCCGGTGAGCGGCGAGGGGTCCTCCCGCCACGACCGGCTCGAGATCTCGCCCTCGGCTGGGCCGTGGTAGCCGTGGGCGGCCAGAAATGCGGACAGGGGCAGGACGTTGCGGGACACCGCCCACAGGTCGGCCATCAGGCAGGTTTCCTCGAAGGAGGCGCCGTAGCCGGTCATCAGCCGGGTCTCGAGGCCGGGCCGGCCCGCCGCCGAGCACAGCCTGCGCAGCTGCTCGTAGATGCCCTGGGCCAGCATGGCGGCCAGCGTGTGGGGCTGCATGACCGCCTCGAACCGGACGAGCGCCTCGGTGAAACGGGCCCGGGCGTCGGCGGTGCCGGCTGGCCCCGGCTGGCGCCAGAAGGCTTCGATGTCCGCCCGGTGCCGGGCCAGGACCCGGGGCAGGCGCAGCGCCGCCACCGGCATCCGCACCGCCGCCGCCGGGTAGCGGCGCTTCGACGGGTGGCTGGTCACGCCGGGCCGCAGGGTGCCGAAGATCTGCTCCTCCAGCGCGTCGCCGGAGGTGCCCGGGGTCAGGTCGGCCAGGCGGCGGAAGGTATCGAGGTTCGCCGCCGCCCGGCCGAAGAACACACCCCAGAGCCGGTCGTCAAGCGACGCCGGGACACCCACGGCCGCCCGCGGGATGACCCCCATGTTGGCGAATGTGCCCCGGAAGGCCCGCTCCACCCGCGCCCCGAACACGGTCCAGTTGAGCGGGGTGGACACGCCGGGCAGTGCCTCGGCGGCGTTGACCGTCGTCCAGAAGGTGGACGGCCCGCTCTGGTCGTGCGTGGGGTCGACCAGCGAAAGGCTCAGGTGCCGACCGGCTTCCAATTCGGGGCGCACACGAACTTCGGATGGGCCACGAACTTCCCGCCCGTGAACTTCACCGGGATGATGCACTGGTTGGTGTCCACGTGCTCGGAGTCGCGCTTGAAGCCCACTCCGGGCAGGAGCCCGCCGAGGGTCTCGTTGTGGAGCGCGTACAGGCCCTCGAGGATCTGCTCGGTCCTGGGCGGTTCCTGAATGAAGGGCCCGATCTTGTCGGAGAGCAGCTTCCCGGCCACGAACACGCCCGCACCGAGGTCGCCGCGGGCGGCCTTGGGCTGGTAGCGGGCCATGGCGTCTCGGTACGTCTGGTTGAGCGGCGATGTGTCCCACGGCCCCATCCGGGAAGTGAGGAAGATCCCCTCCAGGTTCTCCGAGAAGTTGTAGATCAGGTCCTGGTTGAGGTTGTAGGTCCCCACAAAGGCGGGCTCGTAGTTCTGGCGCCGGGCCGACGCCACCACCCGGTTCAGGGCCGCCGTGTCGATGAGGGGAAGGATGACGTCCGCCCCGGCCCGCTGGGCCTGGAGGACCTCGCCCGTGTAGTCGGGCTGGGCCAGCGACACGAACGCCTCGTAGACGACCTCCAGTCCCTCGTAGGGCAGGAGCTTCTTGAAGCCGTCCTTCAGGACGGCGCAGATGCTGGCCTCCCGGCAGTACAGGATCCCGATCTTCTTCTTGCCCGGCGCCTGGGTGAGGGTGTTGAGGATGAAGCCCCAGGCCTGGCCCACGTCAGGGCCGAGCAGGGGGTTGAACATCATGGGGGAGTGGTCCCCGATGGGGTGGCCGCCGATGCTGCCGACGATGGGAATCTTCTTCTGCTCCAGGTAGGGCATTACCGAGTCGAGCGCGAAGGAGTACTCGTTGAGGAAGGCAATGACCTTGTCCTGCTCGACCATCTGGCGGACGATCGCCTGGCTCCGGGAAGGGTTGGCGTTGTCGTCACCCAGGATGACCTTGACCGGGTGGCCGTTCACGCCCCCCTGTGTGTTGATGTAGGCGGCCCAGGCCCGGATGGCGGGCGGGGCCGGCCCGCTCACCGCCCCCAGGATGCCGGACTCGGAGCCGAAGGAGCCGAGGAGGATCTCGGACTTGGTGGCCCCCGGCGCGGCCGGCGCCGGCGTCCCGGGGACGGGCGCACTGGGCGTGGGCGTGGCCGGCCCACCCGACGCCGCCGCGGCTGACGTGGCCGCTCGCTGTCCCCCGGCTGAGGGTACGGCGCCGGTGGCACCCGCTGACTGGCTGGCCGAGGCGGCCGGCACCCGGCCCGCGGCCGGACTCCCCACCGCCACGGCGGTAGAGGCGGCGGCCGGGGTGGAGCCCGGCTCGGAGGAAGCGGCACCGGCGGCGTCCTCGAGCGTCAGCTGGCTCTGACCCGGGACGGCGGGCGCACCGCCGGTGTCCGCCACGCGCGTGAAGGCGCCGTTGGACTTCTCGAGCGCCTGGGTGTCGAGGCGTGACCCGCAGGCCGCGCCGGAGGTCAGCGCCAGCCCGGCCAGCACAGCCGAGGCCGTGCGGAAGAAGCTCCGGTCCAGTGCTATTCCACCTCGCAGAGTTCGCATGGCTCCAGCTCCTTGGGAATCTGGCTCCGGTTCACCTCGCGGGTGGCCAGCCCGGTGATGGCCGGGCAGCCGGAGTGGTGGTATCGGGTCAGGCCGGTGGCCACGAGGACGCGTCCGTTCCGCGCCGGAGATGGCGCGGACACGAGCTTCTCCACGAGCCAGGGCGCGAACAGGCGGTTCTTGCGGAGCTGGATGCGGCGCTTCAGTCCCAGCGTGGCGAAGGCCGCCATGAGGCTCCCGATGAGCAGGCCGATGACGCCGGTCCCCAGAGCCTGCAGCCCCGGTTCGGGGTCGGCCTCGCCCGACGCCCGGCTCCAGGCGATGGCCAGGAAGATGGCCGTCAGCAGCATCCCGGCGCCGGCGATCAGACGGCCGCGCCGGACGAGCACCCGCACGCTCGGTACCGGGATCTTGGGGTAGGGCAGGGCGTCTTCCAGCCGGTCCAGCTTGCGCCATTCGTCCGACAGCCCGGCGGTGATGACCAGGGTGGCCCCGGCGCCGAGCAGCAGGAGACCGCCGAGCCCGCCGGACACGATGTAGGAGAGCTGGTCGCTGGCGTAGCGGGAACCGCTCACGCTGATGGTGCTGACCACCACCAGGACCGCGCCCAGGCCCATGAGAACGAACCCGGCGACCCAGTCCCACTGGGCCCGCAGCCGGCTCACCCCTTCCACAGGGCCGACACCCCCCGGAAGCGCCACAGCGCGGAGGACGACACCAGCACGGCCCCGGCTATCGCCAGGATGGCGAACAGCGCCTTGGTGGTGTCGGAGAAGTCCCGGGCCAGCACCACCGGTTGGGCGTTGCCGCCCACGGCTGGCGCGGCGTACGACCCCGACCCCGACGTCACCCCGGAGCCGGCCCCACCGGGGGCGGCCAGCTGGGAGGAGGTGCCGGCGCCCAGCGTCAGCGACCCGTTGCTGAGGGCCAGCGGGAAGGGCTCCCCGGCCACGCCGGCGGGCAGCGACACATCCAGAGCGGCGCCGGTCGCGTCCCCACCCGACGTCGTCGACGACGCCGGCGGAGACTCCGCGCTCACCGGACCGTTCCCGGAACCTCCGTCCGGCAGCGGGACGTCGTCGACCGGGAGACCCGGCATCCCGCCCTCGCCGAAGGCGACATAGGAGGTGGCTCCACCCATCTGGTAGACGAAGGTGCCCTGGACGTTCTCCGCCCCCGGAATGGGGTGCTTCACGGTGATCTCGAGCGCGTCGCCGGCGGCGCCGCCCTCGAATTCGGAGAACTCGATGGTCTTGACCCTGATGCCGGCCTGGGCGAGCGCCTGGTTGAGGCTGTCCGTCCCGCTCCCGATGGGGACGGGCACCGTCTGGCCGCCGGGGTGCACACCGTCGGGCCCGATGGTCACGGGCTGGTCGCCGACTTTGGCCCCTTCGATGACGAGCTCGGTCTTCGTCTCCGGCTTCTCCGCCCCGGCCGTGTAGGTCGTGACCGAGCGGCTGGTGACGGAGGCGATCCGCAGCGCCCCCTGCCCGAGATCCAGACCCTTGCTCACCGAGACCGCCTCCACCTTCACCCCGTTGCCCTCGAGGAGCCCGGAGGCGTCGGCGGCCGATCCCGACACCGGCGCCTCGGCCCCGCCGAAGAGGAAGTCGGCCGACCCGGCCGCCTTGCCCTGGTCGGCGGTGGCCACCATGGAATAGGTACCGCTCGGGTCCTTCACCTCCGAGCTGGGCTGCACCGGATGGTCGGCCCGGGCGTAGAAGGGGTAGTTGGGCACCGGGACGCCCGTGGCGAATGAGGCCAGGCCGGGGGCGGTGACGGCGTTCTCCCCCGGGTAGGGCAGGGAGGCGAAGCTGATGGCCCGGCCGGTGGAGTCGACGGTGGCCTGGGCCACGGGCCCGCCGCCGTCCATGAACTCGGTCACCACGAAGAGGTCGGGGACGGTGTAGGTCATCCGGATGCCCTGGGCCGAGGCGGCGGCCACCAGGCTGCGGGCGGCGCCGGAATCGCCGGTCTGGGCCGAGACCCGGGCCCCGGGCCAGACCGAGATCGCACCACCCATCAGGAGGGCCAGGGCGCCGGCACCGCGTCCCCAGCGCCGGTGCCGCTTGATGGTCCGTCCAGCCATGTGTCGGTCCCCCTTGGTCCTCGGGTCGGTCTAGGTAGGTTCGGGTTCGTCGGCCCGCGACGCCCCGATGGCACAGAGGAGGTCCTCGTGCATCTGCATCCAGACGGTGTGGTAGGAGTCGCACCGGGGTGAGGCCATCCACTGGCGGTCGTCGGCGATCCGGTCCAGGGCGGCGACGAGGCGCTCCGGGTAGGCGGCGAAACGGGGCACCGTTTCAGCCAGGCGGGCGACGAGCGGGGCGATCCGCTCGTGGAGCCGGTCGAGGCGCTCCAGGACACCGAAGTCGTAGGCCCGGTCGGAGTGGTCGTTGGGGCTGCCGTCGTCCCGGAGCTGCCAGGCGGTACAGATCTTGAGCAACTCGGTGTTCAGCGGCATGAACCGCTGGTAGGCGGTGCGACCGGCTTCCTCCGCCGGTGATCCTTCGGGCAGGCGGGCCCAGGCGGCGTGCCCCTCCCGCCCGGCCGGCGTCAGCGCCAGGTTGGAACCCCGCAGCGCCACACACCCGGCGTCGGCCAGTTCGGCTTCGATGGCGTTGCCCGTGGCGGCCAGGAAACCGCGCAGCCGCAGCTGGTGCAGCAGATCACAGGCCTTGTCAGTGAGATCAGGCGTCATGAGTCCCCCGTCGATCCTCCGTGCACGGGAGCCTAGCTGACTGAACCGTCATTCGCAAGAGGTGGTAGCATAGCCGCATGGAGACGATCAGGCCTGAGGACAACGACGCCCACCGGCCCGGGCCCGAGGCGGACGATCGCTGGCAGGAGAGCTGGTTCCTGGGTTGGTACGACCCCGCCGCCCGCGCCGGCGGCTTCCACCATCTGGGCCTGCAGCGCCTCGCCGGACGGGCCGACGTGTGGAGCTGGTTGGTGCTCGACGGCCGGGTGGTGGGCAAGTTCCAGTCCCACGACCTGCCCCTGCCGGACGAGGACTTCCCCGACATCGCCATCGGCGGCATGCGCGTCGTCACCAAAACGCCGCTGCGGTCGCTCGCCCTCACCGCCGAGTACCCGGGCGTGCGGGCGGAGGTCGTCTACGAGGCGTTCTCCGACCCGTTCTCCTTCACCCTCGACGTCCCCGGCGCCGACGTGGGCAAGGGCCATTACGAGTCGATGGGGCGGGTGGCGGGCACCGTGTCGGCGGGTGACCGGGAGGCGACGGTGGCCGGCTTCGCCTACCAGGACCATTCCTGGGGGCCCCGCCACTACGGCGCCATCCTCACCCACCGCTGGTTGTGGGCCACGTTCTCCGAGGACCTGTTCTGCTCGGTCTTCAGCTTCACCACCGCCGCGGGCCGCCAGGACTTCGGCTACGTCTACGACGGCGGTCGCTTCCACCCCGTCACCCGGGTCGACACCGGCGCCCGGGTGGCCGACGACGGCCACTCCCCCACCGGCTGCGACGCCCGCATCTGGACAAAGGACGGTGGCGGGTACCGCATCACGGGGACCGTGGACGTGGCCAGCGTCACCAGCCACGGGGACTTCTTCTTCACCGACGGGTTCAGCGTCTTCGAGTGCGGTGGGCGTCTCGGCACGGGCATCTTCGAAGTCCACGAGCTGGCCGGGCCGGCGCCCTGGCATCGCGCCGCGCTGGGACTCTGATCCCTCAGGGGGCGGTGTCCTCGAGGAGCCCGGCGTCCAAGCCTGACGGGCGGCCCCGCAGGTCGGGCTCGAGCAGGTTCTCTCCGATGAGGGCCAGCCGCCGGGCGACGGTCGCCAGGCGGTCTCGGGCCGGCCCGTCGGGCAGCAGGGCGGCCATCTGTGCCACCCGGGCCGATTCGGCGTCGACCAGGAAGCTGAGCGCCACCACCGCCCCCCGTACCCGGCCGCCTTCGGGGTCGGGGGCGACGCGCAGGGCGGCCACCGACGCCAGGTAGGTCTCGGCCAGCCCGCCCAGACGCGGGGCGTCGCCGGCCGTGATGGCGGCGGCCAGGTCGGCTCCGGAGGGGAACCTCGCCTTGCGCAGCCGGTTCAGCCACTCCTTCTCCGGCTCCTCCTCCCGGGCGCCTTCCCGCTCGGGCGGCGCCTCCGGCGGCGGCGGAGGCGCCTCGGCCAGGGGCGGCCCGGCGGCCAGGCCCTCCGCCTCCCAGTCCGGCACCTCCGGGGCCCGGCGGATCTCCACGCTCTCGTCGCCCAGGGACTGGCTGGCCGGGTCGATCAGCGTCCGGCCCTGGTCGTAGATCCGGTCGGCCAGCACGCGGAGCCGCCGGGCGGCGAGGTCGAGCTGAGTTTTCAGCGGTTCGGCGGCCGGGTCGACGGCGGTCAGGTAGACCCGGCCGAAGTCGATGTAGAGACCCACGGCGTCCCGGTAGAGATCCCGCACGCCGGGCGACTCCTTCAACACCGGGATGGCGCCGACGGCCTGGCGGGCCTTCACCGCCTCGGGCAGGAAGAGAGAGAGCTCGCCGGTCAGGTTCTCCGGCGGCGCCGTGCCTTCAATCCACGCTCCCGCCGCCTTGATGACGGGGGGCAGGCGCTCGGCGAACGCTCGCAGGGCGTCGTCCACCCGGGTCTGGAACGCCTTGGCTTCGGCCGACACCGGCTTCGTGGTGGTCGTGGTCGATTCCACCACCGGGTTGTCGTCATTCGAGTCGGAGCTCGGGATCAAGCCGATGAGGCCGACGGCCACCAGCAGCGGCAGGCCGACGGCGGCCACCAGCTTGGCCCTGCTCCCGTTGCTGCGCCCCCGATGAGCAGGGGATGCCGGACGGCCGGTCCCGGTCCGGCGGCGGTTACTCATCCCGGCGGGCCGAGCCCGGCGCCCGCCGCAAGTGCGTCTCCACCCGGTCGAGCTTGCGCCACTCGTCGTGCAGGTCGGCCAGGAGGATGAAGGTGGTCCCCGTCCCCAGGAGGAACAGGCCGCCGATGCCTCCCGACATCAGATAGGAGAGCTGGTCGACCACGAAGGGCGAGCCGCTGGCGCCCGACCAGCCGGCCAGGATCAGGACCCCGCCCAGGGCCGTCAGACCGAAGCCGAGGGCCCGGTCCCACTCCTCCCGCAGCCAGATGAAAAACGCCATAAGCGACACTGACGGGCCAGATTACCGACGGTCAGCCATCGAGCTGAACCTCGCCGGCGGAGCCGTCGACGGTGACGGTCGACCCGCTCACGGCCATCTCCGTGCCCACCTTGACGTTGACCACACAGGGGATGCCCAGCTCGCGGGCCACCACCGCCCCGTGGGAGAGCACGCCGCCGATGTCGAGCACGACGGCGCCGGCGCAGGCCAGGATCGGAGCCCAGCCGGGATCGACGGTCCGGGCGAAGAGGATGTCGCCGGCGTCGAAGTCGCCATAGGGATCGTCGAGCACCCGGGCGGTGCCGGTCAGGGTGCCGGGGGCGGCGGCGATGCCGTGCAGCCGGGTGGTGCCGGCCTCCACCTTCTCGGGCGGCAGCAGGCCCCGCTCCCGGATGAAGGCGTCGTCGAGGGGGTGCATCCAGCCGGGGCCCACCTCCACGAGCTCGGGCAGGTCCAGGGCCAGGCAGTCCTGGTGGGCCCGGTGGCGGCGCTCGATCTCGTCCGTCCCTGGCCCCTCCCCGCCGGCCAGGGCGGCGTGGAGCTCGGTGTGGCGCAGGTAGAACACCCGCTCCGGCGCTGGGAGCACGCCCCGGGCGGTAAGGAGCGGCGCCGCCACGGAAAGGAGGCGCCGGATCTCGTCGAAGAGCCGGGTGGCGGGGATCTTGCCGTTCTCGCGCAGGGCCATCTGGTTCTGCGAGCGGCGCAGCAGGGGCAACGCCACCCGGCGCTTGACCGGCCCGAGCCGCTGGGCCAGCTCGGCTTCCGCCTCCCGGCGGACGGTCGGCGATTCCTCGCCCTTCGCCGGGCGGCCAAGCTCGGCCCGGACGATGTCGAGCAGCTGGCGGGGATCGGCCCGGAAGCTGGGGTTGGCCAGCTCGAGCTCGGCCGGGCCCCGGTGGCCGAATCGGAAGAGCACGCTGTCCAGCTCGGCGGCGGCCGCCGGGCTGGCGGCGCGGAGGGCGGCTTCGGGGTCGTCCTCCTCCAGGGCGGCGCCGGCGCCCTCCCGGCGGACCACGTCCGCCAGCCGGCGCACGGCCCGGCCCGACTCGGCGCTCTCGTTGCCCCCCAGGCCGACGTGGAGGCGGTTGGTGAGATCACCGTTGGCATCGCCGGCCCAGGCGGCCAGCAGCTTGCGGACCACCTCGAAGGAGGCGCTGGCCAGGCCGGCACCGGTCATGAGGGTGTACCAGCAGTCGACCTGGAGGTCGTCCAGGCGGCGCAGCCAGGCGCCCAGCTCCGCCTCGGTGAGGGCGGAGAGGTCACCTTCCGGTGGGCGGGCGGCCGCGACCCGGGCCGACTGGCGCCCGATGTTGGCGGCGGTGCCGCCGGCCAGGCGCAGCATGCGGGGCAGGACCTTCAGACCGGTGACGCCCTGGGCCAGCTGCGCCTGCGGCCCGAGCCGGGGGGCGAGATAGGCGGGGTCGGCGTCGAGCCCGAAGAACTGCTGGTACATGGCCTGGCGGGAGCTGCCCGGGGTGACCTCTCCCAGGGTGCCCATGTGGTCGGCGTTGAGGTATACGAGTCCATAGAGGGCGTTCATGAACGGCTCGGGCACCTGCTCCTGCGTGAGCACCCCCAGGCCCTTGAAGTAGAAGCGCCGGACGGCCGCCTCCTCGTAGGTGAGGATCAGGTCCTGGCTGATCGGGGTCAGCGCCCGGGGATAGCCATCGGCGGCGTTGGCCCGGGTGCAGGCCACCGGCGCCTTCGGCCAGGTGTTGAGCCAGTAGTCCCAGTGCACCAGCGATTCGGTCACGATTCAGCCTCCATCGGTTTCCCGGGACACGCCGGAACCCTGGGCAGGTCCCGGCTCCGTTTCCAGCAGCGCCCTCAGCGTCTTCTTCTCCACCTTGCCGATCGAGGTCCGGGGCAGCGCCTCCATGACCCGGTACTCCTCGGGCACCTTGAATCGGGCCAGTGCGGCCCGGCAGTGGGCGTCGAGGGCGGCGACGTCCACGGCGGCCCCCGGCGCCGGCACCACGAAGGCGACGACGGCCTCGTCGCGCACCGGGTCGGGCCGGCCCACCACGGCCGCCTCGGCCACGCCCGGGAACTCGCCCACCACCATCTCCACCTCGGAGGCGGACACGTTCTCCCCCGAGCGCTTGATCACCTCCTTGCGCCGGTCCACGAACGTCAGATAGCCGTCCTCGTCCAGCCGTCCGATGTCGCCGGTGTGCAGCCACACGCCCCGGAGAGCCTCGGCCGTCTCCTGGGGCCGGTTGTGGTAGCCCAGCATCAGCGACACGCCGGGCTCGCCCCGGACCCGGATCTCGCCCTCCACCCCGGGGGGGCAGGGTGTGCCGTCGTCGGCGAAGACGCCGATGGCCTTGCCCCGGCCGGGCCGGCCCACGCTCGGGATCCGCCGGTCGCCGTACAGGGGGACGGCGCTGGCGATGGCCACCGCCTCGGTCAGGCCGTAGATGTTGCACAGCGGAGCCCCGAAGCGCTGCTCGAAGGCGGCCCACATGTCGAGGGGGACGTTCAGCCCGTAGGGGATGCAGCGCAACCGGTTGTCGGCGTCGGTGGGGCGCTCGGGAGTGGCCATGAGCACCCGTACCTGGGTGCCGACCAGCGAGCTGACGGTCACCCCGTGGGCCCGGACCACGTCGATCCAGCACCGGGCGGAGAAGCCCCGGGTCACGACCAGGCGGGCGCCGGTGGCCAGGGCGGGGAGCAGCGTTACCAGTTGGGCGTTCACGTGGAAGAGGGGGAGCACGGCGAGGAAGACGTCGTCAGGCCGGGCCGCCCAGTAGGAGGCGACGTTGTCGGCCTCCACGGCCATGGACCGGTGGGTGAGCATCACCCCCTTGGGGTGGCCGGTGGTGCCCGACGTGTAGAGGATCTCGAACACGTCGGCCGGCTCGGGTGGGGGGCCGTCCGGGGTACCCTTGACGGGTCGCGGCTCCCACCCGTCGGCCTCGCCCCGCAGGCTGAGCCGGGGACCGGTGAAACCCGTGGCCGCGGCCGCCTCATCCATGCGCTTGGTGCCCTCCACCTCGGCCACCAGGGCCACCGCCCCGGCGTCGGCCAGCTGCCAGGCGATCTCCCGGGGGATGAGCATGGCGTTGAGCGGTACGGCCACGGCGCCGAGGCGGGCCAGGCCGGCCAGGGCGACGATGTAATCGGCGCTGTTGAGCCCGAAGAGCGCCACCGGCCGGCGGGGGGTCACGCCGAGATCCGCCAGCCGGGCGGCGAGCGCCTGGGCCTGCCCGGCGATCTCCACCCAGGAGTAGCTGTCGTCGGGCCGGCCGTCCTCCACGAAGGTGACCAGCGGCTCGTCACCGGAAAGGCGGGCCCGGCGGGCGACAAGATCCCACACCGTGTCGGTCGGAGCCCGCCCCTCGTGCATGCCCTTACGACTAGCGGGTCGTGAGCCCGTCGTCCATGACGGCGCCCACCATGACGGTGACGGGCGCCGACCCGTCGCGGCTGTTGTGGGTGGTCTCGAAGTCGCAGAAGCCGGTCCGGCCGTCGGCCAGTCGCACGCGGCTGATGGTGTCGACGCAGGCGACGTTGCGGTGCAGCGTGAGGAGCCCGTCCACCCCCTCGGCCTCGAAGGCCACCTCGGAGCCGTCTTCCAGCTCCATCCGGACCCGCCCGCCCCGGCACGACAGGCCATCGATCTCCACGTAGGCCAGGACGTCGAGGGCCCGGGCCTTCTCGGTCCTCCCGTCCCGGTTGACGTAGCCCTCGGTGACCAGGCTGCCGTCGTTGGCCAGCCAGGACAGGGCCATGAACGACAGGTCGGGGCCGGCCGTCCCGGCCACCCACCGGTGGCTGCGGATGGTGTTCCAGCGCCGGGTGCCCCAGGAGTGGTCCCGGTGATGGAGCCCGTCGATGTCGTAGCGGCGGTCGCCGAGGCGGACCGTGCCGGCGACCCGGCCCGACGCCTCCCAGTGCTCGGGGGCGAACTCCTTGGCCAGGCTGGTCTCGGCCCCGAGCTGCCACAGGTTGGTCATGGGATAGAAATCGGTGACGGCCAGGTCGCATTCGAACTCCGGCTGGCTGACCCGCCAGCGGAGCCGGCCATCCTCGAGCTGAGCGGCCACCCCGCCGGCCTCCGTCCGGACACCGTCTCCCGTGCGATCGGAGTCCTCGAGCGGCAGCGCCTCCCGGTAGCACCGGTACCGGTCGCCGGCCTCCGTCACCGCCCCCAGCCACACCGTCGACGTGCCCTGGCCCACCTCGTGGCCGAGACGGAACAAGGCGCCGAGCCCGGCCTGCTCGTCCCAGAAGGTGAGGACGACGCTCTCCTGCCACCAGGCGTCACCGGCTTCCGCCTCGTGGCACAGCTCGTCCTTCTCCTGGTAGGTGCTGGTCATGGTGAAGGCCTCCCGGTGTTCGTTGAACGAACGTTCAGTCTGCGATCCAACGGCCCTCGTGTCAAGCCGGGTCTCCAGTACCGTGGTCTCATGAGCCTGGTTGAAGTCGAGCGGCACGAGAAGTCGGTGGCCCTGGTCCGGCTGGGCCGCCCCGAGGCGCTGTGCGTCCTCGATGACCGCCACATCACCGACCTCCTGGCCGCCATCGAAGGGGTGGGGCGCGACCCCGAGGTGCGGGCCGTCGTCCTCACCGGCCGGGGGCGGGCCTTCTGCGCCGGCGGTGACCTGCGCTGGATGGCGGGCTACGCCGGGCCCGACAGTGGCGAGCCCATGCGCCAGCTCACCAAGCCGTTCCACGCCGCCATGATCGAGCTGCGGCGGATGCCCAAGCCGGTGGTGGCGGCCGTCAACGGGGTGGCGGCCGGCGGTGGCCTCAGCCTGGCCCTGGGCGCCGATCTGCGGGTGGCGGCCCGCAGCGCCTTCTTCCGGGTGGCCTACCTGACGGCCGGCCTCACGCCGGATGGCGGCCTGACCTGGCTCCTCCCCCGGGTGGTGGGCCGCCAGCAGGCGGTGCGGATGGTCCTGCGGAACGACGATGTGGGGGCCGAGGAGGCCCTGGCCTGCGGCCTGGTGGACGAGGTGGTGGACGACGACCGGGTGCTCGACACGGCCGTCGCCCTGGCCGCCAAGCTGGGCGACTGGCCCGGGGAGGTGGCCGCAGCCGCCAAACGGCTGCTCGACGTCTCCGAGACGTCGACCTTCGAGGCCCATCTGGAGGAGGAGCGGGCCGCCATCACCGCCCTGGGCCGCACCGCCGCCCACCGCGAAGCGTTGGCCCGCTTCCTCCACCGGCAGTAAGCGGAACGGCAGAAACAAAGACGCATCGGAGGGAGGCGGGGAGTGGCCGCCCCAGGTGCCCCGGCACGCTGCGCCGTCGTTACGGGCAATTTGTACGTGGGACGTACGAATTCCCCGGCTGCGCAACAGCCAACACACGACCCCCGCCCGACTCACACGCCGTTGTTCATTGCGTCTTTTCCGCGTCCGAGGGCTCTTCCGGTCCGGGGTCAGCGGCCGGCGGCCCACAGGGCGCCGGCGAAGGCGATGGCGGAGACGGCGCCGGCGAACAGCAGGCCTTCCAGCACGGGGCGGGGCTCGGTCGGTGAGCGGAGCATCACCCCGCCCACCAGGGCGCCGCCGATCAGGCCGCCCAGGTGGCCGCCGATGGAGATCCCGGGGATGGCGAAGGTGAAGACCAGGTTGATGGCCAGGAGCGGCCCGATCCCGGACTGCCACACGTTGATGCCCCGCTGGCGCAGGCCGACGGCGGCCGCGCCCACCAGGCCGAAGACGGCTCCGGAGGCGCCGGCGGTCACGCCGTTGGGCTCCATCAGCATGACGCCCAAGGACCCGGTGAGCAGCGCGGCCAGGTAGAGGGCGGCCATGCGGGCCCGGCCCAGGGCCGGCTCCAGCATCTGGCCGAACCGGGCCAGGATCACCATGTTGAAGGCGATGTGGAGGATGCCGTAGTGGACGAAGCCGGAGGTGATGAGCCGGTACCACTCGCCCGCCTTCACCGCCGGGGCGAAGAGCGCCAGACGCAGCTGCAGATTGCCACCCCGCCCCAGGGCGCCGCCGGTCAGGGCGGTGAGCAGGAACACGCCGATGTTGATGGTGATGATGACCCTGGTCACCAGGGCGCCGGCGGTGGCGTTCCAGCGCCGGGCCCGCTCCGCCACGGGAGGGCGGGCAGCCCGGATGCACTCCCAGCAGTGGGAGCCCACCGGCGCGTCGTGGAGGCAGTCGGCGCAGGCCGGGCGCCCGCAGCGGGTGCACGACCGGCCGGTCTCCCGGTCGCGGTGGTGGAAACACGTCGTCGTTTCGATGGGTTCGAATATACGGGCCGGCGGTGCACCGGCAGGTTCGCCCGTCCGATCCGGGGGTGACGCATTCCGCGACGTTGGTCCCATTGCAGGGGAACTGCCGCACCTGATGTCGAAGGTTCGGATCCGGAACCTGGACGCTCGAAAGAGGTGCCCCCTCCCCTTGTCCCGCGGTTGGTCGCGCCGGTTGACGCCGGCCGTGGCGGTGCTGGCCCTCGCCGCGCCGTCCCTCGCCGCGCCCACCGCCGGGGCGAACGTCACCCTGCCGGCGCCGGCCCTGGTCTCCGACCCGGCGGACGGGTCCTCGCTGCTGGTGCGCTTCCGCGCCCCCCTTTCCACCGCCGGCGCCCGGGACGTCGCCGCCGGCCACGGAGCCCGCCTCGAGGAGACGGTGCACGGAACGGGCTTCGCCGTCGTGGCCACCGCCCCGGGCGCGGCCACCGCAGTGCTCCGGGGGCTGGCCGCCGATCCCCGGGTGGCGAGCGCCGAGCCCAACTACCTCCGCCGGGCGGCCGCCGTCCCCTCCGATCCCCACTACGTGGCCAACCAGGCCGCCTATCTGGAGGCCCTCCACCTCCCCGACGCCTGGGACCTGACCACCGGCGCCGACGATCAGATCCTGGCCGTAGTCGACAGCGGCGTCACCCTGGACCATCCCGAGCTCGCCGGCCGGGTGCTGCCCGGCCGCGACGTGGCCAACGACGACAACGACCCCGACGACTTCTACGGCCATGGCACCCAGGTGGCGACCGTGGCCGCCGCCACGGGCGACAACGGCGCCGGCATGGCCGGCATCGCCTGGCGGGGCAAGGTCCTCCCCGTCAAGGTCCTCGACTCCCGGGGGACGGGGCGCGACTCCGACATCGCCGCCGCCGGTAACGACCACAGCTCGGCCAAGATGTACCCGGCGGCCTACGACGGGGTGCTCGCCGTCTCCGCCGTGACCCCCGATGGGGACCTGGCCCCGTTCTCCAACTACGGGTCCTGGATCGACCTCGCCGCCCCGGGCGTGGACGTCCTGGCCGGCTGGGCCGACGGCACCTACCGGAAGGTGGAGGGGACGTCGTTCGCCGCTCCCCTGGTGTCGGGGGTGGCCATGCTGGCCCGGGCCCGCTTCCCCGACGATGACGCCCCGACCATCGCCCGGCGCCTGCAGGCCGGCGCCCGCGACGCCGGCCTGATCGGCCGGGACGACCTCTTCGGCTACGGGATCGTCGACGCCCTGGGCGCCCTGGGCGGACCCCGGCCCACGCCCCCGTCCCTCGATCCCATCGCCGCCGGCGGCGAGCCGGACAACACTCCCGACCGGGCCTCGGGCCTGTCCCCCGCCGTCGCCGCCGGCGCCGCCCTCGCCCCGGCCGGCGATGTCGACTGGTTCTCCGTCGACGTGCCCCCGGCCTCCGACCTCACCTGAGGTGTGCGCTGCTCGCCAAGGTGGTTGCGCCTGACCCCCTGTCACGGGGTAAAACGCGACCACCTTCGTCAGGTGGTGCCCCTCGGGGAGGCTGGGGTCAGGGGCCGGAGGTGATCCGGGTGACGGCGGCGACCTCGCCCGTGCTCACCTGCCGGAAGGCCCACACGGACTCGTCCTCCTGCGAGCGGCACACCTCGAGCAGGCTGGCGGCCGGGACCGGGCGGCGGAACCACGTCTCGGCCCGCCCTGACGGGCCCACACCGGCGAAGTGCAGCTGGGTGATGGCCAGGACGTGGCCCTGCACCAGGATGTTGGGGAAGCCCCGCTCCCAGGCGTAGTGGATGTCGGTGTGCATCGGATAGCGGGTCCCGGCCAGCTCGGCGAAGGTGCGCACCTGGCCCTCGTCGATGACCAGCGAGCGCCGGCGTGACAGCGTCCCCACGTCGGGGACGGCGGGGACGTCCCGCTCCCCCCACGAGCCGGCGTCGCCCCGGGTGCGCATCACCAGGAGACTGGTGGCCAGCTCTTTGCCGGTGTCGGCGACCGCCCGGCTGCGCACCCCGACTTCCAGGGAGCCTTCCTTGGACGACACCCAGGCCACTTCCGCTCCTACGGTGAAGGGCTCGCTGGGGACGGGAGCCGACCAGGTCGCCCGCAGATAGATCTGGAGCGCGTCCTCCCAGGCCCGGAAGCGACGGTCGATCACCTCGGGAATGAGCACCATGGGCCATCCGATGGCGCCCAGGGCGCCGATCCGGCACTGCAACCACAGGCACAGCTCGTTGAACCAGGCCCCGGACAGCTGCAGGGGCGCCTCGACGGTCAGGGCCGGCTGGCGGAGGATCTCCAAGGGGGTCAGTGGCGGGTTCATGAGCCGGCCCGATGGTAGCTGAACGAGCGCTCATTCGGCCAGGGCCGATTCGCCGCGCTCACGAGAACACCCACCGGCGCCGGCCCTTGCCCGGCAGCAGGCGGCCGAAGCGCAGCCCGGGGAAGTGGGCCGCGACCACGGGCACGTCGGTGCCTTCCAGCTCCCGGGCCAGGGCCTCCCGGGTGCGGGCGGCCAGGGCCGGGTCCACGTCCATGACCGCCTCCCAGTCGTCCTCCACCAGCTCCACCGGACAGTGGACGGCGTCGCCCAGGAGCACGGCCCGGTAGTCCCCGTCGGAGATGACGACCACGGCCGAGCCGGGGGTGTGGCCGGGCGCGTGGCGGACACTCACGCCCGGAGCCACCTCGGTGTCACCGGCGAAGGGCTCCAGGCGCCCGGCGATGGGAGACAGCTTGCGCACCGCGCCCGCCTCGGGATTGGGACCGGACACGAAATGATCCCAGTCGGCGGGGTGGCAGCGGTAGGTGGCCCGCTCGAAGACCACCGTCCCCTGCTGGGTGGCCCATCCCACATGGTCGAAGTGGAGGTGGGTGAGGACCACGTCGGTCACCTCGGGCGGAGTGACGCCGGCGGCGGCCAGCGACTCCAGGAAGCGCCCGCCCCAGTAGACGCCGTTGTCGATGCGGCCCACCCCGGTGTCGATCAGCACGACCCGGTCGCCGGTGCGCACCAGGAAGCCGCCCATGGCCAACTCGAGGCTCCCGTCGGGCTCGAGGAGGCCCTGGTGCGGTCCCCAGGGGTCGTCCCGGGAACCGGTGAAGCGCAGCAGCTGGCCGGCGGGCAGGCGGGCCCCGCCATCCGGCAGCGGCACGACCTCCAGCCGGCCGACCTTCATGGGCTCGCCTCTCTTCCTGTCTCGTGCTCGACAAGCCACCGGTGCACCCGCTCGGGCGTGACCGGCAGGTGGTTGACCTCGATGCCGAGGGCGTCGGCCACGGCGTTGGCCACCGCCGCTCCCGGCCCCAGGGTCCCACCCTCCCCCACCCCCCGCACCCCGTAGGGGTTGGTGGTCGAGGGGACGTCGCAGTGGTGGACCTCGTAGGCCGGCAGGTCGGCGGCCGAAGGCATCAGGTAGTCCATGAAGGTGGCGGTCACCAGCTGGCCGTCCCCGTCGTAGCACAGATGCTCGTAGAGGGCGCCGGCCAGCCCCTGGGCCACGGCCCCGTGGATCTGGCCTTCCACCACCACCGGGTTGAGGGCCCGGCCGGCGTCCTCGGCGCAGACCACCCGGCGCACCGCCACCGCCCCCGTCTCGGCGTCGACCTCCACCACCACGGCCAGAGCGCCGGCGGCGAACGTGCCCTGCTCGGGGTCGAAGAACCGGGTCGACTCCAGCCCCGCTTCCACCCCGGGCGGGAGCCGGTGGGCCTCGTGGTAGGCGACCCGCGCCACCTCGGCCACCGGCACCCCCCGGGTGGGTGTGCCCCGGACCACCACCACCCCGTCCACCACGTCCAGGTCGGCGGGTGCCGCCTCCAGGAGGTGGGCGGCGACGACGAGCACCTTGTCCCGCACCTCCCGGGCGGCCGACGCCACCGCCCCGGCGCCGATCACCCCCTGGCGGCTGGCGAAGGCCCCGAAGCCGAACAGGGCGGCGTCGGTGTCGCCCTGGCGCACGTCCACGTCGTCGAGGTCCACACCCAGCTCCCCCGCCACCACCTGGGCCAGGGTGGTCTCGGTGCCCTGCCCCTGGGAGGTCGTCCCGGCCAGCACCGTCACTCCTCCCGAGGGGTCGACCCGGACGGTGGCCCCCTCGTGACCGGTCCGGTAGACGATGCCGGGGCCGGCCGAGGCGGCCCGGCCCATCCCGGTCAACTCGTTGTAGACGGCGAAGCCCAGACCGAGGTGACGGCCCTCGGCCCGGGCCGCCTCCTGCACCTTGGCGAAGCCGTCGTAGTCGACCGCCTCCAGCACCCGTTCGAGCACCACCGGGTAGCTGGGACTGTCGTGCACCAGGCGGGTGGCGGCCACGTAGGGAAGGTCGTCGGGACCGACCAGGTTGCGCCGGCGGACCTCGGCCCGGTCCACGCCGAGTCCGGCGGCGGCCAGGTCCATGAGGCGCTCCATGACGAACACGGTGGCGGGCCGGGCCACCCCCCGGTAGGGCCCGGCGGGCGCCTTGTTGGTGGCGGCGGCCACCACCTCGGCCCGGTAGTTGGCCACCCGGTAGGGACCGGGCAGCAGCCCGCCGGCCATGAGCGGCTCCAGCGCGGCGGTCCAGGGGAACATCGAGTAGGCGCCGGTGTCGCAGTGGATGGTGGCGTCGATGGCCACCAGCACCCCGCCGGCGTCGAAGGCGGCAGCCACGTCGTAGTGATGGTCACGGGCATGGGCGGCGGCGGCCAGGTTCTCGCTGCGGGTCTCGACCCACTTCACCGGCCGGCCGAGCCGGCGGGCCAGCAGGCAGACGGCCACGTCCTCCGGGTACAGCCCCGCCTTCTGCCCGAACCCGCCGCCCACATCCGGGGCCACCACCCGGATGCGGTGCTCGGCCAAGCTCAGGAACTCGGAGAGGCCATGGCGGGTGATGTGCGGCGCCTGGGAGCCGGTCCACACCATCAGCCGGCCGGCCGCCGAGTCCCACCTGGCCATCGTGGCCCGGCCCTCGATGGGCGCGGCGCACTGGCGGTTGGTGGTGAAGGTGCGCCGCACCACCAGGGCGGCGCCGGCCAGGGCACCATCCACGTCGCCGGCCTCGAAGGTCCGGCGGAGGAAGGCGTGGCCGCCGGCCCGCGGGTCGACGTCGGCGGTCAATGGCTCGTAGGCCACCTCGACGGCGGCGGCGCCGTCGACCGCCTGGGCCTGCGACTCGGCCACCACCACCGCCACCGCCTCACCGGCGAAGCGCACCCGCTGGGCCAGCACCGGCTGGGGATAGGCGTCATAGGACGAAACCGAGGAGCGGGCCTCGAGGGCCACCGGGGCGAAGAGGGGATCCCGGCCGTCGACCACGGCCACAACTCCGGGGCAGGCGGCGGCCGCGGTTCCGTCCACCTCCACCACCGAGGCCGAGGGCCAGGGACTGCGGACAAACACGGCATGGACCATGCGGGGGAGCACCATGTCGCTCACGTACTCACCCCGCCCGGTCAGGAGCCGGCCGTCCTCCCGGCGGAGGACCGGTGCACCGATGAGGGGGTTCCCGGGCGGTTCGGGCACGCCCCTACACCATCGCGTAGCCGCCGTTGACGCTCAGCACCTGGCCGGTGACCCAGCTGGTGAGCGGCGAGGCCAGCAGGAGGACGACGGGAGGCACGTCGTCGGGCCGGCCCAGGCGGCGCAGTGGGTAGGCGGCGGTCAGCTTGGCCAGGCGCTCCGGATCGGTGCCGCCGGCGTGGGCGTCGAAGCGCTCGGACTCCACCAGCCCGAGCGAGACGGCGTTGGCCCGGATGTTGAACCGGGCCAGCTCCTTGGCGATGGACCGGGTGAAGCCCGTCATGGCGGCCCGGGCGGTGGCGGTGACGGTGAGGCCCGACTCGCCCACCCGGCCGGAGTCACCCATGATCCCCACCACCACGCCCCGGCGACGCTCGGCCATGCCCGCCAGGGCGGCGTGGCTCACGGCCAGCATGCCGAAGACGGTGACGTCGAGCTGGGGGCGCCAGTCGTCGGGGCTCGACTCCAGGAACCGCTGGCGGACGCCCACGGCGGCGTTGTTGACCAGGACGTCGAGGGGGCCGAGGCCGTCCTCGACCCTGGTCACCAGCTCCCGGGCGGCACCGGCGTCGGAGATGTCGGCCCGGACGGCCAGCGACCGGACCCCGAGGGCTTCCGCCTCCTTGGCCGCCGCCTCGGCGCCCTCCGCCGAGGAGTGGTAGTGGAAGGCGACGTGGGCTCCCTCGGCGGCGAAGGCCAGGCCGATGTGGCGGCCGATGCCCTGCCCCGCCCCGGTGACGAGCACGACCTGTCCGGCCAGTCCGAGGTCCATGGGGCGCCACGCTAGCGGCGCCGGAGGCGGGGCTGGGGCCCCCGCCCGCACGACCGGTGCCACGCACGCGTCTCGCGACAACACCCACCTCCGGAGGCGGATGAGCCGCCAGGCGAAGAGCCATGAACAGGGCACGTTAGGCTCGACGACCCGTCGACCGTCGAAGGAGGCGTGTCATGAGGACGCTGGAGAGCTACCTGGCCGGAAGCTGGTACGCGCCTGCCGAAGGCGGCGCGGTGGTGCGCGACGCCACCACCGGCGACGACGTGGGCCGGGTGTCGAGCGAGGGCGCCGACCTGGCCGCCGCCCTCGACCACGCCCGCCGGGTGGGCGGGCCGGCGCTGCGGAGGCTGACCTTCCACCAGCGGGCCCAGATGCTCAAGGCGCTGGGCAAGCACCTCATGGAGCACAAGGACGGGCTGTACGCCCTCTCCACGCCGTCGGGCGCCACCAAGGCCGACGCCTGGCTCGACATCGAGGGCGGCATCGGCACGCTGATGGTCTATGCCTCCAAGGGCCTGAAGGAGCTGCCCAACGAGACGTTCCTGCTCGACGGGGAGCCCGAGGTGCTGGCCAAGGACGGCTCCTTCGCCGCCGTGCACGTGGCCGTGCCCCGGGAGGGCGTGGCCGTGCTCATCAACGCCTTCAACTTCCCATGCTGGGGCATGCTCGAGAAGCTGGCGCCCGCCATCCTGGCCGGGGTTCCGGTCCTGTCCAAGCCGGCCACCCAGACGTCCTACGTCGCCGAGGGGGCGGCCCGGCTGATGATCGACTCGGGCATCCTCCCCGAGGGCACCTTCCAGTTCCTCTGCGGCGGGGTGGGCGATCTCTTCGACCATCTCGACGGCCAGGACTCGGTGGGCTTCACCGGCTCGGCCTCCACCGCCTCGCGCCTGCGGTCGCACCCCACCGTCCTGGCCCACTCGGTGCGCTTCAACGCCGAGGCCGACTCGCTCAACGCCTCCATCCTCGGCCCGGCGGCGGCCCCGGGGACGCCCGAGTTCGACCTCTACGTCAACGAGGTGGCCCGGGAGATGACGACCAAGGCGGGGCAGCGTTGCACCGCCATCCGCCGGGCTCTCGTCCCCGCCGGCCATGTCGACGCCGTCATCGACGCCCTCACCGCCCGCCTGGCCAGGACCACCATCGGTGACCCCCGCAACGAGGAGGTCCGGATGGGACCCCTGGCCAGCCTCGACCAGCGCGACGAGGTCGGCCGGGCGGTATCCAAGCTGACCGACGGAGCTGAGATCGTCACCGACACCAAGGTGGAGCCGGTGGGGGCCGACGCCGAGCGGGGTGCCTTCCTGGCCCCCACGTTGCTCGTGGCCCGCGACCCCGCCCATCCCGCCATCCACGACGTGGAGGCGTTCGGGCCCGTGTCGACGGTCATCGGCTACGCAGACCTGGACGAGGCCATCGACCTGGCCCGTCTCGGGGGCGGCAGCCTGGTGGCGTCGGTGTTCACCCCCGACCCCGGCGAGGCCCGTACCCTCACCCTCGGGCTGGCCGCCCACCACGGCCGGGTGCTGGTGGTCGACGAGCGCAGCGGCAAGACCCAGACCGGCCACGGCTCACCCATGCCCCACCTGGTGCACGGCGGGCCGGGGCGGGCCGGCGGCGGCGAGGAGCTGGGCGGCGTGCGGGCGGTGCACCACCATCTGCAGCGCACCGCCGTCCAGGGTGGCCCCGACGTGCTCACCGCCATCACCGGGCAGTTCATGCCCGGCGCCGCCCGCAACGAGGGCGAAGCCCACCCCTTCACCCGGCACTTCGAGGACTTGGCCGTGGGCGACACCCTGGTCAGCGGGGAGCGCACCATCACCCTGGAGGACATCGAGCGCTTCGCCGACCTGACGGGCGACAACTTCTACGCCCACATGGACGAGGAGGCGGCCCAGCAGAGCCCCATCTTCAAGGGGCGTGTGGCCCACGGCTACTTCGTGATCTCGGCCGCCGCCGGCCTGTTCGTCTGGCCCGATCCGGGCCCGGTGCTGGCCAACTACGGCCTGGACCGGCTGCGCTTCACCACCCCCGTGTACCCCGGCGACACCCTCCACGTGGTCTTCACCTGCAAGGCCAAGTCACCCCGGGAGGGAGCGGGCTACGGCGAGGTGCGCTGGGACACCGAGGTGGTCAACCAGGAGGGGGCGGTGGTGGCCGCCTACGACGTGCTCACCATGGTGGCGAATCGCGCCACGTAGTGGCGCAGGAGGTGGGGAGGGGCCCCCACCGACGCTGCGATGAGCCGCCAGGCGAAGAGCCGTCAAGAACAGCGCCGGCTGAGGCGCCGGCCAATCAGGAGACCGAAGAAGGCGCCCAGCCCCACGGCGATGAGGACCCACACGGCCAGCGGGGCGCCATCCAGGCCCCGCCAGGCCAGCGTGGCCACGGTGTAGCCGGCCAGGAACAGGGCGGTGCCGATGGGCAGCGCCAGAAACACGAGCACGAAGGCGATCGGCCCCACGGAACCCGAGCATACAAAGGCCACCACTTGGCCACCCGGACGGGAAAGGTCAAGACCACGTTGCAATTCGGGGCTGTGGGCAGGATTCGGGCATAGCTGCCTCGTACCTGTTCGCGAGCTGAAGTTCACGTCCCCGACCTGCCGCGTTCACCGGAGGGCCCCGTGTCGCAGCCATATCCCCCCGCCTTGCCCCAGCGGCGCCGCTTCGCGCTGCTGGCGGCGCTGCTCACCGCGCTGCTCGTATCCGTGGCCGCCGGGGTGCCGTCGGTCCGCCGGGCCGAGGCGGCGGCGCCGGCTGCTCCCGCGTCCGGCTACTGGCTCGTCGCCTCCGACGGCGGCATCTTCGCCTTCGGCGACGCCCCCTTCTACGGCTCCACCGGCGCCATGCGCCTCAACAAGCCCATCGTCGGGATGGCCCCCACCGCCTCGGGCAAGGGCTACTGGCTGGTCGCCTCCGACGGCGGCATCTTCGCCTTCGGCGACGCCCCCTTCTACGGCTCTACCGGCGCCATGCGCCTCAACAAGCCCATCGTGGGGATGGCCCCCACCGCCTCGGGCAAGGGCTACTGGCTGGTGGCCTCCGACGGCGGCATCTTCGCCTTCGGCGACGCCGGCTTCTTCGGGTCCACGGGCGCCCTCAAGCTGAACAAGCCCATCCTGGCCATGGCCCCCACCGAATCGGGCCGGGGCTACTGGCTGGTGGCCTCCGACGGCGGCATCTTCGCCTTCGGCGACGCCGGCTTCTTCGGGTCGGGCCAGTCCTCGGGCAAGACCATCGTGGCCATGACTCCCACCGCCACCGGGCGGGGATACTGGCAGGCCGCCGCCACCGGCGAGGTGCTGGCCTTCGGCGACGCTCCCGACCTCGGCTCGGCCCGGGTGAACATCCCGGTGGTGGGCATGGCCCGCACCCCGGGCGGTACCGGCTTCTGGCTGGTGGCGGGCGACGGCGGCATCTTCAGTTTCGGCGATGCCCGCTTCTTCGGCTCCACCGGCGCCATCAAGCTCAACCAACCCATCGTCGGTCTGGGGGTCCCCCGCTCCCCGGTGGCCTCGGGGAGCTCCGGCCGTGACCCCGTGCCCACCGGCCCGGGCCCCGGCCCGACCACGCCGGCCGTCGACGACCCGGACGGCCCGCCCCCCACCAACTACGGCATGGAGCAGATCAGCCCGCCGATGGAATCACCCAACGGCGGTGACCACACGGCCGACCTCTCCACCACGGGGACCACCTGCGGCCTGCCGTCGGCGCCTCAGAAGACCGAGCTGCCCGACAGCATCGACAACGTCGGCGAGGCCTCGGGCATGGCCGCCTCGGCCAAGTACCCCGGCGTGTACTGGATGATCCGGGACTCGGCCAACCCGCCGCGGACGGCGGTCTACGCCGTGCGCATCGACTCGGCGGGCAACGTCACCTCGAAGGAGATCCCGATCCCGGGTGCCTTCAACGGCGACTGGGAAGAGGTCAGCTACAACGTGGGGCCCGACGGCAAGGGCCATCTGTGGATCGTGGAGAGTGGCCAGCCCACATCCACGGGCGTCTACACCGACATCTACGAGGTGCTCGAGCCCGACCCCGACACGGCCACCGAAGCCAAGCTGCTGAACAAGTACCACTACGCCTTCCCCGACAGCAGCCACAACACCGAGGCGTCGTTCATCCACCAGGGTTACCTGGTGCTGGTGGCCAAGATGACACCCCACGCCCGCCTCTACCGCTTCGCGTCGCTGACGCCGGGCGTGACCAACGTCCCCACCTACATCGGCGAACTGGGCAACAGCAAGGACGTGTCGGTGGTGCGCCAGTCTCCGGACGGGAAGCTGCTCATCACCTCGTCCCACCAGGTGGTCCATCTCTACCGGTCCAAGGACGGCTCCGGGTTGCTCAAGAGCTTCCTCGGCCGCTTGCCCGACTGCGAGCTGATGGCCTTCCCTGATGGGAACGTGGAGTCGGGCGAGTTCTCGTCCAACCGGGAGATGGTCTTTCTCGACGAATTGAAGAAGAGCTACCGGTTGAAGCTGGCGCCCTGAGGCCGGCGCCTAGGTGGTGGTGCGCCGATCCCCGGCCGCCCGGTAGCCGTTGAAGGCCCCGACGAGCAAGAGGATGACCGCGATCAGGACAGCCCAGAGCGCACCCTTGATCAGGCCGCCGATCCCGAAGATGGCGGCCAGGACGATGAACAGGATGAGTAGTTCCATGTGACGGAGCATTCCCCGCCGGCAGGGATGTCAAGCCGCCAGGTCGGCAGAAATCCCGCCCGACCAGGCTTTTTTTCCGGATCCGCGATCAAGAAGGGGGGCCGGCGGGGTACAAATGAGTTGCTAGGGGGAGGGCCGTCAGCGCCGACCGCCCGAAAAGCATGCAGATCCATTTCTTCAGGCTGGGGGGCAAGGTCTCTTCGCCAACGGAGACTCTGCCGCGCCCGGCCGCCCCCACCGACCCGGCCGAACCCGCTCCGCCCCACACGCGACGCTCGCCCTGGCGGATCATCGGACGCACGGTGCGCCGGCTGTTGACGGCGCTCTTCGTCACTCCCGTGGTGGTGGTCGTCACGGTAGCGACGGCCCTGGCCACCTACGTGGTCATGCCGCTTCCCGCCACCCTGCCCGAGGAACGATCCCAGCCCGAGGCCCGGGCGTCGACCGTCTTCGCCATCGACGGCACCCCCATCGGCCAGTTCCGGGGGGCGGAGCAGCAGGTGTCGGTGACGCCCGAGAACATCCCCGACACCATCCGGCGGGCGGTGGTAGCGGCCGAGGACCGGCGCTTCTTCTCCCACCGGGGCATCGACTGGTGGGCCGTCGGCCGGGCCGCGGTGGCCGACGTGCAGGCCGGCGAGATCGTCCAGGGCGGGTCCACCATCACCCAACAGCTGGTCAAGAGCCTCTACACGGGGGGCGAGCGCAGCTTCGGGCGCAAGGGCCGGGAGGCGGCGCTGGCCATCCGCCTGGAGCGGGCCTACCCCAAGGAGGAGATCCTGGCCCGCTACCTCAACACCGTGTACCTGGGTGATTCCACTTTCGGGGTGGAGGCGGCCAGCCAGAGCTACTTCCGCAAGCCGGCCAAGGAGCTGACCCTGTCCGAGGCCGCCCTTCTGGCCGGCGTCATCCCCGCTCCCAGCCTGTACTCGCCCCGGGCCAATCCCGAGCTGTCCGAGCAGCGCCGGCAGCTGACGCTGGACAAGCTCGAGCGCTACGGCATGGCCACCCCGGCCGAGGTGGCCCAGGCCCGGGCCGAGATCCCCGCCGTCCATCCCCCGCCCAAGCCCGAGAGCCGCTTCCCCTACTTCATGGACTACCTGCGGGTCTACCTCCTGCACGTGAAGGGCTACCCCGCCGACCTCGTCTACCAGGGGGGGTTGCGCATCGAGACCACCATTGATCCCCGGCTCCAGGCCGCCGCCGAAGCGGCCGTGGCCCGCCTCGACCAGCCCAACGATCCCGAGGCGACGCTGGTCGCCCTCGAGCCCCAGACCGGCTTCGTGCGGGCGCTGGTGGGCGGGCGGGACTGGAAGGCCTCCCAGGTGAACCTGGCCCTCGGCCGGCTGGGGGGCGGCAGCGGGCGCCAGGCCGGCTCCGCGTTCAAGACCTTCGTCCTGGCCCGGGCCTTCCAGGCCGGCTTCGGCCCCGACAAGCGCTACCGGGCCCCGTCCTCCATCCGGCCCCGGGGCTTCGACAAGCCGGTCCGCAACTACGGCGGGGCGTCCTACGGCTCCGCCGATCTGCGGACGGCCACTCAGAAGTCGATCAACACCGTCTTCGTCCAGCTCATCGTGGACGTGGGCATCCGGGAGACGGCCGAGCTGGCCAAGCGCCTCGGCATCAACGGGATCGATCTCGACCAGAAGCTCTACGGGGTCATGGCCATCGGCACCCAGGAGACCTCGGCCCTGGAGATGGCCTCGGCCTACGGGGTCTTCGCCAACCGGGGCGTCAAGGTGGACGCCACGCCGGTGCTCAAGATCAGCGACCCCAAGGGCAAGACGGTCGAGGACAACCGGGAGCGCGACGGGGAGCGGATCCTGGACGAGGTGGTGGCCGACAACGTCACCAACGTGCTGGAGGGCGTGATCGCCAAGGGCACCGCCCGCCGGGCTGACATCGGGCGTCCGGCGGCGGGCAAGACGGGTACGTCGCAGAACTGGGAGAACGCCTGGTTCGTCGGTTACACCCCCACGCTCTCCACCGCCGTGTGGATGGGCCAACCCCACGCCAACGTCGCCATGCACAACGTCCACGGCGTGGCCAGCGTCACCGGCGGGACGCTGCCGGCCATGATGTGGCACGACTTCATGGCCGAGGCGGTGAAGGACGTCGAGCCCATCCCCTTCGCCCAGCCGGGCACGCTCGCCAGCGTGGCCAAGAAGACGGCCGAGGCCGTCAAGAAGGAGCAGGAGCGCAAGAAGGAACGAGGCGGCTTCGAGATCGGCGACCCCCGGATGCCGGAGGACCTGGGTCCGGAACCCAAGTGGTGGACCCCGGTGCCGCCGCCCAAGGCCAAGGCCCCGCCGGCGCCGGCGAGCACCACGTCGACCGCCCCGGCCCCGTCATCGTCGACGACGCCGACCACGGCGCCGCCCGACAGATCCCAGCCGCCCCCGACGACCAGTACGACGCGCCCGCCGCCGGACAACTCGCCCGTCCCCGACATCTTCCCGGTGCCCAGACGCTGACGGCGAGGCCGACGAGGCCGGCTCACCGGGCCTGACGATGCCGGGCGGGGCCGTGCCGCCGGGACAGATTCTGGGCCGTGTTCACCAGCCCCACATGGGAGAACGCCTGCGGGAAATTGCCCACCAGCCGGCGGGCGACGGTGTCGTACTGCTCGGCCAGCAGTCCCACGTCGTTGCGCAGGTCGAGGAGCCGCTCGAAGAGGGCCTCCGCCTCCCGCCTACGCCCGGAGAGGATGAAGTTGTCGGCCAGCCAGAAGGAACAGGCCAAGAAGGCGCCTTCACCGGGCGGGAGCCCATCAACCGCGCCGAGCCCGGTGTCCGCCGTCGGCCCGGTGCCGGGCTGTGAGTAGCGCATCACCAAACCGTCCTGGCAGAGGTGACGCTCGATGGCCGCGGCCGTCCCCGCCACCCGGGGATCGTTGCCGGGCAGGAACCCGACCAGGGGAATCATGAGCAGGGCGGCGTCAAGCTCGGTCGAGCCGTAGTACTGGGTGAACGTCTGGCGCTCGGGGTCGAACCCTTCCCGGCACACCTCGTCGTGGATCTCGGCTCGCAGCGCCCGCCACCGGCCAGCGGGCCCTTCGAGCCCGAAGCGCTCCACCGCCTTCACCGAGCGGTCGAGGGCCACCCACGCCATCACCTTGGAGTGGGTGAAGTGCCGTCGGGGGCCGCGCACCTCCCAGATGCCCTCATCCGGTTCCCGCCAGGCCGACTCCAGGAACTCGACGAGGGTGCGCTGGAGCTGCCAAGCGGTCACGTCGGGTTCGAGGTCGCTCCGCCGAGCCTGGTGCAGGGCGTCCATCAGCTCGCCGTAGACGTCGAGCTGGAACTGGCGGGAGGCGGCGTTCCCGATCCGGACCGGGCGAGACCCTTCATAGCCGGGCAGCCAATCGAGCTCGATCTCCGTCAGGCGACGCTCGCCCGCCGGTCCGTACATGATCTGGAGGTCGGCCGGGTCACCCGCCACCGCCCGCAAGAGCCAGTCCCGCCAGGCAGTGGCCTCCTCGGAATACCCCGCCACCATGAGGGAGTAGAGGGTGAAGGTGGCGTCCCGAAGCCAGCAGTAGCGGTAGTCCCAGTTGCGGACACCGCCCAGCGCCTCGGGCAAGGAGGTGGTAGCGGCAGCCACGATCCCGCCCGTCGGCTCGAAGGTCAGGGCTTTGAGGGTGACCAGGGATCGGGTCACGGCGTCGGCCCACCGCCCGGTGTAGGTACCGCGCGACGCCCACTGCGCCCACCACTCCTCGGTGTCGGCGATCAACCGTTCGACGTCGATGGGGACCGGCGGCGGGTCCGTGGGGGAATGCCAGGTGAGTGAGAAGGGGACACGGTGACCCGCCTCCACCGTGAAGTCGGCCACCGTGGTCATGTCCTCACCCCGCACGGGAACTCCTGCCCGCAGCGTGAGGGCGTCCGGTCCCGCCACCGCCAGCAGAGCGTCGCCCTGACGCCGCACCCAGGGGATGATCGAGCCATAGTCGAATCGCATCACCAGCTGCATCCGCATGGGCACCCGGCCGGACACGCCCTCCACCAGGCGGGCCACGTCGGCGTACTGGTGGCGATGGGGCATGCAGTCAACGACCCGGACGACGCCGGCATCGGTTTCGAACTCCGTCTCCAGCACCAGGGAATGCCCGCGGTAGCGGCGTCGGGTGCGGCGGATTCCGCCCGCCGGCGCCACCAGCCAGCGCCCGTGGCCTTCGTCACCCAGGAGGGCCGCGAAACAGGCTCCGGAGTCGAACCGGGGCAGGCACAGCCAGTCGATGGAACCGTCCCGGCCGACCAGGGCGGCGGTATGGGTGTCACCGATGAGGGCGTAGTCCTCGATGTGCAGCGGCATTGAAAGAGTCTTCCCAGGATGGTGGTGGTGTCGCCGGGACGACTGACAGCCACAACGTAGGGCCGTGAGGATGGGGCCCAGTGCCTGGCCCGACGACGGGACGCTCCGTCGCGGTCCCGGGGCCGGCGGAAAGGTGGTGCGCCTCAGGCCAGGATGTCGTCGAGCTCGGCCATGTCCTCGGCGGTCGGCACCCAGGCGCCGGCGGCCACGTTGGCCCGGACCTGCTCGGCCGTGGTCGCCCCGGCAATGACCGACGCCACCGCCGGCCGGGTGGCCAGCCCGCCGATGGCCACGTCGAGCAGCCCGATCCCCCGCTTCTCGGCGAAGGTCTCCAGCGCCTCGATCAGATCCCAGGGGGCTTCGGCGAGCCGCCCGGCCCACCGTTCGCCCGCCATCCGGGTGCCCTCGGGCGCCGGGGTGTCCCGCCGGTACTTGCCGGTGAGCAGCCCGCTGGCCAGCGGGAAGTAGGGCAGCAGACCGACCCCGAGATGCAGGCAGGCCGGGACCAGCTCCGCCTCGGCATCGCGCTCCAGCAGGCTGTACTGGTTCTGGGCGGAGACGAACCGGGACCAGCCGTGACGGCGGGCGGTCCAGTCGGCGTCGGCCACCTGCCAGGCGGCGAAGTTGGAACAGCCGGCGTAGCGGATCTTGCCCTCCCGGACCAGGTCGTCGAGGGCGGAGAGGGTCTCCTCGATGGGCGTGGCCGGATCCGGCGTGTGGAGCTGGTAGAGGTCGATCCAGTCCGTCCCCAGCCGTCGGAGCGACCGTTCCACGGACATGCGGATGTGGCGCCGGGAGCCACCGGTGTCCCGCTCGAGGTCGGGCAGGCCCGGGAACCGGGCGCCGAACTTGGTGGCGATCACGGCTTCGTCCCGCCGGGAGCCGAGCGCCCGGCCCAGTAACTCCTCGGAGGCGCCCGGAGGCTGGCCGTACATGGCGGCCGTGTCGAAGAGGTTGACCCCGGCCTCCAGGGCGGCGTTGACCACCTCGCCGACCGCATCGGCGTCGATGCGCCAGCCGAAGTTGTTGCAGCCGACGCCCACCACCGACACGGTGAGCCCCGAGCTGCCGACCTGCCGGTACCTCATGTCTGCCTTGACCTCCTCCCACGGTTGAAGCCGTGGGATTCCTTTGGGAGGCGTGCTCATGCCGCCTCCCGTCCGGTGGTTCGCGCTTCGTCGGGCGCCCTGACTTCGGGCCTCCCTCCACGCGCAGTGGCGGTAAGCCCTGCCGCCAGGAT
>JBIOUX010000163.1:0-78944 GCA_044867425.1 Acidimicrobiia bacterium | reverse complement strand
GGTGCCCTCCTCCAGCTGGTTGAAGCGGACGTCCTTGGGGGAGATGGCGGAATACAGCTTCACGGGCACGTTGACCAGCCCGAAGCTGATCGACCCGCTCCAGATGGCTCTCGGCATGCCTCTATTGTCGCTGACAATCGCCTCTGGAGCGGACGTCCGCGGCTGCGGATCTACTGTTCGGCTGCGATCTCGGCCTCGTAGGCGCTGGCTTCCGTTTCCCGGGGGAGGACGAGGGCGGAGGCCAGATCGGCTTCGACATCTCCGGCCGGAGCCCCCGTGGCGCGCCGGATGCGGGCCCGGGAGAGGAGGGCGAGGCACTCGGTCACCCGGGCTCCCTGGCGCCGGGCGACGTCCACGGCGTCGGACGCGCCACGGAGCGCCCCCTCGCGGTCACCAAGACCGAGTTGGGCCCGGCCCAGATGGGTGAGCAGCCTCGCTTCTTCGAAGAGCACGACCTGATGTTGGCGGGCTTCGGCGAGGGCTTCTCGAACGCTCTCGGCTGCCTCGCGAAAGCGGCCGAGGCCCAGCTCGGCGATCCCCACGGCGCCCAGCGCGAGCACGTGGTTCGATGTGTTGCCGGAGTCCTCGGCGACGCGGACGGCCTCGCCCTGGCTGACGGCGCCGCGCCAGGCGACGGTGGTCCCGCACGCATAGGTGACGCTGGCCAGCTGGGCCGGATCCTGGAGGCGCTCAGCTTGCGTCCTCGCCTCGGCGTAGAGGATCTCGGCTTAGCGCAGGTCCATGCCGGTCCGCGCTCCGTAGCGGATGAGCCGGTTGCGGGTCCGAACCCCGATGCTCATGGCATCGTCGGTCTCGGGTGCCGAATCGAGCTGGACGAGCGTTGCTCGCCACCGGCGCATGGCCTCGGCGACGTCACGTCGCAGCGTGAAGCCGGCGGCCCGGTCGTTCCAGCGGGCCGTCTCCAGCGGATTTCCGGCCCGCTCGAAGTGGACGGTGAGGAGCGCCGCCCGCTCGTCCAGCCGATCGGGCTCGGTGGCGATGATGGCCCGGGCCACGGCCTCGTGCAGCGTGGCCCGCCGCTCGCGCAGCAGGCTCCCGTACGTCACTTCCTGGGTCAGCGGGTGCCAGAACCGGTACTCGTCGACCGAGCCGAAGCTCACCTCCTGCAGGAACTCGGCGCTGCACAGCCGCCCGCAGACGGCCGCGAGCTCGGTTTCGGTGAGGCCGGAGACCATCCGCACCACCGGCTCGGTGAAATCGCGGCCAATGACAGCCGCGGTCTGGAGGAGGGCCTTGTCGACTTCCGCCAGCCGGTCGATGCGGGCGGACAGGGTCGCTTGTACGGTGGCGGGTACACCCAGGACTTCGACCGGCCTGGTGAGGCGGTAGGCACCGGGCTCCCCGGCCAGCGTGCCGTCCTCCACCAGGGATCGGACGACCTCCTCGACGAAGAACGGATATCCGCCCGTCTTCTCGGCGATCAGCTCCGAGAGTGGAGCGAGCGAGGCATCCCGGCCGAGGAGCCCTTCGAGGAGTCGCGCCACTGCATCGGGTTCGAGCGGCTGGAGGGCCAGTTGACGGTAGTAGGAGTGTGCGGCCCACGGAGGCGAGAACTCGGGGCGGAAGTTCGTCAGGACGAGCGTGCGCGTACCCGGAAACGAGGGAATGAGCCGCTCCAGGAATGCTTTGCTCTGAGGGTCGAACCATTGGAGGTCGTCGAACAGGAGAACGAGCGTCTCCCGGTCACTGCGACGCTGGGTCACGCGGCGCAGCAGGCCGAAGATCCTTTGCATGCGGGCCTCGGGCGAGAGCCGCGGCGCCGGCCGCCTCTCGTCGGGGACCTCGAGGAAGTCGAAGAGCACGGGCAGGGCGTCCTCGAGCGTGGTGTCGAGATCGAGCAGTCGCGCTGCGATCTTGGCCTGCGCATCGGAGCGCGAGTCGCTGTCGGTGATTCCGAAGTAGTCCCGCATGAACTCGAGGATGGGCAGGAGGGGCACGTCCCGGGCGTGCGAGACCCCGGCCGCCCGGCGGACGGTGATCCCCCGGGCGGCGGCTGATTGGGCGAACTCCTCGCACAGCCGGCTCTTGCCCACGCCGGCTTCACCCACGACACCGACCACCTGGCCCTGGCCCTCCTGGGTCCGCTCCAGGGCAACCTCCAGGGCTCCCAGCTCCTCGGCCCGGCCGACCAGCGCCGCCGATCCCGCTGTGCCGGCGCGACGCCGTGTGCCTTCCAGGGCGAAGGCCCGGACCGGCTCCCGCACCCCTTTCACGTCGAGGAGCCCTAGCTCGCGCAGGCTGAAGTGCTCCACCACCAGCCGCGCCGTGTGGTCGCTCAGGAAGACCTGGCCCGGATCGGCCAGCGCCTCCATCCGCTGGGCCAGGCCAACGGTGTGTCCCAAAGCGGTGTAGTTCATGCGGCCCTCGTCGCCGATCCCCCCGATGACCACTTCTCCGGAGTTGAGTCCGAGACGGATATGGAGATCGAGATGCCGACCCTCCCGGAGCTGGTCGCCGTAGGCGGCGGTCGCCTGGCGCAGATGGAGGGCGGCGTGGCAGGCCCGGCGGGCATGATCCTCCTGGGAGACGGGGGCGCCGAAGATCGCCATGACCCCGTCGCCAGTGAACTTGTCGACCGTGCCACCGAAGCGTTGGACGCCCTCGGAGAGGATCTGGAAGAGCTGGTTCATGACCGCGGCCCAGTCCTCGGGGTCCAGGGCCTCGGCCAGGTCCATTGACCCCTTCACGTCGGCGAAGAGGACGGTCACCTGTTTGCGCTCCCCCTGCGGCATCGGACCGGTGGCGGCATGGGGCCCTGGCCGAGGTGCCGGCTGCGGTTCCCGGCTGTGCTCGGAGGCGGCACCAACGGGCGAGCCGCACTCGGCGCAGAAGCGATCGTCGATCTGTGCCGGGCTGCCACACTTCGGACAAGCCACGGCCAACCCGGCACCACAGCCCGTGCAGAACCGGGCGCCTTCCCGGTTGACGGACCCACAGCTGGCGCACGCGACGGTCATCGCCGCGATCAGACCACTGTTGTCGGCTCCCGGACAACGTCTTTCGGGTCGCGGTCGTCGCGGAGGCCCTTGTACGACGGGTGGCGGAGGATGCCGGCCGCCGTCCATTCGGTGAACTCAACTTCGGCCACCAGGTCCGGCCGGACCCACCGGGCGAGCTTGATCTGAGGGCAAGGGTCGAAAGGGCACTGGTCCTGGCGGCGATCCTCCAGGAGGCGCTGGAGCCGGGTGAGCTCGGCGTCAGCGAAGCCGGTGCCGACCCGCCCGGCGTAGACCAGGCGACCTTCGTCGTAACAGCCGATGAGCAATGCCCCCAGCCGGGTCCGGGCGCCCTCCCCCGGCAGCCAGCCGCCGATGACGAACTCCTGGGAGCAGTGGTTCTTCACCTTGAGCCAGTTCCGGGTGCGCACGCCCGGCTCGTAGGTGGAGTCGAGCCGCTTGGCCACCACCCCTTCCAGCCCTCCCGCCCTGGTCGCCTCCAGCAGCATGGACCCCTCACCTTTGTGGTACGGGGGGGTCTGCCAGTTGGGGCCGTTCAGGTTGAGGTCGTCGAGCAGCCGGCGGCGCTCCTCGTAGGGCAGCGCCATGGTGGAATGGCCCTCCAGCCAGAGCAGGTCGAAGATGGCGTAGGCCACGGGGACGTCCTGGCGCAGGCGGCGGATGGCCGACTCCGACTCCACGTGCATGCGCCGCTGGAGGCGTTCGAAGCTGGGGCGCCCGTTGGCATCCAGAGCGACGATCTCGCCGTCGAGCACCACCTGGGTGGTGCCCAGCCGCCGGCCCAGCTCCCGCAGCTCGGGGTAGCGGAGGGACACGTCGCGCCCGCTGCGGGCCTCGAGGCGGATGCGGCCCCCGGACACGTAGGCCAGGGCCCGGATGCCGTCCCACTTCACCTCGAAGCCGTAGTTCGCCTCGTCCTTGGGGAGCCGGTCGGACAGGGTGGCCAGCATGGGCCGCAGCCCTTCGGGCATGGACTCCCGGGTGGGATCCTCGGGCGGGTCCATCCGGTGGATCATCCACTGGTTGTCCTTGGTCTGGAACAGGACGTAACGCCCGTTGGCCCGCTGGCCGTGGAGGACCACCAGCACCTCCCGGTCCGTCCATTTCTCCGCCTCGTAGGTCCCGGTGTCCCAGATGGTCATGGAGCCGGCGCCGTACTGGCCGGCGGGGATCTCGCCAGAGAAGTCGAGGTACATGAGGGGGTGGTCCTCGGTGTGGACAGCGAGGTGGTTCTGGCGGGGGTCGGGGGGAAGGCCCCGGGGGATGGCCCAGCTGGCCAGCACCCCGTCGTGCTCCAGGCGCAGGTCCCAGTGGAGGCTGGTGGCGTGGTGCTCCTGGATGACGAAGCGGGGCCGCCCGTCCGGCGCCGGCGGCGCCTCCGCCCCCGACGGTTCGGGGGTGGCCTCGAAGTCCCGAATCTCCCGGTAGCGCTCGAGCCGATCGCCAGCCACAACCCCAGTGTGCCGCGGCGTGGAGGCGGGTATCTGCACGGCCACCAACACCGTCAGGGACACCAAGGAGCCGAAAATGCCCGATGCCGTGCGCCTCCTGGAGCAGGACCACCGCAAGGTCGAGAAGCTCTTCGCCGAGTTCGAGCAGACCGGGAACCGGAGCGTCGCCATGCAGATCTGCCAGGAGCTCGAGGTCCACACCACACTGGAGGAGGAGATCGTCTACCCCGTGCTGCGCGACAAGGTGGACCGGAAGATGGCCGAGGAGGCGCAGCGGGAGCACGACGAGGCCGATCAGCTGATCAGGAAGATCAAGGATGCCTCGGGGGCGGCGCTGCAGCAGCTGGTGGGAAAGCTCAAGGAGGCGATCGAGCACCACGTCGATGAGGAGGAGAACGAGGTCTTCCCGAAGATGAAGGAGGTCCTCGGCGGGGAGCTCAACCGGATGGGTGAGAAGATCCAGCAGCGCAAGCCGGCGCTCTTGGGCGGTGTGGCCGAGCTCCTCGACCTCACCAAAGAGGAGCTCTACGAGAAGGCCCAGGAGGCCGACATCCCCGGCCGCTCCAGCATGACCAAGGAGGAGCTGGCCGAGGCGCTGGCGGGGTGGGGCTGACCGCCCTGCCGTTCCGCGGCCCGAGCTTGGGGGTATGACTCCCGTATGACTGCCACACCTGTGATCCAGCCGCCCATCGTCGATCCGGACGGGGGGGTCACCCGGCCCGATCCGTTCCCGCCCATCTCGCCCGATCCGGCCGAGCCCCAGCCCGACCGGCCGTTCCCGCCGGGGCCTCCCGAGCCGGAGCCCCCCATGCCCGACCGCCCCCCGATGCCCGATCCCAACCCGGTGCCGGTCCCCCAGATCACCTAGATCTCATCGGAAGGCGCCGTCACGAAGGCCCGGTCGCGCGGTGACGGCGCGAAGATCAAGGTGTGTTCGCGTCGCACCGAGGCCGGCTGCTCGTCGCTACCCCGGAACTGGGGGATCCCAACTTCGACCGGACGGTGGTGCTATTGCTCGAGCACACCCCGGAGGGGGCGGTGGGGGTGGTCCTCAACCGTCCCAGCGGGACCCCGCTGACCGAGGCCGGCGCCGACTGGAACGGCTGGGACGCCTTCGCCGCCCAGCCCGACGTGGTCTTCGTGGGTGGCCCAGTGGCGCGCACCGCCGTGATCGCGGTGGCCCGCATCGCCGACGGGAAGCTGGACGGGTTCCAACCTGTCCTCGGTGATCTGGTGGGGATCGTCGACCTGGCCGTCGATCCTGTCGGGGTCGAAGCGGTGCGGCTCTTCGCCGGCTACGCCGGGTGGGGCGGCGGGCAGCTCGAAGCGGAGCTGGCTGCCGGCGGCTGGTTCGTCCTCGCCGCCCGGCCCTCCGACCCGCTCTCCGAAGACCCCGAGGAGCTGTGGCGGGAGGTGCTGCGCCGCCAGGGGGGGCGGCTGGCTCTGTTCGCCGCGTGCCCCCCGGACCCTTCCCTGAACTGACGGGAGCTCCGCCGCTCAGGCCGCCCGCCGGGCCGGCTCGGCCCCATTGGCCAGCAGATCGAGGACGGCCTCTTCGACCTCTCCCTGGAAGGAGAGCCCGGCCCCGCCCTCCACGGCCAGCCCGTCCAGGGCGGACTTGATGGTGGCGCCGGCCTGGAAGCGGTCGACGACCCGGGGGTCCACGTAGGACGACCGGCACACGGCCGCCGTGTTCCCCAGATACTTGGCCACCTCCTGCATGGCCCGGGTCACGGCCCGCCGGCGGGCGGTGACCGAACGCGCCCCGGGGGACACGGCGGACACGGCCAGGGCGACGGCGGCCAGCACGGTGGCGCTCCAGGTGCGGAAGTCCTTGGCCGTGAACTCGCCTCCGGTCAGCTCCTTGATGTAGTCGTTGATCTCCTCGGAGCGGATGTCGCGCCAGGACCTTCCGTGGCGGTAGGCGAGCAGATCGTCGCCGCCTCCCCGCCGGCGCTTGAGGCCGGCGACCACATCGAAGACGGCGGGGTCGACGACGGTCTGGATCCGGCGCTGGCGGGACTTGGCCACGTAGTCGAACTCCAGGCCATGGCCATCGAGAAGGCGCACATGGTCCTTGCGCATCGTGGCCAGCCCGTAGCTCTGGTTCTGCTCGGCGTAGCCCTCGGTTCCGATCCGGAAGAAGCCCAGGTCGAGGAGCCGCACGGCGCAGGCCAGCACCCGCTCGCGATCCAGGCCGTCGCCGGCGGCCAGGGTGGCGGCGCAGGCGTCGCGCAGTTGGGGGAGGCACCGGGCGAACTCCAGCATTTGGTCGAACTTCTCCCGGTCGCGGCGCTCCCGCCAGGCGGGGTGGTACAGGTACTGGCGCCGTCCGGCGGCGTCGGTTCCCACCGCCTGGAGGTGGCCGTTGGGCCATGGGCAGATCCAGACGTCCTTCCAGGCCGGGGGGATGACGAGGGCGGCGATCCGGTCCACGGTCTCGGTATCGGTGAGCCGCCGGCCGGCTTCGTCGTAGTAGGCGAAGCCCCGCCCGCAACGCCGGCGGCTATGCCCCGGAGCGGAGCAGTCGGCGCGGCGCAGTCGGGGCATGGTGAGCCTGCCGTTCCCGCTTCCGGCCGGCGAGAAACCAGACGCCTCCCAAAAAAAATTTCGGCATGGTTGTTTAGGCGCCGGGGGGAGGGGGTAATGCAGGGTCCGGGCGCGATCGGCGCGCTCACCTTGACAGCCGCGAACGGTGAGTCGGGATGACCGCCTCGGGGGGTCTCTCCCTCTCTCGTCTGCCCTCGGGGCCGGAATCCCGGCTCGCCGGCGGCTTTGTGCACGGGGTGTGCCTCCTGCCCGCGTGCCGGACCTGCGCTCACGACGGGCCCGGTGGCGAGGCCAGGGGACGAAGCTTCCCAAAGGGTGCCAAGCGAACGAGGCGCTCTTCCGCTTCTGGCACGGAAACCTTACGTTGCGTCAAACGCCAGCCACGGAGCGTAAGACGCCATGCGTGCCCGCCTCGTTCTTCTCGTCCTCCTCGGCGCGGTCCTGGCCTCAGCGCCTCCGGTCCTCGCCCTCCCTTCGGTCGCCCCCACCCCGGCGGCGGCCGGCCACTGGCTGGTGGCCTCCGACGGCGGTGTGTTCGCCCTGGGGGGTGCGCCCTTCTTCGGCTCCACGGGGGGCATGCGGCTCAACCGGCCGGTGGTGGGGATGACCGCCACCCCGACCGGCCGGGGCTACTGGCTGGTGGCCTCCGACGGGGGGATCTTCGCCTTCGGCGACGCCGGCTTCTTCGGTTCCACCGGGGGCCAGGTGCTGAAGGGACCGGTGGTGGGGATGGCGGCCACCCCGACGGGCCGGGGCTACTGGCTGGTGGGCTCCGACGGGGCGGTGTTCCCATTCGGTGACGCCGCCGGACTGGGTTCGTTGACGGGCACCAAGCTGGCCCGCCCGGTCGTCGGGATGGCGTCCACGCCCAGCGGAAAGGGTTACTGGCTGGCGGCGGCCGACGGCGGTGTCTTCGCCTTCGGGGACGCTCCCTTCGCCGGCTCGGTCGGCGGCCAGCCCCTGGTGGCGCCCCTGGTCGGTCTGGCGGCCGCGCCCCGGGGGGCGGGTTACTGGCTGGCGGCGGCCGACGGCGGTGTCTTCGCCTTTGGCGACGCCCCCTTCGGGGGCAGCCTGGGTGGCCTGCGCCTGTCCCAGCCGGTGGTGGCCGCCGCCGCCCGTCCCGTGGTCCTGGAACCGCAGGTGGGGATCTTCTTCTACCCCTGGTACGGCACCCCGTCGCATGACGGGGCCTGGCGCCACTGGCAGCAGGGGGACAAGGAGCCGCCCGACGACATCGGCGCCAACTTCTACCCGGCCGGGGGCCTGTACAGCTCCCGCGACCCGAAGGTGCTGCGCCGCCAGGCGGAGCAGATGGCGGCGGCGGGCGTGGACCAGGTGATCAGCTCCTGGTGGGGTCGGGGCGACTGGGAGGACCTGCACGTGACCGACGTGGCCGAGGCGGTGAAGGACGCCGGCCTGGAGATGGTCATCCACCTGGAGCCCTATCCCGGACGTTCCCCCGCCACCGTCGCCGCCGACCTCGCCTACCTGCGCCGCCTCGGCGTGCGCATCGTGTACCTGTACAACATCGACAGTGACGGCCCGGCCCGGGACTGGGCACCGGTGACGGCCGCCTTCCCCGACATGGTGTTCTACGGCCAGAGCGGCAACCTCACGGCCATGGTCTCGGGCAGCTTTGCCAGCTTCGCCGCCCAAGCCGGTTTCGACGGGATCTACACCTACGACGGCATCCGTTTCGGACCCGTCGAACTGGCCCGGACCTGCGCCTCGGCGCGGCGACTGCGCCTGGCCTGCGCCCCCTCGGTGGCCCCCGGTTTCGATGGCACCCGGGCCACCGCCATCCGCAAGGTGGTGAATCCCGACGGCGGCCGCCGCTACGACGACATGTGGGCCGCGGCCCTGGCCGCCGGGGCTGACGTCGTCACCGTCACCAGCTTCAACGAGTGGCACGAAGGGACCCAGATCGAGCCGGCGGTGCCGTACTGCTTCCCCGACGGCTACTGCTCCCCGGGCTTCGAGGGCATCTACGGCCGCTCGGGACCCGCGGCCCAGACGGCCTACCTCGACCGCACCCGGGAGTGGGCCGACCTCTACCGCACCACGCGGTCCCCGCTGTAGGGGTCGGGGGACAGGCCGAGGGCGTCGGCCAGCGGCTCCAGATCGGGCCGGTCGCCGGCCCGGAGGGCGTCGAAGACGAGCTCCTGGGCCTCTTCCAGCGGCGGGTGGACGCCGAGCACGTCCGCCAGGCGCAGGGCGGCCAGGGCGGCGCCGGGCGCCTCGCCCGGCTGAGCCAGCGCGGCGCGCACGGCCTCCAGGACGGTCCGGCCCACCGCCGCCGCCGGTCCCGGTCCGGCGGCGTGGTCGACGGCCAGGCCGACCTGGCGGGCCCGGGCGGCGAGGGCCACGGCCTCGGCCAGCTCGCCCGCCTCCAGGTGGTGCTCCAGACGCTGGGCCACCGCCGCTTCGGCTGGAGCCCGCAGGGCGGGAGGCAACCCGGCCACGGGAGCGGCTGCCTCCCCAGGGTCGGTCAGGCCGGCCCAGTGGGCGGCGGCCAGAAACGGCCGGGCGGCGGCCGCCAGGTGGTTGGCCAGTTGCGCCGCCACCCGTTCCAGGAGGGTCTCGGCCGCCTCGGGAAGCATGGCCGAGGTGTCAAAGGCCCGCGCCCGCCCGGTGTCGATGCCGAGCGCCCGGGACAGCCGCTCGGCCAGGTCGGCGTCGGGGATGCCCGACTCCATGGCCCGGCGCAGGGCGTCGAGGGCCATGGCGTCGTTGGGCCACACGGCGGGGCGGACCGCCCCGGCGGCGTCGGTGTCCCCCAGGCGCAGGGCGACCGCCACCAGCTCCTCGGTCCGGCCCGTGCGGCGCTGGGTCAGCCGTACCCGCCTCCAGGCCAGGCCCAGCTCGTTGGTCGTCCATCCGGGACGCCGCGCCGTTCCGCCCCCCAGCGCTTCGATGTCGAAGCAGCCCAGGTTGTCCCCCGGCTCCGACAGGCCGAACAGGTCGCCCAGGACCAGGTGGGCGGCCACCCGGGTGGCGTCCACCCGGGCCGGAAGCACGAGCCGCTCCCACACCTGGCGCCCGTCGCCGTGGCGGTGGCTCTCGGCCTTCTCCAGGGTGGCCAGGAACTCCGCCATCGGGGGCGTCTCGCCCAGCTCGGCCACCACGTCCATGGCCCGGGCGGCGTAGCGCAGCACCTGGACGGTCTCCAGGCCGGCCAGGTCGTGGAAGAACCAGCCGCAGGAGGTGTACATGAGCATGGCCTGGCGCTGGGCTTCGAGGAGGGTGAAGGCGATGGTGCGGTCGCCGTGGATCCAGCGGGCGGCGAAGTCGTCGGGGCTCTGGGCCCCGATGAGGACGTCGACGTAGGCGTCGCGCACGGCCCAGGGGTCGGCGGTGAACACGTCGGCGCCGCGGCGTTCGAAGATCTCGGCGCCGGCGTCGCGGAGCAGGTCGAGCGCCGCCCGCAGCGGAGCCCGCCATCGCTGGTGGGACCCCTCCTCGCCCCCGGTCGCACACCCGCAGTCGGTGGCCCACCGGCCCACCCCGTGGGCGCAGGACCAGGCGCTCTCCCGCACCGCCACCTCGTGGCGGGGCCGCTGGTGGGCGAGCCACCGGGCCACGTTGTCGACCTCCAGGCCCCGCCGGGGGCCTTCGTTGGTGAGGGCGTAGGCCACGCCCCGCTCGGCCCACTTGTGGTGATGACCGAAGGTCTCGCCGTCGAGGGCGACCGTCACCAGCCCACCCCGCCGGCCGCCGCTGGCGATGGCCCGGTCGACCAGCACCTCGCTGGGGAGGTCGGAGAAGGCAAGGTCATGGGACAGGGGCCCGTCGTAGAAGACGATGTCCACGCCCCGCCCGTCACCCGCCGGATCCAGCCAGCGGTAGGGCGTGCGGGTGTCGAGGGTGGCGCTGTCTACGTCCCGCCAGTGCCCCCGGGCCGACAGCGGGCGGACGGCCCGGGCCTGTCCCGGGGCGAGGATGGTGAAGCCCACCCCCTCCTCGGCCAGGATGCGGAGCACGTCGTCGTTGACGGCCGTCTCCGGCAGCCACATGCCCGGCGCCTCCGAGCCGAAGCGGTGCCGGAAGTCGGCCAGGCCCCACCGCACCTGGGTGCGGACGTCGCGCTCGCTGGCCAGGGGGAGGATCATGTGGTTCCAGGCCTGGGCGATGGCCCCACCGCCGGCCTGGGCGGCCTCGAGGATGCGGGCGTAGACCGCCGGCTGGTGGCGTTCCAGCCACGACATCAGGGTGGGCCCCACGTTGAAGGAGAGGTGCTCGTAGTTGTTGACGATGGACAGCAGCCGCCCCTCGCCGTCCACGATGCGGGCGAAGGCATTGGGCCGGTAGGACTCCGCCGCGATCCGGGCGTTCCAGTCGTGGAAGGGCGCCGCCGACGGCTCGCGCTGGACCTCCTCGGTCCAGGGGTTCTCCCGGGGTGGCTGGTAGAAGTGGGCGTGGACGGCCAGGGTGGTGGAGGTCACCCTGCGAGGGTTCTGCGGCCGGGGTCCCGCTTCCTTCACGCAGTCGAGGGTAGCGGGCGTAGGCCGAACCCTCGGCGGCAAAAGACGCATGGAAGGGGGGCTGGGGGGCAGGTCACGCCGGTCCTTCTGGCGTTCCTGCGCAACGCCGTCTGTTGCTGAAGAACGCCGGAGAGCGGAACACCAGGTGCCCCCAAATTTCTGGCGTTCTTGCGTAACGAACGTCCGTTGCAGAAGAACGCCGGACTGATACGGGACCGCGGCTCAGGCCACCCGCCCCTTCCCTGCGTGGTTGCCTTTGGCCGGCCCTAGCTCTCCGGTTCGAGCCAGATGACCCCGAGGGGCGGCAAGGTGAGGCTGGCCGAGTGGTCCAGGCCGTGGAACGGCCCGCCGTCGGCCGCGACGGCGCCGCTGACGACGCCGCTGCCCCAGAAGATGGGGGCGTCGGTGTTGAGCACCTCCCGCCACGTCCCGCCCCGGGGCAGGCCGACCCGATAGCCGTGGCGGACGACGGGGGACAGGTTGGCCACGCAGGCCAGGGGCGTTCCCGTCTCGGCGTCGGCCGGGAAGCGCAGGAAGGACAGGACGTTCTGATCGGTGTCGTTGGCGTCGATCCAGCGGAACCCGGTCCACTCGAAGTCCCGCTCCCAGAGGGCCGGGCGGTCCTTGTAGAGCAGGTTCAGGGTCCGCAGCAGGCTGTCCACGCCCCGGTGGCTGGGGTGCTCGAGGAGGTGCCAGTCGACCGAGCGGTCATGGCTCCATTCCCGGTCCTGGGCCACCTCGGCCCCCTGGAAGAGCAGCTTCTTGCCCGGATGGGCCCACATCCACGCCAGCAGAGCCCGGAGGTTGGCCAGCTGCTGCCAGCGGTCCCCGGGCATCTTGTCCAGCAGCGAGCCCTTGCCGTGCACCACCTCGTCGTGGCTGAGCGGCAGCACGAAGTTCTCCGTGAAGGCGTAGAGCATCCCGAAGGTGAGCTGGTGGTGGTGGTGGCGGCGGTGGACCGGCTCCCTGTGGAAGTAGTCGAGCGTGTCGTGCATCCAGCCCATGTTCCACTTGAAGGAGAACCCGAGGCCGCCGACGTAGGTGGGGCGGGACACCATCGGCCACGCCGTCGACTCCTCGGCGATGGTGAGCACGCCGGGGTGGCGACCGTGGACCACGGTGTTGAACTCCTTCAGGAACTCGACCGCCTCCAGGTTCTCCCGGCCGCCGAACTCGTTGGGGATCCACTGGCCCTCTTCCCGCGAGTAGTCGAGGTAGAGCATGGAGGCCACGGCGTCGACCCGCAGCCCGTCCACGTGGAACTCGTCCACCCAGAAGAGGGCGTTGGCCAGCAGGAAGTTGCGCACCTCGTTGCGGCCGAAGTTGAACACCAGCGTGCCCCAGTCGGGGTGCTCGCCCTGCCGGGGGTCCTCATGCTCGTAGAGGGCGGTGCCGTCGAAGCGGGCCAGGGCGAAGTCGTCCTTGGGGAAGTGGGCCGGCACCCAGTCCACGATCACGCCGATGCCGGCCTGATGGAGGCGGTCGACCAGGAAGCGGAAGTCGTCCGGGGTGCCGAAGCGGGCGGTGGGGGCGTAGTAGGCGGACACCTGGTAGCCCCATGAACCGCCGAAGGGATGCTCGGCCACGGGCAGGAACTCCACGTGGGTGTAGCCGTGGTCGGCCAGGAAGTCGGGCAGCTGGGTGGCCAGCTCCCGGTAGGACAGGGGCCGGCTGTCCTCCTCGGGCACGGTCTTCCATGACCCGAGATGACACTCGTAGATGGCCATGGGGGCTTCGAGGTGGTTCGTCCGCTTGCGGCGGTCGAGCCAATCGTTGTCGTCCCAGACGTAGCGGGATTCGAACACGACGCTGGCCGTGCCCGGTGGCACCTCGGTGGCGATGGCGTAGGGGTCGGCTTTGAGGCGGAGGTGACCGTTGGCGTCGACGAACTCGAACTTGTAGCGGGCTCCCGGCTCCACCTCCGGGAGGAACAGCTCCCAGATGCCCGAGGAACCGAGGCGGCGCATGGGATGCAGCCGGCCGTCCCAGGAGTTGAAGTCGCCCACGACCCGGGCCCCGCTGGCGTTGGGGGCCCACACCGCGAAGCTGGCGCCCCGGACCCCCTGGTGGGTGCGCATGCGGGCGCCCATGTTGCACCACAACGCCTCGTGGCGGCCCTCGCCGAGCAGGTGCAGGTCGAGCTCACCCAGGGTGGGCCAGAAGCGGTAGGGGTCGTCGACGGTGAAGGTGGCGCCGTCGGGGTAGCGGATCTCGAGCCGGTAGTCCTCCACCGCGGCCGGCAGCCGGGCCTGGAACAGGCCGGGGGCGTAGCGCTGGGACATCTCGAAGCGCTCCCCGCCGGGAAGGACCACCGTCATGGCCTCGGCCTCGGGACGGTAGGCCCGGATGACGGTGGCATCCGTCTCGGGATGGAGGCCGAGGACGTGGTGGGGATCGCCGTGGGCGCCGGTGAGGAGCAGGCTGACCTCCTCGGCGACGACGTCGGCCTTGGCGCGTCCGGTGGTGGGATCGGGCGGGGTGGCCATCATGCCGTCCCCACCAGCTGCGCCACCGCCCGGGTGGGGATCTCCGCCCAGTCCGGCCGATGGGCCTGCTCGTAGGCCACCTCGTAGACCGCCTTGTCCAGCTCGAAGGCGGCGAGCACGGCGGAGCGGGCGGCGGGATCGCGCGGCAGCAGGTCCGCCTCCGCCGCCCGGGTGAGGTAGCCCTCCAGGAACGAGGCCCGGTTGCGGGCCTCCCAGGCCCGGGCCAGGGGGGTGACGTTGTCCTCCTGCGTAGCCATGGCCACCTCCGGGGCGTAGCCGAAGGACCGCAGCATGCCGGCCACGTCCTTCAGGGGCGACGTGGGCCGGGTCCGCTCGGCCAGCGGCCGGGCCGGCTCCCCCTCGAAGTCGAGGACGTACCAGCCCGTGTCGGTGCGCATCACCTGGCCGAGGTGGTAGTCGCCGTGCACGCGGATGGCGGGGCCGGCGTCGTCCAGCTCCCGCAGACGGGAAACGAGACGGCGGGCACCCTCGGCCACGTCTCCGGAGAGGACCCGCTTGATCTGCTCCTCCATGAGGTCGGCCCACTCGTCGGCGTTTCCCGGGCCGCGGCCGAAGGCCTGGGCCATGGCCGCGTGCAGGTCGGCGGTGACTTCACCGAGGCGGTGGGATTCGGCTCCGAAGTCGCCACCGGCCTCGGCCGGGTCCAAGGGGTCGGCGTAGAGGTCGCGCAGCGAGGTGAGGGCCATGGCCCATCCCTCGGTGGCGCCGGCCAGGAAGCGCTGGGCGAAGGCCAGGTCCCGGCCGTCCTGGTGCCAGGCGCCCAGGGGCTCGGCCACATGGGTGAACCCGACCTCGGCCAGGGCCTCGGTGACCTCCACCTCGGGGTTGCGGCCCTCGGCCAGGCGGCGGAAGACCTTGAGGATGACGGCGTCGTCATAGACCAGCGAGGTGTTGGACTGCTCGGTGCCCACCGGCCGAACGTGCTCGGCCTGCAGGTGGGGCACGACCCGGGAGAGCAGGGTGATGGCCAGCTCCGGGTCGAGCAGGGCGTCATAGACGATGGCGTGACCGTTGTCGGTCTCGAACTCGCCCAGCACGGCATGTTCGTGGCCGCTCAGGAAGTCACAGGTCTCGCCCGTCGGTCGCAGACCGAGCATCAGTTGGTAGCGGGCGGTGTCGTCGCCGCCACCCGGGGTCTGGGGTGTCCCCAGTATCGTTACCTCGGCCTCCACCCGGTACAGGGCGGGCCAGCCCTCCACCAGCATCTCTCCGCCGGTGACCCGGACGAGGTCGATGGCGCGGTCCTTGGCCCCGAACCATCGCTGCCTGGGGAGGTGGTCGGCGAGGCGGGGGGCCAGTGCGGTGGGGGAGATCATGACGTGAGGGGCGTCTCCGTGATCTGGAACCAGTAGAAGCCGTAGGGCCCGAGCGTGAGCAGGTAGGGCAGCTCGCCGATCCTGGGGAACGGCACTCGCCCGAGAAGCTCGATGGGTGTCCTACCCGCGAAGCGCTGCAGCGAAAGCTCAACCGGTTGTGCGAATCGGGACAGGTTGTTGACGCACAGCACCACGTCGTCCCCCAGCTCCCGGAGGAAGGCGAGGACCGAGGGGTTCTCGGCCGAGAGCACCTCGAAGCTGCCGATGCCGAAGAGGGGGTGGCGCTTGCGCACGGCCAGCATCCGCTGGATCCAGTGCAGCAACGAGGACGGATCGCGCAGCTCGGCCTCCACATTCAGGGCCTGGAAGCCGTACACGGGGTCCATGATCGGTCCCGAGTAGAGCTGTGCCCAGTCGGCCCGGGAGAAGCCGGCGTTGCGGTCCGGCGCCCACTGCATGGGCGTGCGCACCCCGTCCCGGTCGCCGAGGAACACGTTGTCGCCCATGCCGATCTCGTCGCCGTAGTAGAGGATCGGGCTGCCGGGCAGCGAGAACAGCAGGGCGTGGAACAGCTCCATGACCCGGCGGTCGTTGTCCACCAGAGGAGCCAAGCGCCGGCGGATTCCCAGGTTGAGCTTCATGCGGGGGTCCTTGGCGTACTCCGCCCACATGTAGTCCCGATCCTCGTCGGTCACCATCTCCAGGGTCAGCTCGTCGTGGTTGCGCAGGAAGATCCCCCACTGGCATCCGTCGGGCACCTCGGGGGTCTGGGCCAGGATCTCGGTGATGGGGTGGCGCTGGGCCCGGCGCAGGGCCATGAACATCCGGGGCATCAAGGGGAAGTTGAAGCACATGTGGCACTCGTCGCCGTCCCCGAAGTAGTCGACGACGTCGGAGGGCCACTGGTTGGCCTCGGCCAGGAGGACGCGGCCCTTGAAAGCGGCGTCGACCTCGTGGCGGATGCGCTTGAGGAAGGCGTGGGTCTCCTTCAGGTTCTCGCAGATGGTGCCGTCCCGCTCGAACAGGTAGGGAACGGCGTCGAGGCGGAACCCGTCGAGGCCCAGGTTCAGCCAGAACCGCAGCACCCCGATCAGGGCTTCGGCGACCTCGGGGTTGTCGAAGTTGAGGTCGGGCTGGTGGGAGAAGAATCGGTGCCAGTAGTACTGCTGGCGCTCGGGGTCCCAGGCCCAGTTGGACCGCTCGGTGTCGGTGAAGATGATGCGGGCGTCGGGGTAGCGCTGGTCGGTGTCCGACCAGACGTACCAGTCGGCCTTGGGGTTGTCCCGGTCCCGGCGGGATTCCTGGAACCACGGGTGCTGGTCGGAGGTGTGGTTCACCACCAGGTCGGCGATGATGCGGATGCCCCGCTTGTGCGCCTCCTCGATGAGCCGCACGGCGTCGCCCAGCTTCCCGTACTCGGGGAGGATGGTGAAGTAGTCGGAGATGTCGTAGCCGCCGTCCCGCAGGGGCGAGGAGTAGAAGGGCAGCAGCCAGAGGCAGTCGACACCCAGCCACGACAGGTAGTCGAGCTTCTCGATGAGTCCCTGGATGTCGCCCGTCCCGTCGCCGTTGGCGTCGAAGAAGCTGCGGACGGACACCTCGTAGAAGACGGCCCGCTGGTACCAGCGCTCGTCGCTCCGGTCGATCTCGCTCACGTGGGGGACATCCCTTTACCCCCGGTCACGTCAGGTCATCTCCCATGCCGGCATCCACCGTAGGTGGAGGACGTGCGCGGGTTGGTCGGGAGCGAGCCGGACGTAGGGGTTGGGGCCGTTCCAGACGTAGGTCACTCCGGTCAGCTCGTCGTAGGCCTCGTAGGGAGCGTCGGAAGGGAGGCCGAGGAGGCCGAGGTCGAGGCCGAGGACGTCGTCGTGGGCGTGGTGCGGGTCGAGGTTGACGACCACCAGGACCACGTCGTCGCGCTCGTCCGTCATCTTGGACCAGGCCAGCATCCACTCGTTGTTGGTGTGGTGGAAGTGGATGTTGGTCAGCTCCTGGAGGGCCGGGTGGCGGCGGCGGGTGTCGTTGACGGTGGCGATGAACGCCCCCAGGTTCCCGGGCGCCTTGAAGTCACGGTGCTTGATCTCGTACTTCTCGGATTCGAAGTACTCCTCGTTGGTCTCCGACATCGGCATGTTCTCGGCCAGCTCGTAGCCGGAATAGATGCCGTAGGAGGGGCTCATGGTGGCGGCCAGGACGAGGCGCAGCTTGAAGGCGCCCGGACCGCCCCGGCGCAGGGGCCCGGAGAGGATGTCGGGGGTGTTGGGCCAGAAGTTGGGCCGCATGTAGTCGGCCTTGGGACCGTGGGCGATCTCGGTCAGGTACTCGATGAACTCGGCCTTGGTGTTGCGCCAGGTGAAGTAGGTGTAGCTCTGGGAGAACCCGACTTCGGCCAGGCGGGCCATGACCTTGGGCCGGGTGAAGGCCTCGGCCAGGAAGATCACGTCGGGATACTGGCGCTGGATCTCGGCGATGGCCCATTCCCAGAAGGCGAAGGGCTTGGTGTGGGGGTTGTCGACCCGGAAGATGCGGACGCCGTGGCCGATCCAGAACAGGACGATGTCCCGGCACGCCTCCCACAGCGCGATCCGGTCGGCGTCGGCCGCCGGCCACATGTTGAGCGGGTAGATGTCCTGGTACTTCTTGGGCGGGTTCTCGGCGTACTTGATGGTGCCGTCGGGCCGGTGGTGGAACCACTCGGGGTGCTCCTTCAGCCAGGGATGCTCGGGGGAGCACTGCAGGGCGTAGTCGAGCGCCACCTCCATGCCCGCGGCCCGGGTCTCGGCCACGAAGGCGTCGAAGTCGTCGAAGGTGCCGAGACCGGGGTGGAGGGCGGCGTGGCCCCCCAGCTCGGAGCCGATGGCCCACGGACTGCCGGGGTCGTCCGGGCCGGGGTCGAGGGTGTTGTTCCTGCCCTTGCGGAAGCTCTGCCCGATGGGGTGGACGGGCGGCAGGTAGACGACGTCGAATCCCATGGCCGCCACCCGGGGGAGCTCGCCGGCCGCCCCCCGCAGGCCGCCGTAGGAGCGGGGGAAGAGCTCGTACCAGGCGCCCACCAGGGCCCGCTCCCGGTCGACCCACAGCGGCTGGGGCTGGGAACGGACCAGGTCGGTGGGGTCGGCTATGTCGGCCAGGAGGCTGACCAGCCCCGGATCGAGGGCTCCGGCCAGCCGTCCTTCGACGGGGAGGCCGGTGTCGCGCAGGCCTTCCGCCGCCGCCGTCACCCGGTCCCGATCGGCCTTGGGCACCCGGGCCCCCGCCGCCTCCAGCAGGCGGACCCCCTCCTCCAGTTCGACGTCGATGGACTGACCCGCCTCCAGCTTCACGGTGACGGCATGACGCCAGGTGGCCAGCCAGTCCGTCCAGCCCTCGATGACGAACTCGTGGGTGCCCAGCGACTCCGGGGTCACCACCGCCTCGTAGCGGTCGTTCCCGACCCCGGTCATGAGCTGGGACTGCCACTTGCCCTCCGCCGGCGTCCCGCCCTCCGAGCGGCCGTTGTCGGCCGCCCGCCATCGCACCCGGGCGGCGATGATGTCGTGCCCGTCCCGGAAGACGTCGGCCGCCACCGTCACCGGCCGGCCCACCACCGCTTTGGCCGGGTATCCGTTGGGGGTCCGAGGCGTGACGTTCTCGATGATGACGCGATCGACCACGGGTTAGAGGTCTACCACCCCTGGCGAAGGTGAAAACAGCGCTGGCGGTGACCTGCGGTTCCGCCGCCGGTCGGCCCTACGAGGCCAGGCGGTCCCCCTGCGACCATTCGACCCGGAATCCCTGCGTCCGCAGCATCTCGGCCTGCTGCTCCTCGAGGCGGGCGGTGCTCTCGGCGCCCCACGGCGAAGCCCCACCGGGGAGGGCCACCAGAGCGGCCAGGCGGCCCTCCCGGCGGACCACCCGGGCGCCGGGCACGAGCAGCCCGTCCAGGTTGTCGGGCAGGAGGTGCCCCAGCGTGGCGGCCACATGCAGGAGCCGCGGCGTGGACGCGGCCGGTGCCGGTGCGGGGCCGTCCGCATCCGGACCCCCGCCACCCTCCGAAACGGAGCGGAAGTCCTCGGGGGTCCGGACGTCGATCTCGATCTCGGCCACCGGTGGCCGGCGTTCCATGACCCCCACGGCGGCGTCGCGTTCGGATTCGGCCGCCCGCTGGGCCTTTTGAGCCGCCAACCGCCTGGCCTCCGCCGCTACCGTTTCGGCCCGGGCGGTGGCCTGGGCGGCTCGCGCGGTGGCCAGGGCGGTCTGGGCGGCGGCCAGCGCCGAGCGAGCCTCGTCCCGCTCGGCCTCGGCACCGGCCAGAGCGGCCCGGCAGACAGAGAGTTCCTGGTGGGTCCGCCGGAGCGTCCGCAGGTCGTCGTCCCGGTCGGCGGTGGCCGCCTCGACCTGGGCCTGATAGGTGGCCAGGGCCGCCTGAGCCTCGTTGGCCTTCGCTTCCCAATGAGTGGCCCGGGCGCGCTCGCGGTCGGCATCGCCGCGAGCCGCCCGAGCCTGCGCCCCGGCCTCTTCAGCCGCCGCCCGGGCCTCTTCCAGCCCGGCGGCGCAGTCGTTCATGCGGGTGACGATCTCAGAGATGGCGGCCTCGAGATCGTGCATCGCCCGTGTGCGGTCACCCCGCCACTTTGGGTCGGAACTGCGTGACGCCAACTCGGCGATCTGCCACAGGGCGTCGTTCACCGTCATCATTTCTGGTGCCATGCATCCTCCCCCGACTGCTGGCGCAGTTCCCTCGGTCGCCCCCCCACCGACGCGGTTGTCAGCGCCAGTGCGACCGAGGACAGGTAGGTAGTTCGCCACCCCAAAGCGACATTCCTGCTCCTTCCCGGCAATTCGGACAAACGCCAGGAATTGCGACCGGGCTCCCCGACCGACCGGGCACCAAGGACGCGTTAGCGTTTCGAGCCGATGAGGGCACTGCGTAGTTTCACCGTCCGGGCCCGGCTTCCCGAGCCGCTGGCCCCCCTTCACGCCCTGGCCTACAACCTGCGCTGGGCCTGGGACGAGCGTTCCCGCGACCTGTTCCGGTGGCTGGACCCCGATTGGTGGGAGGCGTCGGGTCACGACCCGGTGCGCCTGCTGGGGCTGGTGCGCCGGGAGCGGCTGGAGGCCATGGCCGCCGATCCGGGGTTCATGGCCTTCATGGTCGAGGTCCACGAGGAACTCATCCGCTACGTCTCCGGTCCCCGGTGGTTCCAGGGCCGCGACGGCACCCCGCTGCGCTCCGTGGCCTACTTCTCGCCCGAGTTCGGCATCACCGAGGCCCTTCCGCAGTACTCGGGTGGACTCGGCGTGCTGGCCGGCGACCACCTCAAGGCGGCCAGCGGGCTGGGCCTGCCCCTGATCGGCGTCAGCCTGTTCTACAAGCAGGGCTACTTCCGTCAGGAGCTCAACGCCGACGGCTGGCAGCAGGAGCGCTACCCTCTGCTCGATCCCCATGCCATGGCGCTCAACCTGGTGGAGGGGGCCCGGATCACGCTCGACATGGCCAGCACGCCGCTGGTGACCCAGGTGTGGCGGGCTCAGGTCGGTCGGGTGCCCCTGTACCTGCTCGACGCCGACGTGGAGGAGAACGACGAGGCGGGCCGGGCGGTCACCGACCGTCTCTACGCCGGAGACGCCGAGCACCGGATCCGCCAGGAGATCCTGCTCGGCATCGGCGGGGTGCGGGCCTTGCAGGCGGCGGGGGAGGAGCCCCAGATCTTCCACACCAACGAAGGCCACGCCGGGTTCCTCGGGCTCGAGCGGATCCGCCAGCTGGTGGCCACCCAGGGCCTCCGGTTCGCCGAGGCCGTGGAAGCGGTGCGGTCGGGCACCATCTTCACCACCCACACTCCCGTCCCCGCCGGGATCGACAGGTTCCCCAAGGAGATGATGGAGCGCTACTTCAAGCGCTTCGCCGAGGAGTGCAAGGTTCCTTTCGCCGAGCTCATGGCCCTGGGCCAGGAGCCGGGGTCCGGTCCCGACGCGCCCTTCAACATGGCGGTGATGGGCCTGCGCCTGGCGTCCATGTCCAACGGCGTCTCCAAGCTGCACGCCACCGTGTCCCGCCGGATGTTCGCGGGGCTGTGGGCCGGGGTCCCGGACGCCGAGTCCCCCATCGTGGCCGTCACCAACGGGGTCCACGCCCGCACCTGGGTGTCGCCCGAGATGGACGAGCTGTTGAACCGCTACGTGCTGCCCGAGTGGCCCGAAGCCGACGAGACCCGCTGGGCCCGGATCGAGGACGCCCACGACGACGAGGTGTGGCGGGTCCGGGACCAGGGCCGGGCCCGGCTGGTGGCCTTCGTCCGCCAGCGCCTGCGGGAGGGTGCCCTGTCCAAGGGCATCAGCGAGTCCGACGTGGCCTGGACGGGCGAGGTCCTCGACCCCCGGGTCCTCACCATCGGCTTCGCCCGGCGTTTCGCCGCCTACAAGCGGGCCACGCTCCTGCTCTCCCAACCCGAGCGGCTCAAGGCCCTGCTCACCAACAACGAGCGGCCGGTCCAGCTCGTCTTCGCCGGGAAGGCCCACCCCGCCGACGACATCGGCAAGGAGATGATCCGCCAGATCGTCCAGTTCTCCCGGGACCCGGAGGTCCGGCACCGGATGGCCTTCGTGGAGGACTACGACATCATCGTCGCCCGCCACCTGTACCAGGGGGCCGACGTGTGGGTGAACACCCCCCGGCGCCCCCTGGAGGCGTGCGGCACCTCGGGGATGAAGGCAGCCATCAACGGCGCCCTCAACTGCTCCATCCTCGACGGTTGGTGGGACGAGATGTTCGACGGGGACAATGGCTGGGCCATCTCCTCGGCGGAGACCTACGACGACCCCGTCCGGCGGGACGAAGTGGAAGCGGCCAGCCTCTTCGACCTGCTCGAACGGCAGATCGTCCCGCTCTACTACGAGCGCTACGGCCCGCTGCCCCGCGGCTGGGTACGCAAGGTGAAGTCGTCGCTGCGCTCACTGGGGGCGCGGGTCAGTGCCTCCCGCATGGTGCAGGACTACGTGGAGCAGATGTACGAGCCGGCCGCCGCCCGGGCCGACGTGATGACCCGGGACAAAGGGGCCCGGGCCCGGGATCTGGCCGCCTGGAAGCAGCGGGTGGCGAAGGGTTGGGCGGGCGTCAAGGTCCACGCCGTCGAGAGCGAGTCGGCGCTGGCCGATCTGGGTTCGATGAAGAAGGTCGAGGCGGTGGTGGCGTTGGGCGCCCTGGACGAGAGCGACGTCGAGGTCCAGCTCATCCACGGCCCCGTGGGCGCCAACGAGGAGCTCGTTCCGCTCCACACCGTGACCATGGAGCTCATCGGTCTGGACGACAGCTCGGAGCCTTCCGCCCGCCGCTACGCCGGGTCCTTCGCCTGCGACCAGGCCGGCCGCTACGGATTCGCCGTCCGGGTGGTCCCCTCCCACCCCGATCTCACGACCTTTGCCGAGCTGGGCTGCGTCGCCTGGGCCTGAAAAACCTGTACAAATGCCGACATACCCCCTGATTTGTGCTGCCTCCCTGTACTACTGTTCCGGGTAGAGGGGGAAGCAGCTGGGGATGACTGGGGACACCTTCGACTGCGTCGTGGCCTGCCCACTGCGGCAGCGGGTCAGTAGAATCGGCCCGCGTCGGGACGCGCTCAACGGAGGTGCACGTGTCCGGACGAGACCGGTGCCGGTGATGTCATGACTTCCAAAGGCAAGTACGTCCGGCCGCCGTCGTTGCGGGAGTTCCTTGAGCGCGACGGGAACCTGTCCTCGTTCGCCCTGCTCGATTCCCTGGTCGAGGCGGTGGTGGTGGCTCGCCGCCTGCTCCCGGTGGAGACCAACCACCGTCAGGCGGCCCGCAACCGGCGCTTCGTGGAGCGCTGGTTCGACCGCCATGGCGGGGAGGAACCGGTGCCCGCCACCCAGGAGCTCCTCACCTTCGCCTCCTGGAAGGCGGAGTGCCTGGAGGACACCGAGCTGGCCGAGCGCTTCGAGTCGGCCCTCCCGCCCGACACGCTGGCCCGGGCCCTGCAACTGGTGGATGACCTCCGCCACGTGCATCCTCTGGCCGTGGCCGAGGAGCTGTGTGACTGGACCTGCCGGGCCTGCGGCGAGAGCTTCGTGCGGGCCCCGGCCGTGGTGGTGACCAACACCGGCGAGGAGCTCGGCTACGACACCGACCTCACCTACTGCCTCGGTTGCATGCTCATCGCCACCGCCGCCCTGGAGGCGGCGTCGGGCATCGACCGGTTCACCGAGGGCATCGACGACGAGCGCCTCGCCCTCCGCCCCGACCTCCAGGCGCTCACCGCCGCGGACGGCGACCGGGAGCTGATCCTCACCGACGAGGACGACGACACCGAAGAGCTCATCCTCGACGACGAGGAGATGGTCCGCAGCGAGGCCGAGCGGCTCACCGTCCAGCTGGAGGCCTCCCAGCGCCGCATGGCCGCCCTGGAGGCGCGCCGGGCAGCCCTGATCCGCCGCCTGGAGGACGCCGGCCGCCACCGCAACGAAGGCGGCGGCGGAAGCTCCTAGCGCCGCTTGTCCGGCGGTTCGTGGCTGGGGCCGACGTGCCGATCGAGCCAGGCGCACAGCGGGGCGGCGTCGGTCCACACCTGCACCACCCGGTCCCGGGCGGCCTTGGTGTGCAGCCATTTGGCGGGTAGGAAGGCCCGGCCGGCGATCAGTCCCTTGCGGCGCAGCAAGCCCACCCGGGGATGGTCCTTGGGGTAGCCTCGGGGTGCGGTCTTGAGCGTCTCGTGGGCGCCCACGTCGTACCCCGCCGTCTCCAGCCGGGACACCACCGCCGCGACCTCCGCCCCGGAGCGGTCGTCGACCACCGCCGCCCGGTACCGCTCGAGCTGGTCGGGGGCCATCATGTAGTAGCCCGAGGCGGCGAAGAGCCCGGTGGCCGACAGCTGGACGTAGTACAAGGAGCCGCCCTCGCCCTCGGTCACCGCCCCCAGGTGCGTCTTGTACGGAGACTTGTCCTTGGAGAAGCGCACGTCGCGGTAGGGGCGGAAGATCTTGAACTCGCCGAATTTCGAGCACGCCTCGGCCAGCGCCTCCATGGGGCCGCGGACGCACTGCTCGTACACGTCCTTGTGCGCCGTCCAGTAGGCCTTGGAGTTGTCGGCCTCGAGTCCGGCCCAGAAGTCGAGCGCCTCGGGGGGAAAGCCCTTGAATGCCATGGAGTCTTTCCTACTCCAGCGGACCCAGGATCGCCACCGACTCGGGGGGGAGGTCGAGCCGGCCTCCGCTGGCCAGGCGGATGTAGTTGGTCGAGGCCAGCAGGACGATCCCTGGTTCCGGGGGCAGGGGGGTGAAACGACGCTCGCCCGAGAGGTTGGCGGCCACCGTGACCGCGCCCCGGTTCATCACCAGCCAGCCCTCCTCTTCGTCGATGACGGTGCGGACCCGGGACAGGTCCCCGTCGCTGAGGTCGGGGAGGCGCCGGCGGAGGGCGAGCAGCTGGCGGTGCCAGCTGAGCATCTCGGCGTGGGGTTCCTTGTCCAGCTCGGCCCAGTCGAGCTTCGAGCGCTCGAAGGAGGCGGCGGCCTGGGGGTCGGGGACCTGGGAGGGCTCCCAGCCGAAGGCGGCGAACTCCCGGCGCCGGCCTTCGGAGACCGCTTGGCCGAGCTCCGGGTCCTGGTGGTCGGTGAAGTAGCAGAAGGGGCTGGAAGCGGCCCACTCCTCGCCGGCGAAGAACATGGGCACGAAGGGGCTGCAGGCCACCAGGGCGGCGCCGATCTTGAGCTTGCCCAGGCTGACGAGGTGGCAGGAGCGCTCGCCCTGGGCCCGGTTGCCGACCTGGTCGTGGTTCTGGAGGAAGCCGAGGAACCGGTGGCCGGACAGTCCGGTGGTGGGCCGGCCGTGGCGCCGGTGGCGGTGTGCCGAGTAGCGGCCGTCATAGACGTAGACCCGTTCCAGGGCGTCGGCCAGGTCGGCCAGGGTGCCGAAGTCCTCGTAGTAGCCCTTGCGCTCGCCGGTGAGGGCGGCGTGGAGGGCGTGGTGGAAGTCGTCGCTCCAGGCGGCGTCGAGCCCGTAGCCGCCGGCCTCCACCGGCCGGACGGGCCGGGGGTCGTTGCGATCGGACTCGGGGATCACCAGCAGCCGCCGCCCGAGTCGCGTCTCGAGGGCCCGCACCCGGGCGCCCAGCTCCTCCAGGATGTGGACGGCGGATGTGTCGAAGATGGCGTGCACGGCGTCGAGGCGCAGTCCGTCGGCGTGGTAGTCGGCCAGCCACATGCAGGCGTTGTCGGTGACGAAACGCCGGACCTCGTCGCTGCCCGGCCCGTCGAAGTTGACCGCCTCGCCCCAGGGAGTGGAGTAGCGGTCGGTGAAGTACGGGCCGTAGGCCGCCAGGTAGTTCCCGTCCGGGCCGAGGTGGTTGTAGACCACGTCGACGATCACCCCGATCCCGTGCCCATGGGCGGCGTCGACCAGGCGCTTGAGCCCCTCCGGCCCGCCGTAGGCGTGGTGGGGCGCGAACAGATCGACCCCGTCGTATCCCCACCCCCGCTCGCCGGGGAACTCGCACACCGGCATGAGCTCGATGTGGGTGACTCCGAGGTCGACCAGATGGCCGAGCCGGTCGATGACCGCCTCGAAGGTGCCCTCGGGTGTGAGGGTTCCGACGTGGAGCTCGTAGACCACGCCGGCGGAGAGCGGCACCGGCCCCGTCCACGCCTGGTCGGTCCAACTGAAGGCGGAGTGGTCCACCACCCGTGACCGGCCGTGCGGCCCCTCGGGCTGGAACGGCGAGCGGGGGTCGGGCAACGGAGGCCCACCGTTGACGGCGAAGGCGTAGTCGGTGCCCGGCCCCGCCTCGTCGACGGTCAGCACCCACCACCCGCCCGGCCCCGGCACCATCGGCCGGCGCTCGTCCCCCAGCATGAGCTGCACCGTCTCCGCCTTCGGCGCCCACACAGAGAACGTGTTCATCGACCCCCCGAATCGAGTAGGTGGTTGCGCTTCACCCCCCTAGAGGGGGCAAATCGCGACCACCTCTTTCAAGCAACGCTACGGGAAACGGCCCCAGCAGCTCAGCCAAGTCCACGCCCCCTTCAAAGGGTCGTTCCCCATCCAAGGCGTCGCGCCATTCACCCGGCGGGAGCGTGAGCTGTGTGCCTGCCCAGTCGCCCCCCAGCCCCAGGGGCAGCCGGGGCGCCACGGCGACCACCTCACCCCCCCGGACGTAGGCCACCACGTGACCGGCCTTCGCGCCCGACGCGGCCAGGGGCTCGTAGGAACCCCGAAACGCCGCCGCCCGCCTCCGCCGGAGATGCAGCGCCCGCTGGGTCAGCAGCATCTTCGGCAGCCCCTCGTCGGCCCGCGCCCACGCCTCCGCCGGCGCCATGCCCTCGGCCTCGGGCAACAGCCGGGCCCGCTGTGCCCAGTCCACCGGCCGGCGGTTGTCGGGGTCGACCAGGGACAGGTCCCACAACTCGTCGCCCTGGTAGATGTCGGGCACACCGGGTGACGTGAGCTTGAGCAGCACCATGGCGAGGGAGTTGACCCGTCCCGGCCCGACCAGAGGAGTCACGAACTCCTCCACCTGGGCGAGGAACTCCGGGTCGGCCAGGGCTCCCTCCACGAAGGCGCGCAGGGCGGCGTCGTAGGCCGGGTCGGGGTCGACCCAGGAGGTGTGCTCCTTCGCCTCCTTGGCCGCCTTCTCGAGATACGCCAGGGCCCGGTCCACCGGCAGCGGCCAGGCGCCGACCAGTGTCTGGTACAGCAGCCACTCGATGTTCCGGTCGGGAAGGTCGCCCGGGGTCCGGGGTGTCCCCGTGGTTGCCGTGCGGTGCCTCCGGTTGTGGGCCGACCAGGCGGCAACGGCCTCAGCGAAGGCCTCGGGGGTCTCCGAGAGGAGGGCGAGGCGGGCCCGCACATCCTCGGACCGCTTGGTGTCATGGGTGGAGGTGGCCACCATGGTGGCCGGCCAGGTGTCCTGGATCCGCTCGTTCTCCCGATGGAACTCCTCCACCGGGATGCCGAACCGGCCGGGGTCCCCGCCCACCTCGTTCAGGGCGCAGAGCCGGGTCCAGGTGTAGAAGGCGGTGTCCTCCACGCCCTTGGCCATCACCGGGCCGGTCACCTGCTGGAAACGGGCCACCAGCTCGTCCTCGGCCTGGCCCCGGTGGTGGCCGAGGAGCACCTCGCCCAGGAAGTCGAACAGGTCGGCGTCGAGATCCGGCCGCCGCTCCTTGGCTGTCTTCACCGCCTCGTCGACATGGGCCACGTCGGCGGCGGACGGCTCGGCACCCGGAACCACGTAGGTCCGGTAGACGGGGAAGGCGGCGATCAGCTCGCGCAGCGACTCGTGGATCTCGTGGCGGGTGTAATCCCGGTAGCGGCGGTTCCGGTCACAGACCTCGACCGCCAGGCCCGTCAGCCAGTTCACCTCGGCCGAGAGCACCTCCCGCATGACGAGGTGCTTCTTGTCGAGCACCACCTCGGGCCACTCGACCTGCTGGCGGCTGAACTGGCCGTAGGTGGTGGTGAGTGGCTCTTCGCCCGCCGGGTCCACCAGCACTCCCGTCGCCCGGTTGGCGAAGTCATAGCCGGTTGTTCCCGCCGCCGCCCAGGTGGCCGGCAGGCGCTCGCCCGGCTCCAGGATCTTCTCCACCACCACCCACGCCTCGGAGGAGAGCCCGGCCAGACGGCGCAGGTAGCCCTCGGGGTCACGCAGGCCGTCGGGATGGTCGATGCGCAGGCCATCGAGCACGCCGTCGGCCAGCCAGCCCGCCACCAGCTCGTGGGTATCGGCGAAGACGGCCTCGTCCTCGGCCCGGAGAGCGGCCAGCGTGTGGATGTCGAAGAACCGGCGGTAGTCGAGCTCGCGGCCCGCCGTCCGCCAGAAGGCGAGGCGGTAGTTCTGGCGCTCGAGCAGGGCGTCAAGGGCGTCGGGGTCGGCGTTGATCCGGGCCACCTCGGCGTCGAGGGCGGCCGCCACCTCGGGCTCCTCCTCGGTCAGGCGGGCCAGGGAGGCGGCCAGCACCTCCTTGTCCCGGTGCCGTTCCCGGACCGACTCCCGGTCGGTGGCCCAACTGGGCGGCAGGTGGCCGAAAGCGGTGGCCAGGCTCTCGAGCTGCTCTCTGAATCCGGGGACACCCCCTTCCCCGGGGGACCCGCAGGCGTGGGCGGCCGCCGCCAGCAGATCATCGAGCGAGCGGGGGGCGACGGGCACGGTGTGTTCGTGGTAGTGGACGGTAAAGCGGCCGCCCTCACGTTGCAGCTGGATCTCGCCCGCCTCCAGCACCCGCCCGTAGTGGTCGCCCAGGATGGGCATGAGCACCGTGTTGCGCAGCTTGTGTTCGGGCGGGTCCCAGTCGACGTCGAAGTAGGAGGCGTACTGGGACGACGGTCCGTTCTCGAGGACGTCCCACCACCAGGCGTTCCCCGAGGTGACGGCCATGTGGTTGGGGACGATGTCGAGGACCTGTCCCAACCCCGCCTCGCCGAGGGCGGCGCACATCCGGTGGTGGGCCTGGGCGCCGCCCAGCTCCTCGTTGACCCGGGAGTGGTCGACCACGTCGTAGCCGTGGGTGGAGCCAGGGGCGGCCTGCAGGTAGGGCGAGGCGTACAGGTGGCTGACGCCGAGGCGGGCCAGGTAGGGCGCCAGGGCGGCGGCGTTGTCGAAGCCGAAGGCGGGCTGGAGCTGAAGCCGGTAGGTGGACAGCGGCGAGGCCACTGTCAGGTCCGGGCCGTCCCGGGCCCCGGGTCGGCCCGCCGGAGCACCAGCACCGACCGGGCCCCCACCTCCACCTCCTCCCCGGACTTCACCGGTTCTCCTTCGCCCCACTCCGGATTCCAGGCCATGGTTCCCATTCCGGAGCCCAAAGCCGCCCCCAGCCTCTCCAACTCGCCGCGGGAGGCGGGCAGGTTGTCGGTGTCGAGCACCACCACCCATCCCTTGCCGAACTTCCCGTCGGGGATCCTGAAGGGCAGGCCCTCGTGGTGGGCGTTGAAGCACAACAGGAAGCTGTCGTCGGTGATCCGCTCGCCCCGGGGGTCGGGGTCGGGGATGGCATCGCCGTTGAGGAACACGGCCAGCGACTTGGCGAAGCCGGTGTTCCAGTCCTCGTCGGACATCTCGGTGCCGTCAGGGGCGAACCAGGCGATGTCGGAGACCCCCGTGCCCCGCAGGGGGCGGCCGAAGAACCAGCGCCGGCGGTGGAACACGGGATGCTCCCGCCGGAAGGCGGAGAGGCTGGCCGTGAGCGCAAGGAGGTCGTCGTACTCCTCCCGGCACGACCAGTCGACCCAGGAGAGCTCGTTGTCCTGGCAGTAGGCGTTGTTGTTCCCGCCCTGGGTCCGGCCCATCTCGTCGCCGGCCAGGATCATGGGCACGCCCTGGGACAGGAGCAGGGTGGCCAGGAAGTTGCGCTGCTGGCGGCGGCGCAGCCGGTTGACATCGAGGTCGTCGGCCGGCCCCTCGGCGCCGCAGTTCCACGACCGGTTGTGGCTCTCGCCGTCCCGGTTGTCCTCCCTGTTGGCCTCGTTGTGCTTCTCGTTGTAGGACACCAGGTCCCGCAGGGTGAAGCCGTCGTGGGCGGTGACGAAGTTGACGGAGGCCGACGGACGGCGCCCGTCACCCTGGTAGAGGTCGGAGCTGCCCGTGAGGCGGGAGGCGAACTCACCCAGGGTGGCGTGCTCCCCCCGCCAGAAGTCCCGCACGGTGTCCCGGTACTTGCCGTTCCACTCCGACCACAGGGGCGGGAAGTTGCCCACCTGGTAGCCGCCCTCGCCCACGTCCCAGGGTTCGGCGATGAGCTTGACCTGGGACACCACCGGGTCCTGCTGGATGAGGTCGAAGAAGGCGGAGAGCCGGTCCACCTCGTGCAGTTCCCGGGCCAGGGCGGCGGCCAGATCGAAGCGGAACCCGTCCACGTGCATCTCGGTCACCCAGTAGCGCAGCGAGTCCATCACCAGCTGCAGGCTGTGGGGGTGGCGCATGTTCAGGCTGTTGCCCGTCCCCGTGTAGTCCATGTAGTAGCGGGGGTCGTCGGTCAACCGGTAGTAGGCGGCGTTGTCGATGCCTTTGAACGACAGGGTGGGGCCGAGGTGGTTCCCCTCGGCCGTGGGGTTGTAGACGACGTCGAGGATCACCTCGATGCCCGCCTCGTGCAGCGCCCGGACCATGGTCTTGAACTCGGACGCCTGCTCGCCCCGCTGGCCGGTGGAGGCGTAGTCGTTGTGGGGGGCCAGGAAGGCGATGGAGTTGTAGCCCCAGTAGTTGCGCAGGCCCTTCTCCACCAAGCGGTGGTCATGGATGAACTGGTGGACGGGCATCAGCTCGACGGCGGTGATGCCCAGGCGGGTCAGGTGCTCGATGGCGGCCGGATGGGCCAGGCCGGCGTAGGTGCCCCGCAGCTCCTTGTCGATGTCGGGATGGCCGTGGGTGAAGCCCTTGACGTGGAGCTCGTAGATCACGCTCTCGTGGAACGGGGTCCTCGGGGGACGGTCGTTGGCCCAGTCGAAGAACGGGTTGGTGACCACCGACCGGGGCACGTAGGGGGCGCTGTTGTGGGTGTCGATAGCCAGGTCGTCCTTGCCCAACCGGTAGCCGAAGACGGCCGGGTTCCAGTCGACCTCGCCCTCCACCGCCTTGGCGTAGGGATCGAGGAGGAGCTTGGCCGGGTTGCACCGGTGGCCGGCGGCCGGCTCGTAGGGACCATGGACCCGGAGGCCGTAGCGCTGCCCGAGGCCCACGCCCGGCAGGTAGCCGTGCCAGCACTGAGCCGTCACCTCGGTGAGAGGGACGCTCGTCTCGGTGCCGTCGTCATCGAACAGGCACAACTCCACCTGCTCGGCCACCTCGGAGAAGAGGGAGAAGTTGGTGCCCGCCCCGTCGTAGGTGGCGCCGAGCGGGTAGGGCTGCCCGGGCCAGACCTTCATCACGCCACCCTACCCGGGGGTCGAGGGGGCCCCTCCAAAGGATTGGCTGAACCTTCCAGTGTTCACGGGCCCGAAAACTGGGTTGGCGTGCCAGTGGCCGTGGGTAGGGACGCGCGCATGTCTGATCACTTCCAGGACCACGACCACGAGGCGCTGGCCCACGGCCACCGGCACTTCCACGTGACCCACAACATGAGCGCGGGTGGGTTCGAGCACCTGTCGTCGGAGCACGAGCACGAGCACGACCACGCCGCCCTGAGCCACGCCCACGTTCCCCACGAGAACTTCGATTCCGAGCACCAGGGCGAGGCCCACGTCCACGACCACGTGGAGCCGGTACGGCCCGGGACCGCCCGGAAGGCGCCGGCGGCGCGTAAGAGGGCCACCAGCAAGGACGGGGAAGTTAAGGCCGACACCCGGAGGCCGGCCCGGGCTACCGCCAAAGCCGCCCGGTAGGAGGTCAGTCTCAACCGGGCAGGGCCGTCTCGACGGCGGCCCAGGCCCGGCGCGCCGCGATCAGCACCGGGTCCCACACGGGGGAGAAGGGCGGCGCGTAGCCGAGGTCAAGGCTGGCGATCTCGTCGACCGCCATCTCGTTCCACAGGGCGCAGGCCAGGACGTCGATGCGCTTGGCCGCCCCTTCCGCGCCCACGATCTGGGCCCCCAGCAGGCGGCCCGAACGCCGTTCGGCCACCAGCTTGGTGGTGATCGGGGCCGCGCCGGGGAAGTAGCCGGCCCGCGTCGTCGACCCCACCACCACGCTCTCGAAGGTAAAGCCGGCGGCTTCCGCCTCCGTCTCGCGCAGCCCGGTCCGGGCCACCTCCAACCCGCACACCTTGGTCACCGCCGTCCCCACCACGCCCGGGAAGGTGGCGTAGCCGCCGCCCAGGTTGACGCCCGCCACCCGGCCCTGCTTGTTGGCGTGGGTGCCGAGGGCGATGGTCACACCTCGGCGCGACACCCGGTGGTGGACCTCGACGCAGTCGCCCGCCGCCCACACGCCTGATGTCCGGGTGCGCATCCGCCGGTCCACGGCGATGCCGCCACTCGGACCCCGGGCGATGCCGGCCGCCTCGGCCAGGGCGGTGTTGGGCCGCACCCCGAGACCGAGCACGACGACGTCGGCGGGAAGGGTCCTCTCGGAGGTGACGACTCCGCACACGTGTCCCCCGGTGGTGTCGTAGCCGGTCACGCCGGCACCGAGGTGGAGCTCCACGCCGATGGCCCGCAGGCCTTCGGCGACCAGGGCACCCATGTCGGGGTCGAGTGTCGTCATGGGCTGAGGGGCCTGGTCCACCAGGGCCACCTCCAGGCCCCGCTGCACCATGGCTTCGGCGATCTCCAGACCGATGTAGCCGGCGCCGATCACCACCGCCCGCCGGGGGGCGCGGGCCGAGTCGAGGAGGCGGCGCAGGTCGAGGCCGTCCTGCAGCACCTGGACGCCGAAGATGCCTTCGGCCCCGGAGCCGGGCAGGTCGGGCCGCACGGGCACGGCGCCGGTGGCCACCATCAGCTGGTCGTATCCCTCGTGCCGCTCGGCTCCCGACTCGAGGTCCCGGACCGTGACCGACCCGGCGTCCGGGTCGATGGCGACGACCTCGTGGCGGAGGTGCACCTCGATCCCGCGCCGGCGGTGCTCGTCGGGGCTGCGGGCGATGAGGCTGGCGGGATCGGGCACGACGTTGCCGATGGAGTAGGGGATGCCGCAGGCCGAGTACGACGTGTACCGGCCCCGCTCGAAGGCGACGATCTCCAGCTCCGACGGCGGGCGGCGCCGGCGGGCCTCCGAGGCGGCGCTCATCCCGGCGGCGTCGCCGCCGATGACCACGAGCCGCTGGGCGCTCATGCCGTCATGCGGGCAGGGCGCAGACCGGAGCGGCCGGGTTGTGCCAGCCACCGTCGCCGGCGATCAGCTCGTCGGCTTCCGGCGGCCCCCAGCTTCCCGGCTCGTATTCGATCACCGGCGGCGGGTGCTCGAGGACAGGTTGGATCACCCGCCACGCCTCTTCGACCGCGTCCTGGCGGGCGAAGCGCCGGGCGTCGCCTTCGATGGCGTCCTCCAGCAGCCGCTCGTAGGGATCGGCGGGGTCGTCGTTCCCGAAGGCGTCGGGCGGGTTGGCGAAGTCGGTGGGGCGCGACACCAGGTCCTCCCCCAGGGCCTTCACCTCGAGGGTGAGGCTCACCGACTCCTGCGGCCCGAGGCAGAACCGCATGTGGTTGGGATGGGGGGCCGAGGAGCCGGGCGGGACGAAGAGCAGCTTGGGCGGCGACCGGAACTCCACCACCACCTCGGTGGCGGTGGCGGCCATCTTCTTGCCGGCCCGCACGTAGAAGGGGACGCCCGCCCACCGCCACGACTCCACGCCCAGGCGCAGGGCGGCGAAGGTCTCCACGTCGGAGTTGGGGTCGACGCCTTGCTCCTGCCGGTAGCCGCGGTACTGGCCCCGGACGACCTGGCTGGGGTCGGCGGGGGGCATGGCCTTGAGGACCTTCACGATCTCGTCCCGCAGGTCGTCCGCTTCCACGCCCACCGGCGGTTCCATGGCCACCAGGCTCACGACCTGGAGCAGGTGGTTCTGGACCACGTCACGGATGGCCCCGGCCTCTTCGTAGAACTTCCCCCGGCCCGAGATCCCGAAGCTCTCCGCCATGGTGATCTGGAAGCTGGCCACGTAGCGGCGGTTCCACACCGGTTCGAGGAGGGTGTTGGCGAAGCGGAAGACGAGCAGGTTCTCCACCGCCTCCTTGGCCAGGTAATGATCGATGCGGAAGATCTCCTCCTCGGGGAAGACCCGGTGCAGCGAGAAGTTGAGCTCCCGGGCGCTCTCCAGATCCCGCCCGAAGGGCTTCTCCACCACCACCCGGGCGCCCTCGACCAGGCCGGCGGCGGCCAGCCCGTCGACCACGTCGTCGAACAGGCTGGGCGGGATGGCCAGGTAGAAGAGCGGGTGCTTCACGCCCTGGAGGCATTCGGCCAGGCGCTGGTAGGTCTTGGGGTCCTGGTAGTCGCCGCTGACATAGCCGACGGAGGCGACCAGGCGCTCCACCGCGGCCCGGTCGTAGGTCTCCCCGGAGGCAGCCAGTGACTCGCGGACCCGCTGGCGGAGCTGGTCGTCGTCCCAGCCCCGGGAGGCGACGCCGATGACCGGCATCCCGTCGATGATCCCGCGCTCGGTGAGGCGGGCCAAGGCGGGGAAGAGCTTCTTGAACGCCAGGTCGCCGGTGGCCCCGAAGAGCACGATGGCGTCCGAGCGGGGCCGGTGATAGGGCATTACAAGTGCACGGCGGTGTGGCCGCCGAACTGCTGGCGGAGGGCAGCGATGACCTTCATGGCGGGGGAGTCGTCCTGGCGGGAGCTGAAGCGGGCGTAGAGGGCGGCGGTGATGGCCGGGGCGGGCACCGCCAGCCGCACAGCCTCCTCCACCGTCCAGCGGCCCTCACCCGAATCCTCCGCCCAGCCCTTGATGGATTCGAAGGCGGGGTCGTCGACGAGGGCCATGTGGAGCAGCTCCAGCAGCCAGGAGCGGATGACGGTGCCGTAGCGCCAGGCGTTGATGGCACCATGGACATCGATGGCGAGGTCGGAGGCGGCCAGCAGCTCGTAGCCCTCGGCGTAGGCCTGCATGAGGCCGTACTCGACGCCGTTGTGGACCATCTTGGTGAAGTGCCCGGCCCCAGATCGACCGACGTGGGCCAGGCCGCCCTCGTGGGGAGCGAGCGCCAGCAGGATGGGCTTGAGCAGCTCGTAGTGCTCAGGGAGGCCGCCGACCATCAGCCCGTAGCCGTTCTCCAGGCCCCACACGCCGCCGGAGACCCCCACGTCGAGAAAGCCGATGCCCCGCTCCGCCAGCTCCTTCGACCGGGTGATGGACTCCCGGTAGTTGGAGTTGCCGCCGTCGGCGATGAGGTCGCCGGCGGAGAGCAGCTCGGCCAGGGCGGCGATGGTGGCCCGGGTGGGTTCGCCGGCCGGGACCATGACCCACACCATCCGGGGCGGGGTTCCCAGCGCCTCCACCAGCTCGGCCAGGGACTTGACCTGGCTGACCTTGGGGTCGCGGTCGTAGCCCACCACCTCATGGCCGGCCCGGCGGAGCCGCTCGGCCATGTTGCCGCCCATCCGCCCCAGGCCGACCATCCCGAGCTTCACGCCCGGGGAGGTTAATTCACGCTGCGGAGGCCTCTTGCACGCCGCCCCAGATGGCCTGGAGGCGGTCCAGATCGACGGTGTCCTCGGCCAGGAGCTCGTTCACCACAGCCTGGAACAGTGGGCGCTGCTCGACCAGCAGGGTGCGGGCGCCGTCCAGGGCTTCGGCCAGCATCCGGTCGACCTCGGCCAGGACCTTCTCCGAGGGGGCCATGCCGGTCATTTCGGGGTGGGTGGCGGCCAGACCGAGCGAGGACATGCCCCACTGGGTGACCATGCGCAGGGCGAGCCCGGTGGCGGAGGCCAGGTCGCCGGAAGCGCCCTGGGTGAAGTCGCCGTCGAGGAGGAGTTCCTCGGCGGCCCGGCCACCCATGGCCACCACCAGCTGGGCCCTGGCCTGGGAGCGGGTCAAGAAGCTGTCGTCGTTGCCGCCCATCCAGGTGACCCCGCCGGCGGGACCCCGGGGGACGATGGTGACCTGCACCGGGTCGTGGGCGTCGGGCAGGACCAGGGCGGCCACGGTGTGGCCGGCCTCGTGCCAGGCGGTGACCTCGCGGTCCTTGTCGGTCACCACCGCCGAACGGCGGGCCCGGCCCATCATCACGGTGGCCAGCGCCTCGTCGAAGTCGGCCGACTCGATGACAGTGCGGTTGTTGCGGGCCGCCTCCAGGGCCGCCTGGTTGACCAGGTTGGCGATGTCGGCTCCGGTGAGGCCGGGCGTGCGCCGGGCCAGGGCCACGAAGTCGACGCCCTCGGCGATGTTGCGGTCCTTGGCGTAGAGGTCGAGCAGGCAGGTGCGGCCACGGCGGTCGGGGGCGGCCACCGTCACCTGGCGGTCGAAGCGGCCCGCCCGCTGCAGCGCGGGGTCGAGCACGTCGGGCCGGTTGGTGGCGGCCATGACGATGACGTTGTCGTCCTTGCCGAACCCGTCCATCTCCACCAGCAGGGCGTTGAGGGTCGACTCCCGCTCCTCCGAGGAGCCGTTGCCGGCCGCCCCGTGGCGGGCCCGGCCCACCGAGTCGAGCTCGTCCAGGAAGACGATCCCGCCTGTCTTCTTGGCCTTGGCGAACAGGTCGCGCACCCGGGCGGCGCCGACGCCGACGAACATCTCGGCGAAGTCGCTGCCGGCTGCGGTGTAGAAGGGCACGCCGGCCTCGCCGGCCACGGCCCGGGCCAGGAGCGTCTTGCCCGTCCCCGGGGGGCCCACCAGCAGGAAGCCACGGGGCATGCGGGCCCCGGCCGCCTCGAAGCGGGCCGGGTCGTGGAGGAAGTCGACCACCTCGGAGAGCTCCTCGACGGCCTCGTCGCAGCCGACCACGTCGCCGAAGCGGGTGGTGGGGATGTCGGCCACCTCGTGCTTGGTGTTGGTGAAGGCCTTGGCCGTGTTGGTCCCGGGCACGCCGCCCATGGCGCCCCGCTTGCTCATGACGGCGAACAGGCCCAGGACGAGGGCGATGGGCAGGAGCGTGATCAGCAGGGAGCCGAAGACGTTGGGCTTGGCGATGGGCTCGGTGGTGAACGGCACCCCGGAATCCTCCAGGCGGGTCACCAGCTCGCCGCCGAACAGGTCGGGGTAGGAGGCGGTGACGATCTGGTTGCCCTTGAGCTCGAGCACCACGAGCCGCTCGTTGTCGTCGAGGATGGCCCGCTCGACCTTCTGGCCCTTGAGGGAGCCGTCCTCGATGGCCTGGAGCACCACCGACAGATCACGCTCTCCGGCCTGGGTCGGGGTGGCGGCGGAAGTGATCACCAACATCACCACCATCCCGAAGAGCATCAGCCCCGCCAGGATCAGTTGCTTGCGGCGGCTCTGCAGGAGCGGCGTGGGCGAGACGGGCTGGTCCTGGGGGTGATTGGGCTGCGCCATGGCCCCTTTTTCGGCACCCCGGAGGGGTGTCTTGAGCCCTTCTTAGGAAAGGTTTGGAATCGATTTGCCCCGAGACGTCCCGGGCCCGGGAGGGAGTCGGCGGTTTGTGGCGACCGGGCCGGGGAATACCTGCTGTGAGGTGGTTTTTCGGGCTCGCCGGGCCACGATTCGGAGGCATGATGCGGACGGTTGCGGAAAATCGGCAGGATCGGTTGACGCTGGCCGAGGACGCCGGCTGGGGCCGCTTCTCGGTGACCAGCGTGGCGGCCGGGATCCTGGTCGGCTACGGCGCCTTCGCCGTCCTCGCCGGCCTGACCGCCGCCATCCTCGGAGCCCTCGACGTCAACGTGGACCTCACCGGCGCCGACCTGCGGCGGGCGGGGACGCTGGGCGGCATCGTCCTCGGGGTGGTGCTGTTCCTGTCGTGGTACTTCGGGTCCTACACCGCCGGCCGGATGGCCCGCCGGGCGGGGGTCACCCATGGCCTGTTGGTGTTCTTCATCGGCGTCCTGGTGGCGGTGGCGGTGGCCGCGGCGGTCGAAGCCCTGGGGGCCACCGACGACGTGGTCTCCGGCCTCGAGCGCCTCGGGGTGCCCACCACCGCCCGGCAGTGGTCCGACATCGGGACGGTGGCCGGCATCGCCTCGTTGGTGGGCATGCTGGCCGGGTGCCTGCTGGGGGGGGCCGCCGGCGAGCGGTGGCACGCCAAGCTCCTGGCCCGGGCCCTCGATCCGACCGTGGGCCCCGAAGGCCAGGCCCGCGCCGCCCAGCGAGAAGCGGCCCTGGCCCAGGTCCGCCGGCATGAGCGCGAGGTCGACCTCACCGGCGAGACGCCGGTCGTCAACTCTGACACCGCTGCCTCCACCGCCCCGGCGCCGCCCCCCGCGGTTGTCGTGGAGGCCAGCGCCCGCGAGACCGGAGGTGGCGAGCAGGAACCCAGGAAGGTGGCCGCCGGCCGAGGTCGGCGGGCGCCGGCCGGCCGGAAGAAAGTCCGATCCGCATCCGCCGCCAAGCAGACCGCGGCCGGCAAGGCCCGCAGCGAGGAGGAGAGCACCGCGTCGTAGATCGCGCCAGAGGTAGTCGGTTCGCCGCCGTACATCGCCCGCCGGCGAGCTTGAGCCGACGCCAACACAGCCGGGGACGCCGCCCGCTGCGTCCCCGGCTGTGCTACGTATCAGGGCTGTGTTCTGGCGGCTTCGCCGCCCTGCCTGGGGCCCCAACCCCAGGCTCCTCCGGAGCGTGGGGCCCCTGCCCCACGCCCGGCCGTGGCCGCGACAGGAGGTTCAGACATGGCGGGAGGCCAGGGGGGTCGGCGCAAGCCGCCGGTGTCGAAGCCCAAAGGCAAGCCGGCGGTGAAGCCCAAGGCCAAGGAGGCGATGCGGCGCAACGCCGCCCTCGGTGTCGTGGCCGTGGTGTTCGTCGCCTTGCTGGGGGTGTGCCTGTCCCAGCGGTCCAAGGACCAGGCGGCCCAGGACGAGCTCATCACCAAGATCACCGCCGGGGACTGCAGCTATGACACCAAGAGCGATCCGGGCAGCAACCACGTCCCCGAACCCCCGCCCTACAAGACGAACCCGCCCTCGGGCGGTGACCACACCGTCCAGGCGGCGGCGGCCGGGGTCTACCGGGAGCCCCAGGTGCCCCCCGACGGGCCGTTGGTCCACGCCATGGAGCACGGCTTCGTCATCATCTGGTACCGGCCCGGCGACACGGACGTGATGAACGGGGCCGAGGCGCTGGGGGAGGAGTTCAGCGAGGAGACCCTGGTCGTGCCCCGGGCCTCGCTTGACGTCCCCGTGGCCGCCACCGCCTGGCACCGGCGCCTGCTGTGCAAGTCGTTCGAGGAGGGCGCCCTGTCCGAGTTCATCCGGGCTTACCGGGACAAGGGCCCCGAGAAGGGCTTTCTGTAAGAGGAGCGCGCCAGGCGGTGTCCGGGCGTCAGCTAACGCACGAGCCGGGAGAGACGGCGATCGGCCAGCACCTTGCCGCCCGTCTGGCACGGCGGGCAGTAGGTCACCTCGTGGGACTCGTAGGAGATGCGCCGCAGGTCGGCGCCGCAGCGGGGACAGGGCTGGCCGGCCCGGCCGTGGACGATCCAGTGGTCCCCGACCTTGGGGGGCAGGCCCCCGGTCCGCTTGCGCTCGGCGGCCAGGCCGTCGGCCAGGACCTGGCGGACGGCCTCCAGCACCCGGGCCCGCTCAGAGGCCTCGAGCCCGGCCAGGGTGGCGTAGGGGGACAGGCGGGCGGTGTGGAGGATGTCGTCGGAGTATCCCCGGCCCACGCCGGCCACTGTCCGCTGGTCCCGCAACAGGGTGTGGATCCGGCGCCGGTCGTCGCTCTCCAAGAGCAGCGCCTCCCCTTCGGGCGAGGTGATGTCGGGGCCGAGGACGGCCAAGGGCCCGTCATCGCCGGGGGCGAGCACCCAGAAGCCGGCCTTGCGCTCCGTCCCATACTCCTTGATGAGGAAGGCGCCGGCCCAGGCGAAGCTGAAGCGGACGACGGCGCCCTTGGGCCGGGTGGTCTTGGCCGGGTTCTCGATCTCCACCCGCCCGCCCTGCGACAGATGGATGAGGATCCGGGGCCCGTCGAAGTCGAGCACCAGGTACTTGCCCCGGTGGCCGACCGTTCCCACCGGCTTCCCGAAGAGGGACTCGGGGCTGGGGGCGACGGTCTTGAGGGCCGAGAACTGCAGCGGCGTCACACCGGAGAGGGCAGCGCCGAGAAAGCGCTGCGACAGGCGTTCGGCGAGGGCGGCGATCTCGGGTAGCTCGGGCACCGCCCGAGCGTAGAGCTCAGGGCCCGGCGGTGAGGGCGACCTCCCGCACCCGCCGACCCGGCGGCCGGGACCGATCGAGCTCGGCGAACCAGTGGTCCTCCTCGAACCATCCACACGCCGAACAGGCGCCGGCGGTCGGGTCGGGCCCGGTCGTGAAGGTCTCGCACGGCTCGAAGCGCACCGTTGCGTCGTCGCTGGCCACACCCACCTCCGTCGAATGACACGGTTGTCATTTCGAGGGTAACGCGTAGATTGCCAGCCCGTGCGGATCAGCGTGTCGTTGCGCAGCGCCTATCTGGTGGAGGACTCCCGGCAGGGAGCCCGCTGGATGGTCGAGCGGGCCCGGGCGGCCTGGGAGGCGGGCCTGGATGCGCTGTTCGTGGGGGATCATCACGCCACCGGGCCGGTGTCCTACTACCAGAACTCGCCCATCCTCGGGCGGCTGCTGGCGGAATGGGGCGCCCGTCCCAGCAGCGCCCTCTACCTCCTGCCCCTGTGGCCCCCGGTGATCCTGGCCGAGCAGGTGGCGACCCTGGCTTCGATCGCGGAGGGCCGGTTCATCCTCTCGACGGCCCTCGGCGGCGGGGAGGAGCAGTTCGCCGCCCTGGGGGCGTCGCTACGAACCCGGCCGTCGGCCTTCGAGGCCAACCTGGGGACCATCCGCCGGCTGCTGGCCGGCGAGGCGGAGGACGGGGTGCGGGTGGCGCCGGTGCCCCCTGAGCCGGTCGAGGTGTGGATCGCCGGGCACGCTCCGGCGGCCCTCGACCGCGCCGCCCGGCTGGGGGACGGGTGGCTGGCCGGACCCGAGGCCACCGACGACGAGGCCGCCCGCCTGGCCGCCGGCTACCTGGAGCGCTGCCAGATCCGGGGCCGGGTGCCCACGGCGGTGGCCCTCCGCCGGGACGTGCACGTGGGGGCGGACGACGAGGAGGCTGCGGCGGTGGCCAAGCCGGTGCTGGACCGGGGCTACCGCGGGTTCGACCCCACCGCCTGCGTGGTCGGCGGACCCGACACGGTGGCGGAGCGCTTCGCCGGCTATGCCGCCATGGGCTACACCGACGTGGTCGTCCGCCACCTGGCCGACGACCAGGATCAGGTGCTGGAGTCCTTCGCCCGGCTGGGCCAGGTCAGGACGTCCCTGGCCGGCGCCTGAGCGCAGCAGCTAGCGCCAGTCGTCGTCGTCCTCGGCGTCCGCTGGCCGTTCCTGGTCGAGGGCGTCGGCTTCGGGCACGTCGGGCCGGAGCTTGAGGTTGGCGTTGTTCGCAACGGCCGGAGGCCGAGCCTGTTCCAGGGCGTCGGCCTCGGGTACGTCGGGGGGGATCTCCTCGAGCTCAGGCTCCTCGGAGCCGGCGACGGGCAGGGACTGCTCCTGGGCGTCGGCTTCCGGGACGGGCTCTTCGGCCATGGTGGGTCTCCTCCCAGCCGGGACGAGGCGGACCTTACCCATTCGGACGCCTGCCTCACCACGAAGTGTGCGGAGGCGGGTGGACCACCGGCGGTGCCGGTAGCGTTCCGAGCCGGTGGCTGACCTCCTCATCGCCGGCGCTCGGGTGTGCGCCTCCGACGGGCTGTGGGACCCCGGATGGCTTCTATGCCGGGACGGTCGCATCGGGGCCCTCGGTCCCGGAGACCCGCCCCACGGGCCCGGATCGGTTGCCGAGCGGATCGACGCCGCCGGCGCCCGACTGCTGCCCGGGTTCATCGACGTCCACGTCCACGGCGGGGGAGGGGCCGACACCATGGACGCCGACCCCGACAGCCTGCGGCGCCTGGCCCGGTTCCACGCCGGCCACGGGGTGACCGCCCTGCTGCCCACCACGTGGTCGGCCTCCGAGGGCGACCTGGCGGCGGCGGTCAAGGCCATCACGGCGGCGGCCGGCCCGGTGGAGGGTGGCGCCACCATCCTCGGCGCCCACCTGGAGGGGCCATGGATCAACGCCGGCCGGTGCGGCGCCCAGGACCCCGCCGGCATCCGCCCGCCCGATCCCGGCGAGGCGGCCCGGCTGCTCGACGGTGGGGCCGTCCGGCTGGTGGCGCTGGCCCCCGAGCTCGACGGGGCGGAGGCGGTGATCGGTCTCTGCCGGGAGCGGGGGGTGGTGGTGGCCGCCGGCCACACCGACGCCGGCTACGACCAGATGGCCGCCGCCGTCCGCCTCGGCGTCACCCAGGTCACACACACCTTCAATGCCATGTCCGGGTTCGGCCACCGCGACCCCGGTGCCGCCGGCGCCGCCCTGGCCTTCCCCGAGCTGCGCTGCGAGCTCATCGCCGACGGCATCCACGTTCATCCCGGGGCCATGGCCGTGCTGGCCCGGGCCAAGGGCCCGGACGGGGTGATCCTGGTGAGCGACGCCACCCGGGCCGCCGGCCTGCCCGAGGGCCCCGTCGACCTGGGGGGCCGGTCCGCTCTTCACCAGGCGGGCGCCGTCCGCCTGGCCGACGGCCGGCTGGCCGGCAGCGCCCTCACCCTGGACGTGGCCCTCCGCCACTTCGCTGCCGCCAGCGGCTGGCCCTGGGAGCACCTGTGGCGGGCCACCTCGGCCAACGCCGCCGCCGCCCTGGGCCTGGCCGGCAAGGGCCACCTGGCCGCCGGCGCCGATGCCGACCTGGTGCTGATCGACGACGGCTGGACCGTCCGCCTCACCGTCGTGGCCGGCCGCATCGTCCACCGGTCGTGATCCAAAGCGATCCCGCGTTAGCCGAACCCGGCGCACAGCCGGGTTTCGCTAACTCGCAATGAGGGAGTTCCCGTTTCGCGTGAGCCGAACCCGGGTCACAGCCGGGTTTCGCTCACGCGGGATGCCCTGAGCCGTCAGGCGGGGCGACAGGTGGCGGGGCCGCCGCCGGCGGGGAAGTCGCAGATGTACTGGCCGGGGGGCATTGACGGCGGCGGGGTCGGTTCGGCGGGCGCCGGCGGGGATTCGGGCGCCGGCGGGGATTCGGGCGCCGGCTCGGTGGAGGTCTGGGCGACCTCGGTGCAGGTGGCCAGGCCACCGCCGGGGGGGACGAAACAGCGGCGCAGGCCCGTCCGATCGCCGGGGAAGTCGCTCACCTCGAGGGGCTGGCCCGGCGGCCGACAGCTGCTCTCCAGCTCGGCGGACACGAGGCACTCCAGCGCCGGGGTGGCGTAGCCGTCGGGCGACAGGCAGCGCAGCCCGTCCCGCTCCTCGCCGCACTGGAGCCGGACGGCCCGGCCGGCCTGGAGGGCGAGCATGGTGGCGGGGGGCGAGCGGCGGAACAGCTTGAACTGCCCGAGGGCGACCCGGCCGGCGAGCTTGATGGTGGGCGCGCCGGCCTCGCCGGCGGAGCGCACCTCGCCCTCCAGCGACAGGCCGGCCTGGCTGCGGCCGAGCAGGTTGAACTCGCCCGCCCCGACCCGGGCGGCGGCTTCCACGTTGGCGTTCCAGGGCACGGTGACCGAGACCTCGCCCGTCCCCATCTCCACCTTCACCTCGGTGGTCCCCGCCGGCAGCGACAGCTGGGAGAGGTCGAGGCGCAGCTCGCCGGCGGCATGGCGGTAGACGGCGGGCAGCTCGGCCACCGAGCTGGGGGTCGCCACCCGGTAGCCGGCGATCCCGTTCCACCGGCCGAGGACCAGGGCGAGGATGGCCGGGACGAGCAGGACGGCCGCCGTTGCCGCCAGCACCGCCGGGCGGCGGGAGCGGACGAGGACGGTACCGAGCAGACCCAGGGCGCCGAGGCTGACCACAGCCAGGAGGAAGGGGAAGCGGACCCGGATGGCGTCGAGGGCCCACAGGGCGGCCAGCAGGGCCCCGGCCGTGGAGAACCACAGGGCCAGGAGCCAGCCGGAGGCCCGGGTCGCCAGCAGGATCCATTCGCTGGCCGTGCGCCAGTTCCGGCCGCCGGCCGGTGGTGCACCATTCCCTGGTCCGGCCGGGGCTCCGGGCGGAGGACCGCCCCCCGGGCCGGCCGGCAGGGCGGGATGAAAACCCCCGCCCGGGGGCGGCGGAGGGGGAGCGCCGCCGCCCCGGGGCGAGGACGACCCCTGGCCTCCCGGCGGAGGGAACGCGCTGCCGGCCTCGGGGGGAAAGCCACCGGCCGGGGGCTTGGCGTCCCGGGCGCTCCGGCGCCGGAGGAGGAACACCCCGCCGCCGATCAGGAGAAGCAGGCCGAACATGCCCCGGACGGGGAAGTCGGGGTTGAAGCCGCCGAAGTCGCCGGCGAAGGGATCGATGAAGGGATGGAACAGGGCGGCGATGGTGCCGGTGATGGCGAAGGCGATCCCGGCCAGGATGCCCGCCACCTGCAGGGCGCCGAGGCCGGCCACGACGGCCAGCCCGATGCGCAGCAGGCGGGCCTTGTCCTCCGGAGCGGGTTCGAGGGTCCGCCCGGTGGACTCGTCCTCTTCGGGGAGGATGACCCAGGCGATGAGGTAGGCGAGGACGGCCCAGCCGGTCAGCGCGCCCACCACCAACCCCATGCGCACCAGCGTCGGGTCGAGGCCGGCGGCGGTGGCCAGCCCGGCGGCCACGCCCCCCAGCTTGCGGTTGTGTCGGGCCCGGATCAGGAAGGGCCGGCCGGGAGCGGGCGGGGGCGGCGGCGGAGGGGGCGGCGCTCCCACCGCTGACGGGGGGGCGTCGGAGAAGCCGGAGTCGGAGGGCCCCGACAGGTCAGGGCGCTCGGGGCCCGGCGTGCCCCCGAGGAGGTCGTCGTCGGTCATGGGCTCATGGTGCGCTTCCCGGCCGCCGGCCGGTATCGGGGATGACCCTGAAGGATCCCTGACCCGTCCCCCTGACCCCGTAGGGCGGTTCCTGATGGTGGCCGGCACCCGCCGGTGCGATCATCACATCCGTGGACATCAGTATCAGTAGACGCCGGCAGGGCCGGTGGCTGGGCGGCGTATGCGCCGGCCTGGCCGTCCGCTACGGCCTGTCCACCACCGCCGTCCGGGTGAGCATGGTCCTGCTGGCCCTGGCCGCCGGGCCGCCGGTGGTGATCGGCTACCTGGCCGCCTGGGCCTTCCTCCCCGTCAACGACGGGGGTGGGGGTCAGGTCCGGGGTTGGGGACGGCCGGGCCACTCCGCCGCCGAGGCCGTGGCCGGGGCGGCGATGGTCGTCGGCGCCATTCTCGTGCTGGCCGAGGTGTCCTCCTGGCTGCCCCGCAGCGTTCTCATCCCCGCCTTCCTGGCCTGTGCCGGCGCTGCCGTGGTGTGGGGTGGCCGGTCTGGCGATCGGGGTGCGCCGGCGCCGGGCTGGATGCGGCCCCTACGGGTGGCGCTCGGTGTCAGCCTCGTCCTGGCCGGTGGCGTGGCCATGCTGGCTGCCGTCTCCGACGTGCGCACTATCGGACGCAGCGCGGCGGGAGCGGCGGTGGTGGTGGCCGGCATGGCCCTCATGCTCGGACCCGGCCTGGCCCGCCTGGCTCGCAACCTGGGCGACGAGCGCCGCCAGCGCATCCTCTCCGAGGAGCGGGCCGACGTGGCCGCTCACCTCCACGACGGCGTCCTCCAGACCCTGGCCCTCATCCAGAAGCGGGCCGGCGACGACAAGGAGGTCCGCAGCCTGGCCCGGCGCCAGGAGCGGGAGCTGCGGGACTGGCTCTACGGCGGTCCCGGGCCGGCGGAGCCCGACGGGGTGGCCGCCCTGCTGCGCCGGGAGCTGGCCGACGTGGAGGACACCTACGGCGTCCGGCTCGACGCCGTGATGGTGGGTGACGCTCCCCTGGACGACGCCGCCCGGGCGCTGGTGGCCGCCGGCCGGGAGGCGGCCCGCAACGCCGCCACCCACGCCGGGGTGGACACCGTGGACGTGGACGTGTACCTGGAGGTGGAACCCGAGCGGCTGGCCCTGTTCATCCGCGACCGGGGGGCCGGGTTCGACCCGGCCTCCGTCCCGCCCGACCGCCGGGGGCTGGCCGATTCAATGGTGGGCCGCTTGCGCCGCCACGGCGGCAGCGCCGAGGTCCGCTCCGCCCCCGGGGAGGGCACCGAGGTCGAGCTGTCCGTCCCCCGCCTTCGGGCCGGGAGCGGGGACCGGGCTTCGGAGAAGACGGCGGGTGCGGACCGGGTGCAGGAGAAGCAGGAGAAGCAGTGAAGCGGGTCTTCGTCGTCGACGACCACGCCCTGGTGCGCTCCGGGGTGCGCAGCGAGCTGGCCGGGGCGGCGGAGGTGGTGGGCGAGGCCGCCGACGTCGACTCGGCCGTGGCCGCCATCCCCGCCGCCGCCCCGGATGTCGTGCTCCTCGACGTGCACCTGCCCGGCGGAGGCGGCGCCGAGGTGATCCGGCGGGTGGTGGCCGCTCAACCTTCGACCCTGTTCCTGGCCCTGTCGGTGTCCGACGCCCCCGAGGACGTCATCGCCGTCATCCGGGCCGGAGCCCGGGGCTACCTGACCAAGTCGGTGTCGGGCCCCGAGCTGGCCGAGGCCATCGAGCGGGTGGCGGCGGGCGACGCCGTCTTCTCCCCCCGGCTGGCCGGGTTCGTCCTCGACGCCTTCGCCGGCTCGGTGCCCATCCCCGCCGATCCCGAGCTCGACCAGCTCACGGCCCGGGAGCGGGAGGTGCTGCGGCTCATCGCCCGGGGCTACGCCTACAAGGAGGTGGCCCGGCAGCTCTCCCTGTCGGTCAAGACGGTCGAGACCCACGTCTCGTCGGTGCTGCGCAAGCTCCAGCTGTCCAGCCGCCACGAGCTCACCCGCTGGGCCACGGAGCGCCGCATCGTGTAGGTCAACCGCGGGGATCGCCCGGCGAACCCGTCTCCTTGGCCAGGCGGGCGATGGCCGGCTTGAGGCGCTCGGCCACGGCCAGGGTGCCCAGATCCTCGGCCAACTGGTCGGTGCTCTTAGCGCCGAAGCAGGCGCTGGCCACCCCCGGGCGGGACAGGCTGAAGGCCAGGCAGAGCTGGGCCACGCTGGCGCCGTGCTCGCCGGCGAGGCTGATCCAGCCGTCGATCTGGTCGAGGACGCCCCGTTCCCGCAGCTTGTCGATCCGGGACGGGCCGTGGCGGCCGGTGGCGCCCGGCCGGTTGTACTTGCCGGTGAGCAGGCCGCCGGCCAGGCAGTGGGAGGCGACCACGGCCACACCGGTGGCCCGGAGCGCCTTGCGGGCCGCCGGGCCCTCCACGAAGCCCCGGTCGATGACGTTGTGGGGCAGCTGGACGGCGGTGGGCAGGGTGAGGCCTTCCCGCTTGGCGAAGGTGTGGGCCTCGACCAGCAGCTCGGGTGACCAGTTGAGCCCGCCCCAGGCGCGGAGCTTCCCCCCGGCCACCAGGGCGTCCATACCGGCCACCAGTTCGGGCACGGGCAGCTCCTCGGGCGGAGTGGCGCAATAGACGATGTCGATCCAGTCGGTGCCGACACGCTCGAGGGACCCGTTGAGCTCGGCTTCGACTCCCTCGTCGGGGAAGAACTCGAACCACAGCTTGTTGGCCATGACGATCTGGTCCCGGGGATGGCCGGTCTTCCGGAACAGCTCACCGAAGAGGACCTCCGACCACCCGGTCCGCATGGGCGCCGTGCCCGTGTGGTCGTCGTAGCGGGCGTCGTCGAAGAAGGTCACGCCGGCGTCCAACGCGGCTCGCATCACGGCCAGGGCGTCGTCCCTGGTGATGAGCTCGAAGGTGAGCCACGACCCCAGGCACAGGGTGCTCACCTCGAGGCCTGAAGCCCCCAGCGGTCGATATTCCATGGGCGGCAACGCTAACGCCCGTCGCCAGCCCGGTCGCCGGGACGCGGCGAGGGGAGGGCCGGAGCCCTCCCCTCGGGGGATTGTCGAGCCGGGGTGGCTTACCGGTGGCGGTGACCGCCGTCGGCGTCGGCGGCCTCTCGGGCGTCGTCGCCGTCGTCGTCGCCGTCACGGTCGCCGGGGCGCTCGCCGTCGCGGGAGTAGTCGCCCGAGGGCGGCTCGGGGCGGTTGTCGCGCCACTCGGCCCGTTGCTCTTTCCACTGGGCCTGCTGTGCCTGCCACTCCGCCTGGCGCGCCTCCCAGTCGGCCTGCCAGTCGGCCATCAGGGCCCGCCACTCCTCACGCCACTTGGCCAGCTGCTCCTGCCACTGGGCCCGCCACTCGGCGAGCTGCTGGCGCCACTCGGCCTGGTGCTGGCGCCACTCCTGGCGGCGAGCGGCGTTCTCGGCGGCATGCGTCCGCCAGCGCTCGGCCCGCTCCTGGCACTTGGCGGCCCAGGCCCGGGCCTTCTCGGCCTTGTCGTGCTTGCCCTTCTCGTCGAGGCGATCGGCCCGGGCCGTGGCCCACTTCTCGCACCGCGCCACCCAGCGGGCGAACCGCTCCTGGTGGTCGGGGTCGGGGTCCTCGGCCATGTCCGGGACGTCATCGCCGTGGTCGTCGTCGACCACGGGAGCGGGGTCCGGGGTGGGGTCGGCGGGAGCCGGGTCGGCGGGGGCGGGGTCAGCCGGGGTGTCGACGACGGGCGTGTCCGGTGCCGGGTCGGCCGGAGCCGGGTCGACGGGGGCGGGGTCGGCCGGGGCCGGGTCGGCGGGCACCTCGCACGGGGCGGGGTCGGCCGGGGTGTCGGTGGTGTCGTCGGCTGGGGCCGGGTCGGTGGTGTCGTCGGCCGAGGCCGGGTCGGTGGTGTCGTCGGCCGGCGTGTCCGCCGGGGCCGGGTCGGTCGTGCCCTCGTCGATGGCGGCTGTCACCACGCCGCTGTCGCTGTCGCCTCTGTCGCCCGTGTCGCAGGGAACCGGGTCGGCCGGCGGGGCGTCGGGGGAGGTGTCGTTGCCCTGGTCGAGCGCAGCCTCGGGGCTGTCGTGGGATGGGTCGTCGAGGGCACCGGCGGCGGCCAGGCCCCCGGTGAGGGTGAGCGCGCCGGCCAGGAGGCCGGCGGCCATTCGGATGCTGAGGTTGCGGGACACGGTGGTTGACCTCCGGTCATGGGGGGCGAACAGAGAGAAGGGGTGTCGGCTCATCGTGTGCGGAAGAGCGCTTCGACGGGAGCGGGCGTTACCGGCACCGGGGCCCGGGTCACCCGCCGGGCGAGGGAGCGCAGGGCCCGGTGCTGGAGGACGCGCACGGCGCCGGGACTGCGGCCGGTGAGCCGGGCCACCCGGGGTCCGTCGAGTCCGGCCATCACCCGCAGGAGCACCACCTCGGCCTGGTCGGGCGGCAGGGTCCCGAGCAGATCCAGAGCGTCGGAGGTGGCCAGCGCGTCGAGGGCCAGGGCTTCGGGGTCCTCCATCCCCGGGCGCTCGGGCAGCCAAGCCACCGGGGACGTCCGCCGGCGCTGCGCCTTGCGGTAGTGGTCGATGGCCTTGTGGCGGGCGACGGTGAACACGAACGCTCGCAGCTCCGCCTCTCCGCCGGAGAACCCCGGCAGGCGGCGGGCCACTTCCACCCACACGTCCGACGCCAGGTCCTCGGCGTTCGACCGGTCGAAGGCCCCCAGGTAGCGCAGCAGGGGCCGCTGCAGATCCCGCCAGAGGCAGTCGACGGCTGATTGGGCGCCGGTCACGCTCCCGAAGTTCGGCGCCCGCCCCTGCGGCTCTTGCCCCTTGAAGAACCTTTAACGCCCGATTGACCGCATCCCGGAAACCGAAAGAGGAGCTCTTTCGGCGCGGCTCGACCGGACGGCGGCGCGTCTCCCGGCGCCGGGGCCGGCGCAGGGGGTACTGTGAAACGGATCTGTCGGTCGCGCCCACGCCGCGGAGCCGGTCCCCCGGCCTGATGGCCGTCGGGGCTGAGCGATGTGTCGTCCGCCTTCGAACCATGGGGGCTCGGTGCTCGGCCAGAGTGTGATGGCCAGGGTCTCGGGGTACGCCATGGGCGAAATGGAAATTTCTGCCTGTCGGGACGGAAGCGATGCCAGCGCCGATGTTTCCGAGGTCGGGACGGCAGCCCACAAGCGGTACGTCTCAGACGCCATGCGCACGGCGCAGCTGGCGCTGCAGTACAAGGAGAACGTCGTCCGCTACGCCCAGCTGGAGGAGCGGCTGCTCCTGGCGCTGCGGGAGCTCTCCCGGTCCCGGGCCAGGGTGTCCGCCGGGCTGGCCCGCTCCCGACAGCACCGGCCGGGGGGTGATTGCGGCTGCATCCAGCACCACCACGTGCGGCGCCACGAATCGGCCTGCAACTGGCCCTACGCCGGCGCGCCGGACCCGCGTTCCGAGGATCTTCTCGTGCTGCACCGGGCCTTCGCCGCCAGCCGGGAGCTCGGCATCCGCAACGAGCTGGCCGCCGCCTACGACGACTTCGCTCTCAGCCTGGCCCGGCGTTTCCACACCCGGCGGGAATCGCCGGAGGACCTCGCCCAGGTGGCCCGGATCGGGCTGCTCCACGCCATCGACAGGTTCGATCCCCACCTGGAACGGCCCTTCGCGGTGTTCGCCCGGGCCACCATCGTGGGCGAGCTCAAGCGCCACGTCCGGGACCGGACCTGGGTCATGCGGGTGCCCCGCTCCCTCCAGGAGCACTACCTGGAGGTGGTTCGGGTCGCCGACGATCTCGCTCAGGACCTGGGCCGCTCTCCCGGCATCCAAGACATCGCCGACCGGACCGGGCTGTCCGAGGACCACGTGCTCGAGGCCATGGAGCTGGGTGCGGTCCAGCGCCCGGCCTCCCTCGATGCGCCGGACCCTGATGGCAGCGGCAGGCTCCTCGAGCCCGGCGGGGACGACCTCAACCTGGCGGCCGCCGAGGGCCGGGCGTTTCTCGACGGAGTCCTGGACCGCCTCCCCCCCCGGGAGCGCCAGGTTCTCCAGCTGCGGTTCGTCGACGGGCTGACCCAGACCGAGATCGGCGCCCACATGGGGGTCAGCCAGATGTACGTCTCCCGGATGCTCTCCCGGACCCTCAGCCGCCTCCGGGCCCGTTCCCGGGCCAGCTGACCGGCGCCGGCCGGAGCGCGATCCGGGTCGGCGCCGCCTTCCGCTCCGCTCGGAGCGCTGCCGCCAAGCGCCGGAGCTCCGCCGCCTCGTGGCACAGCACCCGGCTCTCCGCCCGCTGCGTCAACGCCGACTCCGACAGCGCGGCCGCCGACTGCCGCACGGCGACCGAGGTCCGGGCCGCCTCATCCCACTCGGCCGGCCGGAAGGCGCTCACCTCACCGTTTCGTCCCGCATGAGGAGGATCACGCCCCTCACCTGCTCGGCTTTGGTGAGCAGGGGACCGAGGGTGACGTGGCACTCGAATTCGCGGCCTTTGCGGTTGACGGCCGGGAGCGTCACCTCATGGTGATCGGACTCGCCGGCCAGCACCGCCCGGATGGCCGGGCGCAGGTCGTCGGTGGGAAGGCCGATGTCGAGATTGAGGAAGTGCTGGCCCCGGACCTCCTCGGATCGCAGGCCCCACAGCTGGTGGGAGTAGTGGTTCCACAGCGTCACCCGCAGGTCACGGTCGATGACCACGAAACCGCCCCGCTGGGACTGGAGGAGGGATTCCAGCAGCCCGTTCAGCTCGTCGATCTCACCCGAGCGCAGGCGCAGCTCGTCGTTGATCGTCTGGAGCTCCTCGTTGGTGGAGTGGAGCTCGGCGTTCATCGTCTCGAGCTCCTCGTTGGTGGACTGGAGCTCCTCGTTGGTGGTCTCCAGCTCCTCGATGGTGGATTGCAGCTCCTCGTTTGTGGTCTCGAGCTCCTCGTTGGTGGACTGGAGCTCTTCGTAGGCTGTCTCCAGCTCCCGGTTGGAGGTCTCCAGCTCGTCCTGGAGCCGCCGGGTCAGGCTGACATCGAGGAAGGAGATGGCCACGCCCAGGTGCCCCCCGCCCAGGTCGAAGAGGGGCACGACATGGACGTCGAAGTACTGCGGATCGCCCTGACCGCCGGCCCAGACGACGCCTTCGAGGAGGAGGGGCCGGCGTTCGGCCTCGGCGGTGGCCACCGCCGAGCGCAGCTCGGCCGGCCGGTAGGAGATCTCCAGGTCCTTGAACGGGCGGCCCACGTCACTCACGGCCAGCCCGAAGGTGGCGCGGGCGGCGATGTTGGCCATGGCCAGGGTGCCGGAATGGTGGACCACGATCTGCGCCACCGCAGAGGCGTCGGCCGCCGACTCCCTGATCCGGTGGTAGTTGAGCGGATATTCGAGGGCGTCGTGGCTCCCCCCGTCGGCGATGACGGTGAGGCGTTCGCGCAGTGTCTCCTTCTTCACCTTGGCGAAGACCCGCCGCTTCAGGTCCACCGGCGCGAACAGGTCGCTGTGGCCCAGGAGCATCTCGGCCTTGCCCAGGAACAGGATGCCGCCGTCCTCCAGGGCGAAGTGCAGCCGGGACAGCACCCGGGCCTGGGTCTCGGTGTTGAAGTACATGAGCGTGTTGCGACACGCCAGCAGGTCGATGTGGCTGATGGGCGCGGCCTGGACGAGGTCATGGCGCCCGAAGATCACGGTACGGCGCAGATCCTTGTGGAAGGCGTACTGCCCGCCGGCCTCATCGAAGTAGCGGGCCACCAGGTCCTCCGGCAGGACTTCCACCGCCTTGGGGGGATAGATCGCATGGCGGGCGGTGTTGAGGGCGTCCTCGTCGAGGTCTGTGCCGTAGATCTTGACCCGTTCCCGCGTCAGGTCGGGTCCGAGGTGCTCGGCCAGGACCATGGCCAGGCTGAAGGCCTCCTCCCCCGAGGCGCATCCCGCGCTCCACACCCGGATGGGCTCATCGCCGGACTTCTCGGCCAGCAGCTTGGGGACCGCCTCCCGGGCCAGGTAGTCCCACGCCGGCGCATCCCGGAAGAAGCCGGTGACGTTGATGAGGAGCGCGTCGAAGAGATGGGTGAACTCCTCGGGGTCAACCTGCAGGAAGTCGATGTACTGCCCGAAGGTGTCGACCCCCACCGCTGCCATCCGGGACGACACCCGCCGCACCAGGCTGGAGCGCTTGTAGCCGGTGAAGTCGAAGGCGCGGTTGCGCTTCAGGAATTCGAGGAGATCCTCGAACTCCGCCTCGTCGTCGGGTTCAAGGGTGTCGTCGGCTCCCCGGCTCCGGGGCGCGGTGTCGTGGCCCATGATCTGGTCCTCGTCGGTCACGGCATGCTCCCGCCCGCCGGTGGCGTGGCGCCCCCGGCTTCGTGGACGACGTCACCGGCCCGGAGCACGCCCCGGACCTCTTCGGCCCGCTGTTCGGCGTCAGCGGCTCGGGCCTCGAAGTGGGCGGCGGTGTGCGGATGGTCGCGCTCGCGGGCCCGGGTGGCCAGTCTGTGGTTGAGCGCGGCGCGCTCCTCCAGGGCGCGTACCGCCGCCCACAGGGCCGCCTCCACGCCTTTCGCCTGCTCCGAGATCAGGCTCTCGGCCCCGTATCCGTGCCCCACCCGGCAGCGGAAGCGGACGAGGTCGCCATCCACGATCTCCCACAGGGCGCCATGACATTCCGGGCAGGTGAATCCCGAGGGTGCGCCAAAGGGCGGTTCCAACGGAGCTGACGCCTCCAGATCGGGTATCGACCAGGAGAGCTCGGCGTCGAGCTCATCGGACACGGCGGCCTCCTGGGGGACGCTCCCGGACGGGTCGGGATCGAGCGTGCCGGAGCTCAGCCGGACGAGGGCCCGGCCGATCTCGGCGACCGGGAGCACGAGGTCGGGATGGTCCTGTGCGAGTGCGCTCAGGGGCATCCCCGGATAGATGGCGTCCTCGGGGTCCTGGATGATCGCCATACCGCCCCGGGCCTTGATGGCCACCAGTCCCGCCGTGCCGTCATCCAGGGTTCCGGACAGGACCACCCCCACCACCCGGGGACCGTAGGACGCCGCCGCCGAGCGGAACAAGGTGTCGGCGGCGGGCCGGTTTCCGTGCTCCCGGGGTCCGCGTCCCACCCGGACGACCTTGGGAGAGACCAGAAGGTGGTGGTCGGGAGGGGCGACGTAGATGCGACCGTTCTGGATCGGTTCGCCGTCCTCGGCGTGAGCCACCGGCATCCGGCCCCGCCGGGCCAGGATGTTGGGAAGGAAACTGGTCCCCGAGGGTGAGATGTGCAGGACCACGAACACGGCCGCAGCCAGGTCGGGAGGAAGCTCTTCCACCAGTCGCGACAGCGCTTCCACCCCTCCGGCGGAGGCTCCGACGACAATGATGTCCTGGCCGGGCATGGGCTTCCGATCTGCCGTGCGGCCGGTTGAGGCGATCGTACTCCTCGTTGTCGCGCCCTCTCGCTGTCTCAGGTGCCGCCTTCCCAGCCGGCGCCGGATCGCCGGTAGCGTGGGGACAGGGAACGCAGCCGTCGGAGGCTAGGAGGAAGTCATGGCGAACGACCAGGAGAACCCCCGCTGGCGCGGTGTGCACCATCTCGCCCTCGTGACCACCGACATGGACGCCACCACCCGCTTCTACCACGGCGTCCTCGGTGCCCGGCTGGTGGCCACCGTCGACACGAACGACTTCAAGCACTACTTCTTCGACTTCGGTCCGGGGAGCACGGTGGCGTTCTTCGAGTACAAGAACACGGAGATGGAGAGCTACGCCAAGCCGGCGGGCGTGCCCTTTCCCCGGGCGGCCCAGTTCGACCACCTCTCCCTGGCGCTGCCCGACGAGGAGGCGCTCCTCGCGCTCCGGGAACGGCTGAAGGCCGCCGACTGCGAGGTCACGGATGTGATCGACCACGGGTTCCTGCGCTCGGTGTACTTCAGCGACCCCAACGGGATCGCCCTCGAGGCGACATACTGGACGCTGGATGCCACCGGCCGCCCCGCCGACTATGGCGACGCCCGCCTCTTCTCCGATCCGAAGCCGGTGCCGGCGGTCATGGAGCTACGTCGGGACGGCCGTCTGAGCCACACGCCGTCCACCCAGCTGGTGGACGAAGTGAAGGACCTCTACCGGCCGGGGGTCGACTGAGGCGTCGCGCCCGCGGGCGACAGCGGCCAATCGATCAGTTCGGAAGCCCCGCCGGCCTCGTCCGCCTGGACGGCGGCCACGAACAGCCGGCGCAGGTTGTCGACCACGTCGTGGACCTCGCGGACGTGCGAGAGATCGGCCGCGTGATCGTCGGTGACCCGCGTGTTGCTCACGTGCCGGACTTTCCCCGCTTGAGGTTCCCTTAAACCTCCGTGCGTGGCTGGAAATCACAGAAGGCGGTTTCCCGACCGGCCGGTCGGTGATAGATCAGGAGCGGTCGGCGGCGACCGCCGCCACCAGGTCGTCGATGGCACCTACCACCGGCGAGCCGGGGATGGTGCCGTTGACCACCACGGAGAACACCGCCCGGCGCCCGCCGGCGGTGGTGAGGTAGCCCGACAGCGCCCGGCCTTCGTCGATCCAGCCCGTCTTGGCCCGCACGTTGGCTTCGGCGGCCGTGCCCCGCAGCCGGCGGGCCAGGGTGCCGGTGCGCCCGGCCAGGGGGAGCGAATCGAACAGGTAGTTGCCCCAGGGTTGAGCCAGGGCGGCCCGGAGCAGTTCCTGGAACTCGCGGGCCGAGCGCCGGTCGGCCCGGGACAGGCCGGAGCCGTCGGCGCTCTGGCCGGTGAGGCGTACGCCCAGGGCGGCCAGGGCCTGGTCGGCAGCGGCCAGGCCGTCGGTGGTGGTCCCCGCACCCCGGACGCGGCGTCCCAGCTCCTTGACCAGCAGTTCGGCGAAGAGGTTGTCGCTGCGCACGAGCATGTCCGTCACCAGGGCGCCGATGGGGGGTGAGGCCAGGGACGCCAGGGTGACGGCCCCGGCCGGCGCCGCCCCGGCGCCGTTGCCCCCGGCGACGGAGATCCCCCGGCGGGCCAGGGCGTGGCGGAACCGCAGCAGGTTGCCCGGGACGGGGTCGGCGGCGTAGGCGGGATCGCCCCGGTGCTGGTTGCGGTCCACCACCAGGGCGGAGAGCGGACCGATGAAGGTGGGCACGTGATAGGGGAGCCACCCGCCCGCGCCCCGCTGGGAGTCGTAGCGGGTCTCGTCGGCCACCAGGGTGCCGGCCACCCGGCTGATGCCTCGTCCCCGGACGGCGGCGGCGAGGGCGTCGAGCGAGTGCGGGCCGGAGGTGGTGAGGGTCGGATCACCGCCGCCCACCAGGATCAGGTCCCCCATCAGGGTGGCGCCGTCCTGAGCGCCGTTGGCCCGCACCTCCGTCACCAGGGTGTCGGTGATGGGGACGTGCGTCAGGACCCCCATGGCCGTGACCAGTTTCTGGTTGGAGGCGGGCAGCAGGGGCAGGTCGGCGTTGCGGGCTGCCACCTCGCCGTAGCCGTCGAGCCACACCGACAGGCCGACGCTGAGCCCGGCGAGGCGGGGGTCGGCCAGGCGGGCCTCGACGGCGCCGGTGAGGGGGCTGGGCGGCGGAGACGGGCTGGCGGCCGGGGGCGGCGCCGGCGGGGTGGTGGCGGGGGGCGGCGCGGGCGCGGGGGCGGTGGCCGGCGCGGCGATGCCGGTGGGCGCGGCGACGGTCTGCTGGAGGGCGCCGGCGGCGAGACGGGCGTGGAGCCCGGCGCCGGCGGTCCCCCGGACCACACGCAGGGCCAGCGCCGGGGTGGGTTGACGGCCCCAGGGGCCCAGCGGACCGGGGGCCATGGCCACGCCCACCACGGGCGCCAGCAGCGCACCGAGCAGCAGGCGGGCCGAGCGGGAGCCGGTCGTCACTGCGACCGGAGCCTGACAGAGCGCTCCTCACAGGTGGTGGATTTCCGATTCCCTGCAACTTGTGGGTTTCGTGCCAGGAATTGCTGGCAGAAAACCCACAGAAACCCGGGGGGCGCGGGTCAGTGGGGGTGGTGGCCCTCCGACGGCGGGGGAGTGGAGGTCGGCGGGGGCGGGACGTCGCCGGTGACCTCGGGTGGGGCGGGCGTGCCGGCGGCCAGGTCGTTGGTCTCCACCACGTAGGCCAGCATGATCCCCATGGCGTCGGGGATGGCGGCGGACGTGTCGTAGAAGGCTTCGAGGTCGAGCACCTCGCCGGCCCGGACGGTGCCCAGCGTGTCCCAGGCGCACACGCTCATGGTGTCGACCGAGCCCATGTAGGCCGGCTTGGTGTGGTAGGACGCCCACGACGTGCATATCCGCCGGCCGGAGGTGGCGTTTTTCAAGGTGGTGCGCACGCCGCCGTCGTGGACGTGACCGCCGGCGGACAGGACCCGGCCGGTCAGGTTCGACGTCCACGTGAAGTGCCGCGACGACCGGCCGGCGGGCACCTCGTACTCCGACGTGCCGCAGTTGCCCATGTCCAGCCACACCGGGCGGACGGGCTGCACGCCGTCGCGCACCCACCGGGTGCGAAGCTCGACGAACACGGCCTGGGGCAGGGCCGAGTGGTTCATGACGTGGAACACGCCGTTCCAGGGGGCGCGGGTCACGGGATAGCCGAAGCCGGCGGGCAGGACACCACCGGTCCGCTCGTTCCCGGAGGCGAAGAAGCGCTCACCCAGCTCTCCGACGCCCTTGGTGTCGCCGCAGGTGGCGTCGACCTTGTCGGAGGCGAAGAACACCGCGTGGTGGAGCATCACGCCGGTGTCGAGGTTGGCCGAGCGCCCGTCGGCGTAGACCAGATCGGGCTCGATGCCCACCAGGAAGCAGCCGGTGCACGGCTTGGGCCCGTCGGGGATGACCACGTTGGCGTGGTCGGCGTCGCCGCCGGCGCCGGCCGGCGGGAGCAGGAACGGCCCCCAGCGCACCACCGCCGTCTCGCCCGCGGGCGGCGCCGGAGCCGGGCCGGCGCCGTGGTCATGGCCCGGAGCGGGCGCCGGTGGCGCGGGGCCGGCCTGGGGTGGTGGGGAGGCGTGGTCATGGCCGGCGGCGGATCCTCCGGCCGGCATGGTGGCGGCGTGGTTGTGTTCGAGGGAGTGCTCGAGCGCCGCCGCGCCCGGGCCGGGGACGGGAGGGTGGGCGTGGCCCGCCCCGGCGGCGGCCCGGCCGGGTTGTCCCCGCGCCACCTCTCCACCGTGGCCGGAGGCGGAGGAGCCGTCCACGTGGGCTGGGTCGCCCTGGACGTGACCGGTGTGACCGGTGTGACCGGTGGAGCCTCCGGCATCCAGCGCCGGCCCCTGGCCGCCGCCGGGGCCGTGTGCCGCCACGAGGCCGTCGTCATGGTCGTGGCCGGCGGTGGCCGACCACGAGGTGATCGCCGCCGAGGCCACCACCAGGGCGGTACTGCCAGCCAGCAGGGTCCGGCGCACACCCGGTCGGGACCAGAACGGGTTGGTGGCCAGGGACAGGGCGGTCAGGCTGGCCCCCAGGAGCCCCACCATCACCATGCCCATACCCAGGCCGAGAAGGACGTGACCGGGGTTGCGCCAGGCGAAGACTCCCTCCCGGGCGGCCAGGGTGGGGTCGGCGGCGTGCAGGACCCCGTCACAGGCCAGGCCGGCCAGGAGGAGGACGACCCCGGCCAGGCCGAGAGCCAGGTAGCGCCCCAGTCGCTTGGTCACACCATCGAGGGTAGGGACTGGGCCCGGGCCGGACAAGGGAATTGGGCAAGGCCGGCCGGCGTCCGTTTCCTGCCAGGGCGCGAAGGGAACATTTCGGGAGCAAGCGGTTGCAAGGGCGCAGCCCCCGGGCACGGGGGAACGGAGGTTGTCATGGGTCGGGTGCGCAACGCTTTCCTGGTACTGGCCGTCGCCCTCAGCCTGGTGCCCGGAGCGGGGCCCGCCGGCGCCTCCAACGACCCGTCCTTCGCCGCCGAGTGGGGGATGGCCCGCATCGGAGCGGAGGCGGCCTGGACCCGCACCACCGGCGCCGGCATCCGCATCGGCATCGTCGACACCGGTGTGGACCTCACCCACGAGGACCTGGCCGGCAAGGTCGTGGAGCACGCCTCGTGCGTCGGCGCCAACGGCGACCCGGCCGCCTGCAAGGGTTCGGCCCAGGACGACCAGGGCCACGGAACCCACGTGTCCGGGATCGCCGCCGCCATCAAGGACAACGGCAAAGGGGTGACGGGCGTCGCCCCCGGGGCCGAGTTGGTCGTGGCCAAGGTGCTCTCCTCCACCGGGTCGGGGAGCGCCGAGGACGTCACCGCCGGAATCAAGTGGGTGGTGGACCACGGGGCCGGGGTCGTCAACCTGTCGCTGGGCGACCCGGCCATGGTCATCACCTCGACCCTGGGCAGTGATACCGACCTCCGGGAGGGGGTCGAATACGCCTGGTCCCACGGGGCCGTCCCCGTCGTGGCCGCCGGCAACTCCAACGCCCTGGGGCTCGGCCTGGAGGGCTCCGCCTACGGGGACCTCAACGCCATCGTGGTCGGAGCCACCGGGCCCGACGACCGCGTGGCCGGCTACTCGACGTCCACCGGTCAGGCCAAGTGGGCGATCCTGGCGCCGGGCGGTGCCGGCAACGGCAACAAGGCCGACGACGTGCTCTCCACCTTCTGGGTCCAGGGCAAGTCCAACTCCTACGAGGCGCTGGCGGGCACGTCCATGGCCGCCCCCCACGTCTCGGGTGCCGTCGCCCTCCTGCTGGCCCAGGGACACACGCCGCAGTCGGCTGTCGACCGGCTGCTGGCGACGGCGAACACGAGTGTGAGCTGCGGGGAGTCGAGCCCGACCTGCAAGGGGCGGCTGGACGTCGCCGCCGCCACCGCGCCCTAACCGCCCGTCGGCTTCAGGGACGGACGCCGAACAAGGGCATGACCGAGTCGGCCACCACCTCCACCAGCGCGTCGGCCGGGTAGCGGCCGTCCGGCTTGTAGCCCCAGAACGGGACCGAGTTGAGCGCCCCGATGAGGCACTGCCGGGCGACGGCGGCGTCGGTCACGTCGAGCTCGCCGGCGGCGGCGGCCTTGTCGATCACCCGCTTGAAGACGGCGTCGTGGCGGGCCTGCCAGTCGTGGATCTGCTCTCGGATGTTCTCGGGCCATTCGAGGTGCCGGAGGAAGAGGCGGGAGAGCTCGGGCTGCTCGTAGGTGGTGAATCGGACCTGCTCGACGATCAGCTTGCGCAGCCTGTCGGTGGCGCTCACCTTCTGGCCGGCGATGGCCGACAGCCGGCTGATGAGCTCGTCGGCGGCGGTGCCCAGGCAGGCGGAGAACAGCGCCTCCTTGGAGTCGAAGTAGTGGTACAGCGACGCTTTGGCCAGGTCGAGCCGGTCGGCCACCTCTTCGAGGCTGGTGCCCTGGTACCCCCGCTCCCCGACGACCTCGGCCGCCACCCGGAGGATCTCGTTGATCCGGCGGACCCGCTTGCGGGCCACACGGCCCAGGGGTTGTGCCTGCTCGTCCGCCTTGTCCATCCATCGGATGGTAATCGACCGACCAGTCGATTAACGACCGCCCATCAGGAGGGGACCGCTCAGTGGGCGACGACGACCAGGTAGCGGCCCGCCTGAGCCCATTGCGGCGCCGGATAGCGGTCGCTGGTGACACGGATGGCGGACCCCAGCCGGAGGTTCTCGGGGGCGGTCAGGGTGTAGCGGGGGAGCCCGCCGGCGTCGGTCACGACGAAGGAAGAGCGCGGCATCGCGCCTTTGGTCGGGGAAGCGTCGGCCAGGAGAACGGAGCGGCCGTCGGGCGACCACCGGGGGTCGGTACCCCGCTTGGCGAAGGGAGTGATGGCTCCCGTCACCGGATCGACGAGCACGACGCCGGGTTCGTTGTTCACATACCGGCTGGCGACGATGCGGCCATCGGGACCGACGTCGAGCGAGCTCGCCTGCCCGGGGAGCAACTGGAACGTCCCGCTCGAGAGGTCGAAGCGGTTGAAGCCGCCGCCGGCGGCGTTGGTCACGAGGGCGCGGCCGTCGCCGGCCCATTGCAGCGTGGTGACCCCGTCGACCTGGGGGCCCTGGACGGGGCCGTGGAGCGTCTTCCCGTCCGGGCCCACCACCACCAGGGTGCTCTTGGGCGGCGAAGAGGTCGTCGGCGTCATGGTGGGCGGGTCGGTCATGCTGACCTTGGCGTAGCTCGTCAGCGCCAGCTTGGTGCCGTCGGGGCTCCACTCGAAATTGGTGCTGAGCCAGTGTTCTGGAACGACCTTCTCCCCATTCGGCCGCACGAGCGAGAACGTGCCGTTGCGGCCGGCGGTCTGGCCGTCGGGCCCGACGAGCGGGGCGAAGACCCCGAGGACGGCGCTGCCGTCGGAGGCGGCTTCGATCCACTCTACCGACTCCCGGGAGAGATCGACGGTGTAGCCGGATGACATCTGCTGGTTGCCCTGGCTGGGGGCGTCGTAGCGGTACACCGCGTCTCCGCCGGCGACGGGAGTGGCGTAGACCTGGCGGTCCCGGGCGGTGAGGATGAAGTCTCCGGCCACGTCGAAGGGCCCGGCGTCGGCGATCCGCCGGAGCGACCCGGTCGTCAGGTCGACCACCCAGATCCCGGGTTGCTCGACGGCGAGCACCGTCCCGGCGAAGGGCGGCGCCGTCGTCGTGGACGTGCTGGCCGGGGCCGTCGTCGAACTCGTCGGCCGGGCCGTGGTCGCCGTGGGCTTCGTCGACCCCGACGTCGACGTGACCGGCTCAGAGACGGCCGAGGTCGTCGAGGTCCCGGCCGCGGCCGTCGTCACTGTCGTCGGGAGCCCCGGCTCCGAGTCACCCGCCGTCTGCAGGCTCACCGGCGCGTTGTCGTCACGGTTGAGGGCCGCGAGGCCGGCGACCGTGATCAGCGTGAGGGCGATCACGACCGCCAGGCGGCAGCGCCGCCGCCGTACCGGACTCGGCGATGGGCGCGGGACAGCAGAGGGTTCCAGTTCCACATCGAGTCCTTCGGCACGGATGACCCGATTTCGGACCGCTGCCCGAGGGACAAACCGGACGTATCAGACGGGACGGTCCCGTCCGGGGACGATTCGTCCGTTTCTGCTACTCATGACAGCAGCACCGCCCGGCGAGCCCTCCCGGAGGCGTGATGGCGGACGTGAAGATCGGGACCGACCGGGGGGATCTCCCCGCGTACCTGGCCACGCCGGCCGGCGAGGGGCCGTGGCCGGGGGTCATCGTCATCCACGACGCCCTGGGGATGAGCGCCGACGTCCGGGAGCAGGCCGACTGGCTGGCCGGCGAGGGGTTCCTGGCCGTGTCGCCCGACTTCTTCTTCTGGGGCAACAAGGTGGCCTGCCTCCGCTCGGTCTTCCTGGCCCTGAAGGCGGGCGAGGGCCGGATGTTCGAGGATGTCGAGGCGGCCCGGTCGTGGCTGGCCGGGCGGGAGGACTGCACCGGGACGACGGGGGTCATGGGGTTCTGCATGGGGGGCGGGTTCGCCCTCCTCCTGGCGCCCGGCCACGGGTTCTCGGCGTCGGCTCCGAACTACGGGACGGTGCGCCGGAGCTTCGACTCCCTCGCGCCGGGAGCGTGTCCGATCGTGGCCAGCTACGGCGCCAAGGATCGCCTGCTGCGGGGCGCGGCGGCCAGGTTGGAGTCGGCCCTCACCGCCGCCGGGGTGGACCACGACGTGAAGGAGTACCCCGACGCCGGCCACTCCTTCCTGAACCAGCACGACAGCGTGCTTTTCACCGTGGCCGGCTGGCTCATGGGCGGCGGCTACCACGAGCCTTCGGCCCGCGACGCCCGGCGCCGCATCGCCGCCTTCTTCCGCACCCACCTCAAGGCGTAGCCGGCTCTAGGCGGCTTCCTCGGGGTCGAGCTGGCCGTCGCAGCCGGGCGTCTTGATGCTGTAGTGCACTCCGGCGGCGCGCTTCACCGTCGACCACACCTGGCATGAGTCGCTCGGGCGGCTCGATGCCCGGCCGGGTCTGACGACCACGGCGTTGTGGTTGAGGCCGTCGATCTGCTTGAGACGGATGGCCAGCGACACGAAGGCGCGGCCGCTCTCCGCCAGGATGCAGCCCGACAGATCCTCGGTGGTGTCGACATTCGCAGGGATGAGGGTGCGCCGTTCAGGCTCGACCATCGGCGCCACTGTCAGTCAAAGGGCCGTGCCGGTCAAGGACCTCGGGCGTGCCCCTCCTCAGACCGAGAGGCCCAGGCTGCGGGCGATGAGGAGGCGCTGGATCTCGGACGTCCCCTCCCCGATGGTGAGGATGCGGGCGTCGGCGTAGTGACGGGTGACGGCGGCGTCGTCCATGAAGCCATAGCCGCCGTGGAGCTGGGTGGCGGTGTAGGCCACCTGGTTGGCCAGCTCGGAGGCCATGAGCTTGCAGATGGCCGCCTCCTGGTCGTAGGGGTGGCCGTGGTCGTAGCGCCAGGCGGCGTCGTAGGTCAGGGCCCGGGCGGTGGCGGTCTTGGCGGCGATGTCGGCCACCTGGAAAGCGACGCCCTGCAAGCCCCCCAGAGGCTGGTTGAACGAGGTACGCGAGCCGACGAAGGCCAGCGTCTCCTCCAGGCAGCCCTGGGCCAGGCCGACGGACATAGAGGCGATGGGCAGGCGGGCCCAGGTCAGGAAGCGCAGCGCCTCGCCATAGCCCCGGCCCTCCTCGCCCAGCAGCGCCGAATCGGGCACCTCCACGTCGTCGAAGAACAGCGGGTGGGTGTCCGACGTGCGCCAGCCCAGCTTGGGATATCCCGCGCCGACGGTGACGCCGGGGGCGTCGAGCGGGACCAGGAAGGCCGACACCGGCGGTCGCCCGGCGCGCTGGCCCGGGGCCCGGGGTGTCCCCGGAGTGCCCGGGGCCGGGGGTGTCCCCGGAGTGCCCGGGGCCCGGGGTGTCCCCGGAGTGCCCGGGGCCCGGGGTGTCCCCGACGTAGCGGCGAAGAGGATGACGTAGCGGGAGAATGGCGTCCCCGAGTTGGTGATGAACTGCTTGGCCCCGTTGATGACCCAGCCGCCGTCGGTCCGCTTGGCGTTGGTGGCGATGTTCCCGGCGTCGGAGCCCCCGGTGGGCTCGGTGAGGCCGAAGGAGATGAAGGTCGAGCCCGACGCCATGCCAGGGAGGAGCTCACGACGCTGCTCGAGCGAGGCCAGATGCTCGAACAGGCAGGCGGCGATGGCCTGCACGTGCACGGTCACGGCCACACCGGAGTCGACCCGGGCCAGTTCCTCGATGGTGAGGCAGAAGCTGCGCATGTCGCCCGCCATCTCGCCGCTGGAGCGTCCGGTGAGCAGGCCGTAGACGCCGAGGTCGCCCAGCGTGGCCATGAGGTCGGCGTCGAAGCGGGCCTCGATGTTGCGGGCCGCCGCCGTCGGGGCGATCGCCCGCTCGCAGAAGTCCCGCAGCGACTTGCGCCAGGCCCGGTGCTCGTCGGTGAAGCACCAGGGCAGGTCGAGGTCGATGGGCTGGGTGGGCATGGTCGCCCTCCTATTCGGGCTCGAAGTGGAAGTCGGTGATCCGGGCCTGGCGGTCCTCGGAGAAGACGGCCCGCATCCGGTCGCCGATGGCCAGGGGCGGCCGGTCCGGCCCGGGGTCGGAGAGGTCGAGGCCCTCCACGAAGTTGGCCATGGCCGTCCCTGCCCCGTCGAGGCGGACGTAGGCCAGGGCGTGGGGCGGCGGCGGGTAGCCGGGGAACTCGGCCCGGGTGACCGTGAAGGCCTCCACCACCCCGCCGGGGCCGACCTCCACCCAGTCGTCGGAGGTGGGCACGAAGCAGTCCTCGCAGAAGGACCGGGGCGGGACCCGTACCCGGCCGCAGCGGGGGCAGGGCGAGGCCAGGACCCGGGCCTCGTCCCGTAGGGCGACCAGGAACCGGCTGGCGGCCCGGCCGGCGGCGTGGGAGTAGTCGAGCCGCCACGACCCGGGGATCAGGATGCGCTCTTCTGGGGGATGCCCCTGACCCCGGGCGCTGGCCTCGGTCTCGCTCACGGGCTGCTCCTCACGATTCGAACCGGGGTGTCCGGCCCTCGGCGAAGGCGGCCAGGCCCTCCTTCACGTCCGGGCTCGTCTCCATGAAATCCAGGAAGATCTCCCGCTCGGCCAGCATGGCCTCGTTCACCGGCCGTTCGGTTCCGACGGCGCCGGCCATGCGCTTCACGGCCCGCAGGGCGTCGCCGCTGCGGCGGACCAGCCGGGCGACGACGGCCTCGACGGCGGCGTCGAGCTCGCCGGGCGGGACGGCCATGGTGACCAGACCCCATTCGGCGGCCTGGGCGCCGGTGATGGCCTCGCCGGTGAGCAGCAGGTAGCGGGCCTGCGCCTTGGGCAGGGCCCGGACCAGGCGCACCGACCCGCCGGCCCCCGGAGCCAGACCGAACTCCAGATGGCGGTCGCCGATGCGGGCTTCGGTGCTGGCCAGGGCCAGGTCGCAGGCCATCAGCAGCTCGCAGCCGCCGGCCAGAGCGAACCCCTCGACGACGGCCAGGGACACGAAAGGTCCCGATTCCAGACGCTCGGTCAGGTTGGTCAGGCAGGTGACGTAGCCGGCCATCAGCTCCCGCCCGGCGACCAGCGTCTGGACCAGCTTCAGGTCGGCGCCGGCGCAAAACGAGCCCCCCGCGCCCCGGAGGACGACGACCTTGGCCCCGGTCGCCTCGGCGGTGTCGAGGGCCGCCTCGAGCCCGTCCATCACCGCTTCGTTGATGGCGTTGCGGGCCCCGGGCCGGTCGATGGTGGCCCGGACCACGGGGCCGTCCACGACCACGGTGACGTCACCGATGCGCCGGCCGTTCGTGGCCGTCATGTCCCCGGGTCCTCTCCGAACACACCGACCACGTAGAACTGGATCGAGCCGCCCACGCCGGTGGCGACGGCCAGGCCGGCCCGGTCGACCTGGTGGTCGCCGGCCCGGCGCCGGACCTGCTGGGCCGCCTCCGCCATCCGCACCAGGGCGGTCACGCTGATGGGGTTGGTGCACATGACGCCGCCCGACGGGCACACGGGCAGGCGCCCGTCAATGTCGAAGACCCCTTCGCCGGCCAGGCGGAATCCGGCGCCCGGCGGGCACAATCCGAGCGACTCGAGCATGGGTGCCTCCATGGAGGAGAAGGGGACGTAGGGCTCGGCCAGGTGGATCTCGGCGGCCGGGTCCCTGACCCCGGCCATGGCGTAGGCGTCGGTGGCGGCCAGGCGCAGTTCGTAGGGGGTGGCGTGGTCGTTGGGCCCGCAGTCGCCCATCTTGTCGCCCATGAAGTAGGTGTTGGAGCGGGCGGCCACGCCCCGCACCCAGGCGGCCGGGGCGGACAGGCGCCGGGCCCGCTCGCCGCTCTGGATGACCACGGCGCAGGCACCGGAGGTCTGGGGGCAGCACATGGCCAGGCGCAGCGGCCAGCACAGCACCCGCGTCTCCATGACCTCTTTGGCCGGGATGGGGATCCGCAGGTGGGAGTGGGCGTTGCGGGCGCCGTTGGCCCGCAGGCGCTCGGCCACCACGGCGAAGTCCTCCTCGGTGGCGCCGAAGCGGTCCATGTAGCGGACGGCGGCCAGGGCGGTCATGGCGATGGTGTTGAGGGGCAGGCCCGTCTCGTAGGCGGGATCCCAGATCATGTTGAGGGGCACCTGGGCGGGCTGGAGGGCGTCGCCCATCTTCTCCGCCCCCACCACCAGCACCGACTCGAAGCGGCCCGAGGCCACCGCCCACCAGCCCACCTGGAAGGCGGAGGCGCCCGTCGCCCCGCCGGTGTGGACCCGCAGGACGGCTTTGCCGGCGGCGGCCAGGGCGCCCGCTGCCGCCTGCTCAGGATGGCCGATCCCGTGGAGGGCGTCGGGGGACTGGGACAGGACGAGGGCGTCGATGTCGCCCATGTCCAGGCCGGCGTCGGCCAGGGCCAGCGCGGCGCCCTCCTGGACGAGGCCGACCAGGTCCTCGTCGTCGCGCCGGGTCCGAAAGTGGGACATGCCCACCCCGACGACTGCCGCCGGGACGCCGGGGGTGGCGCCCGTCACCCCGTCCTCCGCAGGACGGCCACGAGCTGGCCCTGGCCGGCCCGGCCGTAGGAGGAGTGGGCCACGGCGCTGTCCATCCCGCCGGCTACGGCCCGGGCGGCGTGGGCGATGCGTTCCAGGCCGGCGGCGAACATGGCCTCGCCGGCGAAGCGGCCGCCGGCGGCGTTGAGAGCCGGAAGCCCGCCGGCCAGGAGGGCCTCGGGGGCACGGGGCGCCTCCACCAGGCCGAGCCCGGCGGCCGAGATGCACAGGCGGAAGACGTTCCGCTCCGTCGTCTCCACCACCGGGGCGGTGGCCGCCTCCACGCCCGCCTGCCGGTACGCCCGCCGGGCCAGGGCGGCCAGCGACGCCTCGGGAGACGCCGACCGGCAGAGCGGGTCGGCATTGTCCGCTCCCCAGGCCAGACCGGCGACCTCTACCGCCGCCGGCTCGGCGGTGAGGATGACGGCCACCGCGGCGTCGGCTTCGGGGGCCAGGTGCCGGCGCCGCAGCGGCGTGGAGATGATCCCGTCCCCGGCGTCGTTGCCGCCGCCACTGGACACCCCGGCGGCCAGCTCGTCGAACCGGTCGAGGGGGATGCCGTTGCGGTGGGCGAACGTCTGGGCCACCAGCGCCTCGGCCACCAGTGGATGCAGGCCCAGCTCCCGTTCGTAGACGGGCGAGGGGTTCGGCGCCTCGGCCTCGCCCGGGCCGGCCCCCTCCCGCTTCCCCCAGGAGACGGCCAGCACCCGCCGGCTGGCCCCGGACTCGAGCCGGAGCACGGCCGTGGCGAAGGCCGCCGACCCGTCGTCGGCCACCTTGACCTCGTCCCGCAGGTAGCCGCCGGCCGGTCCGGCCAGGTGCATGGAGGAGATGACCCGGCCGTCGAGCTGGTCGGAGGCGGCCAGGCAGACGCCGTCGATCTCCGCCCGGGTGGTTCCGGCGTCGCGGAGGGCGGCGGCGGCCGCCTCGAAGACGAGCTCCTCCAGGCTCGCCTCGGCCGGATCCCCACCCCGCACGACGGCGGCGCCGGCGACGTAGACCACGTCCACCTCTCAGGTCGATTTTCGACTGATGGGAAGGTTATCGTAAGCCGCGTCGAGAAAACGGGAGCGGGGCCCGGCCCGGCTACCGAGCGTCGGTACCCGACCAGTCCAGCATCTTGGCCAGGTGGTCGTCGCCGGTGAAGTCGAGGAGGACGACCGGCTCGTCGCCCACCACCCAGGTGTCGTGGCCCGGCTCGATGGAGAACACGTCGCCGGCGGAGAGCTCGACCTCCTCGCCGCTGTCGGGCGCCACCATCAGGCGCCCCGAGGTGACGTAGCCGGTGTGGGCCAGCTGGCAGCTGTCGGTGCCGGCCCGCGGCTTCAGGGACTCCGACCAGCGGAACCCCGGCTCGAAGGTGGCCCGCACGAAGGTGGTGCCCCCGACCCACACCAGCTCCATCTGCCCCCCGTCGAAGGTCCGCACCTCCTCCGGGGAATCGATGCTCTTGCGCTCCACCATGCTCTTGTGCTCCAACACCGGCGAACCCCCGATTTTCTGGCGGCTTCGCCGCCCCGCCTGGGGCCCTGCTTTTTCCGGGGTCCCCGCCGGAACCTTTCCGACGGGGTCGAGGCCCCAGGCTCCTCCGGTACGTGGGGCCCCTGCCCCACGCCCGGCCGTTTTGTCGCGGTGGCCATTCTGGGCCGCGGGTCGGCGGCGCCGCTAGTTCCGGGGGGCGGGGTCCTTGCCGGCGGGGCCGGCGAAGGCCTGGGCGATGGCCAGCCATTCGGCGGCGGCCTCGCCTTCGGTCACCAGGGCGGTGTCGGAGGGGTGCCGGCGGCGGGTCACCACCCGGCAGAAGTCGACGGCCGGACCGCTGATCCGGGCGGGGGCGGCCTCGTCGCCCCAGGTCCACTCGTCCCCGTCCGGCCCCGCCAGCTCGACCCGGACGTCGTCCGCCGGCATCGCCAGGCCCCGGGAGGCGTAGGCGAAGGCCCGGGTGCGCACCCCGAGATGGGCGATGTGGCGGAGGCGGGCGGTGGCCGGCCGCTCGACCCCGAGGGCCTCGGCCACGTCCTCGCCGTGGGCCCAGGTCTCCATGAGCCGGGCGGTGAGCAGGGTGGCCATGGCCATGGGCGGGCCGAACCAGGGCGCCCGGACCGACGGATCGACCCGCTCCATCACATGGGCGAGACTCGCCCGGGCCGTCCGCCACCAGCCCAGTACCTCGGGCCCGGGGAGTCCCCGGGCCGCGTCCACCGGGTCGTTGACCACGGCGTCGGGATCGTCGAAGGGCAGGGTCGCCATCCAGGCCGTGAACCCCTCCGGGTCGCGGGCGGCGAGGGTGGCCCACTCGTCCACCGAGGCCAGGTGGCTGATCTGGTCCTTGACCGTCCAGCCCTCGGCCGGGGAGGGCGTCTCCCAGCCGGCGGCATCGAGGCCCGCCACCAGCCCGTCGAGGGACTGGCATTCGGCCTCCAGGTCGGCCTGGACCTGCTCCAGCGAGGTGTTCATGCGGCCAGTACCGCCAGGGCGAGCCGGGCCAGAAGGGGGTCGAGCTGCTCCCGGGGAAGCCCGGCGTCGTGGAAGGCCACGGAGTTGATCGTGTTCACCGCCGCATAGACCACCGTCTCGGCTCCTTTGGGGGAGAGATCGGGGCGCAGCTCGGCCAGGGCCCGGATCCACTCGCCGACGTACTCCACCTGGCGGCGGCGGACGCGCTGACGGTCGGGCGCGGGCAGGCTGCGCCAGTCCTGGATCCACACCGACAGCAGGGCCCGCTCCTCCGAGACGTAGGCCACGTGGACCTCGACGAGGCGGCGCAGCGTCTCCTCCGGCGGCAGCTGCTCGGCCACCACGGCCCGGGCGCCCTCGAGCATCTGCTCGCTGATGCGGTCGAAGAGGGCGACGAGGAGGGAGTCCTTGGAGGGGAAGTGGCGGTAGACGCCCGGCCCGGAGATGCCGGCCGCCGTCCCGATCTCGTCGATCCCCACGGCGTGGAAGCTCCGCTTGCGGAAGAGCTCGAGAGCAGCAGCCAGAATCGCTTCCCGCCGGCTGGGGGTGTCTCCGGAGCCCGGGGCCTGGGGGGTTTCCCCGGAAGGGGCAGCGCCGTCGGTCACCCTCCCCACCGTAGTTGCGGAGGACGCCCGGTTGTTACCCAACAGTCAGCCTTGCGTAAGATATCAAGCACTCGCAGACAGGAGGCCAGATGGCGCAGATCGGGTTCGAGGGCAGGGTTGCGATCGTGACCGGGGCCGGCGGCGGCCTGGGCCGGGAGCACGCTCTGCTCCTCGCCTCCCGGGGAGCCCAACTGGTGATCAACGACCTGGGCGGTGCGGTGGACGGGACGGGGGCCTCGGCCGGCCCCGCCCAGCAGGTGGTGGACGAGATCGTCGCCGCCGGGGGCGTGGCCGTGGCTGACACCAACAGCGTGGCCACCAGAGAGGGCGGCGAGGCCATGGTCAAGGCGGCCCTGGAGGCCTACGGACGCGTCGACATCGTCGTCAACAACGCCGGCATCCTGCGGGACAAGAGCTTCGCCAACATGACCGACGAGCTGTGGGACCCCGTCCTCGACGTGCACCTGCGGGGGGCCATGTGCGTCACCCGGGCGGCCTGGCCCCATCTGCGGGAGCAGAACTACGGACGCATCGTCTCCACCTCGTCGTCGGCGGGCATCTTCGGCAACTTCGGCCAGACCAACTACGGGGCGGCCAAGATGGGCCTGGTGGGCTTCACCCGGGCGCTGGCCCAGGAGGGCGCCAAGTACAACATCAAGGCCAACGCCATCGCTCCCGTGGCCAAGACCCGCATGACCGAGGACATCCTGGGCCCCCTGGCCGACAAGCTGGACCCCGCCCTGGTGTCCCCCGTGGTCGCCTGGCTGGTGTCCGAGGAGTGCCCGGTGACGGGCAACGTCTTCTCCGTCGGCGGCGGCCGCGTGGCCCGCATCTTCATCGCCGAGGGGCCCGGCTTCTTCAAGAAGGACCTGAGTCTGGAGGACGTGCGGGACAACTGGGAGGACATCGTGGCCGAGGAGGGCTACGCCATCCCCCAGAGCGCCAACGACGAGATCGGCACGCTGGTCATGCCCAACCTCGCCGAGTCCTAGCGATTCCTAGGAGCGGAGCGCAGCCCTCACCCGGTCGACGGGCACCTGCCAGGCGCCCCAGTTCTCCACCGCGACGAAGCCCATGGCCTCGTTGATCGAGAGCATGGCCTGATTGCCGCCGGCGTTCCACGTCTCGATGCGCTCGATGGCGGGCCGCTCGTCCACCAGGCGCAGGGCCATGGCCGCCTTCAGCCAGCGGCCCAGACCCCGCTCCCGGTGCTTGGGCCACACGCCCGTGTCGCCCTGGTAGGCCATCTCCGGCCAACGGCGGGGCAGCAGCAGCTCGGTGTAGCCGGCGAACTCGCCGCTGCCGTCGTGGCGGGCGCAGAGGACCCAGTGGTCGTAGCCCTGGGCGTCGTAGGCCGCCTCCCGCTCCCGCCATTCCTCGGGGGTGGTGTGGGTGTCGTCCCGCTGCAGGCCGTCGCGGGGCGCGGTGTTCATCACCGCCACCAGGTCGCAGAAGGCACCCAGGAGGTCGTCGGGGCAGTGCCCGTCCCACGCCACCAGCGAGTAAGCCGCCGCCCGCTCCCCGGCCCGGCGCACCCAGCGCTCGAGCAGCGGTCGGTCGAGGTGGGCCGTCAGGCATGCGCTCCGGCGCTCCACCTGACGCAGCTCGGCCCCCAGCCGGCGCAGGAACGGCTCCCCGGGCCCACCCACCCGGGCGTACACGTCGAGAAGCGAGGCCTGCCAGGCATCCGCCGCTTCCACCACCGCCCCCAGCAACGCCGAGCCGAGGCCGGAGCGGCGGGCCGAGGGAGCCACGGCCACGTCGATCTCGCAATGGCTGCGGTTCTCGGGCAGGTCGTCCCACACGGCCGAGGCGAAGCCGGCGACTTCATCGCCCCTCCTGCTCACCCACCAGCGCCGGTGGCGGAACGACGGGGCCCGGCGGTAGTCGGCCAGGGCGTGGTCCGCCGGGGGGACGGGCACGTCCGGCAGCGCCTCCCGTTCGAGGGCCACGATCAGATCGTGGACCGCGAGGAGTTCCGCATCGGGGGCGCGGGCGGGGTCGAGAGCTTCAAGGCGCCACTTCGGTGGCGCCGGGAGGCGGGGCTGGGGTCCCCGCCGACGCTGCGATGAGCCGCCAGGCGAAGAGCCGTCATGATCGGGCCACATGGCGCCCAGTGTCGGTCGTCTCCGGCGTCGCGATCCAGCGAATTAGGCCGTTCCGGGACCGACCAAAAGTTCGTATGTGTCGCGGGCGCGTTGTTACGATCCGCCGCGGTCTGCCGTTCGCGCCGGAGGAGGGCCGTTGGCGGTCACCAACGCGGAAACGATTCACGGGAGGACGCTGCGCCGTGATCCCTGGTGGATCGAGACCCTCCCGACCTGGGTGCTGCTGGGCGGCTTTGTCATCTACGCCACCTGGGCCGCCCTCCAGAACCGCGACTACTTCGTCGACCCCTACCTGTCGCCGCTCTACTCCCCGTGCCTGGCCGCCAATTGCGCCGAGCCCACCATCCGGCTCTTCGGGTCGTGGTTCTCCCTGTCGCCGGCGCTGCTCATCCTGTGGGCGCCGGGCGGGTTCCGGGCCACCTGCTACTACTACCGCAAGTCCTACTACCGGGCCTTCTTCCGCTCCCCGCCGGCCTGTGGCGTCGCCGACGCGGCCAAGTGCTACACGGGCGAGACCCGTTTCCCCTTGAGCCTGCAGAACTTCCACCGCTACTTCTTCTGGGCGGTGTGGCCGATCCTGTTCTTCCTCTGGATCGACGCGGTGAAGGCCTTCAGCTTCGAGGAGGGGATCGGCATCGGCCTGGGCACGGTGGTGCTGGTGGCAAACGCCGCCCTCCTCACCGCCTACAGCCTGTCCTGCCACTCCTGTCGCCACCTGGCCGGTGGCCACCTCGACGTGCTCTCGGCCCGGCCCCTCAAGCTGAAGATGTGGCGCTTCGTGACCCGGCTCAACGAGCGGCACGGCCTCATCGCCTGGATCAGCCTGGTCATGGTGGCCGGCACCGACGTGTACGTCCGCCTCCTGGCCAACGGGGTCTTCACCGACCCGAGGATCACCTTCTAGGTGATGGAGGGGTACGAGACTCACGACTACGACGTGATCGTGGTCGGTGCCGGCGGAGCCGGCATCCGGGCCGCCATCGAGGCCAGCGCCGCCGGCGCCCGCACCGCCCTCCTCTGCAAGTCGCTGCTGGGCAAGGCCCACACGGTCATGGCCGAGGGTGGCATCGCCGCCGCCCTGGCCAACGTCTGGCCCGAGGACAACTGGCAGGTCCACTTCCGGGACACCATGCGGGGCGGCAAGCTCCTCAACAACTGGCGTATGGCCCAGCTCCACGCCCAGGAGGCACCCGACCGGGTCCTCGAGCTGGAGGAGTGGGGCGCCCTCCTCGACCGCACCAAGGACGGTCTCATCCACCAGCGGGACTTCGCCGGTCACCGCTACGCGCGTCTCGCCCACGTCGGCGACCGCACCGGCCTCGAGATGATCCGCACCCTCCAGCAGCGGGCCGTCCACAAGGGCATCGACGTCTTCATGGAGTGCGCCATCCAGCGGCTCTTGAAGGACGGGGACCGGGTGGCCGGCGCCTTCGGCTACTGGCGGGAGAACGGGCGCTTCGTGGTCTTCCGGGCCAAGGCGGTGGTGCTGGCCACCGGCGGGATCGGCAAGGCCTGGAAGGTGACCTCCAACTCCTGGGAGTACACCGCCGACGGCCACGCCATGGGGCTCTTCGCCGGGGCCGACCTCATCGACATGGAATTCGTCCAGTTCCACCCCACCGGCATGGTCTGGCCGCCCAGCGTGCGGGGGCTCCTCGTCACCGAGGGGGTGCGGGGCGACGGAGGTGTGCTGCGCAACTCCGAGGGGCGACGGTTCATGTTCGACTACATCCCCGAATTCTTCAAAGCCGAGACGGCCGAAACCGAGGCCGAGGCCGACGCCTGGTACGCCGACCACCACAACCACCGCCGCCCCCCCGAGCTCCTGCCCCGGGACGAGGTGGCCCGGGCCATCAACGCCGAGATCAAGGCCGGCCGGGGCAGTCCCCACGGCGGCGTCTTCCTCGACATCGCCACCCGGCGACCGGCCGAGGAGATCCGCCGGCGCCTCCCCTCCATGTACCACCAGTTCAAGGAGCTGGCCGGTGTCGACATCACCAAGGAACCCATGGAGGTGGGACCCACCTGCCACTACGCCATGGGGGGCCTGCGCGTCGACGCCGACACCACCGCCACCACCGTGCCCGGGCTCTTCGCCGCCGGAGAGTGCGCCGGGGGCATGCACGGATCCAACCGCCTGGGCGGCAACTCGCTCTCCGACCTTCTCGTCTTCGGCCGGCGGGCCGGCCTCTCCGCCGCCGAGTACGCCGCCGGGCGGGCGAGCCTCCCGGTCCCCGACGAGGGGGAGGTGGAGGAGGCGGCCCGGACCGCCCTCGCCCCCTTCGACCACCCGGGGGGTGAGAACCCCTACGCCGTCCACGTCGACCTCCAGCAGACGATGCAGGATCTCGTCGGCATCATCCGCACCGGCGACGAGCTGGAGAAAGCCCTTTCGGAGATCGCCGTGCTCAAGGAGCGGGCGGCCCGGTTGAGCGTGGCCGGCAACCGGGAGTTCAACCCCGGATGGCACCTGGCCCTCGACCTGCGCAACATGCTCGCCATCTCCGAGGTGGTGGCCCGCTGCGCCCTGGCCCGCAAAGAGAGCCGGGGCGGCCACACCCGGGAGGACTACCCCACCACCGACCCCCACTACGGCCGGGTGAACCACGTCGTGCGCCGGGGCGACGGTGAGCTGGATCTCCGGGAGGAACCCCTTCTGGAGATGCCCGCCGAGCTCAAGGCGCTCTTCGAGGAGAACGGGTAATGGTGGCCCAGGAGGTGACCATCCGGGCCGGGGGGCGCGAACGACCGGCGGGCGGCGTCCCGGAAGTGACGATGCGGGTCTGGCGGGGCAACGGGGAGGGCGGCGCCTTCACCGACTACGCCGTGCCCCTCCAGGAGGGCGTGGTGGTCCTCGACGTGCTCTTCGCCATCCAGGCCAACCAGGCGCCCGACCTGGCTGTGCGGTGGAACTGCAAGGCGGGCAAGTGCGGCTCCTGTTCGGCCGAGATCAACGGCCGGCCCCGGCTCCTGTGCATGACCCGGATGGACACCCTTCCCACCGAAGAGCCCGTCGTCGTCGCCCCCATGAAGACCTTCCCGGTCATCAAGGACGTCGTGACCGACGTGTCCTTCAACTACGAGGTGGCCAAGACCATCCCCTCCTTCACCCCCAAGCCGCCCGATCCCGATGGCAAGCGGCGCATGTTCCAGGAGGACATCGACCGGCCCCAGGAGTTCCACAAGTGCATCGAGTGCTTCCTCTGCCAGGACGTCTGCCACGTCATCCGTGACCACGACGAGAACAAGCGGCACTTCGCCGGGCCCCGGTTCTTCGTCCGCCTGGCCGCCCTCGAGATGCACCCGCTCGACACCAACAACCGGACCGAGCTCATCAAGGCCAGGTACGGGCTCGGCTACTGCAACATCACCAAGTGCTGCACCGAGGTCTGCCCCGAGTACATCAAGATCACCGACAACGCCATCATCCCGCTCAAGGAGCGGGTGGTGACCGAGATCTACGATCCCGTGGTCCGGCTCTGGCGCAAGCTCAGGCGAACGCGGTGACGGCTCGTCAGATCTGCAGGAGGACCCACACCGTGAGGGCGGTGCCCACGAAGGCGGCGCCGTAGCAGGCGCTGGCCACGATGTGCTTGTTCTCCTCCATCCGCAGCTCGTGGCGGAGGCCGTAGCGGATCCGGTGGGCGGCGTGGAACATGGGGAGGACGACGAGCACGAAGAGGTAGATCTTGGTGAGAGGGTTCTGGACAAGGTCGAGGACCCGGTCGTAGGAGAGGGCGTCATCGGGAAGCCACCCGGCGCCGTAGGCGATGCCCAGGATGGCGATGTGGGCGGGGAAGAGGAAGGCCGACACCCCGCCTCCGGCCGTGAACAGCAACCAGTAGAAGGGCTCGCTCCGAACCGGTCGTGGGTGCGCTGCGCTTCTGGCCACGGCTAGAACTCCACGTGGAGGTAGGCGACGACGGCGGAGGCCACGATCAATCCTCCGGTCATGCCGGCCATCAGCAGTTGGCGGGGGACGGCCTGTCCGCCCAGGCGGACCTCCTGGATCTGGGAGGCGAGCTGGATGGAGGTGGCCGTGTGGTAGAGGACGGCGGCCAGGGTGAGGGCGTGGAGGACCACGATTCCAGGTAGGTCGAGCCACCGCAGGAAACTGGCGTAGGCGTCCGGGCCCCGGGAGAGGGCGAGGAGGAAGAGCAGCAGGATCACCGAGAAGAGGCCAACGAACACCGAGGTGAGCTCGCGGATGACGAAGCGCCGGAAGGGCGCTGTCCGTATCCACCAGAAGCGGGGGATGGGGCGGACGTAGACGGGAGGGCGCGCCGCGCTCACTTGCGCCCCCCGAACGGCCAGAGGACGGATTTGAGGCTCGTGGCGGCGATGTCCAGCTTCGTGCGCTGGATGGCGACGGCCGGGTCGACGTGCTTGGGGCACACCACCGAGCACTCCCCGACGAAGGTGCAGTCCCAGGCGCCCCAGTGGACCCCCAGGATGGCCCGGCGCTCGTCCCGGCCCTGGTCCCGGGAGTCGAGGTTGTAGCGGTGGGCCAGGGCGATGGCCGCCGGACCGATGAAATCGTCGTCCAGGCCGAACACCGGGCAGGCGGCGTAGCACAGCATGCAGTTGATGCACATGCTGAATTGTTTGTAGGCCTCCACCTGCTCGGGGGTCTGGAGGTACTCGCCCTCGGAGACGGGCGCCTCGTCCCGGATGATCCAGGGCTTGACCTCCTTCAGCTTCTCCAGGAAGGCGCTGATGTCCACCACGAGGTCGCGGATGACGGGGAAGTAGCGCAGGGGCTCGACCACCACCGGCTTCGGATGGAACTCGCGCAGGAAGACCGCGCAGGTGAGCCGGGGCACCCCGTTCACCATCATCCCGCATGATCCGCACACCCCCATCCGGCACGACCACCGGTAGGTGAGGGTCCCGTCCACGTCGTCCTTGATGTGGTTCAGGGCGTCGAGGACGACCATGTCGTCCCGATAGGGGATCTCGTAGTCGTCGAAGTACGGGGTCGGACGGTCTTCCGGGCGGTACCGGGCCACCTTCAGTACCACCGTCCCGTCCGACATCTCGAGCCCTCCTCGTCGGGTCAGTATGTCCGCTCGGCGAGTGGCCACCTCGTGATGGTGACGTCGCGGTACTCGATCCGGGCCCCCTCGGGCGTGGCGAGGGCGAGGCTGTGCCTGGCGAAGCGCTCGTCGTCCCGCTCGGGGTGGTCGCGGCGGGTGTGGGATCCGCGCGACTCCCTCCGTTCCAGCCCGGAGTGGACCACCGTCTCGGCGATGTCGAGCATGTTCTCGAGCTCGAGCGCTCCCACCACCTCGGTGTTGAACGTCCGACTGCGATCGTCGAGCGCCACGTCCCGGTAGCGGTCCTTGAGCCGGCTGATCTCCTCGGTGGCCTCCTTGAGCGACTCTTCGGTCCGGTAGATGCCGGCCCCGGCCTCCATGGCCCGCTGCATGTCCCGCCTGACGGCGGCGACGCGTTCGTGGCCCCCCTCCTTGGCCAGGTAGGCGGAGACGAGCCGGTCCTGCTCGGCCTGGGCCAGCCGGGAGAGGGAGTTCTCCAGGGGCGGACGGGCCTCGAGAGCGTCCTCCGCCGCCTGCTTTCCCACCCTCGCCCCGAACACGAGGCACTCGGAGAGCGAGTTCGACCCGAGCCGGTTCGCCCCGTTCATGCTCACGCAGGCCGTCTCCCCGGCGGCGTACAGGCCCGGCAGGAGCGTCCGCCCCGTGAGGTCGGTGTCGACGCCCCCCATCCAGTAGTGGACCACCGGCCGCACCGGGATGGGCTCGTAGACGGGGTCGATCCCCACATAGTTCCGGACCAGCTCCCGGACGAACGGCAACTTCTCGTCGATCGTCTTCTCGCCCAGGTGGCGGATGTCGAGATGGACGTAGTAGCCGTACGGCCCCTCGAACGTCCGTCCCTTCTCGTGTTCCTGCACGATCGCCCGGGAGAGGATGTCCCGGGGGCCGAGCTCCATCTTGGACGGGATGTAGTCCTCGAGGAACCGCTTCCCCTCCCGGTTGATCAGGTAGCCACCCTCCCCCCGTGACGCCTCGGTCATCAGGATCCCGGTCAGGGGCAACCCGGTGGGGTGGTACTGAACGAACTCCATGTCCTTCAAGGGGACGCCCGCCCGGTAGGCGAGGGCCATCCCGTCCCCGGTCTTGATGGCGGCATTGGTGGTGAAGGGGAAGGTCCGTCCGGCGCCGCCGGTGCAGAGGATCACGGCCTTGCCGGCGATGCACCTGACCCTCAGGTCCCGGAGGTCCATCGCCGCCACTCCCGCGCACCGCCCGTCCTCCACCAGGAGCTTGGTCACGAAGAACTCGTCGTAGCGGACGACCCGCTCGTACTTGAGCGAGGTCTGGAAGAGGGCGTGGAGCATGTGGAAGCCGGTCTTGTCGGCGGCGAAGAGCGTCCGCCACACGCTCATCCCACCGAAGGGCCGCACGGCGAGCCTCCCGTCCGGGTCGCGGCTCCACGGGCAGCCCCAGTGCTCGAGGCGGATCATCTCCCCCGGACACTCGGCCACGAAAGCCTCCACCGCGTCCTGGTCGGCCAGGTAGTCGCTGCCGCGGATGGTGTCGAAGGCGTGGAGGTCGAGGTTGTCGTCCCCGCCTTCCCGCAGGACCGCCGCCGCCCCGCCCTCGGCCGAGACGGTGTGGCTGCGCATCGGGTAGACCTTGGACACCACGCCGATGCTGACGGCGTCGGAGGCCTCCGCCGCGGCGATGGCCGCCCGGAGCCCCGCGCCTCCGCCTCCGACGATGATGATGTCGTGCGCGATCGTCTCGATGGAGGGTCCCTCCAGCACGTCGGCCTCGACTAAGCGCCGGACACTAGCAGGGTCTGTGTACGAATCCGGGTGCCTGGGCGGCACTGGGTTCGTCACTTCACGATTGCCCGAGTGGGCTCGCTACCATCGGCTGCGCCGCGTGCGAGGAGGCTTCATGGCCGTCAAGGCCTACGTGCTGATCCAGACCGAGGTGGGCGAGTCCGCACATTGTGTCCGCCCACATCGCCCGGCTGGAGGGGGTCATCTCCGCCGTGGACGTCACCGGCCCCTATGACGTGATCGTGCGGGTGGAGGCCGACAGCATTGACGACCTGGGCAAGATGGTGGTTTCCCGACTGCAGCTCACGGACGGGGTTACCCGCACGTTGACCTGCCCCATCCTCAAGCTCTGATTTCGAGACAGGCGTCGCACGGTCAGTCGGTGAGGAACTCCCGTACTCCACAGTTGACCGACGGGTGCCGCAACTTGGACATGGCCTTGGCCTCGATCTGTCGGATGCGCTCACGGGTGAGGTGGAAGTGCTGAGCCACCTGCTCGAGCGTGCGGGGCTCGCCT
>JBIOUX010000162.1:0-17856 GCA_044867425.1 Acidimicrobiia bacterium | reverse complement strand
CCCGACGTCGCCGCCCTGGCCGGCGCCCACCTTCCGGCGCTGCGGCGCTACCCCGACCCCCGGCCGGCGACCGAGGCCATGGCCGCCGCCCTGGGGACCACCCCGGACCGCGTGCTGCTCACCAACGGGGGCGCGGAAGCCATCGCCCTGGTGTGCGGCCACCTGGGACGGGCGGCGGTGGCGACCCCGGGCGAGTTCTCCCTCTACGCCCGCCACCTGGCCGAGGCCGTGGACCCGGCGAGCGACCGCTCGGCGCCGAGGGTGCGCTCCAACCCCCACAACCCCACCGGCCGCCTGGCCGGCCTCGCCGAGCGGGCGGCGGTGTGGGACGAGGCCTTCTTCCCCCTGGCCTCCGGCGTCTGGACCCGGGGGGATGCGGATGCGGTGGTGGTCGGGTCCCTGACCAAGGTGTTCGCCTGCCCGGGCCTGCGGGTGGGTTACGTGTGCGCCCCTGACGCCGGCCTGCTCGAGCGGCTCGCCGCCCGCCAGCCCCGCTGGGCCCTCAACGCCCTGGCCGCCGCCCTCGTCCCCGAGATGCTGGCCCGGGCCGACCTCCCCGCCTGGCGCCAGGCGGTGGCCGAGCGGCGGGCGGCGCTCACCCGGGCCATCCCCGGCGTGGCACCGTCCGACGCCAACTACGTCCTCGTCGCGGTAGCCGAAGGTGCCCCCGAGGCCCGGAAGCGGCTGGCCCGCCACCGGGTGCTGGTGCGGGACTGCACGAGCTTCGGCCTGCCCGGCCACATCCGGGTGGCCGTGCCCGACGACGGCGGGCTGCGCCGCCTCATCGCCGCCTGGGAACAAGCAGGACTGTGATCATGGCTCTTCGCCTGGCGGCTCATCGCGGTGCGGCTGGGGGCCCCAGCCCCAGCCGCCGGTCCCTGCTGGCGCAGGTCCCATCATGAGCATGCGGGGCGCCCTCATGGTGTGCGGGACGGGCAGCGACGCGGGCAAGAGCAGCCTGGTCACGGGGCTGTGCCGGTGGCTTCACCGGCGGGGCGTGGCCGTCGCCCCCTTCAAGGCCCAGAACATGGCGCTCAACTCGTATGTGACCCCGAGCGGCCATGAGATCGGCCGGGCCCAGGGCGTGCAGGCCCTGGCCGCGGGCGTCGACCCCGAGGTCGACATGAACCCGATCCTGCTCAAGCCCACCGGGGAGCGCACCAGCCAGGTCGTGGTCCTCGGCCGCCCCTGGACTCCCGGGGACACCCCGTACCCCGGGGGCCACCTCGACGCCGTCGCCTACCACGGCGTCAAGCCCGCCCTGCGGAAGACCGTCCTCGAGGCGCTGGAACGGCTGCGGGCCCGGTTCGACGTGGTGGTGATGGAGGGGGCGGGCAGCCCGGCCGAGATCAACCTCCTCGAGGGCGACCTGGTGAACCTGTGGCTGGCCGCGGCGGCGGGCGCCCCCGCCGTGGTGGTGGGCGACATCGACCGGGGCGGGGTGTTCGCCGCCCTCTACGGCACCGTCGAGCTCCTGCCCGACGACCTGCGCCGGTGCGTGCGGGGTTTCGTCATCAACAAGTTCCGGGGCGACCCGGCTCTGCTCGCCCCGGGGCTGGCCGAGCTCGAGGCCCTCACCGGGGTGCCCACCCTGGGCGTGGTGCCCTGGAGCCCCGGCCTCGACCTCGACGCCGAGGACAGCCTGGCCCTGCCCCCCGCCGGCCGCCCGGCCGCCGGAGCCCTGGACGTGGCCGTCGTCCGGCTGCCCCGCATCTCCAACTTCACCGACTTCGACGCCCTGGCGCTCGAGCCGGGTGTCTCGGTGCGGTACGTGGAGCACCCCGGCGCTCTGGGCGACCCGGACCTGGCCGTGCTGCCCGGCACCAAAGCCACCGTGTCCGACCTTTCCTGGCTGCGGGACCGGGGCTTCGTCGACCCGCTGTCCCAGGTGACGACCGTCCTCGGCATCTGCGGCGGCTTGCAGATGCTGGGCCGGCGCATCACCGACCCGGTGGAAAGCGGGGCGGGAGTCCCCGGGGGCCGCGGTGGCCCTGGCCCCGTCGTGGTCGATGCCCTGGGCTGGCTCGAGGCCGAGACCGTCTTCGAACCCGAGAAGGTGACACGGCCCCGGCGGGGCCTCTGCCGGGGCGAAATGGTGACGGGATATCAGATCCACCACGGGAGGACGGTCAGTCCCGATCCCTGGATCGAGCTCGACGACGGCTGGGGGGCCGAGCCCGACGGCGCCCGCAGCCCCGACGGGCGGGTGCTCGGCACCACCCTGCACGGCCTCTTCGAGGCCGACGGGTTCCGGGCCGCCTTCCTGGCCGAGGTGGCCAGCCGGCGGGGGAAGACGTCCCCGCCCTCCGGGGTGTCGTTCGCCGCCGCCCGGGAGGAGCAGCTCGACCGCCTGGCCGACCTGGTCGAAGCCCATCTCGACACCGCCGCCATCGAGGCCCTCATCAAGGAGGGCGGCGTTCGGTGATCCTGTTCCTCTCCACCGCCGACACCGAGATCCTGGCCCTCCGGGCGGCCATCGAATCGCTCCCCGGCGACGCCCCGCTCGTCCGGGCGGCGAACCCGGCCACGCTGGCCGCCGCCCCCGACCTCGACGGCGTGACGGCCGTGGTGGTCCGCCTCCTCGGCGGTCGCCGGGCCTGGGAGGGCCCCTTCGACGACCTGCGCCGGGGATGCGGGGAGCGAGGTCTGCCGCTCTACGCCCTGGGCGGCGAGTCGGCCCTCGACCCCGAGCTCACCGCCGCCTCCACCGTCCCCGCCGGAGACGTGGCCAAGGCGTTCGAGTACCTGGTCCACGGCGGGCCGGCCAACCTGGCCAACCTGCTCCGATTCGTGGCCGGCGACCCCGAGGCCGGGCCGCCCGAGCCCGTTCCCGACGAAGGGATCTGGGGCGACGGGCTCGACGCCGTCGACCCCGCCCGTCCCACGGTGGCGGTGCTCTTCTACCGGGCCCACCTCATCGCCGGGAACACCACCTTCGTCGACGATCTGTGCGCCGCCATCCGGAGCCGGGGAGTCAACGCCCTGGCCTGCTGGTGCTACTCGCTGCGGCCCGACGAGCGGGGCGACGTCCCCGTCCTCTCCCGGTTCGTGGCCGGCCGGGCCGACTGCGTGGTGACCACGGTGCTGGCCATGGGCGGGCCTGGGGACACTGAGGACAGCTGGCGAGTCCCGCTGCTGGAACGCCTCGACGTGCCCGTCGTCCAGGCGGTGGCGGCCACCACGTCCCGGGCCGCCTGGGAGGACAGCGACCTCGGCCTCTCCCCGCTGGACGTGGCCTGGTCGGTGGCCCTGCCCGAGTTCGACGGGCGCATCGTCTCGGTGCCGGTGTCGTTCAAGGAGGTGGTGGACGACGGCGACGAGCTCGGCACCCCGGTGGTCGCCTACCGCACCGTCCCCGACCGGGTGGAGCGGGTGGCGGGCCTGGCCACCCGGCTGGCCCGCCTGCGCCACACCCCCAACGCCGACAAGCGTGTCGCCCTGGTCCTGTCGGCCTATCCGACGAAGCGGGCCCGGGTGGGCAACGCCGTTGGCCTCGACACCCCGGCCTCGGTGCTGGCCCTGCTCGAGGCCATGCGGGCCGGCGGCTACCGGGTGGACCGCATCCCCGAGAGCGGCGACGCCCTCATGGCCGAGCTCACCGAGACGTTCTCCTACGAGAAGGAGACGCTCACCCCCGAACAGCTCTCCCGGGCGGTGGCCCGGGTGCCGGCCGCCCGCTACGCCACCTGGTTCGCCGAGCTGCCCGAAGCGCTGCGCCGCCCGGTCGAAGCGCGGTGGGGCCCGCCCCCGGGCGACGTCTACGTCGACCACGACGACACCATCTGCCTGGCCGGCATCGACCTCGGCGGCGTCCTCGTCGTCGTCCAGCCGCCCCGGGGCTTCGGCGAGGACCCTATCGCCGTCTACCACTCCCCCGAGCTGCCCCCCACCCATCACTACCTCGCCTTCTACCGGTGGCTGGACCGGGGCTGGGGGGCGGACGCCGTCGTCCACGTGGGGAAGCACGGCAACCTGGAATGGTTGCCGGGCAAGGGCGTGGGCCTCTGCGCCGCCTGCGCGCCCGACGCCGCCCTGGGCGACGTGCCCCTCGTCTACCCCTTCGTGGTCAACGACCCGGGCGAGGGAACCCAGGCCAAGCGCCGGGCCCACGCCGTGGTCGTCGACCACCTCGTGCCCCCCATGACCCGGGCCGAGACGTACGACGACCTGGCCCGCCTAGAACGGCTCCTGGACGAGTACTACCAGGTGTCCACCCTCGACCCGGCCAAGCTGCCGGCGCTGCGCTCCCGCATCTGGGAGCTGATCGAGCGGGCCGCCCTGGACCGCGACCTCAACCGGGAGTCGGCCCCGGGAGCAGAGGAGTTCGACGACTTCCTCCTCCACGTCGACGGGTATCTGTGCGAGCTGAAGGACGCCCAGATCCGGGGCGGCCTCCACGTCCTCGGCCAGGCGCCGGAGGCCGACGCCGAGATCGACCTGCTGGCCGCCCTGCTGCGCCTGCCCCAGCGCCGTGTCCCGTCCCTGCGAGAGGCGGTGGCGGCGGAGATGGGCGTCGGGTTGGACGAGCGGCACGCGGTGGACGCCGTCGACGCCGAGGTCAAGCGCCTGCTGCGGGAGGCTCGCGCCGCCCACTGGCCCGAACCGGCGCTCCTCACCGCCGCCTCCCGGCGGTCAGACACGCCGGTTGCCGAAGCACTGCGCTTCGCCGGCGGCGTGCTGGTGCCCCGGCTGGCCCAAACGGCCGGCGAGATCACCAACACCTTGCGGGCCCTGGACGGTCGCTACATCCCGGCCGGGCCGTCGGGCGCGCCCACCCGGGGGATGGCCCACGTGCTGCCCACCGGGCGGAACTTCTACTCCGTCGACCCCAAGACGCTGCCCACCGTGAGCGCCTGGGACGTGGGCCGGGCCCTGGCCGAGGCGGTCTGCACCCGCCACCAGGACGAGACCGGCGACTGGCCCCGGACCATCGGCCTGGTGCTGTGGGGCACGGCGGCCATGCGCACCCATGGCGACGACATCGCCGAGGCCCTCGCCCTCTTGGGCGTCCGGCCCTGCTGGGCGGAGGAGTCGGGCCGGGTGGTGGGCCTGGAGCCCGTCCCGCTGGCCGAGCTGGGCCGCCCCCGGGTCGACGTGACCCTGCGCATCAGCGGCTTCTTCCGTGACGCCTTCCCCCACCTGGTCCATCTGGTCGACGAGGCGGTGGAGCTCGTGGCCGCCCTGGACGAGAGCCCCGAGGACAACTACGTCCGGGCCGCCGGCGCCGACCCCCGCATCTTCGGGGCCAAACCGGGCACCTACGGGTCGGGCATCCTCGCTCTCCTCGATTCGAAGGAGTGGGACGGCGACGCCGACCTGGCCACCGTGTACATGACCTGGAGCGGCTACGCCTACGGCCGGTCCGCCTACGGGGCGCCCGCCCCCGAGGCCATGCGCCGGCGCTTCGCCGCCATCGACGTGGCGGTGAAGAACCAGGACAACCGGGAACACGACATCTTCGACTCCGACGACTACCTCCAGGACCACGGCGGCATGGTGGCCACCGTCCGGGCCCTCACCGGCCGGGCGCCCCGGGCGGAGTTCGGCGACTCGGCCGACCCGGCCCGGCCCCGGGTCCGCTCCCTGGCCGAGGAGGCCCGGCGGGTGGTCCGCTCCCGGGTCCTCAACCCCCGCTGGATCGGGGCCATGATGGGCCACGGCTACAAGGGGGCGTTCGAGATGGCGGCCACCGTCGACTACCTCTACGGCTACGACGCCACCGCCCGCATCGGCGAGGACTGGATGTACGAGCGGGTGACCGCCGCCTACGTGGGGGACCCCGAGGTGCGCAAGTTCTTCGAGGCCTCCAACCCCACCGCCCTCCGGGACATCGCCGAGCGTCTCGCCGAGGCCGCCGCCCGGGGCCTGTGGGAGGCGCCCTCCGACGAGGCCCTGCGCACCTTGCGCGACGCCCTGGTCGAAGCCGAGGGCTGGGCCGAGGACCGCAGGCTGTGACCATGGCTCTTCGCCTGGCGGCTCATCGCGGTGCGGCCGGGGGCCCCTGCCCCAGCCGCCGATCCTCGGCGCAGCTCCTATGACCCCGAACGCCCCGCCGGCGTTCCCGCTGTCCGCCCTCGTCGGCCAGGACGAGCTCAAGCTGGCCCTGCTGCTCCACGGCGTCGACCCTCGCCTGGGCGGGGTGCTCATCCGGGGGGAGAAGGGATCGGGCAAGTCGACCGCGGCCCGGGGCCTGGCCGCCCTCCTGCCCGGATCGGCGCCCTTCGTGGAGCTCCCGGTGGGCGCCACCGAGGACCGGGTGGTGGGGTCCCTCGACCTGGAAGGGGCGCTGGTGGAGGGCCGGCGGCGCCTCCAGCCCGGCCTGCTGGCCGCCGCCCACGGTGGGGTGCTCTACGTCGACGAGGTCAACCTGCTCCCCGACCATCTGGTCGACCTGCTGATCGACGCCGCCGCCTTCGGCGTCAACCGGGTGGAGCGCGACGGCCTGGCCGTCGAGCAGGAGACCCGCTTCGTGCTGGTGGGCTCCATGAACCCCGAAGAGGGCGAGCTGCGGCCCCAGCTCCTCGACCGGTTCGGCATGGCGGTGGAGGTCCGGGCCCCCACCGACCCCGAGTTGCGGGCCGAGGTGGTGCGCCGGCGCCTGGCCTACGACGCCGACCCGACCGGCTTCGCCGCCGGCTACCAGGCCGGGGAACAGCAGATCGCCGCCGCCCTGGCCGCCGGCGCCGGCCTCCTCGCCGGCGTCACCCTGCCCGACGAGGTGCTGGCCCTGGCCGCCCGGCTGTGCGCCGAGCTGGGGGCGGAGGGCCTGCGGGCCGATCTGGTGCTGGCCCGGGGCGCCCGGGCCCTGGCCGCCTTCGAGGGCCGCCGCACGGCGACGGGCGACGACGTCACCCGCCTGGCCGCCCTGGCCCTGGCCCACCGGCGCCGGCGCGGCCCCCTCGACCCCCCCGGCCTCGACCCCCACGAGCTGGCCGACGCCTTGGAGCGCCTCGAAGACCCACTCACCGCCCCCGAAGACGAGCCCGGCGACGCCGATCCTGAGCCCGGCGAGTTGCCGGCCGTCACCGACCGCACACCGCCGGCCAGCCCCGCCTCCGGCGTCCCCCTGGCCCTGACCGTGACCCGCCCGTCGGGCGCCCTCGGGCGCCGGGCCCGGGGCCGGGCCCCCCGGGGCGGTGTGGTGGCGGCCCGGAGTCCCGATGACGGGATTGCCGTCACCGACCTGGCCCTGGGGGCCACGGTGGCGGCCGCCGCCGCCCGCCGGGCGCTCGACCAGGGGACACCCCGGACCCCCGGTGATCCGGAATCCGAGCCGCTGCAACGCGCCGATCTCCGTCAGGCCGTGCGGGAGGCCCGCACCGCCCATCTGGTCATCCTGGCCGTGGACGCCTCAGGCTCGATGGGTTCGGCCCGGCGGATGGAGGCGGCCAAGGGCGCCGCCCTCTCCCTCCTGGTCGACGCCTACCAGCGCCGGGACCGGGTGGCCCTGGTCACCTTCGCCGGCGAGGAGGCCACCGTCGCCCTGCGCCCCACCGGCAGCGTGGAGGTGGCCCGGGCCCGTCTCGGCCAGCTGCCCACCGGGGGCCGCACCCCCCTGGCCGCCGGGCTGCGCGCCGCCCTGGACCTGGCCCGCACCGCCGGCCGCACCGACCCCGCCCGGCGCCCGGTGCTGGTGCTGGTGACCGATGGGCGGGCCACGGCGCCCCTGCCCGACCCGGCCGGCGCCGCCCTGGCCGCCGCCCACCAGGTGGCCCAGTCGGGCATGGAGGTGCTGGTGGTGGACGCCGAGGACGGCGGCATCCGCCTGGGCCTGGCCCGCACCCTGGCCGAGGCCATGGGCGCCACCTACGTCGCCCTCCCCGAGCTGGCCGCGGACCGCCTGGTCCGAGCCGTGACCGACTGTGTCTCCGGGGGACACCCCCGAACCCCCGGGGTGGCGGATACCCCCGGATGACCGACCTACGCTGGCCGTGATGGACACCAAGGCCGCCGCCCGGTCCGTGGTGGACACCGCCCGGGATGATCTCGTCGCCCTCTCCCACCGGATCCACGCCCATCCGGAGCTGAAGTGGGAGGAGGAGCAGTCCTCGGCCTGGGTGGCCGGGGCGCTGGCCGAGGGCGGCTTCGCGGTGGAGACGGGCATCTGCGACTTGCCCACCGCCTTCTCGGCCACCGCCGGATCGGGGCCGCTGCACGTCGCCATCTGCGCCGAGTACGACGCCCTCCCCAAGATCGGCCACGCCTGCGGCCACAACGTGATCGCCGCCACCGCCGTGGGCGCCGGCCTGGCGCTGGCCGAGGTGGCCGACGACGCCGGCCTCACCGTCATCGTGGTGGGAACCCCGGCCGAGGAGGGCGGCGGGGGCAAGATCTTCATGCTCGACCGGGGCGCCTTCGCCGGCGTCCACCTGGCCATGATGACCCACCCCGCCCCCATGGACATGGCCGACTGGCCCATGGTCGCCGCCCAGCAGTTCCGCATCCGGTACACCGGCAAGGAGGCCCACGCCGCCGCTTACCCCCATCTGGGCATCAACGCCCTGGACGCCCTCACCGTGGCGCAGGTCGGCATCGGGCTCCTGCGCCAGCACGTCCACCATCTGGACAAGGTCCACGGGATCATCACCCACGGCGGCGACGCCCCCAACGTGGTGCCCGCCCGCACCGAAGCCGAGTACATGGTCCGGGGCCGGGACGTCGCCGCCCTCGTCGTCATGCGGGATAAGGTCCTGCGCTGCTTCGAAGCCGGGGCGCTGGCCACCGGCGCCACCCTCGACGTGCTTCCCCGCCACGAGCCCTACGCCGAGATGCATCCCGATCCGGATCTGGCCGCCGCCTACCGGCGCAACGCCGAGGCCCTGGGCCGGACGTTCGAGGATCTGATCGGCACCCGCTCGGGCGCCGGGTCCACCGACATGGGCAACGTGTCCCTGGCCGTGCCCGCCATCCACCCCGCCATCGGCATCGGCTCCCTGCCCGCGGTCAACCACCAGCCCGAGTTCGCCGCCCACTGCGTGACGGCGGCGGCCGACCAGGCCCTCTACGACGGCGCCGTCGCCCTGGCCTGGACCGCCATCGACGCCGCCGCCGACGAGGCGCTGCGGAGCCGGCTTCTGCGGGTTACCGCTTGACGAACGACGGGGCGAAGTAGAACTCGGTGTTCCCGCGGATCCGGGTGACCGGGGCGATCACGAAGTCGCCTTCGGTGGGCTGGATCTCGAACGTTCCACGCACCCCGTCCCCAGCGAATTCCCCGTGACGAAGCCGGGATTCGTCGTGAGGTCGCCGTAGGTGAAGGCGAAGGGAGCGCTGAGCTCCTGGTCGCCGCTGGCGGTGGGAATGGGACGAGTCAGCGGCGGGCCGGCTCCCAGACATCGAGGACCTCGGCCATGGGCACGAAGGTGTCGGCGCCGGCGGCGAAGACCCACACCGTCGAGGTTCCGGGGCGCCCGGCGGAGATCAGCTGGCAGTCGTCGATGCGAGCGCCGCCGGCCAGGGCCAGGGAGACGCGACGGCCTTCGAGTGAGCGGAGGGTGGAAGCGGTCGGCATGGCCATGGTCCTCACTCCTCGGGCAGGCAGCCGGACAGCCCGGCCACGGTGCCGCACCAGGCACGGAAGCGCTGAGACTCGTTTCCGTTCGGCCCTGGATAGGTGATCTCCCCCGCATAACGGGCCAGCTCGGTGGACGGATGCTCCAAAACGATCTCGATGTCGCACTCGCGGATGGGATCAGAATCGGGCGCCGTGCCTCCCACCGGCTCGGCGCTGGCGGAGGCGCAGCCCGAGCCCACGGCCACCCCTTCGGTCTGGCCGGCGAAGGTCCGGCCGAGGGAACCTGTCAGGTTGATATCTCCACCGGTCCACCAGTCGCAGCCGGTGAGGTCGACCTGCATCGAGTAGGTAAGGGCGCCTGCGTCGTAGTCCATGACGGCGACAGGCTCGGCACACTCGGGGACCGCTGACACCTCCTCCGTTGCCCAGGCTGGCCCGGCGAAGGCGGTGACGGGCAGGGCCACGGTGGCGCATACAGCGGCGGCGAGACGGGCGAGCGGGCTCATCGGGTGCCTCCTCGAACACAGTTCCTTGCGTCGAACCTACGAATGAAGGCGTGAACGAGGCATCAACATCGCCCCGACGGGCGCGAACAACTGGTGAACGTCAGCCCGAAAGGACGAAGCGCTGGGTTCCGGGCCCGTAGGCCAGGTCACGGCCGGCGGCGCCCGGGGCCGTCAGGTGCAGCACCCCGGCGGCATCCGCAGTCACCTCCACCACCAGTGGGGCGTCGGAGCCGAGGCCGGCCCGGACCACGTCGACGCGGGCGGCGGACAGGCCGGCGAGGTTGAGGCTGAGGCGGTTCTCGGCCGGCACCGGGGGAGCGTCGTCCCACCCGCGGCGCCACTCCCGGTAGGGCAACGGCCCCTGCCCCGCTGCGGTGGTGGCGTGGCTCCCCGGGTCGCCTCGGCCCGTGGCGAAGCTGCGGGCGTCGATGGTGCCTTGCCCGGTGCCGGGCGCCACCTCCAGGCCGGAGACCCAGTAGGCGTGGTCGTGGACCAGCCCCAGGGCGGGATCGTCGGCGGCGGGGTCGTAGACGAAAGTCACCCGGGCCGGGTCGCGGACCACCGGAGCTCGTCCCAGGAACTCGCCGGCCATGGGGATGTCGTAGCCGTAGCCGGCCAGGGTGAGGTGTCCGGCGGGCTGGTAGACCACGAACCGGAAGCGGTAGCCGAGCTGGTCGAATCCGGCCACTCCCGCCTCGGGCGCCCCCAGGCTCTGGGCCCGGGTGCCGGCCAGGGGCACCACCCGGTCCTCGGCCGCCACCACGTTGAGGAAGGGAACGTGGCGGAGGCTGGGTAGCCACGGCGTGGTCTCCCCGGGCGGGCCGGCCACGGTCATGGCCGCCCCCACCAGGTCGGGGTAGAGGGTGGCCAGCCGGTAGGTGCCGTACCCGCCCATGGAGAAGCCGGCCAGCGTCACCCGGTCCATGTCCACGTCGAAATGGCGCCGCACGTCGGCCCACGCTTCAAACACGTCGTACTCCGCCTCGTGCTGGTACCAGCCGTCCACGCCCCGGGCCAGGGGGGTGAGCACGAGGTTGCCCCGCTCCTCCCCCAGCTGAGCCAGGCCCACCGAGCCGTGGTACTGCCAGTGGTGGCGGGTGAGGGAGTGGAGGTAGACGGTGAGGGGAGCGGCGTCACCAGGACGGTAGCCCGAGGGCACGGTGAGCGAGTAGGGCTGGAGCTGCCCCAGGTAACGGGGGAAGGCACGGGAGTTGCGCCCCTCCCCCAGCGCCAGGCGGGAGGCGAAGATGCGCACCTGGGTGCCGTGGCCGGCCACGGTGGTGCGCTCCTCACCCCGGTCGAGGGCGGCGAAGTCGAGGTCGTGGGCGAAGAGGATGGGCTGGCCGGCGGCCAGCGCCGCAGCCTGGGCGGTGTCGGGTGGCGCGTCGGCGCGGGCGACGGGCTCGGCGAAGCGGAAGGCGAGGTTGAAGATGCCCGACGGCGAAGGCAAGGCCGGCCCCGCCCCTCCGGGCCGGGTGGCCGTCAGCGCCGCCTGGGGCCGCAGCCAGCCGCCGGACGAGGCGTCGTAGAGACCCACCGCCACCGTGGTCCGCCACACCCCCTTGGGGTTCGACACCGAGCGGGGCACCACCACGGTGAGCTGGTTGGCCTCCAGGTCAGTGGTCACCGGCACCGCCGTCGTCACCGGCCCGCCAGCCCCGAAGCGGGTGTGCTCGGCCCCCGTCCCCCACAGCGTGATGACCTCGTCGGTGCCCGGGAAGGGGGCGCCCGGGTCCCGGGGCAGGCGGGAGACGCCGGTGCCGGCCCGCCGGTCGGTGTCGAAGGCGATGGCCACGACGGTGGAGTCGGCCGCCAGCAGGGTGTTGAGGGTGACGCGATAGGCCACCGCTTCCCGGCCGACGGAGGCCCGGAACTCGACCAGGTCGGCGGCGTTGTCGCCGTAGCGGGACCGCTTGGTGGGATAGGTCAGGTCGCCGGCGCTGGCCGCCCCGGCCGCGTCGTCGACGCCGGTGTCGGCGCCGTAGTCGTCGTAGAGGTGGTCCTGGTAGCGGTACTCGCCGCCGCCGTAGGCCTCTGCGCCCGAGACGAGCAGCGGCGGGGCCTTGAACCAGTCGCTCCGGTTCTCGAGCTGGGGCGCGGCCGGGGGTGGGGCGTAGAGCACCGCCGGGCCCGGACGGGACCCGTCCGACGGCGCGGCGGCCGCCGCCGCCAGCGGTCGCGACTGGCGGGTGACAAGGACCGCGGCCGCGACGAGGCACGCCACAACGACAGTTGCGATGCCGCGCCTGCCCATGGTCCTCTCTCTCGTCGGAGGGATGGTACGGCTCAGTCGCGCAGAACGGAATTCTCCTGGATGGCCCTTCCAGGCGTTTCGTCCCGATCAGGGCATATGGTCGGCGGCGGCGCCGAAGTTGAAGACCGCGCGGCGGCGACCCCGACGACAACCACGGCGACGACGGTCCGGACACGCCGAAAATGGAGGGGACAAGTGACTCTCCGCGAGAGAAGTCCTCCAAGCCATTACCACGGACCGTGACAATTCTCCTGTCGTCTGAGCGGAATGCGGTAACTGAACCGGCGTGTCTCACCGCCGCATACCGGCGGTGAACAGAGCCGGTTCGGGGAGCACGCCACTTACGAACCAACCGGCGTGTCTCACCGCCGCATACCGGCGGTGAACAGAGCCGGTTGGGGGGATATTCGTGCCTCCTGTCCGCTCGCCCGCTCAGACGCCGGCCAGGGAGACCACCGGGCGGGACAGGCCCTGCTCCCGGGCCCACAGGTCGAGGGTGAGGGTGGCCACGTCGTCGACTAGGGGTACGACCGCCACCGCTCCCGCCTGGCGGAGATCGAAGGTCTTGACGTAGACCCCGCACGTCTCGCAGGCATCGATCCGGGCCGCCCCCCCTTCGGGGACGAACGGTGCCACCTTCCGGGGATCGTCCTCACCGCACCAGGCGCACGTGGCCCGGGCGAAGGTCCACCAGCCGGCGCAGCGCCCACAGACCAGGGAGCGGGGCGACCCGCCCATGAACTCGCCCGACTCCGGGGCGATGACTGACACCTGGGGCAGGCCCCCGCAGGCCGGGCAGGCCCGGCCCGCCCACTGCTCCCGGGACGGGCTGGCGATGGCGGCCCGGGCTCCCTCCAGGACCGGCCCGGCGGCCACCCCCACCCAGAAGCCGGCCAGGGGCTCGACGGTGAGCGGGTCCTCCAGCCAGGCGCCGACCACGGCCATGCGCTCCAGCTCGGAAGCGGCGGCCAGCGGCGGTCCGGCGGCGGCCAGCGTCTCGGGCACGACGCTTTCGGGGACACCCCGCGCCCCGGGGCCGGGAGCGGCGCCCAGGGCGGCGACGGCCCCCGGGATCGCCTCCACCACCGGCCCGGCGGCGGCGTCGAGATCGAGGAGGGGGTAGCGCCCCGCATCCAGGCGCTCGGCGGCGCCGGCCGCAGGCCCGGGGAGCGGGGTGTCACCATGAACAGAGCGTTCGGCGCCGGCCGGAGCGGCCACCGACTCCTGGTGGCGCAGGACGGCGACGAGCAGGGCCAGGGGACCGGCGGCCGCTCCCCCACCGGCGGCCAGCGCCTCCGCCCGGGCCAGGCGCGCCGCTCGGGCGCCGGCCGCGCCTCGCCGTTCCTCCCAGCCGGCTATCGGGCGTCCCGCTCCCGGAACCAGCGGGGATGGTGCCAGGCCGCCCAGGCCCGGGTGACCCGGCCGCTGGTCATGGCCGACATGGTGCCGGGCAGGAGCACGGCGGAGAGCAGCACGTGGACGATGAATCCGCCCACGGTGAGCAGGAAGATGGCGTGGTGGAGCAGGCGGGCCGCCTGGCGGATGCCCTCTCCGGCCAGCCACGGGTACCACAGGGGCAGGCCGGTGATGAACAGCACCCCGCCCAGCACCACCGAGAACCAGAAGTAGCCCTTCTGGCCGGCGTTGTAGCGGCCGATGTCGAGGCCGGTATGGCCCGTCTTGGCGTAGGTGCGCATCCGCCGGCGCCACATGCGGTCCACCGCGTCGAAGCGCATGTCCTTGGCCCACAGCACGAACATGGCCACCACTCCGGCCGTGAACCCCACCCCGATCCAGGGATGGAGGAACCGCATGGTCTGGCCCCCGCCGAACAGCCCCGAGAGGAACCACAGGCGCGGGTATCCGAGGGCGAAGCCGGAGAGCATGAGCGCGATGAAGGTGAGCGCCGTCCACCAGTGCAGCAGCCGCTCGGCGAACGTGTAGCGCTCGACGGTGGCCGGCTCTTGGCCGGCGCCCACCCGGGACTGGAGCACGGTCATCGCTCCTCCCCTTCCTCTTCGGGGTCGCCCCCCGGCCCTCGGGCCTCTTGGCCGTTGCCCGGCGGCGGGCTGCCCGCCGGCCCCGGCAGCGGCCCGCCGGGCGGGTCGGTGGGCAGGTCGGACATGCGCACCGGTTCCGACGCCCGGGTGGAAGGCGCCGTCTCCGCCTGGCGCCGGCCCGCCTCGTAGGCCTCGTCCACCGCCTGGTCCTCCGGCGGGGGCCGGTGCCGGCCCGTGCGCAGCCAGAAGATGGCCGACGCCAGCAGGCCGCCCCACACCGACACGGTGCCCAGCTTGCGCAGCACCGACAGGGCGGAGAAGAACGTGCCCGGCACCTGGGGGTCGGAAGGCAGGCCGTAGTCGCCCAGCATGTCGCCCCGGGGCACCACGTACATCATGTGCAGGCCGCCCACGCTGGAGGGGTCGTAGAGCATGGCGTTCTCGAAGCCCCGGTCCTTCAGCTTGCCGACCTTGGCGGCGGCGTAGTCGAGCATCTCCGCCTTGCCGCCGTAGCGGATGGCGCCCGTCGGGCACGACTTCACGCACGCCGGCTCGAGGCCGGCCGACACCCGGTCGACGCAGAGCGTGCACTTGTAGACCTTCTTGGTCTCGGTGTCGAAGCGGGGGATGTCGAAGGGGCAGCCGGCGATGCAGTACTGGCAGCCGATGCACTTCGTCTGGTCGAAGTTCACGATGCCGTTCGTGTACTGGACGATGGCCCCCGGCGCCGGGCAGGCCAGCAGGCAGCCAGGCTCGTCGCAGTGCAGGCAGGAATCCTTGCGGATCAGCCAGGCCAGGTCGCCCCCGTCGAGCTCCACCTCCTTGAAGCGCATCAGGTCCCAGGTGGCGGCGGTGAGGTCGTGGTGGCTCTGGTAGCTGCCGAAGTTGGACGTGTCCTCGGCGGGCAGGTCGTTCCACTCCTTGCACGCCACCTCGCACGCCTTGCAGCCGATGCACAGGTCGATGTCGACCAGCTTGGCCACTTCGGTGGTGTCCCGGCGGATTGCGGTGGCCGAGGCGGGGGTGGCCGACTTGCGGCGGATGGCCAGTCCCAGTTCGGTGGACATCGCTCCCCTCCCTCCTCTAGGCCTTCTCGATGTCGACGAGGAAGCCCTTGAACTCGGGGGTGCGCACGTTGGCGTCCCCCACGTAGGGCGTGAGGATGTTGGCCATCTCCGGCACCTTGTTCTTTTTCCCGGCGGCGAAGTGCCAGTGCACGGGGATCCCGATCTGGTAGACGGTCTTGCCCGCCACCCGAAGCGGCCGCATGCGCTTGGTCACCATGGCGATGCCGATGACCTCGCCCCGCATGGAGCGCACCTTGACCTTGCCCCCGTTCTCGATGCCCTTGTCCTTGGCCAGCTCCTCGGGCAGCTCGACGAAGAAGTCGGGCATGGCCTCGACGAGGTAGGGGACGTTCTGGGTCACGAAGTGCTCGTGCTCGGTGACCCGGTAGGTCGTGGCCACGTACGGGAACTCGCCGTCAACGGGAGCAAACGTCTTGGCCGCGTCCTTGTAGAGGTACACGGCCGGATCCCGGTCGACCTTGGAGATGGCGTTCTTGACCGGCGACTCGGTGGGCTCGTAGTGCTCGGGGAAGGGCCCGTCGGCGCACAGGGTGCCCGGGGCGAAGAGCCGGGCCACCCCCTCGCCCGTCATGATGAAGCTGCCCTTGCCCTCGGCCGGCGGCGAGGTGACGGGGAAGTCGGGGACGTCCCCCACCCACTTGGCGCCGTTCCAGCGGATCCCGCTCCGCTCCGGGTCCCAGGGGTTGCCGGCGGCGTCGGCCGACGCCCGGTTGTAGAGGATGCGCCGGTTGAGGGGCCAGGACCAGGCCCAGTTGTGGAAGTAGCCGAGCCCGGTGGGGTCGTCGGTGCCCCGGCGCTGCATCAGGTTCCCCTCGGGCGGATACGAGCCCGAGTAGATCCAGTCCCCGCAACTGGTGGAGCCGTCGTCCTTCAGCACGGAGAAGTCCTTGACCCGGAGTCCCGTGGTCAGGTCGAAGCCGTTGATCTCCTGGGCCAGCTCGTCGAGCGACGGGTTCCCGGGATCGGAGTAGCTCCACTTGAGGTTGAGGATGGGCTCGGGCAGGGTCCCGCCCTCCTTGCGGTACAGCTCCCGGAGACGCAGAAACAGCTGAGCCAGGATGTAGTTGTCGTCCTTCACCTCCCCTGGGGCGTCGAGCACCTTGTACTTCCACTGGGCCCACCGGCCCGAGTTGACGAAGCTGCCGTCCTTCTCGATCCAGTGGGTGGCGGGGAAGTAGAACACCTCGGTCTGGATGTCCTTGGGGTCGGTCCCGCCGGGCTGGTTCCAGAACTCGGAGGTGGCAGTGGGCAGCGGGTCCATGACCACCAGCCACTTGAGGTTGGCCAGCGACTCGCTCATCCGGCGGGAGTCGGGCCCGATGTTGACCCCGGACATGCCCCCGGCGAAGAGCCCGTCCAGCGTCTTGCTGCGGGCCTCGTCGTGGATGGTGAGCCAGGACGAGTTCTTGGACGGCTTGGGGATCCAGGAGTAACGGAAATCGTTGTCGGGCTGGGCGGCGTCGCCGTAGAACGACTTGAGAATGGACACCAGGAACTTCTTGTAGTTGGTCCCGAAGTAGTTGACGGAGTTGGGCGCGCTGGGCTTCGCCGGCACCTTGGCCAGGTAGTCGGCCATGGTCTGCATCTCGGGCTTGGGGATGGCCAGGTAGCCGGGGAGGATCTCCCAGCTGATGGCGTTGTCGGTGTTCCCCTGGATGTTGGCGTGGCCCCGCTCGGCGTTGACGCCGCCACCGGGGCGCCCGACGTTGCCCAGCAGCATCTGCAGCAGGCCGATGCCCCGGATGATCTGCACGCCGGTGGTGTGGTGGGTCAGGCCCACGGCGTAGACGACGCTCCCCACCCGGTCGGGGACCCCCGTCGACCCCATGTCCTTGGCGATCTGGATGAACTTGTCCTTGGGCATGCCCGTGATCTCGGACACCTTGTCCGGCGTGTAGCGGGCATAGTGCGCCTTCATGAGCTGGAAGACGCAGCGGGGGTCGGCCAGCGTGGGGTCGGCCTTGGCGTAGGCCACCGGGGCCGGGGCGGGCGCAGGGGCGGCCGCCCCGCCGGCGGATGGGGCCGCCGGGACGGGCGGAACCACCGGCGCCTCCCGCTGGTAGTCCCAGGTCTTGGGGTCGTAGGTGCGCTTGGCCTCGTCGTAGCCGGAGAAGAGCCCGTCGTTGAACTCGTAGCCCTCGGCCACCAGGAAGGCGGCGTTGGTGTGCAGCTTGACGTAGTCCTCGTGGTAGAGCCTGTTCTGGAGCACGTAGTTGATGAGCCCGCCGAAGAAGGCCACGTCGGTGCCGGCCCGGATGGGGGCGTAGAGGTCGGCCACCGCCGACGTGCGGGTGAAGCGGGGGTCGACGTGGATGATCTTGGTGCCCCGGGTGTCGCGGCCCACGTGGGCCCACTTCCACCCGCAGGGGTGGCACTCAGCCGGGTTGGCGCCGATGACCAGGATGACGTCGGAGTTCTTGAAGTCCCGCCAGTGATTGGTCATGGCCCCTCGGCCGAAGGAGGCGGCCAAACTGGCCACCGTGGGGCCGTGTCA
>JBIOUX010000161.1:0-10034 GCA_044867425.1 Acidimicrobiia bacterium | reverse complement strand
CGGAACGTGTCAACCTTTTTGAGACAGGTTGATCGGGGGTTCGGTGTGTTCTGGTTGCAGCCCGGCGCCGGGGGCGGCGGGCTGGCGAGCGAGAGCGAGCTCGAGTTGTACGACGCGAGGTGCTCGCTTGCGCTCGCGCTGACTTCCTGGCTGATACATGGGGGAACGTGGTTCCCCCAGGACCCCCTCCGCGGCAGCGGCGAGCTGCGCCGGTTGAACGGGAAGCCGTGCGGGCGTCGTCGTGGCGGGGTCCTTCGCAGGTAAGGAGAAGAGGGTCAGGGGTTGGGGTGGCGTGGTGTCGTCGGCGGGCTTGTTGATCCAGGCGGCGGTGGGGAGCGTCGGGGGTTCGGGGAGCTTGCGCACGAACCGTTCCGGGTGGAGGAGGTAGGCGGCGGCGAGGACCCGGGTCCGGTGCTGGTGGATGAGCTCGGCTCGCCCGTAGTGCATGTCCGCCGGGGTGTGGAAGGCGATGCCACTATGGCGGTGGTCGTCGTTGTACCAGCGGAAGAACCGGCTGCAGAAGGCGTGGGCGTCTTCGAAGGAACCGAAGCGGTCGGGGAACTCGGGTCGGTACTTGAGGGTCTTGAAGTTGCTTTCGCTGTAGGGGTTGTCATTCGAGCAATGGGGCCGGCTGTGGCTCCTGGCCACCCCCAGGTCGGCGAGCAGGAACGCCACCGGCCGGGAGGCCATCGACGTGCCTCGGTCAGCGTGGATGATGAGGGTGTCGCGGGTGACGTGCTGGTTGGCGATGGTCTCGGCCAGCAGCCGCTCGGCGAGGTGGGCCCGCTCCGCCCGGGCCAGCATCCAGCCGACCACGTAGCGGCTGAAGATGTCGATGACCACATAGAGGTAGAAATAGACCCACTTGGCCGGCCCCAACAGCTTCGTGATGTCCCACGACCAGACCTCATTCGGGCCCACCGCCACCAGCTCGGGCCTCTTGGCCGCCGGGTGGGTGGCCTGCCGGCGCCGTTCCCGCACCTCGTTCTCGCCCCGCAGCACCCGGTACATGGTGGGGACGCTGCACAAGTAGACGCCCCGATCCAGGAGCTTGGCGTAGATGGTGGCGGGCGCCTCGTCGACGTGGTCCTCGGAATGCAGCACCGACAGCACCTCGGCCCGCTCCGCTTCACGAAGCGCCCGGGGCTGAGGCTTCCGCTCCCGCGACGGTCGTGGCGGTGGAGGGCTCTGGCGATGCTGTCGGTAATGCGTCGCCCGGGGACGCCCCAGCGCCTTGCAGGCCGCCTTGACGCCCACCACCGGCGCCAGCTCGGCGATGACCTGATCCATCATCTCGGCCCGCCGCCCTTCGTCTCGCTGTCGGTGGCGAGCTGCTCCAACAGCGCGGAGAGTTTCCCCTGGACCTCGATCACCTTCTTCGCCTTGTCCAACTCGCCCGCCAGCCGCTCGTTCTCCCGCCGCAGCCTGGCGTTCTCCCGCTCCACGGGGTCGATCGGCGGCCGCCCCGACACCTTGGCCAGCTCGGCCAACGCCCCCCGGTCGCGTTGCTTACGCCAATCCGAGATCAGCGACGTGTACAGGCCCTCCCGACGCAGGAGGGCACCCTTGCCTGCCTTGTCCAAGCTCTCGTACTCAGCCAGGATCCGCGCCTTGTAGCGGGCCGAATAGCTCCGCGGTCGCCTGGCCCGCTCCGGGACCTCAGGATCAGGAATGTCGTCAGTCATAGGAACAGCATGGGCGCGCGGACCCACAGAGTTCATCCTGGTGGTGGCCATCCGGGGAGTCTCCTTCCCCGCCCTCTCAGCTCAATGAATCGGCACTACACCTGCCTCACGAGAGGTTGACACAGAGGGACAGGGCGAGACAAAGGAACAGAAGCGCGGCGAGGTTGACCGCCTCTGGTCCGATCACGGCGAGGGGTGCGTTCAGCCCTGTGCCGATGAGAGCGACGATGGCAAGCAGCCGGAGGCGCTGGCGCGCCGTTCCGGGCCCCGAGATCGGGCGGACCACGGCGATGGCGTCGGCGGCGACGGAGATCCAGAGGTTGCCCATCATGACGGCGTGTACCGAGGATGCGGCCCACAGGCCGGCTTGCACGGCTGGGAAGTGGTGTGCGTGCCGGCCGGGTCTGCCCCTGTGGGCGTTACGCCGGGCCGCTCCCGCAGCGACTCGTGCGACCCGCGGCGCGTCCCTGAGTCTGGCTCGCCGGGCCGGGCCGGTTTCGCGGGACTGATGGTCCTCTGGTTGACGGTGCTCGACGCAAGCGTCTATCCCGTTGCTCGCTTCGACCATTTGTTCACCAGCTCTTCGTAGAGGCCCAAGGTGTCGGGATTGGACGCGGTCCGTGGGGTCATCAGCTTCGAGGACGTCGCACAGCTCGCCCATGGCGGTGTGGACGCCGGTGGGGTTGCCGGCGGCGTCGGCGGCGAGCATGCGGTCCCGGTAGAGGATCTCGTTGCCCGGGGAGGCGAGGAGCCCTTGGTGGGCCGCCCAGTCCGCTCCCGATGGATCACCGGCCGCGCGGCAGAGTTCGGCCATGCGGTGGGCCGTGTCCACGAACGAGGGCCTCGATCCGGGCTTGGTGGCCTTCAGGATGGACCCGGTGGAATCCCTGCGCGGCGGCGAAGGGCTGACCCCGGACGAGGCTCAGGGCGGAGCGGAGCGTACCGATGGCTTTGGTCCTTCCCTGGTGCTCGGCGTGAGCAATCAGAGCCTTGAAGCGGGCCATGTCGGTGGTCACCGTTGCGGCGAGGCGGTAGATCTCGGTGGTTGCCTGGGGGAAGTGCCGGGCGCCGATCTGGCCTCTGGTGAGCGAGATCACGTTGGCGAAGGTCTTGGCGGCAGGAGCCGGGCGGTCGGGTGGCCACAGAACGGTGCGGAGGCGATCGCCGTCAGCTCCTTCAGGGTGGAGGGCGAGGTAGGTGATCAGGTCCAGGGGTCGCCCACCCTCGACCGTCCGGTCGCTGCCGACGACATCGACCGGACCGAGAACCCTGACCTCCACCTCGAACAGCGCCTCCTCGAAGGGCTCGTCTTCGGGTTCGTCAGCAGTCGCCGGCGCGGGAAGGACGACCACCTGATCCGGTCCCGATGGGCATGATTCGGCCATGGCCTCGTTGGCTTCCGCATTGACCGCTGGTTCCTCTTCGACCGGCGAGACGGCACGAGCCGGACACCGCCCGTGCAGAGTTCAAGTCCCCTTCGCCCACCCCTCGCACCCCTCCTGGCCAGCGGTTCTACCGCTCACCGTGCCGTCGGGTGTGGCCTCGTCCGGCCCATGGGACCGATGTGCTCACGGTTTGCCAACGGGAGACCGGCGAGCCGACCCGCGGTCGCGGAGAGTTTCTTGATCAGGCGCGCCCGGGCGTGGACTGCCCCTCGATCCGGCAAGAGGTGCGGCCGATCGGCGCCTTGGTAGCCCAGCCGATGACCTCTGCTGTGGGGGCTCATCAGTGGTTGTCTCCTTCGGGCTCGGAGGGCCGGACGTCGGAGCTGGGCGGACGGCGTCAGCGTGGAGATTCACGATTGTCATTACGCGAGGTTTCCGGTACTGTTTGCTCGCATGGAGACTCTGGCTGGCACCGTGGCTGGGCGTGTGCGTGAGCGGGTCTTGCGCGCCCGGCCGGGAACGTTCCTGCGCCGAGACGACTTCGAGGGCAGCGATCGGGCGGTCGAGACGGCGCTCAGCCGTCTCGCGGCAGCCGGCGAGCTGGTGCGGGTCCGCCGGGGCCTGTACTGGCGGGGCGGGAAGACCCGCTTCGGCATGACCCGCCCCTCTCCCCTCGAGACCGCCTTGGCCGTCGGAGGCCCGGGAGCGGGCCCCGCCGGCGTCGCCGCCGCCCGAATGCTCGGCCTCACCACCCAGGTGCCCGCCACGGTCCAAGTGGCCGTCGCCGGCAAGGTCCCCGACCCCCTTCCCGGCGTCCGCTTCTGTTCGCGGCCGTTCACGCGCCGGGAGCGGCGGCTTCGCCCCCTGGAAGTAGCGGTGCTCGAGCTCCTGCGTGACCCGGACGCCGCCGAACCCCCCTGGCCCGACGTTCGATCGCGGGTCGAGGAGCTGATGGCGGAGGGCAAGGTGCGCCAGGAGCTCCTGGCCCAGGAAGTCGCCCAGGAGAAGCACCGTCCGGCCCGGGAGCGCTGGCTGGCGCTCAGCTCGTGACAGAACGGCTCGCCGCCGATCCCGCCGGCGTGTCTGTCGTCGCCGCCCAGGTGGCCGACGAGACGGGCATCCCGGCGGCGCATGTCGAGAAGGACTTCTGGGTGACGGAGGTCCTGCGTGGCGTCGTCGCCAGCGCCACCGAGGCGCAGGTCGTGGTCGTCTTCAAGGGTGGGACCAGCCTGTCGAAGGCCTACCGCCTCATCGAACGATTCTCGGAGGACGTCGATGTCCTCGTTGTGCTGCCCGACGACGCCACCAAGGGCAAACGCGACGGGATCCTCAAGACATTGGTCGATGGGGCGGCGGCCGCTACCGGCCTCGTTCCCGTGTCGTCCCCGGCGCAACAACGAAGGGGTACAAGCGCGGTGCCCGGTTCGTCTACACCGCCGGCCACGCGGGCGGCCTCGGATTGTCGGAGGGCGTGCTTCTCGAGCTCGGCTCGGTCGGCGGCGCGATGCCCTGCGAGCACCTGTCGGTCACGTCGCTGATCGCGAGCGCGGCCGGGGACCGCATCGCGGGGACGGTCGAAGCCGAGCCGGTGCCGGTCAGGGTGCTGGACCCGTCCCGCACGCTGGTGGAGAAGCTCGTCCTGCTCCACACTGTCCACTCGGACATGGATCCCGCCCCGGCGGTGAGGGCCGCCCGGCACTTCTACGACGTCGAACGCCTGCTGGGCCGACCCCTGGTACTCGAACGCCTCGCTGACGCCGACGTATCCGTTCTCGCCCGGGACGTCTGCACCTACTCGACGGTCGCCGGGAGGCCGGCTATGCCCAGGCCCGCCGCCGGGTTCGCCACCAGCCCCGCGTTCAGCGGCGGCCCACACGTTCCCCTCGCCAACGACGAGTTCGAACGGCGCGTGATCAGGCAGCTGCTCTGGCCGCACGCCGCCCAGCCGAGCTTCGAAGACTGTGTCGCAGCCGTGCATCGACACGCCCACCTGTTGTGACGGCGCAGGCCCGATCCCGGCCTCTGTCTCGACCGACCTCTGGTCACGGTTTGGTCACCGGATGACACGGACGTGCCACTACGTAGGGTCACTGAATGGAATCGCAGCCATGTATTTCCGCAGGTCAACGGACTGGGCGGTACGAGACGACACCACGCAGAATGCTATGAGTGCATCTTCCAGTTCCCGGCCATCATCGGCTTCCGCTGGTTGTCCGCCATCTACCGCCCCTTCCCTTCACGCAACGCGGCCAGGCCGGGGAGGTCGCCGGCCTCGAGGAACTCGAGGGAGGCGCCGCCGCCGGTGGAAAGGTGGCCGACCTCCTTGTCCAGGCCGAAGCGGGCCATGGCCGCCGCCGAGTCGCCCCCGCCCACCACCGTGTAGCCGTCGCAGGCGGCCACCGCCTCGGCCACCCTCCGGGTGCCGGCGGCGAAGGGGGTCATCTCGAAGACGCCCATGGGCCCGTTCCAGAACACCGTGGCCGCCCCGGCCACCTCGGCGGCGTAGGCGGCGGCCGTCTCCGGCCCCACGTCGAGGATCATCCACCCGTCGGGCACGGCGTCGGCCGCCACCACCTCGGTGTCGGCGTTGTCGGCCATGGCCGTCGCCACCACCACGTCGGTGGGGACCATCACCCTGCCCGTCTCGAGCCGGGCCCGGGCCACCTCCACCTGGTCCGGTTCGACCAGGCTGGTGCCGGTGGGGAACCCCTGGGCGGCGAGGAAGGTCGAGGCCATGGCCCCGCCCACCACCAGGCGGTCGCAGCGGCCGAGCAGCGAGTCGATGACCCCGATCTTGTCCGACACCTTGGCCCCGCCCAGGATGGCCACGAAGGGGCGGGCGGGGTCCTCCAGCAGGCGGGTCAGGGCCTCGACCTCGGCCACCACCAGGCGACCGGCGGCCGAGGGCAGGTGCTTCGGGGGGCCCACCACCGAGGCGTGGGCCCGGTGGGCAGCGCCGAAGGCGTCGTTGACGTAGGCGCCGGCCAGGGCGGACAGGGCCGCGGCCAGCTCCGCTCCCACATCGGTTTCTGGACCCTTGGTCTCCCCCGGGTGGAAGCGGAGGTTCTCGAGCACCATCACGTCGCCCGGCCCCAGTCCCTCGGCCATGGCGGTGGCCTCGGGCCCTACCACCTCGGGGGCCAGGGGGACGTCGACGCCGAGCAGCTCCCCCAGGCGCCGGGCCACCGGGCCGAGGGAGCACCGGGGGTCGTATCCGCCCTTGGGCCGGCCCAGGTGGGAGCACGCCACCACCGCCGCCCCCCGCTCCCGCAACCATTCGATGGTGGGCAGGGCGGCCCGGATGCGCAGGTCGTCCTCGATCACCTGGGCGCCCGACAGGGGCACGTTGAAGTCGGCTCTGAGGAGGACCCGGGTCCCCTCGGCCAGGGACAGGTCCTCCAGCGTGGGCAGCTTCCCCACGCCCGCTACTTGGTGCCGATGAACGCCGACAGGTCGACGAGACGGTTGGAGTAGCCCCACTCGTTGTCGTACCAGCCCAGGACCTTGACGAACTTGCCGTTCACCATGGTGTCGACGGCGGAGAAGATCATCGAGGCCGGGTTGCCCACGATGTCGGCCGACACCAGCGGCTCGTCGGAGTACTGGACCACGCCCTTGTAGGAGGCGTCGCCGGCCGCCTCGGCGAAGGCCTGGTTGACGTCGTCCTTGGTGGTGTCGCTTCTCACCGTCGCCACCAGGTCGGTGATGGACCCCGTGGGGACGGGCACCCGCAGGGCCATGCCGTCGAGCTTGCCCTTGAGGTTGGGGAGCACCACGCCGATGGCCTTGGCCGCCCCGGTGGAGCTGGGAATGATCGACAGGGCGGCGGCCCGCATGCGCCGCAGGTCGGGCTTCCCGGAGCGGGACACCTGGGCCAGGTCCTGGAGGGACTGGTCCGAGGTGTACGCGTGCACCGTGGTGATGAAGCCCGAGTCGATCCCGAAGCGGTCGTCGAGCACCTTGGCCAGCGGGGCCAGGCAGTTGGTGGTGCAGGAGGCGTTGGACACCACCTGGTGGTTGGCGGGGTCGAAGGTGGCGTCGTTGACGCCCATGCAGATGGTCACGTCGGCGTCGCCCGAGGGGGCCGAGATGATGACCCGCTTGGCGCCGCCCGCCAGGTGGCCGGCGGCCTTCTCCCGGGCGGTGAAGATGCCGGTCGACTCGATGACCACGTCGACGCCGTTGTCGCCCCAGGGGATGGCGGCCGGGTCGCGCTCCTCCAGCTTGCGGACCTCGGTGCCGTCCACCGAGAAGCCGCCGTCGGTGACCTTGACCTCGTTGGGCAGCATCCCGCCCACCGAGTCGTGCTTGAGGAGGAAGGCCATGGTCTCGCTGTCGCCGAAGGGGTCGTTCACGGCCACCAGCTCGACCCCGGCGTCTGCGCCTTCGGGGCCACCCCTCCCCCCGGCCCCCCGGGCCAGGATGGCGCGGTAGAAGCTGCGCCCGATCCGCCCGAAGCCGTTGATGCCCACCCGTACCGTCATGCGATCCTCCTCCGTGTCACCTGGCCTCCTCCGTATCACCTGGGCCTGGCCGCCCTCACCCTAGAGCCTGGGCGCACGGCGGTATTCACCGTCGCGGGGGATCGGCACCGGGGAGATGGGGGTGGACCCCCCTAGATGGGCCCCGGGCTCCGGGCGTTGGAGAGCACACCTCCCACGACGTCGGCGCCGACCTGTTCGAGCTCCTGGCGGGCCAGGGCCACATCGTCCCGGGTGGTGCTGCGCAGGGCGGCCACGACCACGACGGCGTCCACCAGGGGAGCCATGGCCAGGCACTCGGCGGTGTCGAGCACGGGGGGTGCATCGACCACCACGAGGTCGCTGCCCTCGCCCAGCTCGGCCAGCAGGTCGCGCATCTCGTCGGGGGGGAGCGACCCGGCCGCCTCGAGGCTGCCGGTGCCGGCGGACACCAGGGTGACCTCCTTGCCCGCCTGGGCCAGTGACGCGGCCAGGTTGACGGCCACGGCCTTGGTGCCCTGGTCGCCGGCGGGGCTGGCCAGCAGCACGGTCTTGAGGGGCCGCTGGCGGGCCAGGGCCAGGAGGCGGACCCGAAGCGCCCGGTAGGCGTCGGAGGTGCGGCTGTCGGGCTGCTCCACGGCGATGGCCGCCGGGTCCGGGCGGGGGCGGCGGACGCGGGGCACGGTGGCCAGGACGGGTGCCCCCAGGTGCTGCTCGAGATCCGCCCGGCCCAGGAGGCGGCGGTCGATCCGGAGCCGACCGGCGCCGAGGGCCACCCCGGCGCCGAGTCCGAGGACGGCGCCGACCAGACCGTCGAGCAGCGGGCGGGGATGCACGGGCCGGTCCAGGCGGCTGGCCGGGCTCACCACCGAACCGACGTCACCGGGATTGACCACGTCGTTCCCGGCCAGGTTCTCCTGGTAGGGGGCGGCCTGGGCGGCCAGGTCGTCGACCCGGGCCTGGGCGGCGAGGCCTTCGCCGCTGACCGGCGCGACGTCCCCGAGGCGGCGCTGGGCAACGGTGAGGTCGTCCTCGATGGGGGAAAGTGCCGCCCGGATGGACTCCGTGCGCTCGGCCCGGATCGCCTCCACCTGCTGGCGTTTGAGCTGCAGGTAGGCGGCGGCGTAGGCCTCGGCCCCCCGCTGGGCCTCGGCCGGGGTCGGCGCCCGGAAGGTGAGATCGAGCATCCGGGTGCCGCCCACCACCGACACCCCCACCCGGGACCCGAGCTGGGCGACGGTGGCGGTCGTGCCCAGCTCCTTGCGGACCAAGGCGGCCACCTCGCCGGAGTGGACGAGCTCGCGTTCGTGACCGGGGTTCACCTCGGCGCCGCGGCTGGTCTGCTCGAAGGCCGGGACCGCCGCCGGCTGGACGAGGATCTCGGCTTTGGACACGTACACCGGGTTGGCGATGACGAGCGCCCACACCAGGGCCAGGGCACAGCCCAGCACCGTCGTCCCGCCTACGAGCCGGACCGTGTCGATGTTGTTCTGGTGGCGCACGAGACGGCCTCCGTGGGTTCGAAGGGGGAGCGCCGTGATGAGGTGAAGGGTGCGGATTGGTCGCCCGCTCGGCACGGCTTCGTGCCAGCGATTCCCAGGTACCCACTCTCCGAATCGGTCAAACCACCTAAAGTGGTCAGGCCTCGGGTGGGGGGTCGAGCGTGGACGGCAGCTCCAGGTAGCTGCCGGAAGCTTTGGCCTCGATCTCCGCCGCCGTGGCTGCCGCCAGGCAGCGGAGGCGGACGACGACCTGGCGGAGCCGGGCCGCTTCGGACAGGGCCAGCGCTTCTTCCAAGCTCTTTCTCATGGCTGGGATTTTTTGCCGTTGGTGACTACTTCCAAACCGCCGAATTGCCTAGTCCCCCGCCCGAATCGGTACAAAATCGGGCATCTCGAGGAAGGCCCAGTTCGCCGTGCCGCGGGTCGGGGGCCGCCTTTACGGCTTCAGCTCGGCGTCGATTCCGGCGTGGGTCTGTGCCGCCACCACGTTGATCGGCGTCGCCCGGTTGAAGGTCTTGGCCCGGTCCCAGTACTCGGCCCGGAGGCGGTTGCCGGGAGCGGGCACGAAGTGCACCACATAGCTGCCCGGCGGCAGGCCTCCGAGCCCGTAGCTGCCGTCCGGCGCCACCGCCGTGGTGGCGACAACCGTGCCCCGGGCGTCGAGCGCCTCGACGTCCACCGCACCGACGGGCCGGGACCTGTGGGCCGTGACCCGGCCGGCGATCCCGCCGGTCAGGACCGGTTCGGCGTCGAGGGTGGCGTCCACGCCGCCCCGGGCGGCGCCGACCGTCAGGGTGATGATCTGGGCGCCGGCCCCGTCTTTCTGGTCGTCGTAGTACTCGCTCACCAGGCCCGAGCCCGCCGGTGGCGAGAAGTGGACCTTGTAGTCGCCCGCCGCCAGGCCGGTGAGGAAATAGCTTCCGCTGCCATCGGTGACGGCCACGGCCCCCATGCCCCCGGACGTGCTCAGGGCCGAGACAGACGCCCCGGCCAGCGGGGCGC
>JBIOUX010000160.1:0-4183 GCA_044867425.1 Acidimicrobiia bacterium | reverse complement strand
CCGACCTGGTGCTCGGATCGTCGGACACGGCGGTGGCGGTGCTGTCGGCCATCCCCGTCCTCGACTCCGACAACCCCATGTCCATCACCAAGATGGAAGAGGCCCGCCGCCTGGCCGACGCCATGTGTCACACAGACGGGGACCGGGCCAGCCGGGTGCTGCTCCAGGGCGAGGCCTTCCCCCAGTACGGCCGGCTCCCGGCGGGCCTGGAGCGGATGTCGGCCCTCCGGGTGGGCGGCGGCAGCGGGGCCGAGGTCGGCCAGGTCGGCAACCGGGTCAGGACAGCGCGTCCTGCAGTGTGCGGGCCATCCGCTCGTAGCCCTTGGCGTTGGGGTGGAACGTGCCCGGCTCGTTGATGCCCGCGGCGTAGGGGTCGGTGGCGGCAGGCGGGCCCAGCGGGCTCTCGGTCCATTCCCCGCCGGGCGCTCCGCTTCCGGGTGCGGGGCCACCGGGGTCGCCGGTCGGGTTGGCCACACCGACCGCGGTGCTCTCGCTGTCGGCGTTGTCGGAGGGATCGGGGTCCACCGCGGCCGACACGACCCTCGCCGTGCCCGACAACAGCGCCCCGCTCGGCGTGGCGGGATCCACCGTGGTCGTCACGAAGAAATGGGCATGCTCCGCCGGCGCCATCTCCCGCTTCTGGCAGCGCAGCAGCTGATCCGGCGGGGCGGGTGGGGTGCAGGACCAGCCGGGAGGGGAATCAACGGATTGGAACGTCGTGCCCGGAGGCACGGTGTTCTCCATCTCGACGTGGTGCGCCACGCCGGGGCCGTCGTTGGCCACCTCGACGGCGTACTGCACCTCGGACCCCGGCCCCCCGGGCCGCCCGATGAAGAGGAGGGCGATGAGCACGTCGGCCTCGACCAAGTCGACGCGCCACACCCCCCGGCCCATGGTCCCGAGGTAGAGATGGCGGGTCGTCACCTGACTCGCCGGCGCCAGGGGCCCATCGAAGATCTGTCGGATGAGCCGAGCGATGAAGCCGAAGATCCCTTCGCCGGCGCTGTCGTCGACCCGGGTCGACTGCCGGTGCTCGAAGTGGGCGAAGAACGGCCGGGGGAGATGCGGAGTTCCCGAGGTGCCCGGCGTGAACGGATCGCTCAGGATGGCCCACGATTCCCCGGCGTCGCTGGACAGGAACAGCCCCGCCTCCCGGCTCCCGGCGACGATCACGTCGCCGTCCCGGGGGTCGTAGGCCACCATCACCGGCTGAGGGGCGGGGAGCACGCCGTCGCCCGGGTCCTGGGAGGTTGCCGCCAACGCTCCCCGGCCGTGCATCAGCTCCGTGAGCTCGTCGTCGAACTCCCAGGTGAATCCGCCGTTGGTGGAGCGGATCATCCGCGAGGTCCCGCAGCATTTGACGTCGGCCTGGGACGCGGGGTCCAGGGTGGCGGCGTACAGGCGGTCGCGGTTCTTGCGGTCGACTCCGATCATGTGGAATCCGAGTCCCACCGGCGGGTGCAACTGGACCCATTTGCGTCCGATGAACGTCCACAGCTCGTCGGGGCTGGCGTAATCACAAATCCCCGCCAGAACGAAGGGCTGCGGTCCTTCGGGGCCTCTCGCCACCTGGATGTGACACGGCGGCTTGGCCTTTTCCGGCCATGGCACGCCCCCCAGGAGCGATGGGCCCGTATAGGCCGGGACGCTGCCGGCCGGGCCCGGCGTGAACCAGGGAGCGGAGATGTCGTGCGAGTCCAGCACCCCCCGGGGAACGGCGGGGAGGATCGGCTTGTCCTCGAGGACCGGATCGGGATTCAGGTCCGTGATGCCGTCTCCGCCACCGAAGCCGCGGCTGGCGATCATGTAGCGGTTGTTGCCGGCACCGGCGATCGACTCCCGCGCCCCCCAGAGGCTCCCGACCCGGCTGTAGAGCCCGAAGGGGACGACAGACGCGACGTTCTGGAAGTCGAGGTCGGCCGTCAGGAGTGAACCGTTGTCGACCTCGACGATGCGGCTGTCGTCGATGACGACGTCGAAGCCGTCCGGCCCGGCGTCGGTGTGCTTCCAGACCAGGGCCCCCTTGGGGGCGCCGGCGTTGCGGGTGGCGTACACCCCGTTGTCCTGGGTGGCCATGACGAGGTCCTCTTCGGTGCCGGGACGATTGGCCGCCCCCACCCCCCAGGGGAGGAAGGCGTGGAGTCCGGCGTTGGCGGAGTCGAAGCTGGCGCGCTCGTGGCACAGCGTGGGATGGTCCTCCAGCTGCCGGTAGACGCCGCCGTCGGACGCGTACAGCGTGGGGCAGGCGTCGACGCTGGTGGCCGGGTCGAAGGCCACGTCTCCGGAATCGCCGTGAGGCGTCGTGACGGGGAGCTGCCCGTTCTTGTCGGTGTACGTGAGCTCCGGCTGTGGCGACCACTGGTTCGGGTCGGTCGAGCACCGGGGCTTCCGGCCCGTGACGCACGGCACCCGCACGAGGTTGCCCCCTCCGAACCACAGGTCGAAACCGGGACGCGGGCCCTGGCCGTCGGCGAGGTCCACGGTCGAGCGGTCGTTGGTGACGGCGAAGGGGACACGCTTAGGACCGCCGATCGAGCTGTCGGGATGAGGAATCGTGCTCCACTCGACGCCGACGGCCACGTCGCCCACGAACAGCACGTCGCCTTCGAAGAACCGGCCTCCGTCGGTGCCGAAGCCGTCGAACACCCCGCCGAAGCCGAACATGGCGATGACGACGTTGGGCTCGTCCGGGGACACGGCCAGGGAGCAGAACCCGAACAGGTGGCGGATGGGTGGATCGGCTTCGGTGGGGTCCGGCTTGGAGAGGGTCGGATCCCCCAGGGTGGGGAGCCCGAGGTTGAGGCGGGGCACGACCTCCCACGTCGTGGGCCCCCCGTCCGGGGACCAGATCAGGCCGTCGTCGCCGCAGGCGTAGGTGTGGCCCCCGGGCAGGGCGACCACGTCCCACACGCTGCCCGCCCCGACGATCTCCGTGGGGATGACGTCGGGGGTCGGCACCTTCGGGAGCTTGAGGGGAGTGTCGATGGGGACCGGGCCCGGGATGGCAGTCGCCAGTTCGACCGGGTCGAACCAGCTCCAGCTGGTGCCGGCGTCGGTGCTGCGGGCGATGCCGCAGTTCGTCCCGATGAGCACCTCGTCGCTGCCGGGGCGCAGGGCGATGCCGAACGCCGAGGGCTGGGACGCACGGGCCGGCTGGCAGCTCGCCGGCGGATCAGGCACGCGTCCGGTGGGTTCGCTCCACGTGGTCCCGCCGTCCCGGGAGATCTGGAACCCCGTTCGGCTGGCGACCCGTCCGTCGTAGAACGACGTGGCGTAGACGGTCTCGCCGCCCGGGGCGGCCGCCACGTCCCAGGTGAGGGTGGGCAGGTGACCATCGAGGTGTTGCCACCGGTTGGTGGGCCGGTGGTACTTGAACAGTCCGCCCACCTCGCTGGCGGCGAAGTAGGTGTCGGGGTCCCCCGGTACCGCCGACAGGTTGTGGACGCGCCCACCGGTGTGGCCACTGACACACGGTGCGGGACACGGGGTGGTGGGTCCGAGGTTGTCGGGGTTGATGTCGGCGAATTCGGTCTTGGCCGGGGAGACCGTGGTGGCGAAGTCGAACAGCTGCTCGAACAGGGAGTCGAAGAGGCCGGCGTGGGCAGCCGGCGCCGGCAACGGCGGCGCCATCGGCACGGCGGTGAGGAGGGCCGTGGCGACCACCGGGGCGATGAGCAGCGATCCTCTGGGTCTCACACGACGGCTCATGGCCCGTCCTCCCCGCCGAGTTCGGATCTCCGTCACTAGAGCGTCACTTATGCAAAGCTTTAGGAAGAACTCGCAAAGGCGCAACAGGCAATGTTCACGAGTCGCCGGGGCCGGTGGTCTCCGCCTGCGTGGCCGCCGGCAGACGGTTGGTTCGCCGGCGGTTCACGACCCGTCCTTGCCATCGGCCCCTAACCGAAGATCCCCGGGCCGGGGGAGAGGATGCCGTCGGGGTCGAAGCAGCGTTTCCGTGCCTGCAAGTCCACCCACCGTTCCCCGTAATGGTCGGCCCAGTCAGCCGGCGTGAAGTCGATCGAGCCGATGGGATAGCGGACACCGCCCAGGGCGCGGGCCTGCTCGTAGAGCCGGCCGTTACGGGCGAGCATCTCCGCGGCGAAGGCGGGATCGGGCCCGGGCAGCGGGGAGGCAGTCAGGATGTCGAACAGGTAGATCCAGCCGTTCCCGGCGCCGTCGGGAA
>JBIOUX010000159.1:0-14680 GCA_044867425.1 Acidimicrobiia bacterium | reverse complement strand
CGTACAAGGCGAGTAGCCGGTCCCGCCACCGCTGTATCGTCGGCCCCATGAGCCTGCGGCGCTACACGATTCCGGTGGAGACCGACCGGTGGTTCGTCTCCGGTCAGACCGAGACCGCCTTCAACTGGGACTACGACTCCGGGCGGGACCGGCTACTCGCCTTGTACGAGAAGGGGAAGGCGAAGCAGTGGAACGCCGCCACCCTGATCGACTGGTCGGAGGACCTCGACTTCGCCGACCAGGAGGCGTTCCCCGACTTCTACCTGCCCATCTACGGCTCCGACGCGTTCGAGTCCATGAGCCGGCAGGACAAGGACGTCGTGCGCCACCACTACATCGCCTGGCTGTTCTCCCAGTTCCTCCACGGCGAGCAGGGCGCCCTGGTGTGCGCCTCCAAGATCGTCCAGACCGTCCCCGACGTCGACTCCAAGTTCTACGCCGCCACCCAGGTCATGGACGAGGCCCGTCACGTCGAGGCCTACTCCCGGTTCCTGAACGAGAAGGTCGATCTCGCCTATCCCGTCAACCCCCACCTCGCCGGCCTCCTCGACCAGACGATCAGCGACGCCCGCTGGGACATGACCTACCTGGGCATGCAGGTGATGATCGAGGGCGTCGCCCTGGCCGCCTTCGGCATGATCCGGGACCTCACCCGCCATCCGCTGACCCGGTCGATCAACGCCTACGTGATGAAGGACGAGGCCCGCCACGTGGCCTTCGGTCTCCTCGCCCTCCAGGACGCCTACCAGGATCTGACCGAGGCGGAGCGGCAGGAGCGGGAGGAGTTCGTGGTCGAGGCCAGTTACCTGCTGCGCGACCGCTTCCTGGGCGAGGAGGTGTGGACCAACCTCGGGCTCAACGTGGCCGAGTGCGTGGACTACGTGGAGCGGGCCCAGGTCATGTCCATGTACCGGATGAACCTCTTCTCCCGGGTGGTGCCCACCGTGAAGCGGATCGGGCTCTGGGGCGACAAGGTCCAGCGGGCCTTCGAGGACATGGGCGTCATCGCTTTCGAGTCCATGGAGCCGGCCGACCTGTTCGTCAACGACGAGCGCATCGCCAACGACCTCGAGGCGGAGATCGCCGCCCTCCGGGAGCAGGGTGCGGGCGACCCGCCGCAGGGTGCAGGCGACCCGCCGGCGCCGGCCAGCCGGGCCCAGGAGCTGGCCGAGGCCATCGTGGCCGGCGAGGAGGGCTGAGGGTCGCGACCCCGCCTGCTGCTCGGCATCATCGTCTCCCCGTTCGTGGCCGCCACCGCCGCTGGCTTGGTGGTCCTCTGGCCTGCCGACCCCACCCCGCCCGTCCCCGACGTCATCGGCCCGCCGGCCACCTTGGCCGACGCCTCGGTCACGGCCGTGGAGCGCAAGCCCTGCCAAGGCACCGAGGCCAGCCAGAACGTCGTCTGCCAGGAGGTCACGGCTCATCTGACCAGCGGCCCCGATGAGGGCGAGACCGTGCCGCTGGAGGTGAGCGAGGGGCCGGGCGCACCCCGCCTGAATGAGGGGGACCGGATCGTGGTCGGGGCCGTGCCCGGCGTCGGGGGTGGGGCCGGAGAGGCCACCTACTACTTCTCCGACTACCAGCGGCGCACACCCATGATCCTGCTCGGGGTGTGCTTCGCCGTGGCCGTGGTGGCGCTGGCCCGGTGGCGGGGAATCATGGCCCTGGCCGGTCTTGGCATCAGCCTGATCGTGCTGGTCAAGTTCATGCTCCCGGCCATCCTGGAAGGGCGCAGCCCGGTGGCGGTGGCGGTGGTGGGCGCCGCCGCCATCATGTTCGTCGCCCTCTATCTGGCCCATGGCGTCAGCGCCCGCACCACCACGGCCGTGCTCGGCACCCTCGGCAGCCTGCTCCTCACCGGCGTCCTGGCCTGGGTCTTCGTCGAGGCCTCCCACTTCTCCGGACTGGCCTCGGAGGAGGCCGGGTTCCTCCAGGCCGCCGCCGGCAAGGTGAGCCTGCAGGGACTCCTCCTGGGCGGCATCGTCATCGGCTCGCTGGGGGTCCTCGACGACGTGACCGTCACCCAGGCCTCGGCGGTGTGGGAGCTGCACCAGGCCAATCCCGCCTTCGGGTTCGGCCGCCTGTTCTCGGCCGGCCTCCGGATCGGCCGCGACCACATCGCCTCCACCGTCAACACCCTGGTCCTGGCCTACGCCGGCGCCTCCTTGCCGCTGCTCGTCCTCTTCACCCTCTCCAATCGCGACCTGTCGGGGGTGCTGACGGGCGAGCTGGTGGCCACCGAGGTCGTGCGCACCCTGGTGGGAAGCCTGGGGCTGGTGGCCGCCGTCCCCCTCACCACCGCTCTGGCCGCCTTCGCCGCCGAGCGGTCCGCGTAGGGCGCGGCGGGGCGTCAGCCGGCGGGCTCGGCGCCCCCCGCTCCTTCCGTCTTGGCCCATTCGTTGGCGGCCGCCACCACCCGCCCGACCGCGGCCGAGAGCTCGTCCAGCCCGCCGCCGGTCCGGCCCAGGGCCAGGCCGGCGGCGAAGGTGGCGAGGGGCGCAGCCGGCCGGGCCACCCCGTGGGCCGCATCCCGGGCGAGGTTGAGCAGGAGGGTGACGGCGTCCTGGGAGAGGAGCGCAGGATCGACATCCCCCGCCCCCGCCTCGGAAGCGGCGATCTGAAGCCAGCGGTCGAGCATCAGGACCTCCGGAGCGAAGGCGAAGGCGGGACTGGGCGGCCGGGGTTGGGGTCCCCGGCCGCACGGCGATGAGCCGCCCGGCGAAGAGCAATGAGCATGGCGCGCGACCATAATCCCGGCGTGCCGGCCCGCACGGTGGTCTTCTTCCACGCCCACCCCGACGATGAAGCCATCTTCACCGGGGGGACCATCTGGCTGCTGGCCGAGAGGGGCTGGCGGGTCGTCGTCGTCATCGCCACCGGGGGCGAGTGGGGGGAGGCGGCGGCGGGATTCGGCCATGCCGACCTGGCCGCCGTCCGCCGCCGGGAGACCGAGGACGCCGCCGGGATCCTCGGGGTGGCCCGGGTCGAGTTTCTCGGCTACCACGACTCGGGGCTGTCGGGCGATCCGGCCCACACCTGCGCGAACTCGCTGGCCTGGGCCGATGAGCCCGAGGTGGCCGCCCGGGTGGCGGCCATCCTGACCGAGGAGTCGGCCTCGGCGCTGGTGACCTACGACCCTGAGGGCATCTACGGCCATCCGGACCACCTGGTGGTCCACCGGGCGGCGGTGGTCGGCGCCGCCGCTGCCGGGATCGAGACCGTCTACGAGGCCACCGTGGACCGGGAGTACCTCCACTTCGTGGAGACGCACCTGGTGGTGGAGGCCAAGCGGGCCACCGGCGAGCTCGGCCTGGCCGGCACCCATCTGGGGATGGCCACGGTGGAGATCACCACCGTCCTCGACGTGCGCTCGGCGCTGGCCGTCAAGCGCCAGGCCATGGCCGCCCACGCCAGCCAGATCCCCGAGACGGCAAGCGTGCTGCACCTGCCGGCGGAATCGTTCGCCGCCGTCTACGGCTACGAGTGGTACGCCAGGCGCGGCTCAGCCGGCCCGCTCGAGGAGCTTCTGGCGTCGACGTAGCGCCTAGTGCACCTGGGTGTTGAGGTAGAGGCCCTCGCCGATCTGCTTGATGAGCTCCAGCTGGGTCTCCAGCCAGTCGGCGTGCTCCTCCTCGGCGGAGAGGATGCTCTCCAGCAGGAGGCGGCTGCCCTCGTCGGTGCGCCGGCACAGCTCGATGCCGTTGGCCAGGCGGGTGATGGCGTCCTTTTCCGTCTCCAGCTCCAGGGTGATCTGCTCGGTGACGGTCTCGCCCACCCGGACCGTCCCGAGGCGCTGCATGTTGGGGACGCCCTCCAGGTAGAGGATCCGCTCGATGAGCTGCTCGGCGTGTTTCATCTCGCCGAAGGATTCCTCCCGACCCTTTTCGGCCAGGCGTTTGTAGCCCCAGTTGTCCTGCATCTTGGCGTGGACGAAGTACTGGTTGACCGCCGTCAGCTCGGCGGTCAACACATCGTTGAGCAGCTCGATGATCTCCGGGCTCGACTGCATCGGATCCCCCTCGGTCGCCCCCCTGGGCGGAGAATCCTAGTCAAGCCCGCCTCAGATGGCCCTTACGCTGATGCGGCTCCCACGGCCACGCGTTCGGACCGGCAGTCGGAGAAGTAGGCCTCGGCAGCCAGATGGTCGGCCAGCATCCGGCACACCAAGGGGAGGCAGCCGCCGCAGCCCGTTGTGGCCCGGCAGCGAGCGGCGATCTCCTCGGGGCTCCGGGCGCCGTCGTTGATGGCGGCGCGGATCTGCCGGTCGTTCACGGCCTTGCACAGGCAGACCCACATGCGCCGAATCCTCCCCCCGCAACCGAGTGAGGAAACCCTTCGGCGGTGACCTTAGGGCTTCCTAAGGCAAAGGATAAGGCGGGGTTGGGCCGGAAATCAAGCCCTGGTCAGGGCGGCCAGCACCTCCTCGAGGGCGGCGTCGGCCAGGGCCCGCATCTCGTCGTCGGTGCGGTCCTGGATGGGATGGGCCACGAACACCCGGGCGGGAGCCAGTCCCAGCGCCTGGGCCTGCGCCTCGGCCGCCTCCACGAACTCCGAGGAGGCCAGCATCACCCCCGGGGTCCCCCGCGTCTCCAGGTCGACGATGTCGTGCACACTGCACGACGAGCAGCTGCCTCAGTCGGCCAGCGCTTCGATGACCACGTCGCACTTGGTGGCGATCTCGTGGCGGAGGTCGACGGGGGCCACCTTGGTGAAGGTGGGCTTGCGGAAGCGCAGGGTGCGCAGGCCCCGCTCGTTGAGGAGCGCCTCCAGGCGGTCGAGGAACACGTCGCCCCGGGGTTTGGTGATGTCGAGCAGCCCGACGACCTTGCCTTCCAGGCTGGCGGGCCGGGGGGCGAGCGAGCGGGACACGGATTCCCGTTCGGCGGTCGGGTCCAGGTAGATCCGTGCGTCGGCGGTACTCATGTCCCTACCTCCCGCGTGACAGGGGTGCTGCCGATCTCGCCGCGCACCCACCCACCGATGACGGCGGAGAACAGGCCGGCGCCACCGCCGGCGTGGACGATCAACAGCCCGTCGGGCGTGTACTTGGGGATGTCGGCTTCGGCCAGCGACTCCGGCATCCCCTCGGCGCAGCCCAGCGCCCCCCGCACCATCTCCGTCCCCGGCTTGGTGAGCAGGGTCAGCAGCTCCTCCCGCAACCGGGCCTTGGACCAGCCCGCCTCCCGGAAGATCCGGCCGTGCTCGGGCGACACCACCAGGACGGCGTCGGTGTAGAAGGCCAGCTTGGGATGGAAGATGTCCTCCAGGGCCCAGGCCAGCGAGCGGGCCAGCGACTCCGGGGTGCGGGAGAGCTGGTCGGCCAGGCCGTGGGGGCCGTAGCCGGCGAAGAGGGTGACGGCCGACGTCCCCTTGGGGACGCCCCGTTCCACCGACAGGGGTTCCCAGGGCGAGCCCTCCTCGTCCTCGGCGAAGCAGAAGGTGTACTTCCCCGGGTTCCCGTGGGTGGCCCGGTCGATCTCGCCCGGCCGGCCCTCGCCCACGTTGCGCACGACGAGCTGGAGGGCCCGGCCGATGGTGGCGTTGGCCCGGTTGCCCGGCCCCAGGCAGTTGACCCCCGAGTTCATCCCGATCTGGCGCGCCACGGGGCCGTTGACGATGATCACCGGGCCGGCGAACCACGTCGTGCACAGCAGGCCGTGCATGTTGAACGTGTTGGTGCAGGCGGCCTCCACTGCCGCCAGCACCACCGGGAGGTACTCGGGCCGTCCGCCGGCCATCACCGCGTTGATGGCCACCTTCTCGACGGTGCACTCGTTGAACGAGGGCGGGACGAGGGCAACCACCTCTCCCGGGGAGCGGGTGGTGCCCTCGAGCATGCGCAGCACCCGGGCCGGGGTGGGAGGCACCACCGGCAGGCCGTCCGTCCAGCCTCGCTCGAAGAACGCCTCGGCGTCGTCCTCGGCCGCCGCCAGCTCGAGGCGCCGTGAATGCAGGCCGGTCGAGCGGGCGGCCAGGCGCTCCGCCACCAGGGGGTCAACGGTGAGCGAGCCACAGCCGGGGCGGTGCTCGGGGAGCCCTTCCCCCAGCGGCGAGCGGCCGGTGAGCTTCTCCCAGGCGGGCCGGGACCAGCCCTCGGTCCGGTCCACCTCGGCGCCGCTCTCCACCCGCAGGAGGGTGGGGACGGTGGTCAGGTCGAGGGCCACCGAGACGTCGAGGTCGGTGTCATCCACCACGCTCATGCCCGGCGGGAAGGCGGGGTCGTCCTGGCTGTAGACGGTGAGTGGTTCGCCGCCGGCGGCCAGGTCGGCCAGCACCGGCGCCACCAGGTTGCAGGTGGGGCAGTCCCGCTTCACCACGGCCACGAGCCCATCGGGCAGGGTGGTGGGGCTCACCGGGCTAGCGCCCGTCCTTGCGGGTCCTCCACACCGTTGCCGCCGGGACGAGGAAGGAGACGACGCCCTCGCCCCGCGGTTGGTCGGCGCCCGCCGGCTCGGCCAGGGCGTCGACCCGGAAGCCGGCCCGGGCCAGGGTGGCCACCACCTCCGAGAGGGTGCGGGGGTAGACGAGGAACGCCTCCCCGTAGCGCTCCACCTTGACCGGGGCGGGGTCGGCGTAGTTGCGGACCAGGGCCGGACCGCCCGGTCCCGTGGTCTCCAGGCAGAGGGCGACGGGATGCTCGAGGCTGAACACGAAGGCGCCCTGGGGTCGCAGCACGCGGTGGACCGAGCGCAGGACCCGCCCGAGATCCTCGACGTAGTCGATGGTGGCGCCGCAGAAGACGAGATCGATCGACTCCGCCGGCACGAAGGCCAGTTCGCTCAGGTCCCCGAGATGGAAGTCGATCCCGACCGTGGCCCATTCGGCCCGGCGCCGGGCGGCAGCCAGCATCTCGGCCGAGGAGTCCACGGCGATGGTCCGGGCTCCCATGCGGGCGAAGGCCACGGCCGTCTGCCCGGCCCCGCAGCCGAGCTCGAGGACCCGTTTGCCCCCCAGGTGGCCGGGGACGATCCGCAGTTCGGAGTCGTCGGGGAGCCCCGGCCCGTAGTGGACGACGCCGTCGGGAGGATCGAACTCCTCCTGATAGCGCCCGGTGGCACGATCCCAAGTCTCCACATTGCTCATGGGGCGAACTTACAACGCCGGGCCGGGTCCTGCCCGGGCCGCCGCGGGGCGATTTATTCCGTACTGGTACGGAGGCCGTCCGGTCGACGTCGCCTTACGCTTCTCATGGAGCCGGCCACTACAGCCCGGCTCAATGCCAAGGGGGAGAGATGAGCCGAAGGGCACGCCTGGCCTGCTTCGGGGTCGTGATAGCTGCGACCTGGGCCCTCCCGGGGATGGCCACCCCGGTCGCCGGGCAGGCGGAACGGACCTGTACGGGGGAACACGATTTCACCATTTCGCCCGGACTCTCCAACAACCCGACTTCGGGAACCTTCACGACGGACGGAGAGACGGGCACCATCGACTGCCAGGGTGAGAAGGGGAGCTGGGGATTCGCCGGCGCGTACGGCACCAAGGACCCGGACACCTGCACTTCCGGGGGCGAGGGAACGGTCACCCACTCCGTCACCTTGGCGAGTGGGGAGAAGATCACCGACGACGGCGAGTTCACCTATGGAGCGCTTCAGAACGGCGTGTTCGGAGGCAGCTTCAAGACGTCTCGCATGTCCGGTGACTTCGAGGTCACCCCGACCAAGGGCGACTGCGTGACCGCTCCCATCACCAAGGCCCACGCTGTCTTCAAGAACGTCGTGATCAAGAACTGACCGTCAGACCCGGGATTTCGGCTTGATCGGCAGCAGGAGCCCGAGCAGGGCGGCGACGCAGCCGGCGCCGCCGCCCAACTGGGTGAGCATCTGGCCGTCGGTGGGGGTGGAGGCCAGGGAGGACCCGGCGGCCAGCCCGATCACCACCCCGCCTCCGGCCAGAAGACCCCACAGCAGCGCCCGTCCGAGCCGCCGACCCAACACGGCCGGACAGGCTACGCCTCCCGCAGACCGGTCTACGCCTCCCGCAGGTCGAGCGTCTCGCTGTCCTTGGGGGCCCCGGCGGCGAAGGATTCCACCATGTTCCTGGCCTCCTCGTCGGTGTACTGCACCGGCGGGGCCTTCATGAAGTAGGCCGACGGGCCGAGCAGCGGCCCGCCGATGCCCCGGTCGAGGGCGATCCGGGCGCAGCGCAGGGCGTCGATGACCACGCCGGCCGAGTTGGGCGAGTCCCACACCTCGAGCTTCATCTCCAGGTTGAGCGGCACGTCGCCGAAGTTCCGGCCCTCCAGGCGGATGTAGGCCCACTTGCGGTCCTGCAGCCAGGCCACATGGTCGGAGGGCCCGATGTGCACGTCGTCGGCCTCGATGCCGTTGCCCAGCTGGCTGGTCACCGCCTGGGTCTTCGACACCTTCTTCGACTCCAGGCGCTCCCGCTCCAGCATGTTCTTGAAGTCCATGTTGCCGCCCACGTTGAGCTGGTAGGTGCGGTCGAGCACCAGGCCCCGGTCCTCGAACAGGCGGGCCAGGATGCGGTGGACGATGGTCGCTCCCACCTGGCTCTTGATGTCGTCGCCGATGATGGGCACGCCGGCCTCGGTGAACCGGGCCGCCCAGGCGGGGTCGGAGGCGATGAACACCGGGATGCAGTTGATGAAGGCGACCCCGGCGTCCAGGCAGGCCTCGGCGTAGTGGCGCTGGGCATCCTCCGAGCCCACCGGCAGGTAGGACACCAGGACCTCGGCCCCGGACCGCCGCAGCTCGGCGGCGACGTCGACGGGCGCCACCGGCGACTCGTCGCAGGTGCGGCGGTAGTAGGTGCCCCAGCCGTCGAGCGTCGGGCCCCGCAGCACCGGGATACCCAGAGCGGGCACCTCGGCGAAGCGCACGGTGTTGTTCTGTCCCCGGAAGATGGCCTTGCCGAGATCCTCCCCCACCTTGGTGGCATCCACGTCGAAGGCGGTCACGAACTCGACGTTGCCCACGTGGTAGCCCCCCAGCTCCACGTGCATGAGGCCGGGCACCGTCTCGTCCGGGTCCGCTCCCCGGTAGTACTCGATGCCCTGGACCAGGCTGCTGGCGCAGTTGCCGACACCGGCGATGGCGACACGGATCGGGGTATGGGGTGTCCCCGACGGGCCCGGGGTCCGGGGTGTCCCCGGGGAACGATCGGGACGGCTCACTGGGTTCCTCCTTGGAGTTCTCCGGCGATGAGCGAGTCGACCCATTCGAGGTCGCGCTCGGCACTGCAGGTCTCATGCTCCAGAAGCGAGCACGTGTAACGGTCGGGCCGGGGAACCCGACCCGAGGCGATGGCGGCCAGCGCCTCCCGGCCCCGGGCCAGCTGGCCGGCCAGGGAGTCGCGGCGCCGGCGCAGCAGGTGCAGGCGGGCGTCGGGCTCGAGATGGCGGAAGAAGGCGAGTTTGACGGCGAAGTTCCGGTCCTCGTCGGCACCCGGGGGCGCCTCGGCGGAGAGCAGCTCGGTCAGCAGGGCCTGGCCCCGGGAGGCGATGCGGTAGGCCTTGCGGGTCCTGCCGCTACGGCGCAGGGGCCGGCGCAGGCGGGCGGCGGCCGCCTCGCCTGAGATCGACCCGGTGGCGGGGATGGCGGCGGTGGCCACCGGCGGGTCCACGGCCTCGATGGCTCCGGCCTTCTCCAGGCGGGCGAGCGCGGGGTAGAGCGAGCCGTAGGAGACGCCGAAGAGATGGCCCAGGCTGTCGTTCAGCCGCTTCTTGAGCTCATAGCCGTGGAGCGGCAATTCCTTCAGCAGCCCCAGGATGGCCAGTTCCAGCATTCGGTTGTCCCTCGTCAGTGTCGGCTCGATATATCGACCCGATATATCGAGGAACGTTACCCGCTTCCGCCCGGGTGTCAATCACTGCGGCGCTGGTGGCGTCGGTACACTCGGACTGTGCTCATGGCTCTTCGCCTGGCGGCTCATCGCAACGTGGCTGGGGTCCCCAGCCCCAGCCACCCAGTCCCTGCTCCGCGTCCGCTCCGCAGGCCCTGATGCGTCGACAGATCGACTACCGGCTTGCCCGCCGGGCCGTCCTCCGGGACTGGCGGCGGGGCCGGCTGACCCGCCTCGACGTCTGCGACGCCCATCCCGAGCTCATCCGGGCCGCCCGCCACGTGGGCGAGCAGACTGCCCAGGAATGCCCGATCTGCGAAAAGGCCAAGCTGCGCCTCGTGTCCTACGTCTACGGCGACGCGCTGAAGGCGGCCAACGGCCGGTGCATCACCAGCGCCGGCGAGCTGGAGCGCCTGGGCCGGGACTGCGACGAGTTCGCCTGCTACGTGGTCGAGGTGTGCACCGAGTGTGCCTGGAACCACCTCACCCGCAGCTACCTCCTCGGTCGCCAGCACGCGGTCTGATCCTGGCCGACGAGGTGGCGCCGTTTCGGCCACGTGGCGTTCCTGACCAACAACGTGCGTTGGTGAGGAACGCCTCCGGGGGTTCGCCCGACCTGGACCACCGACCGAGCCTCGCCCCGCGGCGCCGGCGCCCCCACGCCGAGCCGGCCGGCAGCGGTTCCGTCAGGTCTCGGCGGGTTGGTGGGGGTAGAGCGAGGTGCACGACAGGCACCACAGCTCAGTGTTGTCCTCCACCCGCTGGACGTGGCCGGGCCGGCCCGGGTCCATGTAGACCCGGCGCACCGGTTCCAGCTCGTCGTCCGGGGTGCCGCAGTTCTCGCAAGCCTGTTCCATCAGCGATGAGCCGCCAGGCGAAGAGCAGTGAACACAGAATGCGAGCGTAGTGGGGGCCGGCGGTACACTCTCGTTTGCCGCCGGGAGCCGTCCGAGCCCCGGACGGTGGAGGTCCCCGATGGCCACTGCCGCCCCTGCCATCCGCGCCCGTAAAGGCGACGGCTCGCGCCTCGTGATGGTCACCGCCTACGACGCTCCCTCGGCCCGCATCGCCGACGACGCCGGGGTGGACGTGATCCTCGTCGGCGACAGCGTCGGGATGGTCGTCCTCGGTTACGAGGACACCCTCTCCGTCACCGTCGACGACATGGTGCACCACACCGCGGCCGTGGCCCGGGCCCGCCCCGGGGCGCTGGTGGTGGCCGACATGCCCTGGATGAGCTTCCACGTCTCCCGGGAGGAGACCGTCCGCAACGCCGCCGCCCTGGTCCGGGCGGGGGCGGGTGCGGTCAAGCTGGAGGGCGGGCGCAAGCGGCTCGACGCCATCGCCGCCATCCTCGACGCCGAGATCCCGGTGATGGGCCACCTCGGTCTGACCCCCCAGTCCATCCATGCTCTGGGGGGCTACAAGGTGCAGGCCAAGGAGTTCGACGCGGCCCGGGCGCTGCAGGATGACGCTCTGGCGCTGGCCGGCGTGGGATGCTTCTCCATCGTGTTGGAGTGCGTCCCCGACGCCGTCGCCTCCATGGTCACCGAGGCCGTGCCGGTGCCGACCATCGGCATCGGAGCCGGCCCCTCCTGCGACGGCCAGGTGCTCGTCTTCCACGACCTGCTCGGCCTGACGCACGGCCGGGCCCCCAAGTTCGTCCGCCGCTACGCCTCGCTGGCCGAGGAGGCCACCGCCGCCGTGGCCCGCTACGCCGAGGACGTGCGGGCCGGCCGGTACCCGACGGAGGCCGAGAGCTACCGCTTCCCCGACCCGTCCGCCGCGCCCGTCAACGAGGTGTCGGAGGTGGCCGAGGTGACGGTCACCGGGCTGTACCGAGCGGCCAGCGCGTGACCGTTCCCGGCGGACCGGTGGAGGAGCCCCGGGCCCGGACCAGCGACCTGGTCGTCGGGCTGGCAAAGGTGTTCCAACCCTGGTTCGTCGGGCTGGTCGTGGTCGGCGTCATGCTCCTGATCCTGGCCCTGGGGGCCAACCGTCCCGCCGATCCGAGTTTCGCCACCGAGGGCAGCGCCACCCCCGGGGTGACGTTCGAGGAGCGCCGCGTCATGGTGGGCGACCGCTGCCTGCGGGTGCAGGTGGCGGCCACCGACGCGCAGAAGGGACAGGGGCTGAAGAACCGGGAGAGCCTGGGGGTCTACAACGGGATGCTCTTCGAGTTCGCGGCCATGGGAGACCGGGCCTTCACCTCCGTGGACCTGCGCATCCCCCTCACCGTCGGCTTCTACGACGACGCCGGCAACCGGGTCGATGCCCAGGACATGCTGCCCTGCCCCGAGGGCTCCACCGACTGCCCGACCTACGGGTCGACCAAGGGGCCGTTCCGGACCGCCCTCCAGGTCGGGCAGGGACAACTGCCCGACGGCCCCCTCGGAGCGCCCTGCCCCGCCTGAGGGCGTCCGGCGTCGAGAGGTACCGTGGTGGGTATGGACGGGAGGATGCAGGACGGTCCGGGGCGGCGGACGTGGGTCCGGTTGGCGGGGGGCGCGGCGGCGCTATTCGTGGTGATCCTGCCCGTGGCCGCCCTGCCGGCACTCCTCCAGGCCAACAAGTCGGGCGGCGAGGAGATGACCTGGGAGGAGCGGAACATCGCCGTCGGCGTGCGCTGCCTGCGGATCCAGGTGGCCGACACCCCCCAGAAGATGAGCCAGGGCCTGCGGGGCCGCGACAGCCTGGGGGAGTACGACGGGATGCTCTTCCCCTTCGACTCCACCTCCGACCAGCGGGCCTTCACCATGTCAGGGGTGAAGTTCGCCCTCACCATCGGGTTCTACGACGACGCCGGGAACCGGGTGGACGCCCTGGACATGGAGCCCTGCGCCGACGACGAGGGGTCCTGCCCGCTCTACCGGTCGAAGGCGCCGTTCCGCACCGCCCTGGAAGTGGCCAAAGGCCAGCTGCCCGAGGGATCGTACGTGCCCACCTGTCCCGCCTAGGCCGTGGGGCGCTACGTCTTCGATCATTCCTGGGAGGGCGAGCGGGGCCGGCTGGCGGCGCTGGAGGAGCTCTTCGACCCCGGCACCATCCGGCACCTCGCCGCCCTCGGTGTCGGCCCCGGGTGGCGCTGCCTGGAGGTCGGGGCGGGGGCGGGCTCCGTGGCCCGGTGGCTGTGCCGGCGGGTGGGTGAGGGCGGCCGGGTGGTGGCCACCGACGTGAAGACCGGCTTCCTCGATGACCTGGCCGGCGAGTTCACCTGCGCCGAGGTGCTCTGCCACGACGTGGTGGCCGACGACCTCGAGGAGGACGCCTTCGACCTGATCCACGCCCGGCTCCTGCTCGAGCACCTGCCCGATCGGGACCTCGCCCTCAAGCGCCTGGTGCGGGCGCTGGCCCCGGGCGGTGTGGTCATGCTGGAGGACTTCGACTGGGGCTCGCTCGCCGCTCGGCCCGGGCCCGGGGCCAAGGTGTTCGAAAAGGTGTGCTCCGCCCTGCGCGAGCTGATGGAGGCCAACGGCTACACCCCGTGGTTCGGGCGGCATCTGCCCGCCGTCCTGGCCGAGGCCGGCCTGGAGCGGGTGGGCGCCGAGGGCCGGTCGATGGTCGGCGTGCCCGGGACGGCCGCCTCCGTGTGGTGGCCCCTCAACTTCGAGAGCGTCCGGGACGGCCTGCTGGCCCGGGGCACGGTGACCGAGGCCGAGCTCGACGAGATGGTCGTCCTGTGTGAGACCCGGGGCTTCACCTGGCAATATCCCCTGCTGGTGGCCGCCTGGGGATGGCGCCCGGGTTCTGAGCCGGGCTGATCCCCGGGTTCTTGTCACACGCAGGCGCATGGCCGGGAGACGGCCATCCATGGGGATGAAAACCGGCGGGTGGGTGAGCGCGGTGCGGCGGGCTGGTTGAGACTGGGCCGCGCCGCCCGGAGACGTCGGACTGGATTGGCGCTCCTCGGATAGCCCGAGTCACACCATGACGCTGGAGCCTCCTGGTACCCGCGAGTGTCGCTTCGAGCACGTGTCTCACCTTCTGGAGAGGTGAGGGGCTCCGCCGGGCGGCGCTGCTTGTCAGCGATCAAGGAGGTTAGGCCATGGACGTGATCGTGGACCGTTGTGGAGGGTTGGATGTGCATAAGAAGACGGTGACGGCGTGTGTGCGCACCCCGGGGCGGGGCCGGGTCCGCCAGGCGCAGGTCCGCACCTTCCAGACCTTCGCCGATGACCTGGGGGCGTTGGCGGCCTGGCTGCAGGCCGAGGGGGTAACCCAGGTGGCCATGGAGGCCACCGGGGTGTTCTGGAAGCCGGTGTGGTGGGTGCTCGAGGAAGCCGGCTTCGAGTTGTTGTTGGTCAACCCGGCGCATGTGCAGCGGGTGCCGGGCCGCAAGACTGACGTGAAGGACTCGGAGTGGCTGGCGGAGCTGTTGGAGCACGGCCTGCTGGCGGGCAGTTTCGTGCCTCCCAAGCCCATCCGGGAGCTGCGGGACGTGACCCGCTACCGGGCCCGGGTGGTTCAGGAGCGAGCCCGGGAGACGCTGCGGGTCCACAAGGTGCTCGAAGACGCCGGCATCAAGCTGGCGTCGGTGGCTACCGACGCGCTGGGGGCATCGGGGCGGGCCATGATCGGAGCGCTCATCGCCGGGGAACGCGACCCCGAGGTCCTCGCCCAGATGGCCAAGGCCAAGCTGCGCTGGAAGCTTCCCGAGTTGCGCCGGTCGCTGGTGGGCCGGTTCAACGACCACCACGCCGCCCTGTGTGCCGAGCTCCTGGGCCGCCTCGACGCCCTCGACGCCACCATCGCCCGTCTCGACGCCCGTGTCGATGTGCTCATGGAACCCTTCGCCGACGAGCGGGACCGGCTCGACACCATCCCCGCGGTGGGCAAACGGGCCGCCGAGGTCATCATCGCCGAGATCGGCGTGGACATG